>NZ_JBAYUV010000009.1:0-101799 GCF_041674905.1 Hyphomicrobium sp.
CGGGCATCATGAAGGGCACCGAGAAGCCAGACTATGCTGCGGCGGTCGACCTTCTGACGCGCGCTGCAATCAAGGAAATGATCATTCCGTCATTGCTGCCCGTGCTGTCGCCAATCGTGCTGTTCGTCGTCATCAATGCCATCGCCGGCAAGGGCGCGGCGTTCTCGGCCGTCGGCGCGATGCTACTCGGCGTGATCGTCACGGGCATCTTCGTTGCCATCTCGATGACCTCGGGCGGTGGTGCCTGGGACAACGCCAAGAAGAGCTTCGAAGACGGTTTCGTCGACAGTGACGGCGTGAAGCACGTCAAGGGCTCGGAAGCGCACAAGGCATCGGTCACGGGTGATACGGTCGGCGATCCCTACAAGGATACAGCCGGTCCCGCCGTCAATCCGGCGATCAAAATCACCAATATCGTGGCGTTGCTCTTGCTCGCGGTGCTCGCGCACTGGTGAGCCGACGCTGATCCATCAAATGAAAAAGGCTCCGGGTCATCCGGAGCCTTTTTTTATTTCGCCGAACGTTCGCGGGCGAGAGATATGCGTCGCTGGAGCCTTTCCGATTTTGGTGGAAGCGCGGACAGGCTCTAGCTCTTTGTTTTGTCGTGCTTCTTATCGGAAAATCGGTGCCCACTTTTCCGGAAGCACTTTAGCCGACGAGATTCGGATCCTCGCTGTCGTGCTCATGCCCGATCGCCTCGAGCAGCCGCTTATCGAGACGATCCGCACGCAGGATCACTTTCTGAAAATGGACGTCCTTGACGGCTGTGCGCGGCACGGCGAATTCGCCGGCATTTTCGACGTAAATGACGATGGACGTTTCGTTGACCTCGCGAACGGCGCCGATGCCTTCCTGGCCGTCGGCAATGAAAGCTATGAAGCCTTCTTCGATATTTTCGGTCATGACGCTACCTGCCCGGTGTTGAGAGGCGAGCATAGAACGGGACGGCGAGAATTTCGCCCGTCAATTTAGGATCGCGCATCAGGCCGACACGGCGAGCCAGCACAGCAGCGCTAGCGCGCGGCACAACCAGCATTGCCGGACGCGGCACGGACGTCGTTAACCGCCGAATGCGCTGCCGGCTCCGAAGAGCTGCTGCTTCCCGAGATTGCGGAACATCTGGTTCAGGATGGTTTCGTCGCGGCCGCCTGGAGCCGGGGTCTTGCGGCTGACGAAGTCGAAGACCTTGCCGTCCTTCAAGCCATAATTGGCGACGTGATCGACGGTGCCGCCTTTGGTGAAATAGACGGCAACCACCTGGCGGCTTTGCTCGGTCGGAAGGAAGAAGGAGGTCTGCGTGTCGGTGCTCGAGATGTAATAGAAGGCGCGGCCATCGCCGATGATGGCGGTCGTCGCAGGCGTACCGAGGGCAGCACGCACCTGGTCCTGGCTCATGCCGGCCTGGACGGCCTGCAGGTCCGTATCCTTGAACACCTGGCCATGCTTCGTGACCGTCCCGCCGCAGCCGGCCAGCGCCAAAAGAGAGGCGAGGGCGATAAGACGGCACGTCGCCGCCACAAGCCCTTCGGTCTTGCCATGCTGTCGCATTCGACCCTTCATCCCCTCAGAATCGCTTCGCTCTCTGACGTGCTGTGTTTAGAATGCGCATCAGAAGCGGGCAACGCGAGCCATACGCGATGCCGCGCACGATCCCCAGACATTTCCCTCGGCTCCCAGGCGGATCAAGGAACCTTACAAGCTATGTTGCACTGGTTCAGGCGACGCGCGGAAGCTCACCGCACAGCAGAAAAGCTTTATGGCAGCGTCGTGGCCGCGGCCCGGCATCCGGCTTTTTATAGGGACATGGGCGTCCCTGACACACCCGAAGGCCGGTTCGAATTGGTCGCAGCGCATCTCTTTCTGATGCTCGAGGGCCTGAAGGGGCAGAATTCGCCCGATCCGGACGTGGCGCAGCGCACCATCGAGACGTTCGTCACCGATATGGACGACTGCATGCGGGAGATGGGCGTCGGAGACATGGTTGTCGGGAAAAAGGTGAAACGTGCCGCAGGGGCTTTCTACGAGCGCACCTCGGTTTACCGGTCGGGGCTGGCGGCGCAAGGAACAGGTCTCGAAGACGGCATCGGCCAGTATGTTTTCGCAGGCGATGCGGCCGCCGGTGACGGCGCCGCTCGTCTTGGGCGATACATGCGGGCAGCGGCGGTTCTTTCATCGGCGGAGCCGTTCGACACGCTGGTGGAGCGTGGGGGCCTTGCTCATCTCCTGGAAGGCAACGGCGTGGAGGAGGCATCGTGAACGAACATTTGCGAGAATGGGTTCACAACGTGACGGATATTCCGGCGGGTGGGCTCGATCGCGAGCGCGAAGCGAGCGAAAGTGAACGCGCGGCCATTGCAGAGGCACTCAAACTGCTGAACCTCGGACGCCTGTCGGCGCGCTATCGCATTAAACTTCAGAGCGACGGCAGCTACCGGCTTGCGGGAAGAGCGACGGCTACCCTCGAGCAGGCTTGTGTCGTGACGCTCGAACCTGTGGCTGACGAGATCGACGCACCGTTCGACGTTGAGTTTCGCCACGAGGTCGCCAATGCGGAGGACGAGGCAAGCGTGCTCGCGGGGCCGGATGTCGATATTCTCGAACGCGGCGTTATTCCAGTCGGCCGTATCGTTTTCGAGACAGTTTCCGCGTCGCTCGACCCTTATCCGCGCCGCCAAGGGGCGGAGTTCGATTGGCAGGACCCGCGTCAGTCTGATCCAAAAGAAACAAGCGCGTTCGCGGCTCTGTCGCAGCTGAAGAGCAAAAAATAGCTCTCCTGCGGCAACCGTGCATGAGGCGCTATTTCGCCTTGTTCGCGGGCTTCAAAAGATTATGGTCTCGACGAATTTCGGGGTTAGAACAGGTTTAAGATCGAGTCCGGCGGAATGTTGCGCCGAACGCGAGCCTTGGCCGGTCGGCGAGCATGGCGAGCCAGAAGACAATCGCAATCGACGCAATGGGCGGCGACCACGGACCAGAAGTCCTGGTTCCTGGAGCCGCGCTTTCGCTCGAGCGGCAACCGGCGCTGGGTTTCATCTTTTTCGGCGACAAGACCCGTATCGATGGGGCGCTTGCGCAGCATCCGGCGCTCGCGGCGCGGTCGCGCGTTGTTCACACCGACCACATCATCTCGATGCACGAGAAGCCGAGCCAGGCCCTGCGTCGCGGCAAGGGCTCGAGCATGTGGCTCAGCCTCGAAGCCGTCAAATCGGGCGAGGCGGACGCCGCCGTTTCGGCAGGCAATACCGGCGCGCTGATGGCGATCGCCAAGCTCGTTCTCAGGCCGATCGCGGGCATCGAGCGCCCGGCCATTGCGGCGCTGTGGCCGACGATCAAATCGGAAAGCATCGTCCTCGACGTCGGCGCCAACATCGGTGCGTCGGCGGATCAACTCACTGTCTATGCGCTGATGGGCGCGGCGATGGCGCGCGCCTTGTTCCACGTCGAGCGGCCCTCGGTCGGGCTGATGAACGTCGGAACCGAAGAGATGAAGGGCAACGAGGAAGTGAAGGCGGCGCATGCGCTGCTCAAGTCAGTCGAGGCGCTGCCGCTCGACTACAAAGGTTTTGTCGAGGGGGATCAGATCGGGCAGGGCGCCGTCGACGTCGTCGTCGTCGAGGGCTTCGCGGGCAATATCGCGCTCAAGACCGCGGAGGGCACGGCCCGGCAGATCGGCACCTACCTCAAAGCCGCAATGACCAGCTCGTTCATGAGCAAGCTCGGTGCGCTTTTTGCCCAAGGCGGCTTCCGCGTCCTGAAGCAGAAAATGGACCCGCGACGGGTTAACGGCGGCACATTCCTCGGGCTTAACGGTATTGCGGTGAAGAGCCATGGCGGCACCGATGCCTTCGGATTTGCGAGCGCCGTCGATCTTGCTTACGAAATGGCGGATTCGGGTTTGATCGCGCGCCTGACGGCTGATATCGACGGTTTTCATCATCGGCTGTCGGCGGCCAGTGGCGGCGGTGTTTCGCCCGAACGTTCCGCCGGCGGCGCGCTCGGAAAGGTCTAGGCGTGGTCGCAGTCCTTCGTTCGGTTATTCGCGGTGTCGGCGCGCATTTGCCCAAGCGCATCGTCTCGAACGAGGATCTGTCGAAGATCGTCGACACGAGCGATGCGTGGATCCAAGAGCGCTCAGGGATCGCCAATCGTCACATCGCGGACGAAACGGAAAAGACGTCCGATCTCGGCGCGGCGGCCGCGAAGCAGGCGCTGGTGCGCGCCGGCATAGATCCGATCGACATCGACCTGATTGTTTGCGCGACGGCGACCCCGGACCGCACGTTTCCGGCGACCGCGGTTCGCATTCAGTCAATGCTTGGTGTCACCAAGGGCGCGGCCTTCGACGTGCAGGCGGTGTGCTCGGGCTTCGTCTACGCGCTGGCGATTGCGGACAATTTTTTGAAGACGGGGCAATCGAAACGCGCCCTTGTCATCGGCGCGGAGACGTTTTCGCGCATTCTCGACTGGTCGGACCGTTCGACGTGCGTGCTGTTCGGCGACGGTGCCGGGGCGGTCGTTCTCGAAGCTCAGCCGCAACACGGCACGCGCAACGATCGCGGCATCCTCGCGACGCGGCTGCGGTCGGACGGGCGCTACGAAGACCTGCTCTATGTCGACGGCGGGGCGGGTTCGACGAAAACGGTCGGACATCTGCGGATGAACGGGCGCGAAGTTTTCCGGCACGCCATCCAGAAGATCTCCGGCGTCATCGAGGAGACGCTCGTTGAAACCGGCTATGCGGCGGACGAGATCGATCTCTTCATTCCGCATCAGGCTAACAAGCGTATTCTCGACGGCATCGCGAAAAAGCTCGGTGTCGCGCCCGAGAAGATCGTCATGACGCTGCACAAGCACGGCAATACGTCGGCCGCGTCGATCCCGCTCGCTCTCAACGAGGCCTTCGAGGCCCATAGGGTCAAGGAAGGCAGCCTGATCCTGATGGAGGCGATGGGCGGCGGATTCACCTGGGGTGCGGTGCTGGCGCGCTGGTAGCCGGCACGCTCTTGCCTCAGAGGAAAAATTGCGCGCTCCGGCAACTTTTTATGTGCTTCTTCAACGCATTACGTTGACCCCGCGACCAACTGCCGCTACCATGATTGGTCTGCGGCGTGGATGGGAGAATAAAAAATGGTCGGCAAGACATTGACGAGGGCGGATCTGGCGGAAGCCGTCGTCTCAAAAGTCGGGCTGCCGCGCAACGAAAGCCAGGATCTCGTGGAGCGTGTGCTCGAAGAAATTTCGGGCAGTCTCGCGGAAGGCGATCCCGTCAAGCTCTCGTCGTTCGGCTCGTTCGGAATTCGGCAAAAGGGCGAGCGCGTCGGGCGCAATCCGAAGACCGGCGAGGAAGTGCCGATCACGCCGCGCAGAGTTCTGGTGTTTCGTCCTTCGAACATCATGAAGGACCGCATCAACAAAGGTCACGTGAAGCGCTAGCGGCGCTTCCCCGTTGAATGCGGGTGACGGCACGGGAGATATTCCCGCGACGACTTCGGCAAATTGGAAAGGCAGTGGCGATGAGCAAATCGGCGGAAGCGTTTCGCACGATCGGAGAAGTCGCTGACGAACTGGAAATCCCGAAGCACGTGTTGCGGTTCTGGGAAGGGCGTTTCCCGCAGATCCGGCCAATGAAGCGCGGTGGCGGCCGGCGCTATTACCGTCCCGAAGACATGGAGCTTTTGCGCGGCATTCGCACATTGCTGCACGCCGAAGGCTATACGATCCGGGGCGTTCAAAAGATTTTGCGTGAGCACGGCGTCGATCAGGTGAAGGCGGCCGCTCGGAGATCCGCCGCGCCGCAGGGTGCCGTTGATGGAGCGGCGGTAGCGCCGCAAGCGCGCAAACGCGGGCGCAAACCGATCGTCGCGCCAGCCGCCAGCGTATCTCTGCGGCAGGACGCGTCGGCTGCTCCGGAGCCGAAAGCTCCCAGCTGCGCGATGAACGTGCATGTTCTTTCCGCTATTCGCGAACTCCAGATCGCGCGCGCGATCTTGCTTGGGCAGCCTGTTGCTCAATCTACGAGCAGCCGCGTCGAGGAGGGGAAAAAGGCGCGCGTGAGCCGCACGTGAGCACGGCTGCGGCGACGGCCCGAGGAGAAGCTTCACGCGCGAGCCTTCAAGATCTCGACGTCGTGTTTGTCGATCTTGATCAATCCCGTGCGCTTATCGAGCGTGAAGAAGCGTGCACGCCTCGGCTTTCAGCGTCCGATCAGCTTCGCGCCGACAGGCTTTCCGATGATCCCGCGCGACAGACCCTTTGGCGCGGAGCGCGGATTGCGACGCGCATCGTTCTCGAGCGCACAGCAGGGCTGGAGATGCGTGGTGCGGAGTTTGTAATTGCGTCCGGTGGACGGCCGACGCTCGGTGAAGGCTGGCCGCACTTCAATGTTTCGCACACGGCGAGCGTGGCTCTGATTGCCGTTTGCCGGTCCTCGCCGGTCGGCATCGACATTGAATGCCGTCGAACATTGTCGATGTCTCCGGATCGGCGGCGGCGGATCGTTGCGGCGGCGGCTGGTCTTGCCGATGGCAACGCGATTGATCCTGAAAGCGACGTCGACGTGCTCAGGGCTTGGGTACGGCTTGAGGCCATCGCCAAGGCGCGCGGATCCGGTATCGGTGCCCTACTTACGGAAGAAGGCGTGATCGGAGGCGCCGCGAGGCTGGCGCAAAACTTCGAACAGTGTTCGCTGGCTACGGCGGCTCTCGATGTGGAGGCGCCCTATATCGCCGCCATCGCCGCCGATACGCTGCCGGTTGAGATCAGCATTCGACGCTTTCCGGTGAGCGCCGAGGCATTGCGAGATTTCCTGCACTAGCCGCGGCGATCAGCAATCGTTGCGCGCTCCTGCGCGCGCAACGTCAGGGCTTATATCCGAAGATCGTGTAGGGGTTATAGACGCGCGCCTGTTCCCTAGGCCGGTTGTTGTAGTATCGAACGCGGCGCCTTGGCGGGGCGTCGGCCTTGGATTCCCTGATCGCGGCTTTCGTCACGATCCGGCTTTTGCGTTGATCCGCATCCGCGACGGGATTCTCGGGCGGGATCACCATGGCAGTAACGGTGCCGTCCTTAACGGCATGCAGCAGGTTCGATTCCATCGGCCGCCAGCGATAGCCGAGACCGAAATCGATCGGTGTGGAGCGGCCTTTTCCGAACACGTCATTGAGCTGTGTCTGGCGTTGTCCGGCGAACAGCGGGATCGGTCCGACATAGCGGCCGTAGGGCTGCAGACGCCAGCCTTGCGCGAAGAAGCGGATCGGTATGCCGGAGTCGTCCTCCAGAATGGCATCGCTGTGCTTCAAGAGGTAATCGCGCACGGTCGAGAACTTGTCTTCGTGCATCAGGTAGGACGCGCTCTTGATGAAGCTGTCGCCGTGACCGAACGTATCGCAGAACTTCATGAAACCGCTGGCGTCGATGCCGCCGTTCGAAAGATCCGTGCTGAAATAATAGAGCGTGCGCTTCTTACCGGTATTGTCGGAGAAGATGATCTTCGCGGCCTTGGCCGTCGCGTTCGCGATCTTCTCGTCCTCAGGATGGAGCGTCCCGTCGGCCTGCAGGTCGAACAGCGAGACGTCGTAGATCGTCTTGCCCGACCGCGCCAGGAACGTCATCAGAACTGGGAGCGTGCCAGTCAACCGTCCGTGACTGAAATCGACGCGCATCGATTTGGTCCGGAAGAAGCTGTAGCTCAGCACCGAATTGAGCGAGCCGCGAAGCTCGCGCAGAGTGCCGGGAAGCTCGCCGCGCGAGAACTTGCCGAGATCGGGAACCGGGCCCGGCGGCTCGAGTCCCGCCATGATGTAAGTATCGGCCGATGGGAAGAATGCGTCCGCGTAAAGGAAGTCCGGGCCGCTGAAGAAATAGAACAGAACCGGCTGCGGGTTGGTCAAATTCTTTGAAACGAAAGAGCGGACCTTGCTCAGCTGCCGCTTTTCGAGGCCGTTCCAGGAATCATCGAAGCTTTTGGCGTGCTGTTTCCAGAATGCGTCGCCGGCGTATGTCGCGATCGGCGACGAAGCCGATGGCGGCAGGCCCGCAAGGAAGCGAGCCGTGTCATCCGGGCTCGTGCTCGCGGCGAATGAAACGTTCGATGCCGATGTCAGTGCAACGACGCATGCGCCGATGATGGTAGCGAGAAACCGCATTCTTGCCATGAGGTGATCCAATTAGATCCGAGCCGTAAGCGGGCGTGATTGGGACACTGCATAAACTCCCAAGCCCGCCAACATGATGGCGAGACCCGCGAGGGACTGTAGCGGCCGCTCTGCGATAAGGTGATACATCATAAAGCCCGTGACACCGAGAAAGATAAGTGGCGTCAATGGGTAGCCCCAAGTCCGATAAGGTCGCGTCAGGCCGGGTTCTTTTGCCCTCAACACGATGACGCCGAGCACCGCCATGAACGAGCAGAGCGTCAGACTGAATTGAATGACGTCGAGCACCGCCTCGAAACTTTGCGTCATGAGAAGGACACTGACGATCGCAAGCTGCAGCAGCAGGGCCGTCGTCGGCACGCCGTCACGTGAGGTCTGAGATAGTGGCGCGAGGAGGGGATGGTCGATGCCCATCGTCATCGTCACGCGCGGCCCGATCCACGTCATGGCGCTGATCGAGGAAATCAGTCCGATGCAGATCAGCGCGCCGACGATGCGGCCGCCGACCTCGCCGAAGATGTGCTTGCCGGCGATCAGGCCGATATCGAGCTGACCGGCCATCGCTTCGATCGGCGTCGTGTACAGGAATACCGCGTTCAGCGCGACATAGAGAGCGACGACGATGAGCGTCGCCGCGATGATGGCCCGAGGGAGACTGACCGCCGGGTCGCGGATTTCGCCGGCGATGTAGGTCGCGGCATTCCACCCGGAATAGGCATACATGACGAAGACGAGGCTCACCGCGAACGGTGCGCTCGCCATATAATTCACGTCGTTTGCCGATGGCGCGAACGAGATCGGCTGCGGTTCGCCGACGGCCAATCCGGCAATGATCAGTCCGACAATCAAGGCGGCTTTGATCAGCGTGGATACGTTCTGGAAGTTCGCCGAGTGCTTGACGCCACTCAGATGGATGAATGTGATGAGCCACGCGACGGCAAGGCCGAGAAGCAGCGGCGACGCACCCGGAACGATGCCTTTGAAATAAAAGCCAAACGCCATCGCTGCGAGCGCAATCGGCGCGGAAAAGCCGACGGTCGCGGAGATCCAGCCGGCGAGGAAGCCGATAGCCGGATGATAGATCCGCGACAGGAAATTGTATTCGCCGCCGGAGCGCGGAAAGGCCGCCGAAAGCTCGGCGTAGGACAGGGCGCCGCAAAGCGCCGCGACGCCGCCGACGATCCATAGCATCAGCACGGAGAACGCCGAGGGGATGTCCTTGACCTGAAAGCCGAGGCTGGTGAACACGCCGATGCCGATCATGTCGGCGACGGCGAGAGCGACGGCCGTCATCGTCGAGACGGTTCGGACATTGAGAGCGGGTGCCTTGGGAGACGGAGCGCTCGTGCTGGTTGAGCTGGTCATCAGAAAGGCTTGGCCCTAGCAAATTCGGCGACAGTATTGAGTCGCATAAGATCCAACAACGGTCGCCGCGACATGTTCAATTCGCGTTGCCAAAATACACCTGACGTCCAGCTGCACCGGGATTTTCGCGTTCGTGCTCGCAGGCAGGCGGAGTTCATTCGTTCTTTAACTCACGATCTGGACAATTTTGGACTTTATGGTCGCGAAAATGCTGCCTGACGCCAACTGCCTATTGCCGGCGAAGGTAAATGGAATTCTAAACTTGGCGGGACATACACTAGAGATCGATCTGTCCGCACAGAATTGCACCTAAGATCATGAATCACGGGCGACGGGGGTTCCTCGCGGCGGCATTTGGAGGTCTGGCATTAACTCTCGGTAGTGCAGGCGCTTGGGCCGCCCGCAAGACCGGAAATCATCGCCAGATTACGCCGTCAAAGACACAGGTCCGGTCGCGCACGGCGCCGCTCGCAACGGCGCGGACGGCGCTCGTCCCGTTCGACACCGCGCCATTTCCCTACCACGGCATGATGCCTGGCTCGGCTGCGCCTTTTCTGAATGTCGTCGAAGGCAGCCGCAAGGGCCACCGCACAGGCTCGGGTCGCGTCTATTGGGAAGATGAGACGTACAACGATAACCGTGTGCTACTGCACATCCCGAAGGGCTTCGACATCCGCCGTCCGGCGTTGATGCTCGTCTTCTTCCACGGTCACGGCGCGACGCTCGAGCGTGACGTGCTCGACCGCCAGAAGGTGCCGGCGCAGATTTCGGCTTCGAATGCCAATGTCGTGCTTGTGGCTCCGCAGCTTGCGATCGATGCGCGCGATTCGAGCGCCGGTAAGTTCTGGCAACCGGGCGCCTTCGGTCGATTTGTTGGTGAAGCCGGGCAGCAGCTGGCACGCCTTTTCGGCGATAAGCGGGCGCTGCGGACGTTCGCCAGCATGCCGATCGTTCTCGTGGCTTATAGCGGCGGCTACGTCGCGGCGGCGTCGGCGATCGAGCAGGGCGGCCTGAAGAAGCGCGTCCGAGGCGTGGTGCTGCTCGATTCCCTTTATGGTGATCTGGATAAGTTCGCGCACTGGATTGAGGCCGATCCGTCGGCATTTTTTGTCAGCGTCTATCTGGGATCGACGCGAAATCAGAATGCGCAGCTCGAGGGTATCCTCGCGGCACATGACGTTGACGTCAGTCCGGAACTCAACACACGGCTTGCGACGGGCGGCGTAACGGTCGCTCCCGGCGGTTCCGGCCGCCACCGCGATCTCGTAACCCATGCCTGGGTCGACTATCCGATCATCGACATCCTGAAGCGGTTGCCGGAATACCGGCGTTAGGCTTCGCGGGCGGCGCCCAAGACGTCCAATCGGGCATTTGTGATCCAGCCCACCTCATCGGCTGCCATCGCGCCTTGACGGGCGGGGAGCGTTCCTTTACCCAACGCGGACGACCGCGACGGTGGCCGTGAGGCCCGAAGAGCGGCTTTCATGACATTGGCGGGACGTCTGGGACGGAGCGTAGCGCAGCCTGGTTAGCGCACCAGTCTGGGGGACTGGGGGTCGGAGGTTCAAATCCTCTCGCTCCGACCAAACGACATGACATTGATGCTTTTGCAAATCTTCAACACGTGTCGGCGTTAAAACCGTTGGATGCGTTCCCCGATCTCGATGAAAAATTTGAAGATTTTATCCCATCAAAGACGAGTATCTAACCGTCGTTCCCGACGCGGCCAGACACCGGTTCGGTATCAACCATTCGTTGGCGAGCCGTCTGCGCCATTGTGTTGCTGAGTGCAATGCCATGCGGTTGTCTTCGGGTCGGCAAGACAAAACTCATCAAGTTCTATGCCTCGGTTATGAGTGACACAGCTCTTGCGAGCTGCCTGCTGCGCGGTCGCTTCAGTATCTCCTGACCCTGAATATGTTTTGTCGCCCATTTCACTGAAGCTCCAGACCGGTTCGCAGGTCCATGAAGCATTCGAGGCTTCCACGGCCATCGGGAAACTGAGAGCGCACATGATGACAAAACGGCGAAGCACGGCACGTCACTCCATAACGAGACCCCTTTGCTAACACCATTTGGTGGCGGGTGGGATCGGCCGTTTAGATTAGGACTGAGCTTTCTGCCTGCTACCGATGAAGCAGCCGTATTCTCATAAGATGCGCCTCGCGCGATGCCGTGCTGGCGCGGACCGTGGATCGCGAAGTCCTGCGCCGGTTCGCCCAAGTGAAGAGCGTGACCGGGCAGGCCCGGGGTAATAGCGCGCGGCGGAAAAGAGCGGACGTCTTTACCATTAATTCGAAACCTCTTTCGCGGATGCTTCCTACGCCATCCACGGCAGCTGTAATGGGGCCATGCCAAACAGCATCTATTTTCAGCCACTCCGGGATTCCGACGAACTTGGCCGAAAGGCTCTACGCGGCGGCGCGATTTCCGTTGTCGGCACGTATGGCAGCGCCATTCTACAAATTGGTGCCGCAGTCGTTTTGGCGCGGCTGCTGACGCCAGACGATTTTGGCTTGGTTGCAATCGTCACGGTTCTCACGAGTTTCGCGCCGTTTTTGATCGACTTCGGGCTGGGCGACGCCACGATGCAGCGGCGCGAGATCACCGAAGGCAATGTCAGCAGCCTGTTCTGGCTCAGCACGGCGATCGGCGCGGCCATAGCCTTACTCGTCGCCATCAGCGGTCCGGTTATCGCTTGGCTCTATCGTGATCCACGATTGGAGCCGATCGCATTCTTTTCCGCGCTTCCCTTTCTATTGGTCGGTATGACGGGGCAGCACATGGCACTGCTTCGGCGCACGATGCAGTTCACGATGATCGCACGCATTCAAATCCTGGCAACTTTAGCGGGCGTCGCCATCGCCATTCCGCTTGCGCTTCATGGGGCAGGCTACTGGGCTCTCGTTGCACGGCCAATTGTGAATGCGTTGCTTGTCGCCATCGGGGCATGGCTGGCGTGCAGCTGGAGGCCGGGTCTGCCTGAGTCCGGCGGCGAGGTCGCCTCGATGGTACGCTTCGGAATGCACGTCGTCGGATTTTCGACGACGGTGGCCGTGGCAAGATCGGTTGATCGCATTGCGCTCGGCTTATTCTATAGTCCGCACGACGTCGGGCTTTATCAGAACGCTCTCGTTTTTTATGATAACTCGATCGTCAATACGCTTGCCCAGGTTCACACCGTCGGCAGCACCGCGCTGGGCAAGCTGCAAGCCAGTCAGGAAGCCCTGAGACGGAAGTTTTATTCCGCGCTATCCGTGCTCTCCTTTTACGTCATGCCGGCCGCCGCGATCATATCCGTGACGGCGCATGATTTCGTTGTCACAATTCTCGGTGAGAAGTGGCGGGAAAGTGGACTTATCTTAAGCATCCTCGCAGTGCGCGGCATTTTTCATGTCGTACATAGTTCGCAGGGCTGGCTGCATCTCGCAATCGGCAGGCCGGATCGCTGGAGAAACTGGGGCGTCATGACGGCGTCGGCACAGGTGCTGGCGGTATTGGCCGGGCTACCGTTCGGTCCGATCGGAGTGGCGATCGCCGTTTCCATCGCCGGTTCTCTCATGGCCTTTCCGGCAATCACCTATGCAGGCAAGCCCGTCGGCATCGATGCGACATCCGCATTTCACGCGGTGAAGGCGCAATTGATTGCTTCAGTTCTAATCCTCTTGGCGGGTTGGTTCTTGCAGGATCTGTTTCCTGCCAATTTTTCAGGCGTGGCGCGGATGCTGTTATCCGGATTGTTTTGTAGTCTTTTGTATTTGAGCATTGTCGCCGGGCTATTCCACTGTACCGAACCCATTAAGGTTGCGGGAAAACTCCTGGAGGATCATCTGCCGGCAAGCTGGCGCAAACGTGTTTGAGGCTCAATCGTTGCTGCGATGCTCGGTTCGCAGGGTCAGCGAACCCGGTTAGGGATGCTGCGCGGTTCGCCTGTGAATGGCAAATAGCCGTGCTATAGCTCCCGTCCCGCGACGGGTATCGACTTGATTACGCTGTTGGGCTGCGGAGCTTGAGCACACAAGCTTTCTAGCCGGTGGGGCAAACGTACATGGGAACTGAATATCGCAGCGAGATCGTGTCCGAGAGCCGGTATGACGAGTGGCTTAAGTTCGTGGCCGCGTCTCCGGAGGGCACCATTTATGCGTTGCCACAATATTTGGCCGCTCTAAGTCGCGCGGACGGAGGACGCTTCACGCTGATTGGTGTGCGACGGGGCGATGAGCTTGCCGGAGGAGTGGCGCTCTATGAAAAAGATTCCAGATCCGGACCGTGCTCTTTCCCCCGGCCGCTCCTCTATTACAATGGCATTCTCCTGCGCCGGTTCGATACCCGCTATCCGTCCGAGCAGACGTCGCGATACCTGAAAATTATCGAAGTGCTGGAACCCGCGCTCAGGCAAAGAGGCTGCGGGCTTCTTACGTTGGCGAGCCCGAGTTCGCTGAGTGATGTACGGCCGTTCGTGGCAGCAGGCTGGGCCGCTACGCCGCGCTATTCTTATGTCGTCGATATCTCAGATACCGATGCACTTTGGAATCGCGTCGAGCAGAACTTGCGGCGCCTCGTGAAGCGCTGCGAGCGAGAGGGCGTATTGTTTCACGACAATGGTGATTTTGACGCCTTCTACAAGCTGCATGTTTCAATCATGGACCGGCGCGAGCACGGTCACTATTTGACAGACCGGACATTCAAAGCGTTTTTCCAAGACTTGCAATCGGCGTCGCTATGCCGGTTGTTCGAGGCGCGCGACACGTCTGGCCGTGTCATTGCCAGTCAGCTCGTTCTTCTTGGGCCCAATCCGATATGTCATATCGCTGCCGCGGCGACAGATCAGGAATTTCAGCGGAGTGGGGTTTCGGCGTTCCTGCGCTGGAAATCGTTCGAGGCTTTGTCGACACTCGGCTACTCTGGCGTCGACCTCACGGACGCCGCGCTGAATTCGGTTTCGCACTTCAAAAGCCAGCTTGGCGGTGAACTTCGAACGACATTCGTTCTCGATGCGCCGCGCCGTTTGTCATATCGCATGATATCGGGAGCAAGAGGCTTGCTGTCGAACATCAAAGGGTTGGCAAGGCGCTCGGGGGGGCGCGCCAAACAATGAAAACGGGCGCCGCTCAACTGTGCTCATATCTCGTTTCGCGCGGTGTCAGCCACGTGTTTGGTGTTCCAGGCAGTCAGAACATCGCGCTCTATGATGCACTCCGCCAAAGCAGCATTCATTCGGTGCTGACGACCAATGAACTGGCGGCCGGGTTCATGGCAATCGGCTATTATCGCGCTTCGGGCCGCCTGGCGCCGCTTTTCACGATTCCTGGACCTGGCTTCACGTGGGCGCTGACTCCGATTGCGGAAGCGTTGCAGGACTCCGCCGCGCTTCTCCATGTGGTCGGACGAACGCCCGGCACTGACCATCGTCGTTATCTGCAGGCCATCGATCAGCGGGCTGTCGTTGCACCGCTCTGCAAGGGAACTTTTCGGATCGATGTGGCCGCCGATATTGGGCCTGAACTCGAAAAGGCGATCGCGCTCGCTCTTAGCGGCGAGCCAGGCCCGGTCATCGTCGAAACCCTGCAAAGCGCTCTCGAAAGCGCTGCCCAATCTGACGAGCGTAGCGCGGAGCAAGATCGGCTCGATACTTCGTTGGCAGACTTGGATGATGTGGTTACGACTCTGGCGAATGCGAAGCGCCCGATTATTTTCGTCGGACAAGGTGCGATTGGGGGTTCGCAGCGTGTGCGCGAGCTTGCCGAGATGATTGGGGCGCCGGTTTGCAGCACTGCGTCTGGGCGCGGCGTATTACCTGAAGATCATCCTCTTGCACTTTGCTTCGACGGCGAGCGAGGCAACGTTCCCGAAATGAACCAGCTTCTGGAACATTCCGATCTCGTGCTCGTGCTGGGATGCAAGCTCGGATTTTCCGGAACAATAGGCTTTCAGTTGAAGCTTCCGTCCGATCGGCTCGTGCGCGTCGATCGAAGCGAAGATATTCTTGGAGTGACCTGCCCCGCCAGGGTGTCGTTTGTTGAAGACGTCGGATCTTTTCTCGATCGTCTGCTCCCAAAGCTCGTCAAACATGCGGGGCATTTCGAATGCGTCTGGACGAGGGATGAGATCGAGCGTCGTGCGAACCGTCTTCGCAAATCTGCCGCAAACATCGTCGAGCCGTTCGTGCAGGGCGTAGAGCATGCATCCGTAGCGCATTTTTTTGCGGCGCTTCGTCGAGCGTTACCACGCGATGCCGTCGTTTGCGCCGATTCAGGTTTGCATCAGCAGATGCTCCGGCGGCACTTTGACGTTTTGGCACCACGCGGACTGCTGTTTCCGAGCGACTATCAATCGATGGGATTCGCTATTCCAGCAGCCATCGGAGCGAAGCTCGGCGCTCCAGAACGAACCGTCGTCGCAGTGCTGGGAGACGGCGGATTCGCAATGTCGGGGCTCGAGCTTTTGACGGCGGTTCGAGAAGGCATTTCTTTAACGGTAATCGTACTCAATGACGGCTATCTGGGGCGCATCCGATTGGAACAGCTTGCCGCGCTCGGCCGAACAAGCGGCGTGGCACTGCACAATCCCGACTTCCAGGCATTCGCACGCTCCGTCGGCGCGAACTATGCCCTGATCGAGCGGGATACGGACTCATTGCTTCGAACGTGCATTGGAGAGGCTGGCGTCACGCTTGTCGAGGTTCGCTTGGCGGACAGCGTCAATACATACGTAGTTCGGGCCAAAGGTTTGGTACGCGCGGCGACGCGAAAGGCGTTCGGCCCGCGCATGATAAAGACGTTAAAGAAAATTCTTCCGCGCTAGGATTTTCATTTTCGATTTAACGTCACGATGACGAAGGTCAACCGAATACCGAAAGCATAAAAGAGTTTATATTTTACGAAAAAGTAATGAGCGCCGGATGTGCTAATCCTTCGCGGAATTATTGCGTTGGAAAC
Source organism: Hyphomicrobium sp. (assembly GCF_041674905.1). Classification (GTDB taxonomy): domain Bacteria; phylum Pseudomonadota; class Alphaproteobacteria; order Rhizobiales; family Hyphomicrobiaceae; genus Hyphomicrobium_B. The sequence goes on from NZ_JBAYUV010000009.1 coordinate 16,457, forward strand.
AAACATCGGAGATACAGGCGACAGCGCGGTTTAATGGACGGCCGATGAGAGTCGCACCAAAAGTTCTTCTTGCAGATGCGACGTGGTTTGGAACGCTGGCGGCCGCGCGCGATCTCGCGAAACATGGCGTTTTCGTCACCCTTGCGAGCGACAGCTGGTCGGCTCCGGCGCGTTGGTCGCGCTACGTTTCCAAAGTCGTGTCCTGCCCCAGTTCAAAGGATGTGTCGGCGTTTTTGGCATGGCTTCTGCGTTTTGGCGCGGAGCAGCCGGGAACGGTTCTTTATCCGACGAGCGACGAGATCGCGTGGCTGGTCGCATCGCATCGTGAGGAGATTTCTCGTTATTACACACTTTATTCCCCGCCAATTACCTCGCTTATTAATATTCTCGACAAAGCGTGTTTAACGGAGAACGCCAAGAAGGCCGGCCTCGATGTCCCTGACGAGATCATGCCTCACAATGAAGCCGAAGTAGAACAATGCGGCCGGACTGCGAGCTTTCCGCTCTACGTCAAGCCACGCGGCCAGATGTTCGGGTTCGGCGTCGGCAAAGGCGTCCGTGTGGACAATCCTTCAGAGTTGATGGCGGCTTGGCGAAAGCAAGTTGCCACGGTGACCTATGACCCGGAGGTCGTGCGCCACATCCCCGAGGTTCATCTGCCGGTTCTGCAGCGGTGCATGTGCGGTGGAGGACGCATCTATACGGTTGACGGGTTTATCGACGAGACGGGCGATGTAAGTGCGATGCTTGCATGCGTTAAGGTTCTGCAGCGTCCGCGCGGCAACGGTCCTGGAATCATCTTCGAGCATGCTGAAATGGACGCGGATATCGAGCAAGGCTTGCGCCGATTGTTCCGCAACTTGGGTTTTCACGGGGTTTTCGACGCTGAATTTCTGGAAGTCGGATCTCGCAAGCTGCTGATCGATATCAATCCTCGATTCTACAATCATATGGCATTTGAAATCGAGCGCGGTTTGCATTTGCCGTGGCTGACGTATCTCGCGGCAACTGGCGATCGCGAAGCGTTGAAAATGGAAATTGCAATGGCCCGGCTCGCGTCAGCGCAGCGTCGTGCCTACGTTCACCGCTTGTCACTTGGTCTACTTTTTCGCGTTCAGCGGCTCGCGGGCCGGATGTCGGCTGCGGACGAGCAGGCTTGGCGCCGGCGGATCGCCGCATATGGAAACGCGATCACCGATCCGGTTTGGGCTGCTGGCGACGACAAGCCTGCAATCGCCGAGATGGCTATGGAACTCGTCTCGGCTGCGCGCCACCCGCGCTCGTATTTTCGAGGTTTGCTTAAGACCTGACCCGAAATCGCGGAAACACCCGAGCTCGCGGGCCGATAAAGAGCGTGGAAGAGCATCATTGAGCGGCAATTTCGCAGATACTGGCGCAAAATAAACCGCAATTGCTTTTCCTCACCACATGTCGTTGCGGTACTTATGTGCAGCAGATTAGAATTGTTAGGCCTCCATTAATTCAATCGTTGGCGAAACCGCCCAGACTGGCTTTGCTATCTGGCTCGATCATTGCAATTTCCATATTGCAACTTGAGCGGGTTCAAGACTTCTGTAGCGCTTTAAGACAATGGTGCCGAGAATAGTATTTCTGCGCCGTTTCGAATTGGAAGACGGAATGCTTTCAGCTTTCAACGATATCCTGCAGAGGCTGTGCGCAGCCGTCGCGGTGCGCAACCTTTGTTGAACTTGGTTAAATGTAATTCCGATATGGATTCTGCCGGTTTCCAGGTCGCGGCGGATTTTTGGGTGTAGTCGAGTATGAAAGTCGTTTTGTTCTGTGGGGGGCTTGGTACGCGCATCCGCGACTACGCCGAAAATATACCTAAGCCTATGATTCCGGTCGGGCCACAACCAATCATGTGGCACGTGATGCAGTACTATAGCCGGTACGGGCACCGTGATTTCATTTTATGCCTGGGTTACAAATCCAACGTCATCAAAGATTATTTTCTCAAGGCTAAGCCGTCTGCCTATAGCGACTGTGTGATCAGCGATTTCGGCAACAAGGTTGAATTGCTTGGTGAACGTCCGCCCGATTGGCGCATCACGATGGTCGATACCGGGGTGTGGAGAAATATCGGCGAGCGCCTGATGGCGGTGAAGCATCACGTCGAGAATGAGGAGTACTTCCTCGCGAACTACAGCGATGGACTCACTGATGCGCCCCTTCCGGAGATTGTCGATCGCCTGAAAAAGAGCGGAAAAATCGCGTGTTTCGTTGCGGTTCGCCCGCCGTTTAATTTCCACCTTGCCGAATTCGACCAGCAGGGTGCTGTACACCGCATTCGCTCCAGTCAGGAATCGGAAGTCTGGATCAACGGCGGTTATTTTGTCTTCAACAAACGAATTTTCGATTTTATCCGCGACGGCGAAGAACTCGTTCTCGAACCGTTTAATCGGCTTATTGCCGAAGGTCAGCTTCTGGCATACCGGCACGACGGATTCTGGCGCGCCATGGACACTCTACAGGACCGGCGCATCCTGGAGGACATGGTGGAACGAGGTGAAATGCCGTGGCAGGTCCGTTCAAGCGGCTGCGACCCATCATGATCATCAGAGCTTTGTCGAATGAGGCTCGTTACCGGCACGCGAACGCCGTTCTGCATGGGCATCGTTAAGCGAGGGAGAATGCGAGCTTTGACGATCGTTTTGGAGAATGGCACCCACAACGTCGCGTGTTGAATCAAAGGCCTTACAAGCCAGCCGCCCTAGTTATCCTGAATGGAAGTTGCGATGTTGCGGTTTTTACCTGAATTTCCGGCAGAAGGTACGGTCTTGTGTCTCGGAGCACATTCCGACGACATCGAGATCGGATGTGGTGGAACGCTCGTTGAACTCAGCCGCCGCCATCCTGGATTGCAATTCCATTGGGAAGTGTTTTCTGGAGACGACGCCAGAGAGCGAGAGACACGAAATGCCGCCGCGGCGCTGATGGGCGGGGCCGACGTGCACGTCAACGTGCATAAATTTCGCGGCAGCTACTTCCCGCACAGCGGCGCCGACATCAAGGACGCGTTTGAGGCCATTGCCGCGCGCGTCAAGCCCGATCTTATCATGACGCATTATCTGCCGGATCGGCATCAGGACCACCGGGTCATCTCGGAGCTGACCTGGAATACGTTCCGCAGCCACGCGATCATGGAATATGAGATCGCGAAGTATGACGGGGATCTCGCGCATCCGAGCGTTTTCTGTCCGTTGCCGGAGGAAACCGTTGAGCGGAAGGTTGCTACGTTGCTCAACTGTTTCGGATCGCAACGCAATCATCAATGGTTCGATGCGGATCTCTTCAAGGGATTGATGCGGCTGCGCGGGATCGAGTGCAACTCGCCGACGCGCTACGCCGAAGCCTTTCATGTACGTAAGCTCATCATCTAGCGCCGGAATGGTAGTTTAAAAATGCAACAACACAGACGTTCGATAGAATTGCGCCAGCTTCTGGATGAAGATCTGGATGCGATATGCGCGGATCTTTCGGAGGAATTCGGTGCCATGTCCGGGGGCAATCTGCTTGTAACCGGAGGCGCGGGCTTTCTCGGCTACTACCTGGTTCAAGCTGTTCTGCATTGGAATGACACGCGGGCGGCCGGAGCGAAGATCAATCTGACGGTCTACGACAACTATGCGCGGGGCATCGCCGATTGGCTGGAGGCGTTGCGCAGCCGCCCGGATCTGACGCTTCGCCGTCATGACATGATCGAGCCGCTGCCGAAAGATATCGGGCATTTTGATTACATCATCCACGCGGCCGGTATTGCGTCTCCGATTTATTATCGGGCCCAGCCGCTGAAATGCATCGATGCGAACATCAATGGATTGCGTAACCTGCTGGATTACGCCGTCGCCGAACGGAATGCAGGCCAGCCATTGCGCGGCTTTCTGTTCTACTCGTCCAGTGAGATCTACGGCGATCCGTCCGCCGACGCCATTCCGACACCGGAGACGTATCGTGGCAACGTCTCCTGCACGGGCCCGCGAGCCTGTTACGATGAGTCGAAGCGCTTCGGCGAAACGCTGTCGGTCGTGTACGCCAAGCACGAGGGCTTGCCCGTGCGCATCGCGCGCCCGTTCAACAACTATGGCCCGGGGCTGAAGATCACCGATGGGCGCGTCATTCCGGATTTTGCCAGCGACGTTTTCGCAGGGCGCGACATCGTCATGCTGTCGGACGGGAGTCCGAAGCGGACGTTCTGCTATGCGACTGACGCGGTCACGGGCTACTTCAAGGTTCTGGTGCGTGGCCGCGACGGCGAAGCTTACAATATCGGCATCGATCGTCCTGAGATTTCCGTCGCCGAACTCGCGCGTCTGACCGTCAAGGCGGCGCAGGATATCTGCGGTTATCGCGGCAAGGTCGTGCTCGGCGAGAGCAAGGAAGCCGATTATCTGATCGACAACCCGAACCGGCGCTGCCCGGTCATCGACAAGGCACGCGCCGATCTCGGTTTTGATCCGAAGGTTTCCGTTGAGGACGGCATCTATCGATCATTGATCTGGTACAGCCACAATCAGACTGCGGCGGCTGCGTGATGAAAGTCTCGATCATAGGAACCGGTTACGTCGGTCTGGTGACAGGCGCTTGCCTCTCCGAATGCGGTCATTCCGTCATTTGCGTGGATATTGATCCGCGCAAGGTCGACATGATCAATTCGGCCGACGCACCGATTTATGAGAAGGGGTTACCAGAACTCCTGCAACGGAATTCGGGCAAGCGCCTCAGCGCCACGACCGATCTCGCCGCTGCCGTCGCGGAGACGGACATCACCTTCATTGCTGTCGGCACGCCCGCGTCCGGCGGCAAGATCGACCTGAAATACGTCGAGACGGCCGCATCTGAGATCGGCGCAGCGCTGCGCAACAAGGCGAGCTACAGCACCGTGATCGTCAAGAGCACGGTTATTCCGGGGACGACTCTGGGCGTCGTCAAAAATGCGATTGAGAAAGCATCGGGAAAGAAAGCGGGGCAAGACTTCGGGCTCGGAATGAACCCGGAATTCCTCACCGAAGGCACCGCCGTCGATGATTTCACGACACCCGACCGGCTTGTGCTCGGCGCGATCGACGCGCGCACGCATGACGTTCTGCGCGAACTCTATGCGAGTTTCGATCCGTCCGTGCCGCGCATTCTTACCAATCCGACAACGGCGGAAATGATCAAATACGCGTCGAACGCTGTGCTCGCGACAATGATCTCATTTTCCAACGAGATCGCGCGCCTTTGCACGGCGACCGGCGGGGTGGATGCCATCGATGTCATGCGCGGCGTTCACGAGGCTGCGTATTTCACGGTCCGCCGCAACGGTGAAACCTTCAAGGCTCCGATCACGAGTTTCCTTGAACCGGGTTGCGGGTTTGGTGGCAGCTGTCTGCCAAAGGACGTGACGGCATTGCTCGGCCGTGGCGCAGAGAAGGGGCTGGAGCTCAATCTCCTCAAGAGCGTTCTCGATATCAATCGCGGTCAGCCGGACGAGATGATGCGCCTGATCGGGCGTCATTTTGCGTCGCTGAATGACGTCCGGGTGACGGTGCTCGGGCTCGCATTTAAGCCCGACACGGACGATCTGCGCGAGACGCCGGCCTTTCCGATTATCCGAAGGCTCAAGGCTCAGGGTGCGCGCGTCACCGCCTTCGATCCCATCGCGCACCCGGTGGAACACGAGGATCTGCGCGATGTCACGCTCGCGCAATCCTTGCGTGATGCCGTAGCTGGTGCGGAAATCGTCGTTCTTGTGACGCGATGGGCGGAATTTTCGGAATTGGCCGGTATGCTGAAGGATCTGAACTGTGACCCGCTCGTCATTGACGGGCGGCGCATGCTCGATCCCACGTCATTTGCCCACTACGAAGGTATCGGCCGATAGCGGTTATCGCTATCACCGATCCTACACTGAACTTTCTATGCGTAAGCCTCGCGGCTTGATATTCTGCGATGACCTCCGGTCTTTGCCGGATTGATGCGCCAGTCATGTCTTGAGCAATGGCAGTCCCCGATGAGTGGCAAACTTTCACATAGTCTCTCGCTCTGTGCTGGCGAATGGGTACAGATCCGGACGAAAGACGAGATTCTGAGCACGTTGGACGATCACGGACGACTGGACGAATTGCCGTTCATGCCGGAAATGCTCCGTTATTGCGGCAAGACGTTTCAGGTCGGCAAGCGCGCCCACAAGACCTGCGATCCGGCGATGGGGATTATCGGTAGGAAGATGGTCTCGACCGTTCATCTGGAAAACCTCCGCTGCGATGGGTCGGCGCACGATCATTGCGATGCCCGCTGCCTCATCTTCTGGAAGGAAGCCTGGCTGAAGCGCGTCGGGCATGAGGCAAAGACGGCGGACGTGTTCGCCGAAAACGCAATTTCGCCAGGTGCTGTCCGGTGCACGGAAGAAGCGCTTTTCTCGAGCCTCAAGGTCGAGCCCACGGCGGGTGACGGCGAGCTGACGTACATGTGCCAGAACACGCAGGTCAAATTCGCGTCGCAACCTATCAAGTGGTGGGATGTGCGTCAGTACGTCGAGGACTTTACCTCTGGCAACGTCACGCTCGGCCAATTGGCCGGTGCGGGCGTTTACACGGTTTGGCGCACGCTGGCTGAAGCCGGAGTGGGATTCGGTGCGGCGATGCGCTGGAGCTACGATACGTTTCAACGCATGATCGGCGGATCGCCATATCCACTGCGGCCTTACGGCGTGTCGGATGGCGCCAAGACGCCGAAATCACTCCTTGATCTTCACGCCGGCGATTGCGTTCGCGTCCGGCCCTTCGAAGAAATTCTACAGACTCTCGATTCCAGATACCGGAACCGGGGACTTTATTTCGACCCCGACTACGTTCCCTTTACCGAACGGGAATATAAGGTCGAATGCCGCATACGTCAGATTATCGATGAGAGAAACGGTAGGATGATCCGCTTCTCGTCGGATGCGATCGTTCTCGAGAACGTCGTTTGCGAAGGCAAATATGCCGTTTGCCGCCGCTTTTGCCCGCGCGCTATCGTTCCGTTCTGGCGCGAGATCTGGCTGGAGCGTGTTTCCGAAGACCAACTCGACAAGGATCAGGGCGCGCAGCAGCCCGTTATCAGCGTTGACAAGCAGAACTGACAGATATTTCGCCGAGCACAAGCCATTCGAGGGTCTTGGCCGCGCATCAGCCCGTAGTGGCGTGACGCTTGTCGTTGCGCGTGCGATCAACGCCTTTGTGCAGGTCGCGACGACGGTTCTGCTCGCCCGGCTGCTGACTCCGCATGACTATGGTCTCGTCGGCATCGTGACGGCCATGATGGCCTTCGCGCCGCTTCTCGTCGATCTCGGAACGACGGATGCGTCCGTTCAGAAGGGGCACACGACGCGCGGCGAAATCAGTGCGCTTTTCTGGCTCAATATGGCCATTGGGGGAGTGTGCACTCTGATATTCGCCGCTGCGAGCGGTCCTATCGCGGCTTTGTTTGGCGAGCCCGACATAGCCGGTATCGCGCTCGTTTCGTCGCTGACCTTCATTCTTACGGCGGTCACGATCCAGCATTACGCGCTGATGCGGAGGGCGATGGATTTTCGAACCCTCGCGATCAATGATACGGTCGCGAACGTGCTCAGCAGCATCGTCGCGATTGCCATGGCATTCACGTCGTGGGGCTACTGGGCGCTGGTGGCAAAACCTCTTTTTACTTTGGCTTTCACCGCCATTGGAGCCTGGATGAACTGTCCGTGGCTGCCAGGTCGTCCACAATTTACGGCAGAAGTAAAATCGCTTGTCCGCTTCGGATTGGGTGTAACGGGATTTACGGTCTCAGATAGCATCGTGCGCTCCGCCGATCGGATTGCGATCGGTTATTTTTACGGACCAGGCCCAGCTGGATATTACCAGAACGCATTTCTGCTTTATGGAAATGTTCTCAGCATTCTCACCGAGTCTTTGCACAACGTCGCCGTGGCAAGTCTCAGCAAGCTTCGTGGCAATCTCGATGATCTGAAACGATCCTGGTCGGCGGCACTGTCGACGGTCAGTTTCGTCTCGGCTGGGGTGTTTGCCGGACTTGCGGTCACCGGGCAGGACTTCGTGGTGCTGCTGCTCGGAGAGAAATGGTCGGAAACAGGTCCGCTTTTGTGCCTCTTCGCCATTCGCGGAATTGCGCAAGCGACCGAGCGGTCGCTCGGGTGGCTTCACGTCGTTGCAGGCCGATCGGACCGATGGGCGAAGTGGGGCCTCGTGAGCGCTGCCTGGCAGATATTGGCATTGATAGCCGGGCTTCCCTTCGGGCCGCTTGGCATTGCTGTTTCATATGCCGTCGTCACATACGGATTGTCCGTGCCTGCGCTGGCCTACTCAGGCAGTCCTCTCGGTATTGGGGCGAAGGATGTGTTGGCCGCTGCTGGTCCACAAACCATTGCGGGCCTTTGCGCAACGGCGGTGGGGCTGGCCGTTCAGCACTTCTTTTTTGCCGAATTCACGATATGGGCGAGATTTTTGCTTTCCGGTCTTGTCTGTATGTCAACATATCTGTTGGTGGCTGTGGGAATATTCCGCGTCACAGGACCTCTCAAGCTTGCGTTTTCCATGCTGGGCGATCTCGGATTCCGGCAATCGCCGAAAATTCCATAGTCTCCGGAGGCCTCTCCATGAAGCCAATCGAACGCTTGGCCGTTGGCATCGAAAGCCCTCCGTGGGACGCATTGTGGAAAGTCGTCATCGGCTTTTTGACGTTGCCTCTGTTCCACGTCCTGCTGGGTCATACGAACTCGATCTTGCTAACCTTCGGATTATTTATTGCCGTTCTGGTGGCGTTGCGCATTGTTCCGGTCGTAATTAGACGTATGCTGCCTTTCTCATCCGAAGCTCAGGATATATGGCGTTCACGTCGCAACCTTTCGAAGCAATACGATTCCTATGCCTGGCAGAAACTATTTTGGATTGGCCTGGGACTTGCTTGCTACGCGGTCATCGGAAAGCTGCGCTACGGTGAACTTGAATTAACTCTCCTGTGCTTGGTCGCGGGTGGGGCGGGTCTGGTGGTGTGGCGCCGGACGCGCGCGACGGAATAGGTGCTGCAATGCTGGCGGAGAGATTGCGACTTGGTGAACCGGCGATCGGCGTCGGTATGCTGTTTCCTTTAGATAGCAAAGTTCTCTCCGGCTTCGAGTTTGTTAAATTCCTGCATATGCAATCTGAAATTGACGCACGCCGCTTAAGCCAACACGAGGAAATTCTCATTAAACGTCTCGCATCGGCGGAAGAATGCTGTATCGGCCCGGGTGAGAGCAACGGCCCCGAACGATCGTCGGACCGAATGGAGACGCAGACCCGTGCAAACTGACGTGTTGCTAATGTCTGAGCGCCGAATTTCGGATCTCGTCGCCTATTGCCTCGCCTATGAATTCGAGGATGTGATTGCGTCTCTGACCAACGCTCAGAGGATCGATGTCACCGACCGGCCGGGATTGGAATTTTCACGGCGTGCATACAAGCTCGCGCGCATCGCGAGCGGCTCGCGTCCTCTGGCGCGGAAGCTCGCTCCTTTCCCGCGCTCCAAGGTCGTGCTTGAGCGGGACTTCGATCTTTTTCTCCCGGTATTCAGTCACGCCGAGGAGCTTTATTCACTCGAGACGATTCCCAACTGGCGTGAGCGAAGCAAAAAGGCTGCATGCTTCATCGTCGAGATATGGTCGAATCGGCTGACCGGCTATCTCGTCGAGCTTCTTTCGAGCTTCGATCATATCTTTGTCGGGTTTCAACACAGCGTCGTGGACGTCGCGCGCATGACGGGGCGCCCGGTTTCGTATTTGCCTTATGCGGTCGACGTGCTGCGCTTTGCGCCAGCTTCACCGGATAGGCCGCGCCCGATTAACGTCTGCAACATCGGACGACGCTCTGCGATAACGCATCAAGCACTTCTCGATGATGCCGAGAAGCAGCAGAGCTTTTACTATTACGACACGGTTGCGGCCAGCGGTTCCAATCGTCAGGACCGCACATTCCGTGTCGACAATGCGGAAGAGCATCGCCGCATGCTCGCGACGATCTTAAAGAATACGTCGTATTACATCGCAAATCGCAGCCATGTGAATAATCCGGATTTCAAGGCAAGCCAGGATGAAGTCTCTGCGCGGTTCTACGAAGGCGCGGCGGCGGGAGCGATTTTGATCGGCGAGGCGCCGAGGACCAACGAATTCAAGCGGCAGTTTGATTGGACTGATGCCATGTTCCACCTGCCGTTCGACAGTCCCGATGTCGGTCGCATTCTCGCGGACCTCGATTGCGACAAGGAGAGAATGCAGGCGGCGCGGCGTCGGAATATTCGCGAAGCCGCATCCAGGCACGACTGGCTCAATCGCTTGCAAGTGATCTTTGCGACGCTGGGTCTGGAGCCTACCGAGCAGATGAACTTGCGCGCGCGGCAACTCGATCAAATCGCGTCGGCGGCATAGGAGCGGCGGGAAGGGATGCTTGAGGTCATGACATCATGATTTTCACGGAGACTAAAATTGCCGGGGTTTTTGTGATCGAGCTTGAGCGCAGAAGCGACGAACGCGGTTTTTTTGCGCGGCAATGGTGTGCGGAAGAATTCACGCGCGCGGGACTCAATCCGGCGGTTGCGCAGATCAACGTCGCGCGCAGCACCGCCGCCGGAACGTTGCGTGGGGTTCATTATCAAAAGTCGCCGCACGCCGAGGTCAAGCTCGTGCGTTGTACTCGTGGCTCGGTATTCGACGTCGCTGTCGATCTGCGGCCGGAAAGCCAGACCTTCCGTCAATGGTTCGGCACCGAAATCGACGCGGAGTCGGGGCGCATGCTCTACATTCCCGAGGGATGCGGTCACGGATACCTGACGCTGACGCCGGATACCGATCTCGTTTACCAGGCGTCGGTGCCGTATGCGCCGACGAGCGCCACGGGTGTTCGTCATGACGATCCGGCATTCAATATTTCATGGCCCGAAGCGGTCAAGGTCATCTCGTCTCAGGATCGGAATTGGCCTCCCTTTACGGGGAACGGGGGAGCTAGCGAAGGACGATGACTGCGCGGCGGGTATTAGTTACGGGTGCGAGTGGTTTCCTTGGAAGCCATTGTCTGACGCCGTTGGCCGAGCGGGGCTATGACGTCATCGCGCTTCATCATGCGCGGACTCCGTTCGATGTTCCTGGTGTGCGCTGGGTTCATGGCGATGTCATGGACCGTGATGCGATGCGCCGCATTATTGGGGCGGAAAAGCCCGATGGGCTTTTGCATCTCGCCTGGTTTGTCGAGCCGGGAAAGCTCATCGCCGATCCAAGCAATCTCACTTGGGTCGCAGCCAGCCTCGATCTGATCCGCGCCTTTCGTGAGGCGGGCGGCGAGCGCTGCGTGATCAGCGGCTCCTGCTACGAGTACGATTGGCGCTACGGATATTGCTCCGAGGACGTCACGCCGTGCGAACCTGATACGCTTTACGGCGCGGCGAAAGACAGCTTGCGGCGCGCGTTTCTTTCGTATTGCAGCGTCTCAGGACTTTCGGGAGCTTGGGGCCGCGCGTTCTTCATGTACGGGCCGCGCGAAAATCCGGCGCGTCTGGTTTCGTCGGTCATTCTTTCATTGCTGAAGGGCGTGCCTGCAAAATCCTCGCACGGCCTGCAGGTGCGCGATTACCTGCACATCCAGGATGTCGCCGACGGACTTGTCGCGCTGTTCGCGTCGGAAGCCAACGGCCCCTACAATATTGCAGCTAACGCACCTGTCACCATTCGGCAGATCGTCGAGCTGATAGGTGTGATCACCGGGAAAAGCCATCTATTGCAGATTGGCGCGTTGCCGGCACGTGCCAATGATGCGCCTCTGGTGCTTGGCGATGGGCGCCGCGCGTTGAATGATTTTGGCTGGAAACCAAAGCTTACGCTCGAAGAGGGACTTTCTGAGACCGTCGAGTGGTGGCAGTTGCATGCCGATGATGCAGGAGATCGACGATAATGAGGCGCATTGCGATTTTGGGCACCGGAATGGCCGGTTTTGGAGCGGCCCACGCTGCGCATGCGGCCGGTGTGCGCCCTGTCATGTATGACATGCACGACCATATCGGCGGTCATACGGCGTCCTACGAATTTCCCGGCGGCTGGACCTTCGACGAAGGTCCGCACGTTTCGTTCACCGACAATACCCGCGTTCAGGATTTGCTGGCGGCGAATGTCGAGGGGAAATACGAAGCGTTCGCAACGAAGGTCAACAATTACTGGAAAGGGCATTGGATCAAGCATCCAGCCCAGATCAACCTGCACGGTCTACCGCCTGATCTCGTCACAAAGATCATGATGGAGTTCGTCGAGATTTCGCAGCGGACCGAAGAACCGACGATCCGCAACTATGAAGACTGGTTGCGGGCGAGTTTCGGCAATACGTTTTCCGAAACGTTCCCGATGGAATATACCGTCAAGTATCACACGACGACCGCCGCCAACATGAACACGGAATGGATCGGGCCGCGCCTTTATCGGCCGAAGCTTGAGGAAGTCTTCCGCGGCGCGCTGCAGCCGAAGTCCGATGACGTTCACTATATCGCGGGCTTTCGATATCCGACGCACGGCGGCTTTGTTTCTTATCTGCATCCATTCCGGAAAATCGCCGACATCCAGCTTGATCATCGTGTCGTAAAAATCGATCCGAAGGAACGGGTTATATATTTCGCAAACGGCGCGAAGGCGGATTACGACGGCGTCGTTTCATCCATCCCGCTGCCCGAACTCGTTCCGATGATCGCCGGTGCGCCGCGCGATGTGGTGGAGGCGGCGGAACGGCTCGCCTGTAGCGAGGCCGTCATCGTGAATCTAGGTGTCGACCGCGCCGATCTGGTTGATGCGCACTGGTCTTATTTCTATGACCGCGACATCTGCTTTGCGCGCCTGAGCACGCCGCATCTGCAATCGCCGAACAATGTACCGCCGGGTTGCGGGAGTTTGCAGGCCGAGTGCTATTACTCGAAGAAATACCGTCCGCTAAACCAGCGTCCGGAGGATTGCATCGAACCGGTCATTGCCGACTTGAAGCGTTGCGGGGTCCTGCGCGAAACGGACAAGATACTCTTCCGCCAGGCGATGCACATTCCCTACGCCAACGTGATCTTCGATCTGGAATCGATGCCGGCGACCAAGTTGGTGCATGGCTATCTGGAGGATATCGGTATCGGCTATTGCGGCCGCTACGGCGACTGGGCCTACATCTGGACGGATCAATCGTTTGTCAGCGGCGAAAATGCTCTGCAGAAAGTTCTATCGAAGGTTTAGATCTGCGGCGCAGAGGTGACAGCATGCGCATGACGGGCAAGTCTAGTCCTGGTTTGAGGCTTCGGTCGACGCTTTTGCGATGTGTCGCTTCGCACCATGAGGCTTGGGCGAGGTATAAAATACTGCGGAAGGTCTCGTGGTTCGAGTCGAGCGCAATCAATGCAGACATATAAGTTAGATCAGCCCGGCTGGGCGGCCTCCTTGTTCTCGATTCCGAATCTCGGATGCATTTTCGCGGTTATCGTGGCGCCGCTGGTGCTTTTCTTCACCGAGTCCGCATCCAATGTGCCGGGCGTGATGGAGACGCGATACGAGAATAAAATCTTCTGGCCGTTGATGGGTTTGGCTACTCTGATTTTCGCCGCGAGGAATTTTCCGCGCCGTGGCGAACTCGTTTGGCCTGTGCATGTCATTTGTCTTTTCGCATATCTCGCCTTCGCTGGATTGAGCGTCACCTGGGCATTTGCACCGCACCTCTCGGTCATACGGTTTATTCAGCAAGCCATGGTCGTCACGTCCATTGTCGTGCCGGCCATGCTGGCTTCGCGTTCAATGGATTTGATGCGCGGGCTGTTTCTCTGTTTCGCGATCTCCGTCGTATTGAATGTTTTTTTCCTGATCGGGGGATACCAGACGTTCGCGGATAACGTTGCTATCGGCTACTCGGGATACTTTTTGGGAAAGAATTATTTGGGAGAATGCGCAGCGATTGCTTTGCTGGTGTCGATGCATGAGCTGTTTTTCTCAGGCATTCGGCGCTTTTTCGGGTTGGTCGTCATGGCGCTCTGCGTGGTGCTTATAGCCTACGCAAATTCGAAGACGGCACTGGGTCTGGCATTGCTTTGCCCGGCGATCGCGGGCGGACTTCTTCTCATCCAGAGAGCGACGCGAATTTCGCCTGTGGCATCCATCTGTATTGTGGTCGTCGGATATCTTGTCTTTGCGGCTGTCACCGGCTTCACGATGGGCCGCGTGTCGTACATGCTTTACGGCGACTCGAGTTTCACGGGACGTCAGGTCATCTGGGATTTCGCAAAGCTGGAGATCGAGCAGCGCCCAATCCTAGGCTGGGGCTATCAATCGTTCTGGCTTGTTGGCGCCGACGGTCCGAGCATTTTGAATGCTCCGGGATGGGTCAAGACGATGCCGAACGCGCACAACGGTTACTACGATACGATACTGGAGCTGGGGTACGTGGGCTTCATGCTCCTGCTGATGTTCCTGACGACGACCTTGCAGGGCGTCGGGCGCGTCTTGGATCGCGATCCGGCGCGCGGTTGGGTCATGCTTTCCGTTGCTCTTTACGTTATTATTCACAACGGCCTGGAAAGCGCATGGATGCGCGGCTTTGAACTTTTGTGGGTCGTCTTTCTCATCATCGTGGCAGAGGTCGCGCGGCAGTCGCAGCTTCGGCATTTGATCGGCCGGGCGTGGTCACGATCTCCGCAAAGAAAATTTCAACGTGGTTCCGCGAGGAAGCGGCCGGGATCGACTGTCGTCAATCGTCGAAGCTGGCATGAAGACCAAGCCGAAATATAGGATTGGCGTTTGGCGTCGGTCGTTCAAATAGTTTTGCCCTCTGGCATGCCGTTGATCTGTAGCCGAATGGCCGAATTGTTTCATGACGCCGAAATAAATACGGAGTATTTTTCCGCGGTTCCGAAATCTTAACTCGCATATTCCCGACGGAATGCGCCATAAGCTGGCGGCGCGATAACCGCGAGAACTCCGGCGACATCGCGTGAGTAAAGCGATGGAAAATGGATCAGATGACGTTGCCTTACGCGTACTCTTGGAGCATTCGCACTTGGCTTATGGCCCTTGCGATCGCGGGCATCGCTTCGATATGTCTTTTTTCGCAAGACGCGTGCGCGTCGCCGAGCAATTCCGGTCCGGCCTTCCTGGCTGGCGAGAGGGGCACACTCTGGAGTCCCGGAATGATGTCCGTCGGCGGCATTCCCAAGCGGTCGACGGTCTGCGCCAATCTATCGCCTCGAGGGGCAGGTCTCGACGACACCGCGCAGATTCATTTTGCCATCGAGAAGTGCCCCGAAGGCGAGATCGTTCAGCTTGGCGCCGGCACCTTTCTGATCAACAGCGGCCACTTTCTTCTGATTCATAAGGGCATCACGCTGCGCGGCGCCGGACCTGCATTGACGACCCTTGCGAAGACGGACGGCGCGAAACCGGGTCAGGAAGCGGTCGGCGCGCATCCCTCACCGCTCGTTATCGTGGGACCGTCGCAATACTCGGAAAGCGGCAATTCGAGCGGCGTCGCGGCATCTGTGGATCTTGCCGAAGACGCCGTCAAAGGATCGTATTCACTCACTGTCGCCGATGCTGCCGGCTTGCAGAAAGATGCGTTCGTATTGTTGGACGAAGCGTCCGGTGCGACTTGGCAAAAAGATCCGCAAGGGCGCGGCGAGATCTGGGCGGCAGCGGATTGGCGCGTCGTCTGGCAGAAACACAAGCCGGCCATTCCCTACGTCGACGATTTTTCAGCTGATGAATTTCCCTCTGCGCCAGGAGCAGCGGGCGGCTGGTTTTCTCGGCCCGACCGGCCGACCGCCGAAATCAAGCAGATTGCATCCGTTTCCGGAAACACGATTACCTTCACGACGCCAATACATATCTCCTATCGGAAGACGCACAGTGCACAGCTTTCACGATACGGCATGCGTTACGTCATGAATGCCGGGATCGAGGATTTGAAGCTTTCGGGCGGCGATGCGGGCAACCTGCGGTTCCATTGGGCCGCGTTTTGCTGGGCAAAGAATATCGAGAATACGAATTGGCATGATGAAGGCTTCGCGATCGAAAATGCCTTTCGGATCGAACTCAGGGAATTCTATGTGCACGACGCGGCATGGGCACAGCCGGGCGGAGGCGGCTATGCCATCAGCGTTTCGAGCGGCGCATCGGATGTGCTGATCGAAGACGGGATCTCGGTCAGGGCCAACAAATTGATCGTCGCACGCTCGGCGGGTGCAGGCTCCGTTGTTGCCTACAACTATATGGACATGGGCTACATCAACACCCTGGGGAGCTGGATTGAGGTCGGTCTGAACGCCAGCCATATGGCCGGGTCTCACCACGTCCTGTTCGAAGGCAACTATGCGCAGAATGCCGATAGCGACGATACGCACGGAAATAGCGTTTATCACACTTATTTTCGTAACTATTTGCCGGGTGTTCGCGCATCGTTCGAAAATCAACTTGGCGGCCGGATCGATGATGCGGCTCAAGCAGAAAACGGACCGAAACGCAGCGCCGGTTTAATGGCCTACTCCTATTGGATGTCGTTTGCGGGTAATGTCCTCGGAGTTCACGGAAAAATGGCCGGATGGGTTTACGAGAAGACATTTACCCAGAACACGCCCGGCATCTGGATGCTGGGCTGGGACAGCGTGCAACCCTATCCAACGGATGCTCGCGTTTCCGCCACGACGCTACGTCATGGGAACTTCGACTATGTGACGAATACGGTGACGTGGGATCCGAACATTGCCGACCGTGACTTGCCGAATTCACTCTATTTAACGGAGAAGCCGGCATTCTTTTCGCTCGGGAGGGGCTATGCATGGCCGTGGGTCGATCCCGTCGCAGCCGATAAAATTCATACTTTGCCTGCCAAGGCTCGGTATGATGCTGGCACGCCTTTCGAACAACCCTGACTTCCGCAGAGGAGAATTCGGAAGGTGGTTAAGGATGTTGCGATCCGGCTTTCGATTGACGGAGGATGCCGAAGCCAAGCCGTTAACGCAATCGCGATACGCTTAACGATATGACCACGGTCCACATGGAATTGGTGGCATCGATATTGCACTATTGCCGATGAGATATCCCTGCCGCTTAGGCAATTTTAGCGTCATATCGATCGGATAGATTGGCGCCGTATTTGTGTGAGTTTTTGCGTGAGCTTGCGCCGTTATTTGCTTGTTTCCCCATGTCGTGACGAGGGCCAGTATCTCCGCCGTACGCTCGATAGCGTGGCGGCGCAGACGGTTCCTCCCGCGCTTTGGATCGTCGTCGACGATGGGTCCACCGACGACACGCCCGCCATCCTTGAGGAATACGCAAAGCGTCTCCCGTACCTGCGTGTGGTGCGTCGCGAGGATCGCGGCCGGCGCCAGGTGGGGCCTGGTGTGATCGAAGCATTTTATGCCGGTCTCGACACGGTTCGTCTGGAAGACTTCGACTACCTGTGCAAGCTCGACATGGACCTCGATCTGCCGGTCCGCTACTTCGAACTTTTGATGCAGCGGATGGAGGCAAATCCACGGATCGGAACGACGTCGGGCAAGCCGTGGTTCGTGCATCCGCAAACCGGTGCCCTCGTGCCGGAAGTCTGCGGCGATGAAATGTCGGTCGGCATGACGAAGTTCTACCATGTCGACTGCTTTCGGGAGATCGGCGGGTTCGTCAGGCAAGTCATGTGGGATGGCATTGATTGTCATCGCGCGCGCATGCTCGGCTGGATTGCCGAAAGCGTCGATAACGAGCCGATTCGGTTCACGCATCTGCGTCCACAGGGCGCCAGCCAGAAAAGCATCTGGACCGGACGCGTCCGCGCTGGGTTCGGTCAGTATTTCATGGGAACCTCGCCGCTCTACTATCTGGTCGTCGCCGCTTACCGCCTACCTGCGCACCCGCCAGTCGTCGGCAGCGTGGCGATGCTATGGGGCTACCTCACGAGCTGGCTGAAGGGGCTCCCGCGCTACAATGATCTGGAGTTCCGGAGCTTTCTGCGATCCTATCAGCATCTTTGCCTGCGCAAGGGCAAACGCGCGGCAACGGCTCAGGTCAACGACGAGCGGGCGCATATCTGGCAGGCGGCGCATGTCGGGGGCGGCAGTGCAGCCGTTCCGGCGAAGTCTCCTGAGAAGGCCGATTTGCTCGGGGTTTCGATCGACGGCGTCAGCATGGATGAAGCGGTCGAGACGTGTCTTGAATTGTGCCGCGCGCCGCGCGCCGCTCACACGATCGTCACGCTCAACGCCTCGCATCTGTGCATGATGCGCAGCGATCCCGAGCTGGCCACCGCATGCCGTGCAGGCGATCTCACCGTCGCCGATGGCATGTCGGTCGTCTGGGCTTTGCGCGCCTCAGGCCAGTCCATTCCCGAGCGCGTGACCGGCGTCGATCTGATGCAGCGGCTGTTGCAGGCGGCTGGCGATCATAAGCTGCGCGTCTATTTTCTCGGTGCGAAACCCGACGTCGTCAAAACGCTGGTCGAGCGCGTGCGTGCGGAACATCCGGGTGCAGAGATTGCAGGATATCGCGACGGTTACTTCACGGCGGCCGATCATGCGAACATCGTCGAGGAGATCCGGGCGAGCGGTGCGGATATGCTGTTTGTCGGCATGCCGTCGCCGTTCAAGGAGACTTGGTGCGAGCGCTACCGTGATCAGCTCAACGTGCCAATCATCATGGGTGTCGGCGGTAGTTTCGACGTGCTTGCGGGCTTCATTAAACGTGCGCCGGTTTGGGCGCAGCGATGGGGGCTCGAGTGGTTATGGCGTCTTCTCATGGAGCCTGGGAAGCTTTGGAAGCGCTATCTCACCTACAACAGCCAGTTCATCTGGCTCGCAGGGCAGGAAATTTTTGCCCGGCGTCTCGGCCGTATGCCGACGCCGGTCAGTCACAAGTAATGCATGCTGGAGCACGTCGTGAGTAAGCCGAGCACCATCGCCGTTTTCATGGGAACGCGCCCCGAGGCGATCAAACTCGCGCCGGTGGTGGCGGCCCTGCGTAGCGATAAGGATTTTGACTGCTCGGTTGTCGCCACGGGGCAGCACAAGGAAATGTTTCGTCAGGTCGCCGATACCTTCGGCTTTGCCGTCGACGCCGACCTCGACGTGATGCGTCCCAATCAAACGCTTGCGGGTCTGACCGCGCGGCTGATGGAGAGCATCGACGGGTGGCTGGAAACGGCCAAACCCGATATGGCGATCGTGCAGGGCGACACGACGACGGTGCTGGTTGCGGCACTCGCCTGCTTTTATCGGCGTATTCCTATTGGACACGTCGAAGCCGGGCTGCGGACCGGCAATATCTGGTCGCCGTTTCCGGAAGAAGTGAACAGGCGTCTTGCGACGCCGCTCGTGGCGCTGCATTTCGCACCGACGGCTGCCGCGCGTGCGGCGCTGCTGCGGGAAGGTGTCGCCGACGAGACGATCACCGTCACCGGCAACACCGTCATCGATGCGTTGCGCATCGAGGTGGCGGCGCAAACGGGCGATGCGGGCTTGCGTGCGCGGATCGACGAAGACCTTGCTAAGGCGATCGGAGGCGATGATTGGGCGAAATCGCCGATGGTGCTGATCACCGGGCATCGTCGCGAAAACTTTGGCGACGGCATCGAGCAAATCTGCCGCGCCATTGCAACGCTTGCGGAACGGTTTCCAAGCCATCTGTTCGTTTATCCAGTCCACCTCAACCCGAATGTGCAGGTGCACGTCAAACGGCTGCTGGGGGGGCTGTCGAACGTCCGGCTGATCGCTCCGCAAGGCTATCGGAATTTCGTGACGCTGATGTCGCGGAGCCGGCTCGTGCTGACCGATTCCGGCGGCGTGCAGGAAGAGGCGCCGTCGCTCGGCAAACCGGTGCTCGTCATGCGCGACACGACCGAGCGGCCGGAGGGTGTCGCCGCGGGGACCGCCTTGCTGACAGGTCCGAAGGCGTCTGAAATCGTCGATCACGCGACCCGGCTTCTCACCGACGAAGCGGCGTACCGTGCGATGGCCACGGCCAAGAATCCTTACGGCGACGGCTACGCGGCGGAGCGCATCGTCGAGCGCATTCGAGGATACTTTTCTTCTCGCGAAAAACATCCCGCAGATTTGATGACGGCGTGAAGCAGATCGTAACCGCAGGAGCGGTTGCTTCGTTTAGGATTCGCGAAACGTGCCCAGTGCCATCCAGCAGTTGCGAGTGCCGGGCAGTATTTGCGACGTGGGCGCAACGGCGGAGGGCCGCCGCTTAAATCTGAGCACCCATATTCCCGTCCTCGATGGCATCCGCGGACTAGCGATCCTGATGGTGCTGGCGCTGCACTTCATTGGCGATGCGCTGGTGACCAATCGCGCCGAGGCGGTCATTGTCGGCGTTGCCAAATACGGCTCCTACGGAGTTGAGCTTTTCTTTATCCTCTCGGGTTTCCTGATCACCGGCATCCTGTACGACGCCCGCGAGCGGCGAAACCATTTTCGCGATTTCTATATGCGGCGCGTGCTGCGGATTTTTCCGGTCTACTACGGCGTGCTCATACTCGTCTTTCTCGTCGCGCCCGCGATTTCGATCTTCCAGGGACCGACGCTTCAATATCTGGTCGACCGGCAAGCGTGGGCTTGGCTCTACGCCGTCAATATCTATATCGCCAAGCAGGGTGATTGGGTGTTTTCCTACCTCGATCATTTCTGGTCGCTTTCAGTCGAGGAGCATTTCTATCTTTTCTGGCCGTTCGTGGTGTTTGCTCTGGCGCGACGGCCGCGCATGCTGATTGCCGTCTGCCTCGTGCTGTCGTTCGGCGCGATGGCGAGCCGCATCATCGGTTCGCTGATGGGGGTGAACTGGTGGACGCTCTATGTCCTGACGCCGTTTCGCTTCGACGGTCTGGCGCTCGGTGCATGTCTGGCCATTGTGATGCGTCAGCCGGGCGGGACGGACCGGATCGTTGCATACCTGCCGCGTGTGGCGGCACTGCTCGGCGTCATTCTTGTTGCGACTTTCGGTTTGTCGCGGGGCCTGCCGAATGAGGGGATGGACCTGATAAGGCCGGTGCGCGCCGTTGTCATTCTGATGCTGCTTGCGTGCCTGCTCGTTCGCGTGATTACCACGCACGAAACATCTATTTTATCCCGTCTGTTTCGTAGCCGGGCGATGATCTTCTTCGGCACCTACAGCTACGGTCTGTATGTCTATCACCACTTCATTTCGTATTACATGCTCAACAACCGCACCGAGCTTGAGCTTGGGAGGGTTCTCGGATCGCATACGTTGGCGGTTGGCGTACAGGCAGCCGCAGGCGTGGCTGTTTCGATCGCCATCGCCTACGTCAGCTACGAGTTTTTCGAGAAGCGCTTTCTTCGGTTGAAGCGCTATTTCGAATCCGGTCGGAATATGCCCGGTCAGTCACCGGTTCCGGAGCGGGTTGTCGCCCCATAAGTTCGCGCCAGGCACTCCTGATAATCGAGCGGCGGCGTCCAGGACAACGTCTGGCGAAGCTTGCTGTTGTCAAACTTCAAGGGTTTCAGGCGAGATTCAAGCCGGCGCGGGATCAGGATGCTCGGCACTTTCGTCGCACTTCTGAAGACGGTCGCGAAGGCCAGCCGGACGGTTGAAATGCTGAGACCGTAAGGCAAGGGAAGGCGCCAGCCGCGTTCGCCGGTGCCGCGCATGTAGTCCGACAGATAGCTCCAGATCCGTTCGCCCGGTCCATCGACGATGTTGAGCGTTTGACCTGCGGCGCTCGGATTGACGGCCGCGAGCGCGAAGACGTCGGCACAATTCTCTACGTGGGTCATCGGAATGCGCGTCATCGGTCCGATGACCAGATGATGGCGTCCGACCTGCTGTCCGAGCGCGGCGAGGTAGCCGTGGTCGCGACCCCAGATGAAACCGGGACGAAGGACGGTTAGATCCCAGCCGTACTTTTCGGCGAAGCGGCGCGTCACGCGCTCCTGCCACCATTTGGCGATCGTATAGCCGTCGCGCGTATAGACGTCGGGCAGTTTGTGAAGCGGTGACTGTTCGTCGAGCGTGCCGCGCGTCGAGCTGTAGTCGTATACGGAGAAACTACTGCATAGAATGACGCGCTTGCAAGACGTCGTCGCCATCGCTTCCAGCAAGCGTTCGGTTCCGGCAACGGTTCCGGCGAACTGAGCTTCGTCTCCGCCCGAGACGACGGCCGCCAGATGGATCAAGGCATCGACGCCATCGAATGCGGCGGCTAGGTCGCGCGATGTGCGCAGGTCGGCGCGGAAAATCTCGACCGATGAATTCCAGGCAAGATTTTCAACGCGCGCGGCCGGACGGACGAGCGCGCGGACGTCGATCTTCCGCTTCATCAGGGCGTCGACCACGTGCCGGCCGAGGAAGCCGTTGGCGCCTGTTACAAGAACTTTCACTGTGCGCCCTCTTTCGGTTTCAGAGCTTCGATCATGCGATTGACGTCAAGCACCTGCTGCTCCGTGATCGGAAGCGTGGTGCCGTCGCCCAGGGCGCGATAGGTGCGCGCGAGCAGCGCCCATAAGCCTTCGTAGGAGCCGGGACCTTTGAACTTGCGGAGCAGCGTCGCAAGAGCCGCGCGCCGGATCCTCTTGCCTTCCTCAAGCCCGCTGAAGAACGGACGGAGGGGCTTGGGCACGTTGCGGGGACCGTCGAACGTGAGGCGCGTTTCGAAGAGGTTGGCCGAAGCCTGCATGCGTTCGCCATAAACGCGAAGCCAGAACGCGTCCGGCTGGCTATTCGAGCTGAAGGCGATCGCCGCCGTCGCGCGCTCACCGTCGACGACGGCGCGAAACTCGTCGTAGGGGAGGGGCGAGGCTGCGCGCTTGGTCCAGACGGTGTGGGCCGCACGATGCGGGCCGATGAACATGTGCGCGAGCGATGCCAGATGGGGCAGGAAGTCCGCGATCGCACCGCCGGACAGACGCAACGCCGGATGCGGCGAATTCGGATCGGCGAAGCCGTCCGGTCCGAGAATGTTCAGGCTGATGAAGATGTCGACGTGAGTGACTGCGCCGAACTCACCGGACTTGATGAGATCGAGGATCTTTTGCGGAGCGGTATTGTACAGATAATTGTAGTCTTCGACGACGTGAAGCCCTGTCTTGCGCGCGTGGCCGAGCAGGGTTTCAAGTTCATCGAATGTGCAGGTGGCCGGCTTTTCGAGGATGACGTGAGCGCCGGCATTGAGCGCGTCCATCGCGAGCGGGAAGTGGGACGTCGGTGGCGTCGTGATGTGAACCGCGTCGGGGCGAATTTGCTCCAGCATTGCGCGGTGGTCGGTGAACCAGGCGCCGATGTCGTAGCGCTCGGCGGTCGCTTCGGCTGTTGCAGCCGAGAGATCGCAGACCGCGGCGAGTTCGACGCCGGGCAGCGTCTTCAGGCATGCGAGGTGCTGCCGGGCGATCTGTCCAGCTCCGATGAGTGCAAGCTTCAAGACATATCCCCCAAAATCCGTTCGTAGAAATTCTCGAGTGTTTTGGCCGCCCCGGCCCAGGAATATCGCTCCACGGCCAGCGTTCGGGCCGCCACGCCGATGCGTTGGGCAAGGCCTGGCTCGGCGAGTAGTCGATTGACGGCATCGGCGAAAGCGGAGGGCTGATCTTCGATGATGATGTCGCGACCGGGTTCTGCGTCGATCCCTTCGGCGCCCAGAGAGGTCGAGACGATGGCTTTGCCCATGGCCATCGCCTCCACGATCTTGAGGCGGGTTCCGCCCCCCAGGCGGAGCGGCACGACGATCGCGGCTGCTCCGGCGAGATGCGGCCGCAAGTCCTCGACGAAACCCGTCAATGTGATCCGTGCGCCCGCCAGTGCCTGCAACGCAGGAGGAGGCTTGCCGCCGATGATCTTGAAGTGCGCGTCGGGGTGGGCGGCCGCGATCCGCGGCCAGATGTTTTCGACGAAGTGAATGACTCCGTCGACGTTCGGCGCCGTCGAAAGCAACCCGAAATAGACAACCGTCCGGCCATCGGCTGGCCGATCGGACGGAGGGGGCTGAAAATACGTGACGTCGGCGGCGTTCGGGATGACGGCGGTCCGGACGCCCGGAACCTGATCAAGCAGCCGCTGTTCATCTGCGACGCTGCACAGATAGACGCCGTCGGCGTCGCGATAGGATTTGAGTTCTTCACGCCGAAGCTTGCGCCAATTGATGCCTGCGTAAGCGCGCCGGAAGCTCGTCGCTCCGGTTTCGGCAAATTGCCGTGCGAGATCATAGGCAATTTCGTGGGAGTCGACGACGAGCGCCGGCGTCTTCTCGCCGGGCGGAGCCTGCCGGAAGTCGAGATGTCCGAGATAGGGGAATTCGAGGTTTATAATGTCAAAGCGTTTGGCTCGCAAAATCTCGTTCAGAGCGCCCTGCAACTTGGGCGCTGTCGTGCGAAGGCGCTCGAAACTTTGGGTCGACGTCAGGGAACGGAGCTGGAGGAGCCGCTTGGTAACGCCGTCCTTGCCGTTGGAGTTGGGCAGCAGGGTGACCTCACGGCAGTAAGCCTGCATGTGACGCCGGCATTCCTCCGCGTCGAATTCCTCGTCGATCAGCGTTAGCGCGGTCAAGTCATGATGTTGCGCCAACTCGTTCATCAACCCGTGGATGCGCGCCTGTGCGCCAAAACGGGGAGGGCTGGCGGGAAGGTGGGAAACGTAGAGGATGCTGAGGCGTCTGGGACTGGAACTATTCATGCGAACTGCCGGTGACACACTGTCTGAAGCACTGAGGCGTATTGGATGCCCCGGGAGCTTTCGCAATATTCATGCCTCGATTTGAGGAATGAGCGCTTTGCAGAAAATAAGCCATGAGCGTGTACGACCCTGGAATTTAATTGGAAGCGATCGATTGAACTGGAGCCCGTTAAAACCGGCATGCTTTTAGCTCCAGGATCTATCAATCACGTGATGCGTATCGCGGTGGGTCACAGTCTGTGCTAAATCGCGACAATGGAGCTGGGCAGGTGTTTAGAAAGCTCCAATTTGGGTCGCCGCATGCGTCAACCAACTGCCCATGTTATTGCGAAATCTTATAAATTCATCGCTAATCGAACGTCGAAGATAGTATCTCTTGCCAAAGCGGGTGCGTAAAAAAAATGGTCGCGATGTCTGACAATTTCTCAATCCCGCCGGACTATGTTCAGCCCGCAAACCTAGGTTCCGACCTCTCTCTCGCGGACGCTCGGTGGATCGTGTGGCGCGGCTGGCGGCTGCCCGCTACCGGAGCATTGATAGGGCTTGCGTTGGCAGCGACCTACCTGCTGTTTGTTCCGGAAGTTTATAAGAGCAGCGCACGCATCCTGCTGGACCGGAGCGTGAATAGGTATTTGCAATCGAGCAAGATTTCCGACGAGCCGACCTTCGATGATACCGACATCGGCGGCCAGATCTATGTCATGTCGTCGGACAGCATTGTCGTTCCGGTCGTGCGGAGTTTGAATTTGGCGCACGATCCGGAGTTTGTCGGCCAGCGGGGTCCCGAGGGCAAAACCGGCATCAAAAAATTCATTGCGAATGCAGCGAATTCCGTTTTCAGCCTTCAGACGAAAATTTTTGGTTTCGATTTTCCGGAAATTCAATTCAGCTTGGGCGGATGGAAACGCGCGTCTTCTAATATCGATCCTAATACCGTGCTTGAAAGAACCGCCGTCGAAAACCTTCTCCGGCAATTGACGGTTTATCGTGAGGATGCGCCGAACGTCATCAACGTCACCTATGCGTCGCGGGATCCCGTCAAGGCCGCGACCGTCGCAAATGCGCTTGCCGACAAATACATAGAGATGACGGAAGAGCGAAAGCTCAAATCAAATAAGATGATCGGCCGGCTTCTCGAGGACCGGCTCATGGACCTGAAGCGGCAGAGCGACGACGCCGATCGGGCGTTGCAAGACTTTGCCACCGCCCACAACCTCGTCGGCATTACCTCGGGGCGTCTTGCGCCCGCCAATGCCGACGGAACGCAAGCTCAGGCATTCCCGAACAACGAACTTATTCTGAAGCTGCGAACGCAGTACGTCGATCTCGCCGCGAAGGCGAGCGAACTCGAACGTCAGCTGGGTCCCACGCATCTTGCCGTCGTGAAGCTGCGCAATCAGATGCAGCAGCTGAACCAAGCGATGAAGAACGAGGATCAACGCAATGGTCTCGGCGATGCGGACCAGGCCAAATTGCGCGATCTGGAAAGTTCGGCGGCGACCTTGCACAATCTCTATAATGCGGCACTGCGCAAATCCAACGAGGTCAATCAGGTTCAGCCGGAAACCGAGGATGCGCACATCATTACGCGTGCAGCGCCGCCGCTATCGAAAAATTACAAGAAATCCCTCGCGCTGCTTGGCGGCGGCTTGATGTTCGGGCTTCTGGCCGGGGCCGGATTGGCGCTGGGACGAGAGTGGCTTGCATCTGTATTCCGCACCCCTGCGCAGGTGCGCAAGGCGACCGGAGTATACTGTGCCGTGCTTCCGACGGTTGTTCCGGTATCCCCAGGCAAGGGAGTTTCGGACTACGTCCTGGACGCGCCCTATACGCGCTTCACGGAAGCAATTCGAAACGCGCGCGCCTTGCTGAAAACAGATCAGCGGAGACACGGAAACAAGGTTATCGGCATCATCTCAGCGGCGTCCAATGAGGGCAAGACGACGGTCGTATCGAACTTGGCGACACTTTTGAATGCAAGCTCGAGAGAGCGCACGCTCATCATCGATGGCGACCTGCATCGGCGAACGGTGACGGCTGAACTGGCGCCGGGTGCACGCGAGGGGTTGCTTGAAGCGCTCGAGGATCCGTCGCGTCTCAAAGAGCTTGTCGTTAAGCGCGAACGGTCGGGCGTTGACGTCCTGCCGTGCGCTGTGTCCGAGCGCAATCCACACGCGGCTGAGCTTCTCGGATCGGCTCAGATGGATAAGCTGCTCGACGTTGCTCGTGCATCATATGATTTCATCATCGTCGAAATTCCGCCGATCATGTCGGTCGTCGATATCAAGATGGTCGAGCGTTTCATCGACAGTTTCATCTTCGTCATTGAATGGGGCAAGACCAAGCGCGGCCTTATCGAAGAGGCTCTCGACGAGGTGGATAACATTCGCGATCGGGTGTTGTGCGTACTCCTTAACAAGGCGGACCCAGCTGCGTTGCGGACCATCGAAGCCTATAAGGGCGCGCGAGGTGGCGACTATTACGTTAGTTAAAACGCCGCGGGCGATATTCTCGAGTCGCCCACAGAATGTGCATTTACCATTTATTTATCCCCTTTGAGGGTGGTCGTGGTTAACGAATCAGTCTCAATTGAGGTTGTTTAGCAACGTGTCGGCTAAATAGTTTTGCTTGAGTGTTCAATTTAGCTTTTCAAGCTCTCGCCATTCCTCGAATCACCTTACGCCTTCATCCGTACGCAGAATTTTGATCGCGGTTTGCCGGGGTGGAGGCGCATTTTGGGGGAAGTCGATTTTGAGAGAGCCGATCGGGGCTTTCCTAATTATCAGGCTGTCTCGTTTCGCCAGCCGCGCTTGATACGCGCTTTGACTCGCGGGCAGCGCCGGTCACTCTCTATTAGATCGTGCGCGCCAATGCTTGTTGCGCTCGCGCTTGCCGGTTGCTCTCATATGCCGATAAACGGACCGGAGTATCGCGATATAGATCGCGGCGCCACGTCATCCATCGCAAATCCTCGTGGCTCGATCGTTTATGATTACGTGCTCCTCGACGTTAATCCGGTTGTCCTCGGGGTTCTGGATACGATCTCGTCGGATTCCTTTTACCGGACGTTCGGCGCACGCCGCCGAGGCATCCCGATTGTTAAGGTCGGCATTGGCGATGTCGTGCAAACTTCGATCTTCGAGTCATCTTCGGGCGGGCTTTTCGTGCCTGGAGAGGCAACGAGCCGAGGCGGCAATTACGTAACGCTCCCCGCGCAGTCTGTTAGCAGCAGTGGAATGATTTCAATTCCGTACGCTGGGGCGGTGCAGGCATCCGGGCGAACGGCTGCAGAAATTCAGCGGGACATCGAAGTTAAACTCGCTAAGCGTGCGATCGAGCCTCAAGTCATTGTCAACGTGCTCGAACAGAATTCCGATTCAGCTACGATCATCGGTGACACCGGCAGCAGCAAGATCAAAATCACCGGTGCCGGGGATCGCATCTTGGATATGATTTCCAAGGCGGGCGGCGCTGGTGCCGGCGGTGGTAAATTCGCCGGCTATGAACTTCTGGTGACACTGCAGCGCAGAGGTCGGATCGCGACGGTTCCGTTCACGACGCTCATCAACGATCCGCAAGAGAATCTCTACGTAGCCGCCGGCGACGTGGTTTATGTGAAGCGGCAACCGAAGTCGTTCGTCGCATTTGGCGCTCTCGCCTCCATCGGGGGTGAGGGAACTGTAGAGAACGGCCAGACGGCTGCGGTCAGCACGCAGTTTCCGTTTGGTCAGGAACACTTGAATCTTAACGAGGCGCTTGGGAGAGCAGGCGGTTTGGCGGACGGACGCGCAAATCCCGGGCAGGTTTTTATCTTCCGTCCCGAGCGTCGCGAAACCCTCGATCGGATGGGCGTAAATCTAAAACCCTTCGCGCCTGATCAACGCATCATTCCGACAGTCTATCGTGCCAACTTCCGCGATCCATCGAGCTTCTTCTTTGCTCAAAGGTTCATGATGCACGACAAGGACGTGATTTACGCGTCGAATTCGGATGCGACGGAAGTCCTCAAGGTTCTCGGTTACGTCAACGCATGGATGTCCACGGCATCGAATGCCTTCGTTCAAGGACGGACGATTGGCGATATCGCTGGCGGAGCGCACGTCCTGACGAACGCCTCGACGGTTGTCGTCAGCCCCTAATTGACTGCGGTTTGAGGCCGGTTTTGAGACTGGCCTCACTCCTCTTTCTTTCGGTCGTGGCTCATTTCAATTTATCGATCCGATCCCTTGATCCGGTATCGTGAAGCGTCCGCTGGCCGCGTCGGCATATGCCGATATTTATCTCTCAAATTCGAGGCCACCTTTTATTGAGGGGCGATTGGTGCGTATGGCAGCGCAGGTTGTCGTGGTGGGGTGCCGTTCGATAGCCATTGCGCAAGGTAGAGATTGTAAAGAGTAACCCCTTGCCAATCGATATCGAGTTCATTCGTTGACCAGCTGTCATTGTCGGTATAGCGGCCCGCGAACGGCGTAGCGGAACTCCGGGGCATGGCCGGATCACCCCAATATCGCCAGGTTGGACGCGGGCGATGGCCGGGATAGGAAATGTCATTGGATTCAGGATTGGCGTTCGGCCCACCCGCGACGATGCCGGGGA
The DNA here is from genome assembly GCF_041674905.1 of Hyphomicrobium sp. Classification (GTDB taxonomy): domain Bacteria; phylum Pseudomonadota; class Alphaproteobacteria; order Rhizobiales; family Hyphomicrobiaceae; genus Hyphomicrobium_B. The sequence continues at coordinate 45,732 of NZ_JBAYUV010000009.1, forward strand.
ATAGATAGGGTTGAACGTCGAGGGCCGCGAGCCATTCGTGGAAGCCGTGCCGTCGCCCTCGCGTAACGCCTCGCAACCCGCTGACGTAGGAAAACAGCTGATAGTTTCGGCCGAACGCGTGATGCACATTGGCGAGGATCTGTTCGCAATCGACAGCATCGTTGAGAGGATCTTGCAGGCAACGCGGCGCGCTGAATCCGGCCGTTCGTTGGAAGCCTGCGGCGATCGATCCCCAGAAATCGCGCCCAGTCCAGCCAAAGGCGTTATGGCCTCCATCTCTGACAACCATTGCGGCGTGCCGGCGAAGCTCTCCGTCGAGTGACGTTTGCCGTTTCGGATTTCCGGCGCGAGTTCTGAGGTACAGGAGCGCCGCGTAGACGTTACTCCTCAGATAGCTGGGATCGTTCTCTAGCGGTTGGAAGTTGGCCTCGAAGTCCGTGTTGAAACGCGCTTCGCCGGTTGCAAGCAGCATCCCCGCTGCAGCGTACATTCGCACATCCCGTCCTATGTCCGGCATTTGATCCTGACGCATCGCCGGGCACGTTGGACCGTCGCTGTTTTCAGCAGGATGATCGTGAAGAAATCGGTAGCCCAGCATCGCTGCATTCAGCATCTTGTCCGCGAAGGCCGGGTCGTGACCGCGATAGAGCGCCGAGGCGAATGCGAGGGCTCCGACGGCACGCCCAGTCGCGGTGGTTCCGATCTCTCCAAGGCGATAGGGAGACATGCTTTCGGGCAAATTTGTTCCGTAGGGTCCGTAGTGCTCCTGGCAGGTCGTATTATGAAAACCTCCGCTGCTTGCTTGCATCGACAGCAGCCACTCCAACCCCCATCGCGCCTCGTCCAGGAGATCCGGAACACCATTGGACGATTCCGGGATGCCCGTTTGATCGTCCGTGGGCGCGAAATCCGCAAACGCCGACAGCATCCAGAAAAGGGCGGAGTTGGTCGAGGCGCTATAGAGCGAGAAATCGCCGGCGTCATGCCATCCCTTTTTGATGCCGGGCGGCGCTAACGCTGCGTCGCTGGCGTGGGTCCATGGACCTTCGGCATGCTTCGCATCGATGTCGGTGAACGCGCGTTGATAGTAGAAGACGTGTTGAACGGAACGCAGGGCATTATCGAAGATCCGGATGCGGATGTCGAACGGGAAACTGGCAAGGCCGTTGTCCGCTACGATGCGATAGCGGCCTTCAGAATTAAGCGACGAAAAATCTCCGACCCAGACCGTGCGTATGGCGCCCGTGTCATCAGAGGCGATCGTTCGGATGGGTGCGCCGCCACGAAATTCCGTTTCGCCCTTTGCATCGACGCGAATGACTTGAAATGACGTGAATGGCTTCGGAGATGAGAATTCCTTCCGCATGTGCGTGCCATAGCCGACCTGCGACGCGGCGAGCCCATCGAACGGAGCCGGTTCAAGATGAAGGGCGGCACGTCGATGCCATGCCAGGTGTTTGGAAATCAGGTTTCCGGGATCAACGAGCACCAGCAGTGCCGCAACGATTATTATAAATGATGCGGTGAAGCCGACTGCCTTGAAAGAAAATTTGAAGAATGGGTTCATTCAGAAAACGGTAATTCCGGCGGATGCGCATCAGCGGATATGTGCCGAGCCATATATGCAGATGACTCCGGCTAGACCAAAATTCTTTCAATATGCGCGTCCGACTTCGAATATGGCAAATTAGTTAATCGGCATAATCTATATTGAAGGATAGCTAAACCGTGAAAGACGGTCTTCGGCTGGGTCGAATGCACGTCTTCATAAGAATGACGATCACCAACGCGTCGATGTAGCCAGAGTCTTGACCGGATGTCGCGGTCAGCATAGGTAGCTGCCTGCCTATTTGCAGGGATATTGTGATTGCGTACGGCCTGAATGGCGGTGAGACACGGGCCGTTGCCTGTGTTCGCCCTGCCGCCAGATCGTGAATTTTATCGCGCTATTTCGAGGGCATTCGGCTGTGTGTGGTATCGCTGGGATTATCGGGCGGCTGGATGATGCAAATCGCGGCGCACTGAAGCGTATGAGCGGAGCGCTCGTACACCGCGGTCCGGATGCAGAAGGGACTTGGGTTTCCGAGCCCGACGCGAACAATTGCGGCGTCCTGCTGGCCCACCGGCGATTGGCGATCCTCGACCTGTCGCCGGCCGGTATTCAGCCGATGGCCGATCCCGTGACCGGCCATGTCGTGGTCTTTAACGGCGAAATTTATAATTTCAGGGATTTGCGGCGGCGCCTGGAGGCCGAAGGGCAAACGTTTCACTCGAGCGGCGACACTGCCGTCATGTTGCGTGCGCTGGGACTGCACGGCACGGACGCCATCGGTTGGCTGCGCGGCATGTTTGCATTCGCTTGCTGGGACCCTCAAGGCCGCCGTCTTTTGCTGGCCCGCGACCCCCTCGGTATCAAACCGCTCTATATCGCCCGGCCTGCTCATTCGAATGCCAGCTGGTCGGTTGCCTTCGCGTCCGAGCTGCGAGCGCTTTTGGCGTCGGGCCTTCTCGAAAACCATGAGCTTGATCCATGCGGAGTCGCGAGCTGCGTGTCGAATGGCTTTGTGAACGGGCCAACGACGATCGTCCGAGGCGTCGAACTTGCCTGGCCGGGAGAATTCCTGGAATTTGATACGGCTGGAGAAGACGTGCGGCGAGAGCGGTTCTGGACAATTCCGGATCGGGCTCCTGAACCAACGATGACGGAACCGGAGCTAGCAGGCATTCTGGAGGAGGGGCTGAAACTGCACCTCGCCAGCGATGTCCCGCTGGCCGTGTTTCTTTCGGGCGGCATAGATTCGTCGGCGATCGCCAATCTCGCTCAGCGATCGGCGCAGACTCCCATACATACATTTACGCTTGCCTTCGAAGAGCAGCAGCTGAACGAGGGGCCGATTGCGCGGCGGATTGCGCAAGCTATCGGAACCGATCATCACGAGGTGGTGCTGACCGAAGGAGACTTCGTCGACAACCTGGATGCTGCGCTCAACAGTCTGGATCAGCCGACGTTCGACGGACTGAATGCATATTATATGTCGCGTTCCATCCGCGACGCGGGCTTCACCGTGGCGTTGTCGGGAACCGGGGGCGACGAGCTCTTCGGTGGCTACAGTTCATTCCGGGATTTGCCCGTTCTGCAGAAGCTGCTGGGAATTGCGTCCTTCGTGCCGCGCGGGTTGCAAGTTGCGGGAGCCAAGCTTGCGACCTGGCCATTGCGCAATCGTGCGGGCGGCGTGCCACCGCAAACCCGTTGGGCGAAGCTTCCGGATATGGTGCGCCGGGGAGACGATCTTCTAGGTCTTTATCAGCTGGCTTATGCGCTATTTCTCCCTGAATTTCAGCGCGAATTGCTGGCGGCAGGTTTTGCCGACGCGCTGGATGATGGCCTGCATCCGGCGATGCGCCAGCGCCTCTTGAGCGAAACGCGCCGACGATCGCCGCTCTCCGCGATCAGCGTGATGGAGCAGCGGCTTTTCCTCGGCGAGCGTCTTTTGCGGGACAACGACGTGGCAAGCATGGCTTGCTCGCTTGAGCAGCGTGTGCCGCTTGTCGATCAAATTCTGTTCGAGAATGTCAACCGTCTGCCGGATGGATTGCGATTTCATCCGCTCGGCAAAAAAGCGATGCTTCGACGCATTGGTCTTCGCGGTCTAGATCCGGAGGTCTTTAACCGGCCGAAGAGCGGTTTTGTCATGCCGTTCGATCGCTGGATCCGGCGCGGGCTAAAGAAGTCGATGGATGAAACGCTGCGCGATCCCGTCGCGATTGCCGCGGCCGGACTCAATCCCGTTGCGGTCGGTAAACTGTGGCAGGCTTTTCTCGAAGGCGTCTCGGGAATGTACTGGTCGCGGATATGGGCCGTATACATCCTTGTCCAATGGTGCCACCGAAACAAGGTCTTCCGAGATTTCCGCGCATGAGGGCAGGCCGTCGTTAGAGGCCCAAGCGCCATCTGCGGTGGTCCGCCAACCAAACCAGAAAATAGACGGTGATCAAAACCACGATCGCAAAGGCCAGCGATGCGATATGAGGTTGAAGCATCGGCGCGAGAACACTCGTGTAGAGAGACTTTCCGGCGAGGTGCACGCGCGGGATGTTCGCGATGGGCCGTGACAACAGGTATGCGACGATCGCGTTTCTGCCCAGAATATCGAGAGGTTTGTACCACGTTTGCGGCGCATGACCGTCGACGACCCACACCGTGCCGGCGAGCGCAATCGCGGATAAACCGGCCATGAAGACGGCGAACGACGTGGTCCAAAGGTGCTTGTTGATCGGCATCCAGATTGACAACAGCATGCCTGCGGTCAGCAGGAGCAATCCAGCTTCCAGAAGGTGCAGCGCGCGACGCGGCGCGTCTGGCTGACGGCGAACGATTTCACCCGCGAGCACACCGAAGAGAACTGACGAGATCGCAGGCAGGATGGCACCGATCCCGTCCGGATCGAAGGCCGTGCTGTTCCATTGGAAGTGATTCAGCACGAGGTGATCGAGATAGCCGGGGAAGCTGCAGTCGATCGTCAGAACGCCGGGGCCGCAGTGCGGCACAGGATATAAATAGAGCAAGGCGATATAAACGAGATTAAGCCCGACGATCGCAACGAGAGAGCCGCGTAAGCCGGTCCAGAGGTATATTTGTAGGGCTGCGAGATAGCAGATGGCGATTTTCTGCAGCACGCCTGTGAGCTGGAGATGATCCTGCACGCCGACATAGGGAAATGTGTGGGAAGGAATACGCAAATAGTCGATTGCGACGCCGAGCGCGAAGAGCAGCAATGCCCTTTTCAAGGCATGTGTCATGAGCCTCGATCGGGTGTCTCCGCGCGCCAGGCGTACGGGGATAGCGAGCGAGATCGAGACACCGACGATGAAAAGGAAAGCCGGGAAAACCGTATCCGCGAACGTCCAGCCGTTCCAGGCCGAGTGGACAAGCTCACGATAGCTATCGCCGTCGGAAAACTGTGCGTTGACGAGGATCATCGCGACGATTGCTGAGCCGCGAAAAACATCCACGGATTTGAATCGAGATGGCGTGCCCTGTGCCGCGCGTGTGTCAGTAGGCCCCACGAAACAGCACCAGAATCGTGCGGACCATGATTTCGATATCGAGCCATATCGACCAGTTGTCGATATAGTAGAGGTCATATTGCAGGCGATTGAGGATGTCTTTTTCTGTCCGCGTCTCGCCTCTATGACCGTTAACCTGCGCCCAGCCCGTCAGGCCCGGGAGGACGCGACGGCGCTGTGAGAAGTGATCCAATTGCTGCTCGAAGAGAGTGTCGTGAGCCAGCGCATGCGGCCGTGGTCCGACGACGGACATCTCGCCCTTGAGGACGTTGATCAGCTGCGGCAGCTCATCGAGGCTTGTCCGGCGCAGGAACCAGCCAATGCGCGTTACTCTCGCGTCATTGCGCTGGGCCTGTTGAACGTTCTCGCCGTCTTCCGCGACGGTCATCGTCCTGAACTTGAATATCCGGAAGACGGCGTTGTTCTGGCCATAACGACGTTGACGGAAGAACACCGGTCCCGGGCTGTCCAACTTGATGGCCAGCGCAATGAGCGCAAGCAAGGGAGCCAGGAGCGTCAGGGCGATTCCGGCGACGACAAAGTCGAGCAGCGACTTCAGCAATCGATTGCGCTCGGACAAGGGAACCAGATTGACGATGCTGGTTCTGAGCTTGCCGAAGGTGCGCCCACCTCGAACCGTGACAGGGAACGGATTGAGATCCGTGCACAGCAGAAGATCGGTGGAGAACGATGCGAGTTCGCGGACGCTCTCGTGAATGCCGGCTGCTTCAGAGGCGGGAAGGCAAATAATGACCGTGTCGAACTTGCGGTGGGCGATCGCGCCTTTCAGATCGAGAAGGCTTCGGGTTGTCGCCGATGGGGCCTGTTCAGCCTCAGACGGTTCACTGATGTAAAAACTTTCAATGGCAAGCGAGTGATCGGCGTCTTGCGCCTCGCTCTTTATCGCGTTCACGTAGTCCGGCGAGCCGTAAAGCGCTACGCGCTGGAATAGGCTGCCATTCGCGATATGCTCGCGCACGCGCACCATCGCGAGAATTCTTAACGCAATAAGCATGGTGCCGCTTAGCGCGAACCACGTCAGGAACCAGCCGCGCGAATACCAGTCCGCAAACTTGAGTACGAAAAGAATGCCGAGGAGCACAAGGAACGAGGTCGCGAGTGCGCCCCACAGTTTTCCGTAAGAAACCGTCGGATCTTTGATTGTTCCAACGTCGTAGAGCCCGGCCTGTTTCAAGACCAGATACTGGATCAGCGCGAGCAGCACTGCGGGAGCAAGATATGGCCACTCGGGTTGCTCGACGTGCAGAAAGAGATTCAGATAAAGCCACTTCGCCGTATAGGCGGCGAGGACGACGCCTGCGGCTTCGGCGATTGCGATGAACGCAATGCAGGTATCAAATTTGGAAAATAGATTTTGCCACGAGACAGAGCGGCGAAAACTGCCGTACGTGGCATTTGCACTGCTATCGGTCATCTACGCACACAACTTCTGATTAAGCCATCACCGGAAATTCGTTCGATTCAGCGAAGGCGTCTCGTAACGATGCAATCTATTGTCTTTGCAAAAAATTTTTCATTTTTATTAAACCCATTATTAATAGGGCTTAAGCTTTTTGCAAGCATTAGCATTGCCGTTTCGCGGAGCCTATGAAGCGATCTACGCAAGAGTCGGGCCACGCAACTTTGATGTTTTTTGGGGCTAGCGTGCACGTGCCACGCGATTGGCTGCTACTTGCGATTGTGCAGCAAAATTAAGCGATCGGATGTTGGCGCAATTTCCGGTTGATTGGCGAACGCGAGATCGCCGTTTCAGGAAGCCGGTCGCAATGCAGTTAACCAACTCAGCACATCGACCGGGCCGGTAAACGCGGCTTCCTGTCTTGCGAAGAGTTCGCCAGCGACCTTTAAGCCAAATCCGCCCAGCTCTTCAGCGGCATGGAAAGCGCCGATATCGGCGATGTCATCGCCGATCATGACGGGGATACGACCGGCAAATTCGGGCAGGCCCGCCAGCGTGCGAAGTGCACGGCCCTTCGAAAATCCGATAGGAAGGATCTCGACGACTTTCCGGCCTTCCCATATCGCGAACTGGTCGGGATATTTTGGGACAAGAGATTCAAGTGTCATCATAAGGGAATCCCGCAATTCCGGCGCGAGCCGGTAGTGCATCGCGATGCCCGTACCTTTGTCCTCTGTCACAATGCCCGGCATCGAGACGGCCGCCGTTCGGATGTCATGCAATAGGTTCGGACTGAATGCCGGCGTCAGAGGTTTAATCTCTCCCGTTACGGTTGTGCGCATTTCGGCGCCGTGAACTCCGGCCGCAATAAACTTCATCGGCGTAAGCAGCTCGTCGGCTTCCGCGATGGGTCGTCCCGTTACAATCGCCATCGCGCCCGAGAGGCGCGTCGCGACAACAGCCAGCAACTCGGCTAGCCCGGGCGGGATACGGACCGTCGTCGGTGTGAGCGCCATTTCGAGCAGCGTTCCGTCAATGTCGAGGAACAGCCCTATCGGCGTTTGCTCGCGGAGGAGTTGTTCGACGCGATTGCGTGCGGATGTCGCCGGGCTCGGCCGTGACGCCTCTGTCGCGCGCGAAGCCGTTTCCTTCTTCAGATTGTGCATCTCGTCCTTCCCTAGAGCCTTTCCGCGTTTCGTTGATAGCGGATTGGCTCTAGATTTTTGTTTTATCGTGCTTCTGATCGGAAAACCGGTTCCCACTTTTCCGGAAGCACTCTAGATCGACCAGCTATGGAGCGACGGGGCTGATGCTCCGGCGCGCTCGATCTCGGTTTCCAATGCTTGCAATGTCAAAAGTCCTGACTGAGTGTCGACGAATTGGACGACGCTCGCGGCATTGAGTGCGGCCGCGCTCAACGCCCGCGCGACATCATTTGTCTGAGATGAGTAGCAGGCAAACGTGGCGGAGAACGCATCGCCCGCGCCCGTGGTTGCCGCCGCGACGACATTCGGTGCTTCGCGAAAATAGAGATCGTTGCCTCTGGCGAGGAATGCTCCGTTCGCGCCGTCCGTCAAAACGACCGTGCCGACGTCAACTTTTATAAGGGCGCCGAGAAATTTGCCGAGGCTCATTTCGTAACCGCCACTGCGCAACCCGCGCTTTGCGAGGAGAGGCGTCGGCTCGCCGCTGCGGATTGCGAGCGGCGCTCCGCCATCGCCGAATGACTGCAATAGCCGAGGCATCAGCGCCTGTGCTTCCGAGCGATTGATCGAGAGAATATCGATGTGGCCGAGGCTCGCCCAGAAATCATCGTAACGCGCCGTCAGCTGGCGCACGCCGGGGTTCACGGCAAGCTTTGCGCCAGCTGATTTAGCGCGTTCGACGATCAACGGATAGCAGTCGGCGGATTGATTGCTAAGGTTGGCAACGTAAACGAGATCCATGCGTTCGAATGCGGCGGTCGGGATGTCGGCGGCTTCGAGCTTGGTGTTGGCGCCGCGGTAGGTGAAGACGGCGGCATTGCGGTCGTGCGAGGAAACGATCACGGATGCGCCGGTCGGCGCGTCGTCGTCCGTTGCAATCCAGTGCGGATCGACGCCTTCCTCTGTCAGCCGATCGAGGATGGTGCGCGCTTTCGCATCCTGACCGAGTTTGACGATCGTCGATGTTGCATTTCCGAGCCGGGCAGCAGCGACCGCCGCGTTGATGGCGCCGCCTCCCGTGCTCGTCGAAATCTGATCGGCTTCCGTCTTGATGCCTTCCTCAAGGAGCAGATAGGAGCTTTCGGCATTGAGCATTTTCATCTGCTCGATGCGATCGCTCGCGATCGTGACGATGGTATCGACCATCGCGCCGCCGATGGTGAGGACATTCATGCGCGGACCTGCGTTTCCTCGATCGCGGGTTGCCTCGGCTCGAAGCGGCGGTCCATATCGGAATGCCAGAGCCGTGCTCCTCCGGCGACGCCCGACGAGGGTTGGACGATGGTTGCCCATTCCGGTAACGCAAAGGAAATGCGCCGCGAGTTGCCGCCTCCGAGATAGATGCGATCGCTGTTGGTCAGGGCATGAACGGCCATGATGGCGCGTTCCGCCCGCGCGTTCCATGCCTCGAGTCCAAGCTCGAGATAGGCGGCGTGGCCGACGTATTGGTCGTAGTTCTGGCCGTCACGGGCATAGTGTTGGCCAAGCTCGAGGCCGCAGAATATCGCGCCGTCGTTGAAAAGGGCGCAGCCCATGCCGGTGCCGAACGTCAGCACGCATTCGCGTCCAGGCCCTTGCGCAACGCCAAGGCCGTAGACGATTGCATCATTCAAGATCCTCACCGGCGCTCCGAATGTGTCGTGCAGCGCTTGCTCGAGGTCGAAGTTTTTCCAATGCTCGGTGCCGAGATTGGGCGCTGTGGCGATGTGGTCGCGATGTACGACGCCGGGGAAGCCGACCGATATCAATCCGAAGTCCGGCAGTGGAGCGGCGATGCGCGTTATGAGGGCGATGACGGTGTCAGGCGTCGCGGGGTGCGGTGTCGGGGTCGTCACGAATTCCGAAACGAGCGCTCCAGATCGATCGATGATCGCGGCTTTGATCAGCGTGCCGCCAATATCGACCGACAAGATGTTCGGATTGCCGCCACGAGCGTCCTGGCGAAGCCCCTGCCTTCTGTCGCCAACTGCGGGCATTAGCCACCTACATGCGCGGCAACGGATTTCTTGGGACCAGCCTTTTTCGGCACCGTGTCGAGACGTTTCATCGCGGCCCTGACGCGGGCCGACGGTTGTCCCCGGCCGGTGCGCCGCTTTCCGGCTTTAACAAGGGCGGAGAAAAACGACGTGCCCCACGCATCCGATTTGCAAACAATGCTCGCAAGCTTGTCGTGCCGCGCGACCCGTTCATCAATCGGCATCTCCAAGGCCTTTCTCAGACCCTGCACCATGTCATTGGGATCGTAGGGGTTGACGAGAACGGCATCGCGCAACTGCTCCGCCGCGCCTGCAAACTTCGACAAGATCAGCACCCCGGGGTCCTTGGGATCTTGCGAGGCGACGTACTCTTTCGAAACCAGGTTCATGCCGTCCATCAGCGGGGTGACCCAACAAATGCGCGACGAGCGATAGACATCGCGCAACTCGCTTCGCGGGATCGGCCGATGGATGTAGTTGATCGGCACCCAGTCGAGTTCGCCGAAACGCCCGTTTATCGCGCCTGACAGCGATTCAAGCTCAGACCGGATGTCCGCATAGGCTTCAACGCTTTCGCGCGTCGGCGGAGCGAATTGCGAGAGCACGATGCGCCGGCGATGCTCCGGGCAATCTTCGAGTAACTTGCCGAAGGCGCGGAATTTCTGTGGCAGTCCCTTCGTATAATCGAGCCTGTCGATGCCGATAATGCGGCTTGCCTCCGGATTTTCGCCATCCTGTGTGATCGGCGAATTCGCGAAATAGTTGGAGTCGATGCCAACCGGAAAGCATCCGATGTCAAACTCGGCGTCGCAGGCGCGAATGCGCCCCGAGGGGAGAAGGCTTCCGAATACGCTCTGCTGAAGGAAGTCGATGAGGTTGCGGACGTCGCGATGCGTTTGCACGCCGACGAGGTCATATGCGCCCAAGGCGCGGGCAATCTCGCGGTGTTCGGGGATCGCAATCAAGGCTTGTGCGGGGCCGACTGGGATGTGCAGGAAAAAGCCGATCGGGTTTTCGATGCCGCGCTTGCGCAATTCGAGCGCCATAGGAAACAAGTGGTAGTCGTGAATCCAGATCACGTCGTCCGGCTCGATCAGGGGGGCGAGGTGTGTCGCGAATTTCTCATTCACCGCGACGTAGCGTGAATAATATCCCGCCTCGAACTGGGCGAGATCGAGGCGGTTGTGAAAAACCGGCCAGAGCACCGAGTTGGAATAGCCAAGGTAGAAATCGTTGTAATCAGCTGCCGTCAGCGGGATCGTCGCGGTCGTGTGGTTGCCATCGCGGGACACCACGGTCTCGGGTGTCTCCGTCTCTTCAACCTGGCCGTTCCAGCCGAACCAAAACCCGCTGTGACGGGCAAGGGCATCGTAGATTGCGACGCTGACGCCGCCAGCTTGCGATGCGGCGCCAAAATCGATGACGCGATTGGATACCATGACAAGCCGTGACAACGCCTTTTCCTTCCGTGCCGCCATCGCTCTGGCTGAGATGAGTGACTGAAATGACCGGGCGGATGCGCCAGTTCCAAAGTGCTAAACGTCCGAGATTGCTTAGAGTTCCGTAGTTTGTGCGGTGCCAAAAAGTAGCGGTATTACTGATTATGCAACATATCCGGCGACCCTTCTCGGCGATTTTAACCAATGACCTCAAGCGATAGCGCCTTTGGCCCTCTGAAGCAGGACTGGCCCGGTCAGCAGCCATTGCGGCATTCAGCTATTCTTCAGGTCGTGCTGGCATGAACATTGTCGACCGTTAGTGTGCGGTCCTGGCGTCGCGCTCTGCGGACGAAAGATTTTAGACGGCCATCGCTCACATGAAAACTGCTCGTCCGACCCGGTCATGACATGAGCACTCTACGCCGCGCGGTCGTCTGGGCATCGGTCGGACAATATTTCATCATCGCCATCAATTTTTCGGCGACGTTATTTCTTGCCCGATTGCTTACTCCGGCGGAGTTCGGCGTTGCTGCTCTGGGCGGAGCTATCATCGGCGTTGCAGAGGCGGTGAGGGAAGTCGCGGGGGGTACATTCCTCATTCGAGAAGGCGATCTCACTCACAACAAAATCCGTTCGACTACGACTATCAATTTTCTCGTGACGGTGATGGTTACAACGGTGCTGGTTGTGCTGGCCGAGCCGCTCGCCCGCGTCTTCGGAATGTCAGAACTCGGATCGTATTTGCGCATCGCCGTGTTGGGATACGCACTTGGCACGCTGCTTTATCCGCAGCAGGCGCTCTTGAGCCGCAATATGGCCTTCAATCGTCTGGCACTCATAAATTGTGCAGCAGCCTTGGCCGGAGCGCTCGTCTCCGTGATACTTGCTTTCGCGGGTTTTAAAGCCAACAGCTTTGCATGGGGCGCAGTTGCGTCCGCATGCACCGGTACGCTGATTTATCTTGCCGTCATTCGCAATTTTTCAATTTACAAGCCGTCGCTGAGCGATTGGCGAAGTGTTATCGGCTTTGGTGCCTACAGCAGTGCGACTGCAATTCTTGGCCGGATCGCGGAGGCCGTTCCGATCCTGATATTCGGCAAGTTGCTGACCGCCGCAGAGCTGGCGATCGGGCATCGCGCTATCCTTCTTTGCTTGTTTCCGGAGCGGCTGTTGCTCGCCGCGGTCGGAACGGTGGCATTACCCGAACTCTCACGCCGATCCCGCGAGGGTGGGGATTTGAAAAGCGCCTACCTCAAGGCGCTGTCGATCGTCACTGCCATATATTGGCCGTTCATGATCATGCTGGCGATATTCGCCCAACCGGTTGTTGAATTGATTCTCGGGCACCAATGGCTTGCTGTCGTGCCGTTGGTCCAAATTCTCGCACCGGCGTTGTTGCTTGCTGTTCCAATCGTCCTGCAGTTTTCGATCCTCGTTGCGGCCGATAGCGTGCATATCCTGCCGCGACTGCTCACGTTGCAAGCCGTCGTCACCGGGACGGCTCTCTTGGCGACGGCCGCGCACGGGTTGCACGCGGCCGCGTTGAGCATGCTCGTCGCCATGCCGATCAATGCGGGACTGTCAGTAATCACCGTCCGCCGCATCCTAAAATTCCGATGGGGTGAACTCATTGGAATTTGTCTGCGCAGCGCGACAGTTACGGCGGCGGCTTGTGTCGGACCGATCATGCTCTGGCTTGCGTCGCCAGATGAAGGGCCCTTCGTCGTTCTTGCGATTGTCGGCGTGCTCGGAAGCCTGGGATGGATTTCAGGGCTTCGCGCCACCAATCACTGGCTTTGGAACGAGATTTTACAGGTGATGGCTGCATCGCGCAGGTTGACGGTCTTTCGGCGCGAGCGCTCGGACCGCAGATAGTCAAGTGTGCCGGGAGCGCCGTGACGTTGCTTCTGCTGCAAAGGGCATCGTGCCGGTCCAATCAAGCACAACTTTCTTCAGCCGCTCGCGCTGGCTGGCTGACGTGAAGGTATGATCTGAATCTTCGAAGTGCTCGAGTACCAGTGCATCATCGAAGGGTACGTTCGGGAAAGCCTCCAGGAGCTGTTCGCGGTAGCTTTGACGTCCCTGCATCGATCCGCCGGTCAGGACCACGAGGAGTCGGGTGCCGCGTGTCACGAGCGCCTTGTAGACCCGTTCGAGTTCGCCGCGGATCTGGGGATCGATGACGCTTGATCGGCCTTCCTGCGGTCGTGCCGTGAACAACAGTCTTGCACGCTCGATCATGTCTTGCCAGATGCGTCCGCGTCCGCGAGCGAATGTCAGCCAGCTCCGCGATCGCATCAGCCGCCGACCGATGTAGTGGGCATAAAAACGAACAGTCGGCGGAATAGTCGGATCAAGAAGCACGAGCCCGACCACGCGTTCGTCCGAAGGCCCATAACGCAGCGCGATATCCGCACCCGAGCACAGGCCCACGAGAATGAACGTGCCGCCCAAACCTAAATCGCCAAGGTAATTGAGCGCTTCGGAAACATCTTCCAGACAAGCCGCAGTTGGGTCCAAGACGCCATCGCGACTGCGGCTATCGCCGATCCCTGAAAAATCGAAGCGCAGAACGGAGTGGCCGCTTGCCGCAAGCTGGCGGGCTAATGTGACATACATCCTATGATGTCCGACCCGGTGGATGATCCCGGTATTCAAGATGACGACCGTCGGCCGTCGAGCCTGGCACTCGGAGGCCGGCCGCACCAAGATGCCGACGAGAGATCTCGAACGGCCAAACATCAAAGCCTGCTCGGTAAACCCGTTCATCACGTCAGCCATTTCACGATTCCTTGCAGCGCTTCCAAGGGAATCGTGCCGGTTGCCGTCCGCTCCTCGATCCACGGCGAGACACCGGCGAACCGCGCAACGGAAAGGCGTTCCAATTTTTCCGATCGCGACGACGGCCCAGTCAGAACGACGAGCGTGCGTGGTGGCAAATCGTCGGCAAGCAACGACAGATCGAACTGATGAAAATCGTCACCTGACTGACTTTCGACGAAGAACTCTTGAGCGGCTGTCACAGGGTCCCAAAGAACGACATCGGCAACTTCATTGGGACACTCGACGGCAACGCGCGCGGCCATGTTCGCCCCGCATCTCAGTCCGACTAACGACACGTCGACAGCCTGAGTCATATCCTTGAGTTCAGCAATTGCGGTTCTGATGTCGTTGCACCATCCCGCAATGCTGCTGTCTCCGGTCTCGCCTGCCGAGTCCCCCGTTCCGTAGTAGTCAAATCTCAGAACATGAACGCCGACGGCCGACAGCCTGGAGGCCAGCTGCCGCATCGTGCGATAGGCGTGGACGTGTTCATCGCCTGAAGGATGACAGAACACGGCCGCCCGCACTTTGCCTGCGGGATTGCGGGCCGGATCGTACAGGCCGAACAAGCGCCGTTCCGGGCTACCAAAATAGAACGGTGTCATTGGTTCCAGATCTCAACGTCAGGTAGGGCTGCCGCGATTTGACGTAGTGTCTGGAAGAACAGAATGCGTGGATCCAAGCGCGTTCCAGTTCGCTTCTCGATCTGAGCGACGACGCGCAACGCCAGCAACGAGTGGCCGCCGACATCGAAGAAATTATCATCTGGGCCTACGCGGTCGATCTTGAGCAATTCACGCCAAATGCCGGCGATCAGTTCTTCCTTGCCGGGCGCCGGCTCGTCGCTCGCGCTCGACAGTAACGAGACACCCGCGAAAGGGTTGGGCAGAGCGTTGCGATCGATCTTTCCATTCGGCGTCAGCGGCAGGCGATCGAGCGTGACGATCAATGAGGGGACCATGTAGTCCGGCAGTTGCAGGCGAAGGTATCCGCGCAACTCACTGGTCGTTGGTTCATGGCCGCGCGCGTAGATGACGTAGGCAACGAGCCTGGTATCGGACGGACCAGCATCGCGGGCGGCGATGATCGCCTCGCGGACCGCAGGATGTGCGCGGAGCACAGTCTCGATCTCGCCGAGTTCGATACGGAATCCACGAATTTTGACCTGGTGATCCATGCGGCCCAGGTGATAGAGCCGGCCGTCTTTCCCCCAACGACCCAGATCGCCCGTCCGATAGATGCGTGCCGTCCCGCCCTTTACAAATGGATCGCTTTGAAACCGTGTGGCCGTCAGCTCCGGCTGTCCGTGATAGCCGATCGCGACCCCGTCGCCGCCGATGCAAATTTCGCCGGCACTCCCTATTGGCGCGGGGGTATCGCCGCTCAGGATATAAACGCGCGTATTGTCGATCGGTTTGCCGATGCTGATTGGATCGTCGCCCGTATGGATGCGCTCAACCGTCGACCAAATCGTCGTCTCGGTCGGTCCATAGAGATTCCAAAGTTCGCCAACGCGCGCAAGCAGAGCACTTGCCAGTTCCGGACGTAATGTTTCCCCGCCGCACAAGGCCCGGAATTGGGGACCGCCTTGCCAGCCTGCGTCCAAAAGCATCCGCCACGTTGCAGGTGTTGCCTGCATGACGGTGATGCCGCTCGCGTCGAGCAGTTGCGACAGAGCGTAGGCGTCGCCAGTTTTCTCAGATGGCACGAGTTCGATACGAGCGCCAACCAAAAGCGGGACGTAGAGTTCAAGACCCGCGATGTCGAATGAGATCGTGGTCACTGCCGCCATTGCATCGGTCGCGCCGAGCCCCGGCTCCTTTTGCATTGAGCAGAGCAGGTTGGACAGCGCGCCGTGCGAAACGGCGACCGCCTTCGGCTTGCCCGTGGAACCAGATGTATAGATGATATACGCGGGATCTGATGTGAGTGCGGAATGTGCGAGGCTCGGTGTGAAAGCGGTATCCAACGAGGCCGATGCCTCGGGATCGACGATCCTCACATGCGGCGGCAACTTGAATGTTCCGATTGTGCTGTCAGTCGCGATGATGAGATCCATGCCGCTGTCGGTGGCCATGTATTCCAGGCGCTTCGGCGGGAGCTGTGGGTCGAGAGGCACATAGGCGCCGCCTGATTTCTGGACCGCGAGAAGTGCGATCAACATCTCCAGCGATCGGTCAAGGCAAATGCCGATGACCGATCCCCGGCTCGCGCCAAGTATATTGAGTTTGTGGGCAAGCGCATCGGCCCGAGCGTTCAAGTCGCCATATGTCAGGGTGGTCGCCTCGAACGTCACCGCAGGCGAATTCAAGGATCGCAATGCGCGCTCTTCGAACATCGCGATAAAAGGCCGTTGCGGAGCCGGCGCGCTTGTTGCGTTCCAGGTTTTAAGCACGAGCTGGCGTTCGCCGGACGGGAGAATATCGAGTTCGGAAAGCTTCGTGTCAGGAGCCGTGACGGCGCTCTCGAGAAGGCGAAGATAGCGCGCGATAAAGCGTTCGACCGTTGCGCGCTCGAACAGATCGCTGTTGTATTCGACCGTGACGGTTCGAGTGACTTGGCAGTCAACCGACATGCTCAGTTCGAACTGCGCCCCCTGCCGGTCGATGAAAACCGGCTCCCACTTAATGCCGTCCAGATCGATGCCATGCATCGGAGCGTTCAGCATATTGAACATGACCTGGACTAACGGCGGACGACTGGTGTCGCGCGTCGACAGGATCTCCTGCACGATTTTGTCGAACGGTACATCCTGATGCGCGAACGCGTCCAGGGTCGTTGCGCGCACGCGCTGGAGCAGAGCACTGAAGATGGGATCGCTGGCAAGATCGACACGCAATGCCAGGGTATTGACGAATGTGCCGACAACATTTTCCACCGCACTATGCGTGCGATTGGCCACCGGCACGCCGACGGCAAAATC
Organism: Hyphomicrobium sp.; assembly: GCF_041674905.1. Lineage (GTDB taxonomy): Bacteria > Pseudomonadota > Alphaproteobacteria > Rhizobiales > Hyphomicrobiaceae > Hyphomicrobium_B. The sequence goes on from NZ_JBAYUV010000009.1 coordinate 62,585, forward strand.
GGTTTGATTGGAAAGACGATGCAGCAACGTGGCAAAGCCCGCGAACATCGTCATGAACAGCGTGGTCGACTCGCGACGCCCGAGCTGCTCGAGTTTATCGAGAAGCTCGTAGGGAATCTCGCAAACGCAATAGCTCCCCTTGAGGGTTTGAATCCTCGGTCGTTGCCGGTCGCTTGGCAATTCGAGAGCGGGAACGTTTTTAAGGGTCCGCCGCCAGTACTGCAGGTGCGAGGTCATTTCCGGACCGTCGAGCCAAGTCTGCTGCCAGCGCGCGTAATCGAGGTATCGGATCTGCGGAGAGGGTAGATCGAGGGTATGACCGCTTCGCGCCGCGTTATAAAGGGCTGCTAGCTCGCGCCCGAGAATTCCAAACGACCACTGGTCGCCAGCGATATGATGGACGGTCGTTTGAAGCACGTGCTCATCTGCGCTTATGCGCATAAGAACGCAGCTAAAAACGGGGCCTGCGGCGAGATCAATCGGCGCGGCGGCGATATCGTTCGCGCGTCGCACGGCTTCCGTTTCGGGATCATCAAACCCGTGGGTCAGATCAATGATCTGGAGTGGCTCGCGTTTCCAATCCTGCACGCGCTGAACGATCGTTTCCTCAGCGATCTCGTATGTTGTTCGCAGAATTTCATGGCGGTGACGCAGCAAGTTGATGGCTTCGGAAAGGGCCGAAACATTGAGATTTCCGATGAGCTTCGTCGCGCCGGACATGTTGTAGGCGGAGTTGCCAGGGTCAAGCGAGTGGATGAGCCACATACGATGCTGCGAAAACGACAATGGCGCGGGTTCGCCATCGGCGACACGACTTATCGCTAGCGGAGGTGCCGAGTCGCCTTTCTCCTTGGCGGCCGCGTCGATGCGCGTGGCAAGAGACTCCAATGTCGGCGCTTCGAAGACAACACTGAGCGGTAAATTGAGCTGGTAGACCTTCCGGACGCGCGTCATGAGCAGATTCGCGAGCAGGGAATCGCCACCTATGTCGAAGAAATCATCACCTTTGTTGACCGTTCGGCAGTGTAGAATGTCGCGCCAAATTTCAGCGAGACTGATTTCCGTGACCGTGCTTGGCGGCGCTGTGCGATGCGCGTCTTGTCTCTCGATCTGATTTTCGCTTGGAGTTTGACTGACGCCGTCTGGTTCCCTGCTTCCGAGGAGCGCCGCCGGTGTCCTGACGGCGCTGACAGGTTCGTCTCCGGCAAGCGATGCCACTTCGGTCAGCAGCTCTATGAAGCGATTGCAGTGAGCTGCGACGTCGTCCTCGCTATAGTGTGCGGAATTTGCGATAAAATCTATCCGCAGGCCTGAAGGATGGCGGCCGCCGTAGAAAACGATCTGCATGTCTTCCACCCACCAGTTGCCAAGTGGGTTGCGCAGAATACTTGCGTTTTCGAACGTCACGTCATCGTCGAGCGGCGTGAAATTGACGAGAGTACCGGCAATCTCGCCGTCGCGCGGGCCAAGGCCAAGGTCGCGTCGCATATCCTCCAGGCGATAGCGCTGGTGGCGCATGGCCGAGCGAATGCTGCGAGCCGATTGCTGAACGATATCGCCGATCCGATCGTCAGGAGAAATCGATAATCTTAACGGCACGGCATTCGCGGCCATTCCGACGATCGAACGCATTTTAGAGCCGACCCGGGCTCCGACCGGCATGGCCAGCATCATGTCGCGAGCGCCCGTTACGCGATGCAGGTAGATGGCGGTCGTTGCGAGTAGAACGGCCGGTGCGTTGGCACCATAGCGCAGTCCCGCATCGTCCAGATCGAGCGAGTGTGGAATCCAGCCGACGATCTTTTGGAACCCAAGGGGTTTGCGTGCCGGCTTTCCCGAGAGCGTGACGCGTGGCGGCAGTCCGGCGAGTTGGGTCGTCCAGAAAGTCCGGTCGCGCCGGTAATGACCGGAATTTCTATAGGCGAGTTCCTCGGCAAACACGTCATTCCAGGAGCCACCGCTTTCGATATCGATCGGCATGTCTTTCGCGATCGCTGTGTATGCGGCGGCAACCCTGCCAAGGAGGAGCCTCCAGCCGACTCCATCGTTGATGAGGTGATGATTGACTGCATACCAAAGGTAGCGATTGGAGGAAATTTTAAGCAATACGAAGCGGTAGAGCGGGCCGAGATCCAGTAGGAACGCGCGGGCCATGTCCGTGCGCATCCACGTTGCCGCCGCAGCGTCCGGGTCGGCGGTGGCGCTGAAGTCGATATCGGTCAGCTCCCAATTTGGTTCGTACTTAAAGTATTGGCGGGGACCGCTTTCGGTTTCGACAATTCGCAGGTGAAGCGCATCCGTCTTCTCCACGACGTGGCGAAGCGCCAGCTCGAAGCGCTGGGGATCAACGGGTCCAAGGATCTCGACGCATTCACCGATGTTGAATGCGGGACTTTCCCTATCGAGCATCTGCGCCAGCCAGAAGCTCAACTGTCCTTGAGTTAAAGGAAACAGCTGAGTGCCCTCCAGCCCTTGTCGCGGGCTGTCAGCTAGAATGTTATCTGGCGAGCGAGACATGATATTCATGGGTGCTTGATGAGGCCCGCTCGGCTATTCGGCTTCCATTCAAGATGTCGAATTTGCGTAACCGACCTGCTGCCGACCGCAATCGCCAGCTGTAAATTACGATTCTTGAACGTGTTGAATTGCCAGCGTTCAGGAATTGGCTCGCAGTCTGCGCGACACTGGAGCGATATTCGTCCGTTGTCGTTCGCCAATTCGAATTTTTGAGGCGAGAGGCTGAAGCCCGTCCCGCGAGCTTTGATGTAGGCCTCCTTAAGTGTCCAAAGTTCGAAAAAAGCTTCGCGTTCTTGGTGAGAGCGGCGCGAAAGCCGATGCAGCTCGCGGCTTGTGAAGACCATTTCTGCAATATCGGAGATCTCTACAGGTCTATCGACATTTTCGACATCAATTCCGATCTCCGGAATCAAGCTGACGGCCATCGCGATTAACCCCGGCGTGTGGGAGAGATTGAAATGGATATTGCGGCAAGTGCGCGGCCAATCGACGGCAGGGCGGCCGTGCTCGTTGCTGACAAAGCGCCACGACGAGGCCGGTACATTCGCATACTGCGAAAGAGCGTGGCGAATTAGCGAGCGGCCGACCAGGAAATGCTGTCTCCGTTCAGCGCTTCGCATTTTGCGATATCGTGCGAGATCGCTTCGGCTCAACGCGGCGACATAATTGCGGATCTGGCCACGCTCGATTGAATTCGGATAGCAACGCCAGATGTCGACGCGATTTGCGTCGAGCCGCAACGGTCGAAAATTTTTCCCGTGCCGTGTGCCCCCGGCCGCAATTGCTACTCTCACGTATTCAAACGCCCATCACGTCCAAGGGTTAATCGTTAAAGTGTGTGGCAGCACTCCATCCAAATTTTCCCCAAATTCTAACTTGGACGTTAGCCCTTTCCGGCGAACAAATATGTATGCGGGATACTCGTGAGGTTTCGATAGCGGGGGTTAGATATTCAGTGCGGATAGTTAGCCAATTGCTACCGCAAAGGCGCAAATTGCTTTGGCTGATAAGCAAAGTTAACGATGTCTATCGAGGGGCGGGTAAATAAGGCCGCGATTGTCTCGTTCCCATCCGATCCCATCGACAGCATATGGTTTCGAAGACGCAACCTCAGTGCGATTGGGGGTGTTCACCGGTATTCGTTTTGTTCTGTTGAAATGATCGAAATGAGTGCTGTCCTGCCGAGATGGAACGCTGCACCAATGCGTCACTGCCGTGGGCTGGATGAGGCTTTCCCATGTGTACGCACAACGCAATTGTTCGATGCTTCATCCCCACGTGGCGTCTAGCAGACGAACCCAACTTGAAATAAAATGCCGGTCTTGGGTCGCCGGTTGGGAAACAACAGGGGGTCCGCTCGAATTCTCAGAACAAGGGCAGGGGGCCGTTCGTGAGGCGGATGGTTCAACTCGTCGATAATATCGTCGAACGGGTATTGCCGAGAATACGGCGCAACCCTGTGCTCGCTTATCCGATTGCGGTGGTGATCTTTGTCATCGCGGCGCTTCTGCGCGCCTTCTTGTCGAACTGGCTGCCGACAAGCTTGCCGTTCCTGACATTCTACATCGCAGCGCTGATCGCGGCCTTACTTGCGGGAACGGGACCGGGCCTGCTCGTCATTGCCGCATCCCTGGCGTTTGCGTGGCGATTCTATTTTTTTGCTTCTCATCAGTATTCCGCATTCGAGACGGCGCTCGCTCTTTCAGCGTTTGCACTGATGGCGGGGCTGATCGTGGCGGTCGTGCACCTGCTCAACAGAAAGGTTGAAAGCCTGCTCTACGAGCGCGACCGCAATGAAGGCTTGCTGCAGGACAGTGCGCTCGGGGAGCTGCATTTGGAGCAACTGAACGTCGAGCTGCGTCACCGGCTGAAGAACACGTTCGCGGTCATCGCCGGGCTCGTCAGCCAGTCGGCGCGATACAGCAGCGACGTTCAAAGCTTCGCCAAGTCCTTGTCCGGACGGCTCGCCGCGATGGGCACGGCCATGGATCTCGTCGCGACGCGAAGCTTTCTCGGGGCTTCGTTGAATGAATTGGTCGTCGATACGCTGAAGCCGCTCGTTCCGCCTGGAACGTTGCGGATGACGATCCAGGGGGCAGATGGGATCGTTCCCGGAGACGTCGCGAACGCGCTGGCGCTGACGCTGCATGAGCTTGGAACCAACGCGATCAAGTACGGAGCCTGGTCAGGCGAGAAGGGAATCGTCCGGGTATCCTGGACGTTCGATCGGCTGAACGATGACGACGCGCAATTCGAACTCATGTGGGAAGAGCGCGGCGGGCCGGCGGTATCTCAGCCGGAGCGGCGAGGGCTCGGCTCCCTCCTGATCGACAGTGGATTTCCGAGCGCCAAAGTCGAGCGCGAATTTTCCGCCGACGGCGTGGTTTGCAGAATGAAGGCCGTCATCAAGCAGACGACGACCGGCAGGACGCGCGGACGACGCGCGGTTCATTCGAAATCGTGATGTCATGCGCGACGCTGAAGCGTTTCTGCCGTTTGCGTCGTCGTCGGGTCGGCGGCGTCCTCCAGTCGCGCCGGATGTGGTGACGGAGCCCAGGCATCGTCCCAGCGGCGCGACAGATTCATCGCGGAATTGATCAATCCGGCCATGGAATAGGTTTGTGGGATGTTGCCCCATAGCTGGCCGGTTGCGGGGTGCAGATCCTCGCTCAGCATTCCGAATGCATTGCAATGCTCAAGTAACTCGCCGAACAGGTCTCTCGCGTCGTTGGTCCGGCCGATGAGTGCGAGGGCGTCGATGTACCAGAATTGGCAAGCCAGGAACGCGGACTCGGGTAATCCGAAGTCGTCCTCGGCGGCGTACCGCAGCATCAATCCGTTGCGCATCAACTCGCGGCCGATCGTTTCGCACGTCTTGATAAAGCGCGGGTCGCTCGGTGCAACGAGGCCAAGCTCGGCGAGGAGCAGAACGCTCGCATCGAGTTCGTGGTTGTCGAATGCGCCTGTGAAAGCACCGCGCTTTTCGCTCCATGCGCGTGTCAGGATTTCCGAGCGAATTTTATCGGCCGATTGCTTCCAGTAGACGGCGCGCTCCTGAAGCCCGAGCAGACCGGCGATCCTCGCCAGGCGATCGCAGGCGACCCAGCACATCGTCGCGGAGTGCGTATGAATGCGCTCGCGTCCGCGATACTCCCAGATGCCGGCGTCGGGCTGAAGGTAGAGCCGCCGAGCCTGCTGGCCCAGATGCTCGAGCTCGTGAAACAGGCTGGCATCGCCCATCCGCGGCAGCCGCTGGTCGATAAACATCTGCGCGGCGCCGAGAATGACGCTGCCATAGGCATCGTGCTGCAGCTGTATCGATGCAAGATTGCCGACGCGGACAGGCCCCATGCCGAGAAATCCCTGCAAACCTGGCGCGATACGCTCATCGATCGTGTCGTTATGAACAATTCCGTAGAGCGGCTTCAGCGGGTTCTCGGTGTCGGCGATAATGGTGGTGATATAGCCGAGGTAGTTTTCCATCGATTGCGTCGCGCCGAGGCGGTTCAGCGCGCGGATGACAAAATATGCGTCGCGCAGCCAGCAGAAGCGATAATCCCATGTGCGCGGCGTATTCGGTGCTTCGGGTATCGACGTTGTGAGCGCCGCGGTGATGGCGCCGGTTTCCTCGAACGTGCAGAGCTTCAGGGAAATGGCGGCCCGTATGACGTCGGGCTGCCATTCGTATGCGATGGCGAGCCCGCGCACCCACTGTACCCAATAGTCGCGCGTCTGGTCGAGGAATTCGCGCGACATCGCGTCGATCGAACTTTCTATCGGCTCGTCGCTGCCGAGGACAAGCGTGACGGGATGCGTCAGTGCAAATGGCGTCTCGTGCACGACGTAAGATACGGCGAGGTCGGTCGTGACACGAATGGCCGTTGAGCCGGGACTGCTATAGCGAACGTGGTTGGATCCTTGCGAAGCAGATGCGGTCGACTCGCCATATCCGAATGTCGGCCGTACGCGGCAGGCGATACGAGGCAAACCGTTCAACGGCTCGATGCGGCGGATGAGTTGAGTCGGATGAAACGACCGGCCAAAGCGCACAAAACGCGGCGCGAAGTCGGTGATCTTGACGCGTGCGCCGTTGCTCGCGACGAGGATGGTTTCAAGGATGCAGGTATTGCGCACGTAACTCGATGTTGCCGAGACTTGCCCATCGAGCTGGATATCGCAAAATCCTTTGTCTTCGTTTCCCGAGAGCAGGCGGCAGAAAACCGGATCGCCATCAAGTCTCGGAAAGCACCACCAGACAATGCGGCCACCGGATTCGATGAGCGCCGCTATGCGGCCGTTGCCGATGGCCGCGACGTCGAGGGATGAACGGTAGGGCGTGGCGGTTTTCAGAGTGGTCATCGGATCGATCCCCCCGCGGGAAAGCACATCAACGCAAAGTCAATTAACGTGCGATCGGAAATATTTGTTGCGATCGTCAGTCTAGAGAGGATTGCCGTAGTCATCGTTCGGCGCGTCAAGTAAAGGGCGTCGCGTCAAGCGACCTGGTTTGCGTCGTCGTGCGATGGAGCGGCACGTTCGAAGGCTTGACGCTGAAGTTCCGCGACGAGATCCTTCACATCGGCGGGATTGTAAGGCTTGGTCAGATGCGGATAGTCACGCAAAAGCGGCGGCATGAAAATCAGGTCATTGTAGCCCGTGGTAAAGGCGAAAGGAATGTGTCGCCGATCCAGGATTTCTGCGACCGGCGCGCTGTTGTCGGCTCCGAGATTGATGTCGATCAGGGCAATGTCGAATTCGGAATCTGCCGCGACGCGTAGTGCTTCCGAGAGTTGCGCGATCGGTCCGATGACCACGTGCCCATATTCTTCAAGGTCGAGCTTCAGCTGCATCGCGATCAGGGCTTCGTCCTCGATAAGAAGAATCTTGCAGCCTGAGGACTGCGGTGCCGCGGCGGTGGCCGGAGCGGTTCTTGGTTTCTGCACGATCGAGATATGGCGCTGGCTGACCATCTGCGTGCGCGCCGAGAGGTCGCCTTCGAAGCTGAAATCGAACCCTTCCTCGGACAATTCCATGTTTGCTTGACCGCCGCATTCGGATGAGGCGCTGCGGATGACCGTCAGGCCGAAGCCCTTTCGGATCGGCTTTGCGCATGGTGGGCCGCCGCGTTCCTTCCATCCGAATTTAATCTTCTCGCCGTCGGGTGTGTTGACGCGCGACCAGCCGACGGAAACCCTGCCGCCGGATGCCGATAGCGCTCCGTGTTTCACGGCATTGGTTGCGAGTTCATGCAGAACGAGCGCCATCGACTGAGCGAACTTCGATGTCAGGCGCACGCGCTCGCCCTCGATCACGATGTCGTTGTCGGTCCGGGACCTGAAGGGTTCCAATGCGCCGGCAACCAGTTTGTGGAGATCGACACCGGTCCAACTGCTCTGGCGCAGGAGATCGTGAGCTGCCGACATTGCGTGAATTCGCCCATCGAGAGCCGATGCGAAGGTGTCGATCGATGTGGCGTTGGAGCTTGAAAGCCGGGCAATCGCAGCGACGTTGGCGAGGATGTTTTTTACGCGATGATCAAGCTCGGCCATCAGAAGCTGTTGATGGCTATCGGCTGACTTCCGTTCGGTAATATCGAGGAGCGTTCCAATGACGCGCGTGGCCCCGCCGCTGCCAGTTTGGAACGCGCGTGCGCGGGTGAGAACCCAGGTGACACCGCGGATTCCGTTGATCCGGAACTCAAGCTCAGCGGTCGTCTCGGCGAAATTCGCCGCTCTGAAATAGCTGCGCACGGCGTCGCGATCATCGGCATTTACGAGATCGATGAAGTTCTCGAAGCGCTGGTGTTCAGGTACGGAAACATGGAGAATTTCAGCTATATTCTGCGACCATTGAAGATCCTGCTCGGACTGGTCGTATTCGAAGGTCCCAAGGCGCGCTGCCTCGCTGGCGAGGCGCAACCTCTCTTCGCTCTGCTGCAGCATGGCATGGGACTGTTCAAGCTGTTCGGTACGCTGCCTGACGCGCGCCTCGAGTTCGGCGTTGAGCGTATCGAGCTGCCGGCTTTTGCGGTGCAATTCGACGAAAATCTGCACTTTCGCTTTGAGAATTTCGGGAACGACGGGGACGGGCACGTAATCGACGGCGCCGGTGCGATAGCCCTCCAAAAGATCGTCGGTTTCGAGGCGAACGGCTGAGATGAAGATTACCGCAGTTTTTTCATGGCGAGGATGGTTACGGATCATTGCGGCAAGTTCGAACCCGTCGAGGTCGGGCATGCAGACATCCATCAGGATGACGGCGATTTCGGTTTTGAGAAGCGCTGTCAATGCTTCTTCGGCGGTTGTGGCCTTGATGAGGTTTGCGTTGACGCCATCGAGGATGGCTTCATAAGCAAGAAGTTTTCCAGGCTGGTCGTCGACAAGCAGGATGTTGACGGTTTCATCGAAAATTTCTAAAGCCACGGTTGTCCCCCTCACCGATGTAGCCACATGCGCAACGCCGACAACAGTTGTTCCGTATCAACGGGTTTTGCGAGATAGTCCGAAGCGCCGGCTTCAAGGCATTTCTCGCGATCGCCTTTCATCGCCTTCGCGGTCAGCGCGATAATGGGCAAGCGCTGATGTTTGTCGCTGCCGCGAATGCGCTGCATCGTCTGATAGCCATCCATTTCCGGCATCATGATATCCATCAGCACGATAGATACATCCGTCGAATTCAGCGTTTCTATGGCTTCGCGCCCTGTCGTCGCCGTTAAAACGTTCATTCCCCGGCGTTCCAGCAGGCTGCTTAACGCAAAAATATTGCGGGCATCGTCATCTACGAGCAGAACCTTACGCCCGACGAGATAGTCGTCGGTGCCGTGCAGCCGGGACAGAAGCTCACGCTTTTCGGCGGGAAGAGCCGCGATCACGCGATGCAGGAACAAGGCCGTTTCATCCAATAGGCGTTCGGGCGATTCGACGCCTTTGACGACGACGGTGCGCGCCAGCTGGCGGATTTTGTGGTCTTCCTCGTTGGAAAGCTCGCGACCGGTAAACACGACGACGGGAATGTCGCGCATGGCGGGTGATCCGCACATTTGCTCGAGAATCTCGAAGCCGGACATGTCCGGCAACTTCAGATCGAGCACGACGCAATCGATAGAATGTTCCTTCAGCGCCTTGAGCGCGTCGGCGCCATCGGCGGCCGTCAGGATTTCGACGTCATCGTTTTTCAGCAACTCGGCGATGCTCATGCGTTCGGCGGAATCGTCATCGACGATGAGAAGCCGCTTGCTCGGGGCCTTCGCAAATTCCGCGATGCGCCGCAACGCGGCTTTCAGTGTCTCAGGCTGAAGCGGCTTCGTCAGATATGAGAAGGCGCCGCGTGCGAGGCCGTGGTGGCGATCGTCATCCAGCGTCACGACCTGTACCGGGATGTGGCGCGTCAGTGAATTGTGCTTGAGCTGGCTCAAAACCGACCAGCCGAGAATGTCTGGCAAATGGATGTCGAGAGAAATTGCGGTCGGATTGTAATCCGTCGCGAGCGACAGGGCATCGACGCCGCGATGGCAGACAATGCCTTTGAAGCCCGTCTCGCGCGCCGCGTCGATGAGAATTTTTGCATACCTCGGATCGTCCTCGACGACGAGAAGAACTTGATCTCCGGCGACGATTGCGTCGCGATCGTCGTCGATCGATTCCGTCTTGGTCGGCTGAATTGGAGCCCGCGCCGGGGATGTTTGATCCGCCTTCGATCGCGTTTCGACGGCGGGAGCGGCATAGCGAAGGGGAATATAGAGTGTAAACGTGCTGCCTTTGCCGGGCTCGCTGCGCAGCTGGATTTCGCCGCCGAGAAGATGCGCCAGCTCGCGGCTGATCGCGAGGCCGAGGCCGGTGCCGCCGTATTTGCGGCTCGTGCTGGCATCGGCCTGCTGGAATGCTTCGAAAATAATCTTCTGCTTGTCTGCTTGAATGCCAATGCCAGAGTCGTCGACCTCGAAGGCAACGACGGTCTGCGCGTCGGCGAGTGTCGGATGATCCGGCCCCCATTTGGCCGTCGCTGGCTTGACCGACAAACGTACGTAGCCTTGGCGAGTGAACTTGAATGCGTTCGACAGCAGGTTCTTCAAAACCTGCTGCAGGCGCTTGGAGTCCGTATAGAGCGTCCGTCCGAGATCGGGGTCGAAGTTCATCTCGAAAGCAAGATCGCGGCGTTCGGCCTCGTGACGGAAGGGCCGCGCGATCGCTTCGAGGACGCCATTAAAACTTACTTCCTCGGCGTCGACGGAAACCGTTCCCGACTCGATTTTCGAGAGATCGAGAATGTCGCTGATCAGGTTCAGAAGGTCCGTTCCGGCACCGTGAATGGTGCGAGCGAACTCGACCTGACGTTCGGAGAGGTTGCGGTCGGGATTATCGCTCAGCTGCTGGCCGAGGATGAGGATGCTGTTCAGCGGCGTTCGAAGCTCATGCGACATGTTTGCGAGGAATTCCGATTTGTAGCGCGATGTCAGCGCAAGCTCGGCTGCCTTTTCTTCGACGGCGCGGCGGGCCTGGTCTATTTCCTCATTTTTGCGTTCGACTTCGACGTTGCGCTCGGCAAGCTGCTGGGCTTTCTGGGCCAGCTCCTCGTTGGTTTTTTGCAGCGCCTTCTGCTGCTCTTGAAGCTCGCCGGCAAGCTCCTGCGATTGCGTCAGGAGTTCTTCGGTCTGCATCGTCGCCTCGATACTGTTCAAGACAATACCGATGCCCATCGTCAGTTGTTCGAGGAATGTCAGGTGTGCCGGCTCGAAGTCGTGTAGCGAGCTCAGAGAAATGACGGCCTTGATTCGATCCTCGAACGTGATCGGCAAAACGATGACGCTGCGAGGAACCGCTTTGAATACAACGGTGTCGATGGGAACCGCAGTCTCCGGAATTTTACTCAGCAGGCGGCGTTGTTTTTCGAGTGCGCACTGACCGATGAGGCCCGATCCGAATTCGAGCCGATCGGGGTAGCCGGAACCCAAATCGTCGGCATACCTCGCGAGCAGCTTCAGCTGATTTTCGGTGGTCGCATCGAACTGATAGATCACGCCCTGGTGTGCGTTGACGAGAGGGACAAGCTCCGAGAGGAGTTTCTTGCCGACCGTTACGAGATCGCGTTGGCCCTGCAGCATGCTGGTGAAGCGCGCGAGGTTTGTCTTCAGCCAGTCTTCTTCCGTGTTGCGCTCCGTCGTGAGACGGAGGTTGCCGATCATCGTGTTGATGTAGTCCTTCAGTTCGGCCACTTCGCCGCGTGCTTCGACCTGGATGGAACGGGTGAGGTCGCCTTTCGTCACGGCCGTCGTCACCTCGGCGATGGCGCGCACTTGGTTGGTGAGATTGTCGGCAAGGAGATTGACGTTGCCGGTCAAGTCTTTCCACGTACCTGCCGCGCCTGGAACGCTCGCCTGTCCGCCAAGGCGTCCTTCGACGCCGACCTCGCGCGCCACCGTCGTTACCTGATCGGCGAAAATCGCGAGCGTTTCGGTCATCGCATTGATGGTATCGGCGAGTGCTGCAACTTCGCCCTTCGATTTGACGGTGAGCTTCGGCTTCAAATCGCCTTCGGCGACCGCGGTCACGACTTTGACGATGCCGCGAACCTGTTCCGTCAGATTGGCCGCCATCACGTTGACGGTATCGGTCAAGTCTTTCCAGGTGCCACCAGCGCCGGGCACCGTGGCCTGTCCGCCGAGGCGGCCTTCGGTGCCGACCTCGCGGGCGACGCGCGTTACCTCGGACGCAAAGCCGTTCAACTGATCGACCATCGTGTTGATGGTGTTCTTGAGTTCGAGGATTTCGCCTTTGACGTCGACGGTGATCTTGCGCGAGAGGTCGCCACGCGCAACTGCGGTCGTGACTTCCGCGATGTTGCGGACTTGCGTCGTCAGGTTGGCGGCCAGCAGGTTGACGTTGTCCGTCAAGTCTTTCCATGTTCCGCCGACGCCGGGCACGACGGCCTGTCCGCCGAGCCGGCCTTCGGTGCCGACCTCGCGAGCGACGCGCGTGACTTCGGCTGCGAACGAGCGCAGCTGCTCGACCATCGTGTTCAGCGTTTCTTTCAATTGCAGGATTTCGCCGCGCACGTCGACGGTGATCTTTTTCGAAAGATCGCCCGAAGCGATGGCGGTCGCGACCTCGGCGATGTTGCGCACCTGTGCGGTCAGGTTGCCGGCCATGAAGTTGACGTTGTCGGTCAGGTCTTTCCAAGTGCCAGCAACGCCCGAGACCTGCGCCTGACCTCCGAGGCGGCCTTCCGTTCCGACCTCGCGTGCGACGCGCGTCACCTCGGATGCGAATCCGTTCAGCTGGTCGACCATCGTGTTGATGGTGTCTTTAAGCTCCTGGATTTCGCCTTTGACGTCGACGGTGATCTTGCGCGAAAGGTCGCCGCGCGCGACGGCGGTCGTCACTTCCGCGATGTTGCGGACCTGTGCCGTCAGGTTCGAGGCCATCGAGTTGACGTTGTCGGTCAGGTCTTTCCATGTTCCCGCCACACCCGGAACCTGCGCTTGGCCGCCGAGCTTGCCGTCGGTTCCAACTTCGCGGGCAACGCGCGTGACTTCGCCAGCGAACGCGTTCAACTGATCGACCATCGTATTGATGGTTTCCTTCAGTTCGAGCACCTCGCCGCGCACGTCGACGTCAATCTTCTTTGAAAGGTCGCCGGATGCGATGGCAGTCGATACCTCGGCGATGTTGCGCACCTGCGTTGTCAGGTTCGAGGCCATCGAGTTGACGCTGTCGGTAAGATCTTTCCATGTCCCGGCGACGCCACGCACGTCGGCCTGACCGCCAAGCTTGCCTTCGGTTCCGACCTCGCGGGCGACGCGCGTCACTTCCGACGCAAAGCCGTTCAGCTGATCGACCATCGTGTTGATGGTTTCCTTCAGCTGCAGAATTTCTCCGGAGACGTTGACGGTGATTTTCTTCGACAAGTCGCCGCGTGCGATGGCGGTCGCGACGTCGGCGATGTTGCGGACCTGGCCCGTCAAGTTGCCGGCCATCGAGTTGACGTTGTCGGTCAGGTCTTTCCATGTGCCAGCAACTCCGGGCACGGTTGCCTGGCCGCCGAGGCGTCCCTCGGTTCCGACCTCGCGTGCGACGCGCGTTACCTCGGATGCAAAGCCGTTGAGCTGATCGACCATCGTGTTGATGGTGTTTTTCAGCTCGAGGATTTCGCCTTTGACGTCGACCGTGATCTTGCGCGAAAGGTCGCCACGCGCGACGGCGGTCGTCACTTCCGCGATGTTGCGGACTTGCGTCGTGAGGTTGGCCGCGAGCAGGTTGACGTTGTCGGTCAAGTCTTTCCACGTACCGCCGACACCGGGCACGACGGCCTGTCCGCCGAGGCGGCCCTCTGTGCCGACTTCGCGCGCGACGCGCGTGACTTCCGCTGCGAACGAGCGAAGCTGCTCGACCATCGTGTTGATGGCTTCCTTCAACTGCAGAATTTCGCCGCGCACGTCGACGGTGATCTTTTTCGAAAGGTCGCCGTTGGCAACGGCGATCGTTACCTCGGCGATGTTGCGGACTTGCGCCGTGAGATTTGACGCCATCGAGTTCACGCTGTCGGTCAGGTCTTTCCAGACGCCCGTCACCTCGCGGATTTGTGCCTGGCCACCGAGCTTGCCGTCCGTCCCGACCTCGCGCGCCACGCGCGTCACCTCGGACGTAAAGATCGAGAGCTGCTTGATCATCGTGTTGACGATCGTTGCCGAGCGCAGGAACTCACCTTTAAGAGGGCGTCCATCGACGTCGAGCCGCATGGGCCGCAGCAAATCGCCTTGCGCGACGGCGGCGATCGTCCGGGTCACCTCGGCCGTTGGGCGCAGCAGATCATCGATCAGCGAATTGACCGAGTCCTCCATTTCGCCCCAGGCGCCATGGGCGAGCCCGAGCTTGACGCGCTGGTTCGTCAACCCTTCCTTGCCGACGACCTGGCCGACACGATCGAGCTGGCCGGCCATGCGCTGGTTGGTCGATACGATATCGTTGAAGACGTCGGCGATCTTGCCCGGCAGTCCTTCCCAGTCGGTTCGCAGCCTGACGGTGAAGTCTCCTCCTCGTACGGCTTGCAGGGCGTGAAGCATCTCTACAAGCACCGCATTGGATCCGGTTACGACGTGTTCGACTCCGACCGTACCGATCTGATCCGACATTCCTTATTCTTCCCCTCAGAACCGCAGCCTAAACGTTCTTGAACGCCCGTGGCGCGGATTAGTTCCCATGCGATTTTAGGTATACTCAGTTACGCCGACAGTATTTGTCCGGCGGCTGGATAAACCTTGAAGAAGGCGGCGGCAGTGGGGCTTATTGGATATTGTGATAAATGCGTATTTTGCCTTGCTTAGCGGCTTGAACTTTTGGCCGGGGGCGTATTTCCGGGGCGATGTTGCTCCGCATGTTCTTTCATCGGCGATTGTCCCGACGTCTCGTCGACCAGTCGGCTTCTGGCGCGATTGACCCGGCTTTTCATTGTGCCCACCGCGCAGCCGCACACGCGTGCAGCGTCTTCATATGAGAAGCCCTCCGCCGTAATGAGCAACAGTGCTTCCCGATGATCGGGGGAAAGCCGCATCAACGCGCGACGCATGTCGTCGAATTCGAGCTGAGTGAGCTGTGTCGGCGGTACGCTGGCGTTGAGCGCGGCATGATCCTGGTCCAATTCCTCGCGCTGAGATTTTCGATAATGCGTAAAATATGTGTTGCGCAGAATGGTGAACAGCCAAGCCTTGAGATTTGAATCGGGCACGAAGGAATCCTTGTGCGCCCAAGCTTTAAGCAGTGTTTCTTGAACGAGATCGTTCGAGAGCTGAGCGTCGCCACAGAGGGAGTGCGCGAACGCCCGCATATTGGGCATGGCCGCGATCAGTGCATCTCCGAAGCTTGGAGTTTCCGTCACTCGGACGCCTCCTTGGCTTCGAGCTGGCGGATGAGATTGAGGAGGTCGTCGGGAACCGGCTCGCGCACCATCGAGGCATACATGGTGCGCATGCGCTCTCCGATGAGTTGCGTCGCGATTCCTGGCAGACGGGTGATAGCATCCCGTGCTTCGGGCTCGGCTGGTGGTTCCTGCTCGCAAAAAGTATCTTGGTTTCGCGTCGGTCCGTCCGGCGCGCTCAAGCGCTGTTGCATCATCAAAAACCTGACGTCACTGATTTTTCCGGCCTCGCTAGAGACAAAGTTGTTTCCCATATTCGAGGCGCTCCTGATTGGCCAACTCAAGCCAGAAGAATTTGTTCCGCTTCGGAACTATCGCTGCGGACAGACGTTGAGGTAGTGGTGCAGTTTGGCCGCGGGAACGGATCGGTTGATCCGGCTCTTCACCTGTAGGTCGGCTCGGGAGGTGCAGTGTTATGTCGATTGCCCAAACAATCCGTCCTCATTTGCCATATCTCAGGCGCTTCGCGCGGTCGCTGACGGGAGCGCAGGAGAGTGGGGACGCTTATGTTGCCACTTTGCTTGAAAGTCTGGTGTCGACACCGTCAGATTTCCCGACGCACGTGCCGCCGCGGGTAGCGCTCTATCATTTGTTTCTGAGGGTGTGGAATTCCGTCCGGCTATCGCCGGCGGACGCGGAAGAAGCGCAAGCGTCGGTGGCTGTCGCGCAGCGCCGCATCAACTCAATCAGCTCCTTGCCGCGCCAGGCCTTTCTTCTCGTTGCGGTCGAAGGGTTCACCGCGGCGGAAGCTGCGACGATTCTGGAAGTCGGAGAACGGGACATCGAGAGCTTGCTCGATATCGCGGGCCAGGAAATCGCGCATCAGGTTGCGACGAATGTCCTTATCATCGAGGACGAGCTATTGATCGCGATGGATCTGGAAACGATCGTTACAAGTCTCGGCCATTCGGTGCAGGATGTCGCGACCACCAAGACGGAGGCCCTTTCAGCCGTCAAACGTCAGAAGCCTGGGCTTATCCTCGCGGACGTCAAGCTTGCGGACGGCAGCAGCGGCCTCGACGCGGTGAAAGAAATCGTCGCGGAAGGGGAAGTGCCCATCATCTTCATTACGGCGTATCCGGAACGCGTGCTGACAGGGGCGCGACCCGAGCCGACGTTTCTGATCTCGAAGCCGTTTCAACGGGAAACCGTAATGGCGATCATCAGCCAGGCTTTGTTCTTCGATACGAAGGCACATCTGCGCACGGCGGCGGCGTAATTCGCGCCGAACCGTCCTTCCATAACCGTTGTTTCGCTAGGCCATGATGACCTTCTCGCCGCCTCGCTAGGCGGTCACGCCGGCAATGACGGATCTGTATTTTTTTTCACGACAAAGTCGGCAGAGCCGCCTCCTGCCCGCAATCTGCGAATTGTTCAGTCGCGGCAATCGACGGTGGATTTCGATTCGCGAAACGGATGCCTGGGAGAACTTCGCAGCGAGCTCAGCCGAGATCTTTCCGCGAGGGTGGGGGAATTTGGCAACTTCGTGTCAGCGCGTACAGGGCGAGAGCCCGATTGCGGTGGAATCTCTTGAGGGCGCTCACAAAAGCGGGTGCCGAATTGCCGCTTGACGCGTGTTTGACCGCAAGCTCCAATGCGGTCTGCGCAAGGCGCAGACTCGGGGGATTACGGATAGATGAATTGTGCGCGGGGGGAAGCTCCGGGCCCGGTGATGGGTCTGGCTTTACTATGGATTGGGCTTCTTGCCCTAACATTCGTTCCATCGGCATCGATTTCGTCCGAGCGCATGTTCGGTGCATTCGGCCCCGAGGGCTCGCGCATGCGCGAGCAGCTTTGGGTCTTGCCGAGCGGCGACGCAAACGTTGCGATGCGCGCGACAGTCTTCCGTCCCGATGCCGATCCCTCCGGCGAAGATAAACGGCGGCCGCTCGTCGTGATCAATCATGGCACGGATGAAGCGACGCGGCTCTCGGTGTCGATGCCCGTTTATTATTATTTGTCGCGTTGGTTCGTCGATCGCGGTTATGTCGTCGTGTTGCCGCAACGGCGCGGACACGGCGCGACGGGCGGACCATTGGCGGAGGCGATCGGCAACTGCGCGCATCCCGATCACTACGCGTCGGGAAATGTCGCGGCGGATGATATCGAAGCGGCGGTCAACTACATGACCGGGCAGCCGTTCATTGCGCGTGACGGCGTCATCGTTGTTGGCGTGTCGACAGGCGGGTGGGCGTCGCTCGCGTTGTCGGCGCGCAACCTGCCGCAAGTCCAGGCGATCGTGAATTTCGCCGGCGGCCGGGGCGGTCATGCTTATGGTGAGTTGAACGCGATCTGCGATCGGGCCGCGCTGCTCTCGGCGGCGCACCGCTATGCAAGCCATGCACAGGAGCCGACCATCTGGTTCTACGCCAGGAACGATAGTTATTTCGGTCCTAAGCTTGCGGAAGATCTGGCGCGAACGTGGAGCAATGCGGGCGGCAGCGTCGAAGAGCACATTCTTCCGCCTTACGGCAACGAAGGACATTCGATCGCCGACGATCGCCAAGGCTGGGACATCTGGGGGTCGAGCCTCGATAGCTTTCTTCAGCGCGTGCGCGATGAGGCGCCGAAGAGCGTCGAGATGGCGGCCGATCCCGGTCCGCGAGCGCCGTCGATGATCGAAACCTCGACCATCACGCCAAGCGCGAAATAGCCCGCGTATCGTTCCGATTGCGCGGTTGCTCGAAGGCATGCACCGCGCGGTCTATTTCGGCTGGATCTGCTGATTGCCGCCGGGCTCGCCTGGTGGAACGATCACCGGCATGCGATCGCCCGTCTCGGCAGGCGGGTCTATGTGGATCTTGGGATCAACGCCGCTGGGTGGAACCAGCACGCCCTCGTTCTTATCCAGCTTCTCGCTGAGCGGCTCGTCGGGTTTAGCGGGCGTTTGCTGTTCCGCAGCTGGGTTATGCGCATCAGGCGATTTCGGGCCAGGAGTCTGAGCCAGGCTTACTGCCGACGCCGTCAACAGAGCGAAGCCTGCGAGCGTGGTCGCAAACGTCCATCGAAAATGGTTCTGCATGATCTGCTAGCCTTTCGGAACGACACCGCAGGCGATGCGCGCTTTGCCGCCGCCGTTCTCGGGATGATCGGTGTAATTGTCTCCGCCCTCGTGCACCATGAGAGTGCGGCCACGGACGTCGGCCAGCGAAAGATGGGGTGCCGATACGACGACGTTGATGCCTTTATCGGTCGCTGTCAGAAATGGCAGATCGCCCTTGTGACCCCTGCCCGTCGGACCTTTGTGGCTCTTTGAGGAAGCGGGATCATAGTGAGGGCCAGCAGCAAGTCCGGCCTGCGCTTTTCCGTCTTTTGTCTGCGCTGCGCAGTCGCCGGAGGTGTGAACATGGAAGCCATGCTCTCCGGGCGTTACGCCAATCATGTCGACTTTGATTTGAAGTCCGCCGCCTGACTTTTCGGAAATGGTGGCTGTGCCGAGCTTTTCCCCAATGCCGCCGGGTGTGATTTTATTGATATCGACGGTGACGTCAGCGGCATAAGCGGCAGCTGGAAGCGCGATGGCAAGAACGCTTGCAAAGACGATGGGGCATGCGTGGCGTTTCATCATTCCTCCAAAACTGGCGACCAAGATCGCGCAAAATTCGCGGCCTTTCCCTTAAAGAAAGAACTGATGAAACAGTCGCGAGTTCCAAGGTGAGGCCAGAACGGGCTACTTAGGTTTTTGACGTATGATTGAAACCCTTTGCGCCGCTCGCCGGTATCACACCAGCCACAGCACGCACTTCCCCTGAGTGCGACTGCCCCCAATGCTGTGGTGAAAAGCAGGAGCGCCCCGGTTTCGCAGGGATCGGGATCGGGGTAGCTCCGCTTTTTTGCCGGCCGTTATGGCTTGGCGGGAAATAGCTCCCTGATCTCCTCGCGTGCGATGCTTGTTCTGCGGTTTCATTGTAATAAAGTAACGCGGTTGTGAAGCCGCGTTCTGGCGCTTTTCTCGTAAGAGCGAGCGAGCAAAAAAAATGGGAGTGGCACGATGAAGTTTGTTCAGGGCATCGCGGTTGCCGGTGTTGTGGCGCTTGCGGGTGTGTTCTCGGGTCTTCCGGCTGCGAACGCCGCCGCCGTCGCAGTCGGTAAAAAGCTCGAGCTCAAGGTTGATCCCAAGAAGATGGATGAGGAGCGGACGCGGCTCTGGACGCAGTTCGGCGGATGGTGCGCGTTGAAGGATTGGCATCCGGCCGTCGCCAACTGCGAGGAAAGCACGGAAGACGGCGCGAAGATTCGCGTTCTGACGTTGAAGGACGGCGGCAAGATCAAGGAGAAGCTTCTTGATGAAAAGCCGAACTTCTATCGCTACGAAATTCTGGAAAGCCCGTTGCCGGTCAAGAATTATCAGGCTCAGTTCGCGCTGACGCCGGATGACGACGATGAGGACGAGATCAATTTCGCATGGTCGGCGACGTTCGATGCCAACGGCAAGACTAACAAGGAAGCGCACGACGTCATCGAGGGGATTTTCAACGCAGGCCTCGACAACATCAAGGCGACGGCTGGAACCAAGTAAATCGTTTTGCCGTGAGTTCATTCCGGCGCCCGCATCCCTTTTCAAGTTTTGGAAAGGGGATGCGGGCGCCGGTTTTTTGAACGTCAGGTTTTCAGCGTTTCGATGGCGAGACGGATAAGGTCGGCTGTGCGGTCGACGCCGAGCTTGACCTTCATCTGCGTGCAGATGTTGGCAACGGTCTTGTAGGCGATGCCGAGACTTTCCGAGATGGCCGTCATGCTCTTGCCCTGACCGAGCATGCGCAGAATTTCGACTTCACGGATCGACAAGGACTGCAGCGGATCGTCGGTTGAGATCTGGCTGACGGCGATGCGCGAGGCGAGGTCGCGGTCGATATACTGTTCGCCGCCACGCACCTTCTTTATCGCAGCGATGAGTTCTTCGACGGGCGCGCTTTTGCTGACGTAGCCGCGGGCGCCGCCGCGGAGCGCGCGAACCGCATAGATCGGCTCATGGTGCATGCTGAACACGACGACGCGCGCGCCATTGTCGATCGATTGCACGCGCCGCAGCAACTCGAGCCCTCCGGCACCTTCGAGGTTCAGGTCGAGGACGACGATATCGGGACGTTCGCGCGCATAGATGGCGAGCCCTTCTTCGATTTCCACGGCTTCAAAGACCTGCGCATCGAAGTGCGCGACAAACAACCTTTTCAGGCCTTCGCGCACAACGCCGTGATCGTCGACAATGAGTATTTTCATGCTGCACTCGTAGCTTTTTTGTTGTCATCTGTTTTTGCGCGGCGCTCCGCGGGAAGCGGGATTTTGGCGATCAGCATGACGCCCTTTTCCTCCTTTGAGGTTGTGATTTCCAACGTGCCATCGAGAGCCGCAACGCGTTCGCGCATTCCGACGAGACCGAACCCGCGCTTGGCGCCAGCCGTGATGCCGGTCCCGTCGTCCGAGACGACGATGCGCAGCGCGCCTTCCGGCGTGCGGTTCGCGTACAGGCCGATTTTTGACGGTTTGCCGTGACGAATGGCGTTGCTCGTGCCTTCCTGCAGAATGCGAAACGCGGCTTCTTCGATGTGCGCGGAGAAGCGCGCGTCGTCGATATCGGTGTGGAAGGCAATGGCGGGGCGGCGCGTGCGCCAGAAGGCCACGAGGTGTTCGATGGCGTGCGTCAAACCCTGATCGATCAGCATTGCGGGACGCAGGCGGCTGAGAATACCGCGCAGATGCACCTGCATGTGCTGGACCGATTGCCGAATCGCGCCCGCCCGGCCTGCAACGTCGTCGGTGGCATTGCGAGCGAGCAGAATCGGAATGGACTGCGCATCGACGTCGACTGCGAACAGAAACGGCCCGATCTCGTCGTGAAGGTCGCGCGCGATCTCGGACCGCTCTTCCTCCTGGACGGTCGAGAGCTGCTCGTTGAGCCGTTGGTTCTGTTCTTCCGATGTCCGCAGTCGGTCCGCCATGCGATTGAAAGCGCGATAGATCAGATTGAGATCTTCCGGTCCTTCCTCGGCAACGTGGGCGGAATAATCGCCTTCTCCAACACGGTTCAATGCCGCCGACAGATCTTCGAGCGGTTTGAGCGCCCGCCCGAGGCTCGCATAAATCAGGGCGAGCACGACGCCGCAGAAGCCCGAAATTATGAGAAACTTGAGCTGCAGATCTTCCCACACCTCTCCGACCTCGTTGTGAGGATCGGCTTCGAGCGTGATACTCCCGAGATGGCGAAGGTTATCCGGCAGCGTGAATGTTTGAGTGTGAATGTTTCCCTCAAGCAGTTTGTAGAGCCAGGCAGGCGGCGGATCGACCGGGGCCTTCAGGTTTGACACCGACTTCACCGTGCCATCCGGAGCAACGAGGCGGGCAACAAGGTGGCGGTCGCCATCGAACGCGCCGACGATGCGGATGACTTGCGTTGCCGGATCGCTGCTCGTCTCGATCGATGAGAGCGCGTCCATGACGGCGCTGCTGCCAACTGCAATCGCCGACGACATTTCGAGCTCGATTTTGCGCAGGCCCGCCCAATACGTCAGCGCACCACCGACGAGAAGGCAGGCTCCGAGGACGAGCGCGACGAGGACGAGCAGGCGGCGTCTCAACGGCATCGGTCAATGCTCACCCACGTAGTGTAATAATGTAACTTTTTGGAGCAGAGCCTTGATGGCGTCAAGGTTTGTGGCCGTTCGTTTCGATATTTGGCAAGCATCCGCGCGGCCATGAGGGAGCCGAGAGCGGTCCGTCCGGCAATGCTGGATGTCCGGATCCAAGAGGCGAGCCTTAGGCAGATATGGCTTGCCGAGCTTATCGATCGTCCCGCAACGCATCTGCGTCATAGCGAAGTATGGCCTTCTTTCGTGGTTCATGCGCCGAGCGGACTTCCGTATGCCGAAAATCGGTCGACTGCGAACGGCAGCCATGGCTCGCGCAGCCAACCGCTCTGGGCGTCCGGCATCCTGGACGTGGTGTCGATTATAGCCCGGGAGATTTTTCCGGATCGGCGCTCACACCGGTGCAATAATCCGACCGCGTTCCGGGCGCCATCCGGGAATTTTTCCCGCCAAATTTCTATTGGGGCGAAGCGCGGCGATGTTTTGCGAAGCGCCAGTGATGCGCGGCTGCCGCCGCGACTGTGGAATGAGCAGCAGCTTTTGCAGCAAAACCGGACGCCGGTCGCGGAGGAGGCGCGCAGGTCTTTCTCGGCGAGGGCTCGCGGCCATCATGCCCCACACGATCGCAAGAAGCAGGTAGAAGTGCCGCCAGTGATCGCTGTCGATCAGCACGCCCTCGCAGATATTTCCGGCGAGTGCCGCGAACGCGACGAGGAAGAGCGGCGACGTCGCCGATTTCCTGAATGCGTGCCGCAATCCGGCGATGAGCGTGCCGACGCACGTCATCAGATAAAGAAGTCCGCCGATCCAACCGGAATTCAGGAACATGCTGAGGTAGACGTTGTGAACTTCCTCGTGATGATAAAAGCGCGTGAAATTTGCCGAGCCGATGCCGAGCGGATTTTCGAGCGTCAACGCGATCGCCTTTGCCTGTCCGCCGAAGCGACCGTCGGGACCTTCGTCGTAGGACTGAGTAAGGGCGGCGCGCTGTTCGAGGAGATCGGAGATTGCGTCCGACTGCAGCGCGGCAGTCAGGATCACTCCCAACGCCGCCATGCCGAACAGCACGAGCGCGGCCAGCTTCACGCGCTGGCGGTTGGTGTCCGCCGTGATCGTGTAGACGTATCCGTAGATCAGGACGCCGATCGCCGCCGCGGCCCACGCGCCGCGCGAGAAGCTGAATAGGATGCCGACGGCGAGCAGTCCTGCAGCCAGCAAAGGAAACACGCCGCGCCGCAACGGCGAGACGAGCCAGAGATGCAAGGACATCAGCAGAGGCGCGACCAGGAAGGGTCCGAAAACGTTCGGGTCCTTGAATGGCCCCGACGCGCGCCCGTAACGGGTGAACAGGTCGAAGGCGCCGGGAAAGAGATTGAGATAGCCCGCGACGCCGCACAGCGCCGCGAGAATGCCCGTCAGAAGATAGGCGTTGAGGATGAGGCGGGTGTGCTTCTCCGGTTCCTTGGCGACGAACGCCGCGAACAGAAAGCACGCCGCCACCAGGTACAGTGAAACCGTCATGTGCGATACGGCGATGCCGGTTTCACGCGCCATCGCCGCGCTGATCTCGCCGCATGCCGTGATCGTCAGGAGCACCGCGAAGCCCGCCCAGAGCATTGGCCGGGCGTCGACCAGTCCAACGGCGGGAAGCAGAAACATCAAGCCGATCGTCAGAGCATCGACGGGAGCGGGTTCGGTAAAGACGATCGAGCTTGCGACGATCGTCAGCCAGACGAGCGCCAGCGCGATCCGGTGCGCGGCGCTTTTGCGATGACCGGTTCGCAGGTTGAAATTTTGGAAGGCTGGAGCCAAGGCGGTCATCG
Source organism: Hyphomicrobium sp. (assembly GCF_041674905.1). Taxonomy (GTDB): domain Bacteria; phylum Pseudomonadota; class Alphaproteobacteria; order Rhizobiales; family Hyphomicrobiaceae; genus Hyphomicrobium_B. Next base: position 86,418 of record NZ_JBAYUV010000009.1, read on the forward strand.
TCGAGGACATTTGAGCCGTATTTCCATTTCGTCGGGACTGATCGGGCGGGCGCGCAAAACCCTCAGTATGCGCGCTCGGTGTCGAGCAGGGCGAACGGCGTCTTGAGCAGAATGTAGAGATCGAGAAACACGCTCCAGTTTTCGATGTAGTAGAGATCGTGCTCGATGCGCTTCGTGATCTGCTCTTCAGTATCGGTTTCGCCGCGCCAACCGTTGATCTGGGCCCAGCCGGTGATGCCGGGCTTGACCTTGTGGCGTGCGAAATATCCGTCGACGACCTCGTCGTAGAGATGGCCAGCGGCCTTCGCCTGAAGCGCGTGCGGGCGCGGGCCGACGAGGGACAGGTTGCCTTTGACGACGTTGATCAGCTGCGGCAGCTCATCAAGGCTCGATTTGCGCAGGAAGGCGCCGACGCGGGTGACGCGCGGGTCGTTCTTCGTCACGAGCTTGGAGGCTGTTGCATCGCAGCTGTCGACGTACATCGAGCGGAACTTGAAGACCTCGATCAGCTCGTTATTGAAGCCGTAGCGCTTCTGGCGGAAGAAGACCGGGCCACGGCTGTCGAGTTTGACCGCCAGAGCAACAAGCAGCATCAGCGGCGCCAGCGCGATCAGCGCGAGCGTGCCGATGATTTTGTCGAACAGCCATTTCGAGACGTAGTCCCAATCTGCGATGGGCTTGTCGAAGAGATCGATCATGGCAACGGATCCAACGTGAGAGTACGTCCGTGGCGAAAAGCGCAAGTCGGTTGCGCGGGCGGGCATTTTCACGTCCGCAGGAAGAACCGACAGACGGCCGGCGACGCTCGAGAGGCGATCCTCGGCGGCGAGCGGCAAGGACACGACGACGAGGTCGAGCTGCTTCGTGCGGCTCATGGTGATGAGGTCGTTCAATCCGCCGACGCGGGGGTAGCCTGCGATCTGATAGGGAGCGCGGGGATCCTTGCGGTCATCGTAGATGCCGGCGATGCGGACGATCGAATTGCTATCGGCTTCGAGGTCCTTGATGAAATTCTCGGTGAGGGGGCCGGCGCCATAAATCGCGACGCGCTGATAGAGGCGCCCCGAGTTCGCGGCGTTGCGAACGTACCATCCCGCGACGAGCCGGCCGGTCATGATGGCGGCGGCGCCGGCAACAAACCAGACGGCGAGCCAGACACGGGAAATGTCTTCGCCGATTTTCAGAAAGAAGATCGCGGCTATCAAGGTCGCGAACGCGGTCGTCCAGCCGAGCATCACGGCAGGCAAAGACTTGATGGACGCCGACAGTGCGCGAAGGCTGTAGAGATCGAGCAGGCCAAATACGAGGATCGTGGCGGTGCCGACGAGCGTGGTCGCGAAGAGGTAGGCCGGGTGGCCGAGAACGGTCGTCTCTTTCACGTACAGGTGTGCGATCGCGAGGCCGAGCAGCGTCGACATCAGCAATTCCGCGCAGCGAATGCTACCGCTCACCAAAACCGGCGAGAGCGTGCGCGCATGATCTGCCCTGTCGGCCAGCTTGCCGCGGACGAAGGCTAGCGGGCGCGTGACGATCCCGGCATCCGCGATCTGATCTGCCGGCGAATTCTTGAACTGGAGGGTCAATGACATGGCTGCTGCGCGTCCCGTTTGGATAACGTGAACGCTTAGGAAGCAGGCTTCATGCCACCCGGGTTAAGCTCCGTTAACCGCGATGGTCGCGCAGAGCGGGGACCGCATAGGGCGCGCGGGCCGCCGTAGGGGAGGGCGTGGCGTAGAAATCCAGAACCGCGTCGGTCATGGCGGCGACCGTGAACTTTTGGGCGACGGCGTTTTTGAGCCGCGCAGCGCGGGCTTTCGCGAGGCCTGGCGCGTCGAGGGACGCGGCGAGCGCTTCCGCCAACTGGCGGACGTCGTCAGGAGCGATGAGCCCGGTGTCGGTGCCTGCGACAATTTCCGGGATGCCGCCGACGTTGGTCGCGATCAGCGGCAGTCCGGCGGCGGCCGCCTCGAGGACGACGTAAGGGAAGCTCTCGGCGCGGGATGGAACAACCATGACCCGGCCGAGCGAGAAAGCGTCCCGAATTGGCAAGGCCCCCATGAAGCGCACGCGTCCGTCGAGGTCGAGCGACGAACTCAAGGCCCGGAATTTCGCTTCGTCCGGACCCGAGCCGACGATCGTCGCAGTGACGGCGCGCTCGTGCAGTTCCGCGAGCGCTTCGAGCAGAACGTCGACGCCTTTGAGATCGCGCAGCTCGCCGACGAACAGGAGATCCGTTGCATCGCTCAGTGGCGTTGCTTCGGAAAAGTCGGACGGTCTGAGACCGTTCGGGATGATGCGTTGCGGTGCGCCGCTCGCGCGAATGCGGGCGCGATAGGTGCGTGCGGCGTAGGCGCTTTCGAAAATCAATCCGGTCGTGACGCTTTCGAGACCGCGCTCGACCCGCATCAGGACGCGTTGTTCGAGCGAGCCCGGCTTCAAATTCAAGCTGCCGCCATGTGGCGTGTAAAATGACTTTATGGATCGCCCCCGGATCGAAAGGCTGCGTGCCGCCAGTCGGGCGTAGGCGCCGCCCTTGGCGCCATGGCCATGCAACACATCGAGGTTGAGCTTTGCAGCGCGGCGGCGAACCGCAGCAACGGCTGCAAGATCGCCAAGGCCCGGCTGGCGGTGCATGGGGATGCGCGCGATTCCGAGTGTCAGTTTTGGCGCGATTGCGGCGAACTTCGATGCCGTCAGCCTGTCTTCGGCGTTGCTGTCGGCGAGGATGCCAACGTCGTGTCCGCGACTGGCCTGTTCCTCAGCGAGATCGAGGACGTGGCGGAACAGACCACCAACGGGAGCACGAAGACAGTGGAGAATACGCATTCCGGACATGTCTGATACGCGGGCCTGAGAGTTGGCCTGATACGGCGGGAAAGGTCCGATGCTTCTCAGAAATATCTCTCGAAGACGTAAACGGTGTCGCCGGGCCGGACCGCCGCGATGCCCGGGGCTTCGATTTCCTGCACGACGCCGTCGATCTTGCGCGTGATGCGGAAGCTGCGATCGCTGGCGCGTTCGGTGTAGCCGCCGCCAATGGCGACCGCCGTCTCGACCGTCATGCCGGAGACATAGGGATACTGTCCGGCATTGCGGACTTCGCCGAAAACGAAGAAGGGCCGGTTCTGCTGGATGTCGACGGACACCTGCGGGTCCTTGACGTATTCGGAGCCGAGGCGCGAGCGGATGATGCCTTGCAGTTCCGTCGTCGTCTTGCCGCGCGCCGAGATCGTGCCGATGAGGGGCACGGAAATCTTGCCATCGGGATCGACAATGTAGAGGCGCGACAGGCTTGGCTGGCCATAAACGAAGACACGGATGCGGTCGCCTGAATCGAGCCGGTACGGGCCATTGCGCTCGGCGAGCGTCTCCGACATGACGGCGGGAATGACGACCGCCGGGCCCCAGTCGCGCGGGCTTGCCGAAGCGGTGGTTACGGGAACCGGGTAGCCGTCGACCACGGCCCCGTCGATCTCGCCTTGGATCTGGGGTCCAAGTCCGGAAGCGCAGCCCCCAAGCATCAGCGAGGCGGCCGTCGCGGCGAACAAAAGGTGGCGTAGCGACATCGGCGCAAAATTCCCGCATGCGAATTGACGTCCGGACGTTAGGTGCGTCGAGGTTAAAAAAGCCTAACGCCGCGTCTTTTTTTGATCCGCTTAAGGAGATGCTAACCGCGCTGGGAGATGACTTAGCTGTTTGAAACCCTTTGATTTGAGCAAAGTGATGCAGTCACGCGTGCACGCGTCGCCCGACGACATCGACATGAGTTCGGTGTTCGTCGCCCTGAAACGGAGTCTGCGGTGGCTCATTCCGCTGGCTTTGCTGCTGGGCGGCCTGACTTATACGGCGCTCTCGCTGATCGCACCCCGATATCAGAGCGAAGCGGAACTGGCGATTGTCGCGAAGGGCGTAGACGGCACGTTCTCTGACCGGAATGCGGCAGGCGGGCCGGACCTCATCACGACGCGCATGGACAAGGAAGCGATCAACACGCATGTCCGCGCGATGCAGTCGCAGGAACTGCTCGAAAAGATCGCCAAGGATCTGAAGCTCGAGGATCGTCCTGAATTCAACAATGCCCTCGGGCCGGTCGATAAGCTCGACGCGATGATGCGCATGGTAGGTCTCGGCGGACCGCGCAAGGGCGAGACGACGCGTGACCGCGTGCTCGATGCGCTACGCGCCCGGCTTGAGGTTTATGCCGCGAAGGAAAGCCGGTTCATCGGCGTGCGCGTCACGTCGAATGATCCCGCGCTTGCCGCAAAAATCGCGAACGCGCTTGCCGAAACCTATCGCACTTCGCTCGCCGAACACGGCGTGACGGAAGTCGATGATCTTCAGGCGGTGCTGCAAGGCAAGATTCAGAAGCTGACGGCGGAAGTCGCCGACGCTGAAACGCAGGTCGACCGTTATCGCGGCAAGATCGATGGGTTTCGCGGCGGGGCGCAGAATACGGGCCTCAATGAACAGCAGATGTCGGAGTTGACGGCGGAGCTGACCAAGGCCAAGGCGGCGCGCGGCGAGGCGGACGTGCGCGCGAAATCGGCGCGCGAGATGATCGCGCTCGGATCGGCCGATCAGCTGGCGGATATCCAGAAGTCGCCGCTCATTCAGAATCTCGTGCAGCAGCGCGTGCGCATCGAACGGCAGATCTCGGAGCTTTCCGCGACACTGCTGCCGGGCCATCCGCGCATGCGCCAGCTTAACGCCGATCTCGCCGGACTCAAAGTCCAGATCGGGAAGGAAATCGCGAAGATCGTCGATAGCCTTGAAAAAGAGGCCACGGTTGCGAAGGGGCGCGAGGACAGCATCGCGCAGAGCCTTGCCGACATCAAAGCCCGGGTCGTGACCAATGCTCCGGAAGAGGCGCAGCTCCGGCAGCTCGAAGCGACGGCCAAGGCGAAGCGTACCGAGCTCGACAACATCCAGGCGCAGCTTGAATCGAACCGCAAGAAACTGGATGCGCGGGCGCAACCCGTCGCGGCGCAGATCATTTCCAACGCACAGCCGGAAAGCGTTCCGGTGTTCCCGCGCAAGGGTGCGCTTTCGGCGCTGATCGCGATAGCATCGCTGATGCTCGGTACGGCATGGGTCGTCACGAAGGCCTTGTTCCAGGGTGCGCGAAGCGGGTCGCAGGCGATGGCGTCGCGTCAGCGGTCGAAGCCGCTCAGCTTGCAGCGGGAGCCGGATTTTCCGCCTTATCGCGAACCGCTTCTGCGTGAGATCGTTGATGATGAAATTGCGTCGCCATCCTACACGCCGCCACAACCACAACCACAATCACAGGCGCCATCGCACGAGGCGCAGCGTCAGCCGGCAGCCGTTGCGGCCAGCGCGTCGGATATCGGAGCGCTGGTGTTGCGTCTGATGCAGAAGCGGCCCCAGAACGGTGGCCAACGCACGATCCTGACCGGCGAGACCGACAACATCGACGCGTCAAAGGAAGCGCTGGGCCTCGTCAAAGCGCTGGCGCAAAGCGGCGAGCAGGTCATTCTCGTCGACTGGAATCCGGACGGGCAGGATCTGGCATCGTCGATCGGTCTCAATCCGAGCGCCGGGCTCAATGATTTGCTGCGTGGCGAGGCGAGCTTCGGCGAAATCATCCAGCGTTTGCCTGGTTCCGACGCCCACGCGATTGCCAGCGGCAACGCGCTCGATATTCCATCGGCGCCGGTCGACCCGGATCACCTCAATCTCGTGCTCGATGCGCTCGACGAAGCTTACGACTACATCGTCGTCACGGGGCGGCATGACGCGGCGCGCCAGCTTTTCGAAACGATCGAAGGCCGTTTCGATACCGGCATCGTGGTGGTTGAGCCCGTTAAACAGGCCCCGGCCGTCGCCGATCCGGCCAACACGTTCCTTGGGTTCGAGGTTGCCGATATCGATATCGTGCGTTTCGAGCGGCGTATCCCGACTGCATCGCCCGTGCAGCAGCGCATCGCGCGCGCGACGCTCGTTCGATCCGCGGAAGCGGCGCGTCCGACCTAAGCACGCGTTCGCCACAACCGAGGTTCGTTTTCGATGTCCCGGCGTACGACCAAGGTTCTGAAGGTGGCGCTTTCGGCGCTTCATTACAGCGGCGCTGATCGTCTCGCGGCGCCGTTCACGCGCGGCGACGGCGTGATCTTCATGCTGCATCAGGTGATGCCGGGTGCGCGGCGCGAGTTCGATCCCAATGGCATCCTGAAGGTGACGCCGGAGTTTCTCGATGGCGTCATTCGCCAGGTGCGCGACAGTGGCTTCGAGATCGTTGCGCTTGATGACGTCAAAGCGCGCTTGCGCGGCGGGGCGGTCTCGCGCAAGCCGTTTGCGGTCTTCACGCTCGATGACGGTTATAAGGACAATCGCGACTTCGCTTATCCCGTGTTCAAGCGCCACAATGCGCCGTTCACGATCTATGTGCCGACGGCCTACGCCGACGGGCATGGCGAGCTTTGGTGGCTGGCGTTAGAAGACGCTTTGCGGCGGCTTTCACATGTCGAAGTCGAGCGCGACGGAGTCGTGCAAAGCTATTCGCTCGCGACAGATGCGGAGAAGAGCAGCGCGTTTTACGACATCTACTGGTGGCTGCGGAAAATTCCGGAAGATCGCGCACGCGCTGTCGTGCGCGAGCTGGCCGCGAAAGCCGGGTTCGATGTCGCCGCGCTGTGCCGTGAATTGGTGATGAGCTGGGACGAAATCCGGTCGCTTGCGGAAGATCCCCTCGTTACGATCGCAGCCCATACGACCAACCACTTTGCGCTTGCCAAGTTGCGTCCCGAGGAGGCGCGACGCGAAATCGCCGACAGCGTCGCGCGCGTCGTGAAAGAGCTTGGCAAGCCCGTCAGGCATTTCAGCTATCCTTATGGCGATGACGGCAGCGCTGGAGAACGCGAATTCGAGATCGCGCGCGACCTCGGCATTGAAACAGCGGTGACGACGCGCAAGGGTTTGCTGCGTGCGGCGCATGCGGATGCCATGACGGCGCTGCCGCGTCTCTCGCTCAACGGCGACTATCAAGATGCGCGCTACGTGAAGGTGCTGCTTTCGGGGTTGCCGTTCGCGCTTCGCGACGGTGTGAAAGCGATCCTGCGGCCGCTCGCGGGTAGCGGCGACGGCAAGCCTTCGCGCGCACTCAAGTATCCGGCTTCTGCATCCACGAGATGAGAAGACCCGCCGGCAACACCCAGAGCAGACCGGCGACCACATAATAAATCAGCTCTGTGAATTTGCTCGCATTCTGGACCTGGAGCACAATGGCCACGCCGACGGCGATCACGGCATAGACCGCGATCAGCAGAATAAGGGCGATCGTGCCTAGGAGTTTGCGTCGGCGCTGGGTCATGCTGGCTCGGGTTTTATGGTTGATTTCGGCTGGCAACCGCGCCGCAAAGGCGCATTGTTCCCTGCGGGGGATTGCGTATCACACCGCCGGTGCCTTCGTTTAGGGATATTTGCCGCAAATGACGTTGCTCCGTGCCGCAGTTGATCGGCAAAGCACATCCGACGCTCGCCGTGTTGCCGGAGACCGTGCCGTCGCCATCTGGCTATGGCTGGTCGCGGCGCTCGTCATCGCGATGGTCGTTGTCGGCGGCGCGACGCGCCTGACGGAAAGCGGGCTGTCGATCACGGAATGGCAGCCGCTGCTTGGTGCGATACCGCCGTTGACTCATGCCGACTGGATCGCCGCTTTCGAGAAGTACAAGCAGATCCCGCAATATCACATCATGAACCACGGCATGTCGCTCGAGGAGTTCCGGGCGATCTATTGGTGGGAGTGGAGCCATCGCTTTCTCGGCCGGATCATCGGCGTCGCCTTCGCGGTTCCGTTGATTTTCTTCTGGCTCACTGGACGCCTGAAGCGCGGCAGCGGCGCGAAGTTTCTCGGTGTTCTGGCGCTCGGCGGTGTGCAGGGCGTCATCGGCTGGTACATGGTGAAGTCGGGGCTCGTCGAACGCGTCGACGTTAGCCAATATCGGCTGGCGTTGCATCTGACGACGGCGTTCGCCATCCTGGGTCTGCTCGTCTGGCTGGCGCTTGAAGAATGGCCGGATGTGGCGCGGCGTGCGCCCGGCTCCGTCACGCCACTGATCCGGTGCATGGGTGCGATCATCGTCGCGTTCGTGATCCTGCAAGTGGTCCTCGGAGCCTTCGTTGCGGGTCTCAAAGCAGGATTCATCTACAACACCTGGCCAACGATGAATGGTCAGTGGTTTCCGAATGACTATTGGACGACGCCTGCGTATCTGACTTTCTTCGAAAGCCACGCCGCGTCGCAGTTCAACCACCGGATCATGGCCTACATTGTCGTGCTGATCGTGTTGACGGAACTTTGGCTGGTGATGCGTTCGTCCGTCGACAGCCGCACAAGGACGACCGGGGTTCTGCTCGTGCTGGCGGTGTTCGCGCAGGTCGCGCTCGGCATCGTGACGCTGCTTGCGCATGTGCCGCTCGAACTTGGCGTCGTGCATCAGCTCGGTGGCGCGATCGTGTTCGTGCTGGCGGTCGTGCACCTGCACGCGATCCGGCGCGCGGCCGTTTCGGCATAGACCGGCAACGTCAGCCGAGGCCGAGCATCAGCTTGATGTTCTGGACGGCGGCGCCGGCCGCGCCCTTGCCGAGGTTGTCGAGGCGGGCGACGAGCACGGCCTGATTCAAGGCCGCTTTGCCGAAGACATATAATTCAAGCTTGTCGGTGTTGTTCAACGCTTCCGATTCGAGACGCGCGATGTGTGCCGACGGCTCGTCAATGACGCGCACGAGGTCGCTGCCGCGATACCGCTCGGCGAGCACGCGCTCGAGATCGCGCAGGCGCGGCTTGCCGGGAAGCGTGTCGAGGTGTAGCGGAACCGAGACCAGCATGCCCTTGTGATAGTTGCCGACGCTCGGAACGAAAATCGGCCGCCGTTCCAGACCGGCGTATTTCTGCAGCTCGGCGACGTGCTTGTGCTCGAGGCCGAGACCATAAAGTTCGAACGACGGGGCTTTTCCGGCCTCGTAGGCTTCGATCATGCTGCGGCCGCCGCCCGAATAGCCCGAGACGGCGTTGACGGTGATGGGGTAGTCGGCGGGAATGATGCCGGCATCGATCAGCGGCCGGAGCAAAGCGATGGCGCCTGTCGGATAACAGCCCGGATTGGAGACGCGGGTCGCGCCGCGAATGGCATCGGCCTGGTCCGGCGCCATTTCGGCGAAGCCATAGACCCAGCCGGGGGCGACGCGGTGAGCGGTCGACGCGTCGATGATTTTGGGCGCATCCGTTCCAAGGGTGTCGGCCAGGGCCACGGCTTCTTTCGCGGCGTCATCGGGCAAACAGAGAACGGCGAGGTCTACGCCGCGCATCATGTCGGCGCGCGCCGTCTTATCCTTCCGACGCTCGGGATCGATGCTCTTGACGCTGATCGCCGGGATGCCGGCGAGCCGCTCGCGGATTTCGAGACCGGTGGTGCCGGCCTCGCCGTCGATGAAGACCGTCGCGGTCTTCGCTTTTTGAGCCACCTGTGTCGTCATCTCAGCCGCCAATTCCAAGCCTGTGCTTGATGCCCTGCCATATCGTCTCCGAGCAGCCGACGCCATACTGCGCGCAAACGATGCGGTGGCTGTCACGGTAGATCATGTCGAGCGCGACATAGAGGATGATCAGCAGGCCGACCCAGGCGATCCATGGATAGCGCGCCAGAAGCTTGGCGATGTACGTCGATGCGACGGCCATCAGGATGATCGCAATGGCAAGGCCGATGACGAGGACGAGCGTCGATTCACCGGCGGCACCGGCGACGGCCAGCACGTTGTCGAGCGACATCGAGAGGTCGGCGAGGATGATCGTCCAGAGCGCCGACCAGAAGGTTGTTTCGTTCGGGTGGGACTCGGTCGAGGCGAGGTTTTTCTCGACTTCGTGGATCGAGTGCGTGTCGGCTTCGACGATCTGTTTATACATCTTCCAGCTGACGAACAGCAGCAGGATGCCGCCCGCCAACGTCAGTCCGATCACCTGCAGCATCTGCTGGGCGATGCTCGAAAAGATGATGCGAAGGACAACGGCGCCTGCGATGCCCCAGAAGATGACTTTTGCTCGCATCGATGGCTGGACGCGCGATGCCGCCATGCCGACGACGATGGCGTTGTCGCCAGCGAGCGTCAGGTCGATCATCAGAATGTTGAACAGTGGAACGCTGTGGGTCCGCCACCACTCGGGCGACGTGAGATAGCCGATGTCCAATACGAGCGTTGAAAACAGCTCGTGAAGGCCGTTCAGCAGCCAATCCATTTCTTTCTCCGAATAACCGGCTGCGCGTCGTTACGGCCGTGGGGCAGGACTAGGGCGGTATTTGGCATCGCGTCGTCGTGTCGACAACCCTTTGGCGGCCACAAACACAAACAAAAACAGCCCGCCGAGGGGCGGGCTGTTTGGCATTTCGTGCTGTTCCCGGCTTAGCGCTTCGAGAACTGGAACGACTTGCGAGCCTTGACCCGGCCATACTTCTTGCGCTCGACGACGCGGCTGTCGCGCGTCAGGAAGCCCTGCTTCTTCAGGACACCGCGAAGCTCGGGCTCGTAATAGGTCAGAGCCTTCGAGATGCCGTGGCGGACGGCGCCGGCCTGGCCCGAGAGACCGCCGCCTGCAACTGAAATACGAATGTCGTACTGCGTCGCGCGGTTGGCGAGGTTGAGCGGCTGCTGCAACAACATCTGCAGAACCGGGCGGGCGAAGTACGCCTTGAAGTCTTTCTTGTTGACGGTGATGAGGCCCTTGCCCGGCTTCAGCCAGACGCGTGCGACGGCATTCTTGCGCTTGCCGGTGGCATAGGCGCGGCCGAGCTTATCGAGCTTCTGTGTGCGAACGGGGGCCGCTTCAGGCGTCGGGCCTTTGACGGCCGCGAGATCAGCGAGGGTCTTGGTTTCGGTGGTCATCGTCTTAGACCCTCACATTCTTACGGTTGAGTTTCGCAACATCGAGCTTCTCGGGATTTTGCGCCGTGTGCGGATGTTCGGTGCCTTTATAGACGCGCAGATTGCGCATGATCTGGCGATGAAGCGGACCGCGCGCGAGCATACGCTCGACGGCTTTCTCGACGATGCGCTCGGGATGCTTGCTGTCAAAGATCTGGCGCGGTGTGCGCTCCTTGATGCCGCCCGGATAGCCGGTGTGCTTGTAGTAGATTTTGTCTTCGCGCTTGGCGCCGGTGAAGACGACTTTCTCGGCGTTGATGACAACGATGTTGTCGCCGCAATCGACGTGCGGCGTATAGATGGCTTTGTGCTTGCCCTTAAGGCGCGTCGCGATGAGAGCGGCGAGGCGGCCGACAACGAGCCCTTCGGCGTCGATGAGCACCCACTTTTTCTCCACCGTGGCCGGTTTGGCGACATAGGTAGACATTGGAATTCAGGCTCCTTGGCGGAATGAATGGCACGAGACGGCGACATGCGCCGCCAGCTTCAGCCTATCCGGAAAGTGCAGGTGATACTGAATCCATTAGATTATGGCAAGGTCAAACATGCATATTTTTAAAAACTCATCTTTTTCAATGCAGTAGAATTGAGGTATTGGGTTACCGTAAGGAGGTATTATAATACCTCCTTGGTGAAATCCATCGTGGCGTCATGATACTTCAACCAGATAGCGCGGGGTTTCCCAGACGCGGATCGTGGGCTTGATGCCGCCTTTGACTGCGATGCGGTCGCGGAGCCAGAGGGCCAGAATTTCGCTCGTCGGATTGTCGAGACCGGGGATGTCGTTCAGGCAGCGATGGTCGAGTTCGTCGATGACCGGCTGCACGAGGGCATCGAGCTCAGCGTAGTCGAGGACGAAGCCGCGTGCGTCCAGGCCGCCCGTCACGGAAACGTCGACGCGATAGTTGTGGCCGTGAAGACGGCGGCATTTGTGTCCCTCGTGGACCTTGGGCAGGAAATGCGCGGCTTCGAACGTATAGGTCGCCGTTATGCGGATGGTCTGTCCTGCCGTCTCGGTCGCGTCGTGGATAGCGGTCACGTCCCAGTCTCCTTTGCCGGTCGATGCGGGGGCATTGCCGTGTCGTGAAAAATCGTCGTTCCGTGGCGCGGGCTCGGCTCGCCCGGCCCTCGCGGCTTCCGGGCGTATCCGGGGCCGAACGGCAATCCCGGAATTTTCGCTCCGCAGATCGCCATTTACTCCGCCGCATCACGTCGCGCCTTAACATTTCTCGACGCCTGCGGCCTCCCGGCCGTGGCTTGGAAGCGGCCAGGCGGGCTTTTATAGCTGATCGTCGCGCGAGATTGAGAGCTTGCAGCCGGATTTCTCCGGTTGTCCGTTATCCGGTGGTCCAGCGTGACCGCTCGGGGTAAGGGAGGCCTCGCGCGCCATTTCCTTGTGGCGATTTAATCTCTCGGCCTATCGCTTTTCTTAATCTTGTCTTAGTCGCAGTATCAGTCTCCCGCCGGAATGGGTTGGGGTGGGTTCAAAGCGGAGAAAGCCGATGCTGGTCTCGATGGCCAAAACGACGGGGCGTGTTGGAGTGGTTCTGGTCGCCCTGTGGGCTGGGCTTGCGGCCGCCAACGCGCAAGAGACCCCTGCGGCGCCCGCCGCTGAAGCGCAAGATAAGGCCGCACCCAATGCTGGCGCCGCTGCTCCTCAGGATGACGTCAAGCAGGTCAAGCTGACGGATGATCAGGTGAAGCGGTTCATCGCGGCACAGGCGGATCTGGCGGCGATCGCGTCGAAGATTCAGGCCGCGGGCGACACGCCCGATCCGGCGCTGCAGACAGAACTCGAGGGCATCGCGAAGAAGCACGGGTTTGGAAATTTCTCGGAGCTTGACGACGTTGCCGCGAACATCTCAATCGTGATGGCGGGGCTGGATTCAGCCACGGGCAACTTTGTCGATCCGGTCGAAGCTCTGAAAAAAGAGCGCGACGACGTTCAGAAGGATTCGAGCATTCCCGAGGCCGACAAAAAGCAGTTGATGGATGAGTTGACGGAAGCCATCGGCACGACGCCCAAGCTCGAATACAAGGAAAACATCGAGATCGTGAAGGCGCACAAGGCCGAGATCGAGAAGGCGCTGCAGTAGGCTGCGGTCGCGTATCGGTTGCGAGGCGCAGCTTCAGGCGCTAACACTTTTGCCATGCAAGATCGTCTGTCTGATGCCGCGCCGCTCCTCCTCATCGAAGAGGTTGAACCGGGCGTTTCGCTCATCACGCTCAACCGGCCGCAGGCGCGCAATGCGCTGTCGCGCGAGCTGATCGCGGCGGTTCATCGCGAGATCGAGCGTTTGGGTCGCGATCCGAAGACTGCCGCGATCGTGATCGCGGCCAATGGCCGAGTGTTTTCGTCCGGCCACGATCTCAAGGAAATGATTGCGCATCGTTCGGACGCCGACGGCGGCCAAGCGTTCTTTCGCGAGACGATGCAGGCCTGCTCCGCCATGATGCAGGCGATCGTCGCCTGTGCGAAGCCGGTCATCGCGGCGGTCGAAGGCCGCGCCACCGCAGCCGGATGTCAGCTGGTTGCGACCTGTGATCTCGCCGTCGCGTCGGACGCGGCGGATTTTGCGACGCCCGGCGTCAACATCGGTCTTTTCTGTTCGACGCCGATGGTTGCGTTGTCGCGCAATGTTCCGCGGAAGCGCGCCATGGAAATGCTGCTGCTTGGCGAAGCTCTTACGGCGGCGGAGGCCGTGTCCTATGGCCTCGTCAACCGTGTCGCCGTGAACGGAGAGACGCGCGCGGAGGCCATCGGCATGGCCCGCAAGATCGCCGAGAAATCGAAGGCGACGGTTGCGATCGGCAAGGCAGCCTTCTACCGGCAAGCCGATATGCCGCTTGGTGACGCCTATGCGTTCGCCAGCGAGGTGATGGTGCAGAACATGATGAAGCTCGACGCCGCCGAAGGGATTTGCGCCTTCATCGAGAAGCGCGCGCCCGACTGGAAGGATGCCTGAGTTGAAGCTTTGCCGCCGCTTCGCAGTCCGCAACGCCGAGACGCTTCGATGAGTATCGACGGACTGAATGACGACGACATTCGCGCCATCCTGGAGCGCGTCAAGACGTTCGCCGTTGTCGGCGCGAGCGCCAAGCCGGAGCGGCCGAGCTACGGCGTCATGGGGTTTCTCATCAACCGGGGTTACAGCGTGCGGCCCGTCAATCCCGGCATCGCGGGCAAGGCTATTCACGAGCAAGAGGTTTACGCGAGCCTCGCCGATGTTCCGCCGCCGGTCGACGTCGTCGATATCTTTCGCGCGCCCGCCGATGCGCTGCAGGTCGTGCGGGATGCCATCGCCCTCAAGGACAAGCTCGGCGCGACCGTCATTTGGATGCAGCTTGGCGTGATCAACGAGCAGGCGGCCGCCGAAGCGCGAGCCGCAGGCTTTATGGTCGTGATGGATCGGTGTCCGAAGATCGAGCTGTCGCGACTCGCTGGAGGCTAAATTCAGGCCGGACCTTCGCCGGCTGGCCTGCGGCATCCTGACGATGTGCTTTTAATCGATGCCGTCGCCATTTATGCTGTCTAACCCATGTCTGGCAGCGGTGGCGGTTTCCCGGTAAACGGGATGACCCGGCGGCGGCTAGATTTTGCTTTCCTCCGGGCGATGGAGCATATGCTCGGGGAACCCCGGAGCTATTCAACGATGAAGTCGGGTGCCTTGACGTCCGTAAAGCTGCCAGCAGACTGGTCGGTGGAAACCATTCTTCCGATCGAATTCGAGGGGCGCGAGCTCACGCTCGAAGCCCACGCCTATCAGGGCGAAACGGACGCGGAGCAAATCGTCGTTCTCGTCCATCGCGATCCGGCAGCTGCAAACGGCGCGCCGCCAATCCCTGTCGTGCGCGTGCACTCCGGATGTGTGACCGGCGATATTTTCCATTCGCTGCGATGCGATTGCTATCAGCAACTCCAGGCGGCGCTGAAGGTCATTACCGGCGTTCCGTGCGGCGTCATCGTTTACGTGCCCTATCACGAGGGGCGCGGCATTGGGCTTTTTAAGAAGATCCAGGCCTACGCCTTGCAGGACCAGGGACTGGATACGGTCGAGGCCAACATCGAGGTCGGGGCGCCGATCGACAGCCGCGACTATAGTTTAGCGGCCCGCGTGCTCGAGGATCTCGGCATGACCGAGATCAAGCTGCTGTCGAACAATCCGGCGAAGGAACAGGCGTTGAAGGCGCACGGCATTCGTGTTGTCGAGCGGCTGCCGCTGGTCATCAAGCCGAACAAGTTCAACAAGCGCTATCTCGAAACGAAGCGCGCCCGCATGGCGCATAAACTGTAATTCCGCCGTTCGAGCCCTTTCGGGCGCGCAGTGGCCGTGGCTGGACGATCATTGGCGCGCGACGTCATTGAGCGTCCGGAGGGGTTGCGTCCGGCGCCTCGTGGCGATAGGCCGGGGTCGCAATCAATGAGAGATTTCCCGGCCGCCGAGAGCCC
>NZ_JBAYUV010000010.1:0-98757 GCF_041674905.1 Hyphomicrobium sp.
CAACTGTCTTTCCAAGCCTCGCGATGACGAGTCCCATGCAACGACATGCTGCTTGAACCGATATTGCCAATGACGCGCGAGACGCAGGCACATAATCTCGGTGCCACCTGTTCCCAGTCCGGCAATGACGTGCATTACGGTCTTCAAGCGGCGTAGTCCGGGATCGCGGTGTGTTTGGAGGGTTGCGGCATCGGCAAGCCGAGTAAATCGGAATAGCGGCGGGCCATTTCTCTCATCGAAAATGCCTGCGCAACCTTAGCTTGCGCGAGTTGCGCACGCGCTGCGGCGAAAGTCGCGTCGGCGATAATCGCGTCGATGGCGTTTGCCAGCGCGAGCGGATCGGCAGGTGCGACGAGAATTCCAAGGCGGCCGTTGTCCAAGACTTCGCGGCAGGCGCCGACGTCGCTCGCGACGACCGGGAGCGCGCTCGCCATGGCCTCGATCAAAGCGATGCCGAGGCCTTCATCCTTCGTTGTCGAGAAAGCAAAGAGATGCATTTGTGCGAGCAAATCTGGAATGTCTTTGCGCATTCCAAGAAGAAAGACCGTGCCCGCCAAGTTTTCTGCTTCAATCAGTGATTCAAATTCGGCGCGTCGACTGCCGTCGCCGATCAGCCAAACGCGAATATTTCGTCCGCGCGTTTTGAGGATACGGGCTGCCCGCACCAATGTTGGTTGGTCCTTGTGGCCTTCCAATCGTGCGACCATGCCAATGACGAAGGGAGTTTCATCCGTGCAACGCGACGGTTTGCGTGCAACGTGGTCGAAAGCAACGGGAAGTCCGTTGTAGATGACCGCAGTTTCTGAGGCGTTGACGCCGAAGTGGCGCACCGCGCCGGAGCGGACGTAATTGCTGCAGCAGACCAAGGTATCGGTAAACGGACGTCCGAGCTGAACCAAAAACCTAAACTTGCGGAAGGCGTTTCGCGCGCCGGTATTTGGATAATTGCCGACGTGCGCGATGATCCGATCCACTCCGGCAAGTCGCGCGCCGATTGCCATGAGTGCGTGCCAGCCGAGCGGCATTGAAAGCAACGCAATGGGACGATGCGCGCGGGCTATTCTAAAAATGTGGAACGCCAAAGCGAGGTAGCGCGCGTATCCGAGGGCGGGGGAGATCGAGCGTTATCCGCTTCAGTCCGAGCGCGTCGAAATCCGAGGCAAGATCATTGGGGGCGCCCTGCATTACGACGATGATGGGCTCAACGCCGGCGTTGAGCCATTCCCGGCTTAGCTCAAGAGCCAAACGGGGTGTGCCTTCCGCAGCGAGCGACATCAACACGATCAGGACGCAATTGTTGCGTGACATGGCTGCGGTTAAATTCTGCTCACAAGATTGAGATGAAAAATCTCATCGCTGTTCGCGCGTTTAAACAGGCTAGCCCAGGGTGTTCCATCTAACGATTGATATCCTATTTTCTTCAGAGCTTTTAGAAGAAGGTCAGGATCGCGATGCTGGCGGCGCATGAAGGGAGGATGAACTTCCAGGTGTATGCGGGGACGCCGCGCCGCTAGCCAATCCAATGACGATTGTACGAGATCCCACTCCATGCCTTCGATATCGATCTTGAGCAGATCCGGCACGACGCCTTGCTCATGACATATGTTCTGAAGCGGCGCACATTCGACTTCGACGCGGGTAAATGGTCGACCGTTCTTGGCGGCGGTTCGAGCGGTGCCGGCGTCACCCGCTGGCGAAAGGCTGCGTGCCACACCATAACCCGAGGATACGAATTCGGTTTTCGCAGGTAATCCGACTGCGCGACCGTCGATGAGCCATTCCACGTCTGTATGCGTGTTTCGGTCGCGCACGTTTGCCAGGACGACGCGTGACGGAGGGTCTGGTTCAATGCTCAAAACTTGAACTGGCTCATGTCTGCTTGCGACAAACAGCGCGGAGAAAAAGCCACCCGAGGCGCCAACGTCAACGAGCGCGCGGCAGCTATCGGCCAGCTTGAGAAACGAACGCCATTCGTCGGCCTCGAATGCCATGGAGCGAAATACGTTGTGCGCCAGTGCGTCGTCCGGCAGCCGAAGGCGGATCGACCGGCTCAGAAATATGCAATCGACTCCGGCGTCCATGTCTCGCTGAATGAGATCGGACCTTTCCATACGGTAGTAGATCGAAAGACGTTTCAGGAATCGCGCTTGTCTGAGGAGGGACGGTGGCAGCGATGTCTTGATCAGAGTTTTGACGCCATGACCCAACGTGCGCTGCTGAAGCATGTGTATTTCCCCCATCTTCATACCGCGATTGCGAGACGTGAAACGGCTTCGGAGCGTCCGGCGCGCATCCATTTCTGGAGATCGCGATATTGCCGGCGAAGACCGCGATAGCCGATGGACTCCAGCGGCGCGAGAAAATCGATTGGATTTCGTCCGCGCTTTTCCAGCATCTCCCAGTGAACCTCAAGTTGAAGGGCGGGCTTTATTCGTTCGATGACGGGGAGCGAGGAGCAAAGGATTTCATGCTCGAACGATTCCACGTCGATCTTCATGATGTCGGGTCGCCAATCGATGCTTTGCAGCAAATTAGGCAATGTTGTCACCGGCACCTCAATTTCGGCTGCTCTGATGCCTTTTATTGCGTTTTCGTGCAGGCGATTGCTGACTGGCATTATGAGCTGCCCCGCGCCGTCAGACACGGCCTCGCTCATGATTTGCCAATCTATTTGCGGCCCGGTGTTCAACGTCACCGCACGCTCGAGAAGCGGCAAGACTTGCGGGTCCGGCTCGACCGAAAGAATATGGCAGGCATAAGATCGCGAGCGGGCGAATAACGCGGACATAAAACCGGTCTGAGCGCCAATATCGATCAGCGCCGTGCGGCCTTTTGAAAGCTCGAGGAATTCCCTGGCTTCAAGAGAGGATTCTTTGACTTCGATACCGTGATGCTGCCAGTTGAGATAGGCGGTGACGCTTTCCGGTGGAAAAACAGTGACGGCGTTTTTGATGTACAGCGGCAGGCCCGGCGTCCGGTTTCGCACGCGCATCGCCTCGCTTCGATCCATTCGCCAATAGCTCGGAATGCGTTTGACGAAGCCGAGCGTCTGCCATACCGCGAAGGGCGTTGCGGAACGAACGGCGGTTCGAAGCGTCGGGTGCGAATTCATGGGATTCGGCCTCGAATTATTTGCGGGATTGTTGGGTTGATACGTTCAGCAATCGAGCTTTTCGCGATGTCCGATATTTTTCTGCGATCAACCCGTGGGCGATATCGAGATATTCCTCGACCATTTGGTCGGTTGAAAACCGGTTCTCTGCTTCCGTCCGGCAGGCCTGACGGGAAATCTCACCGATACGCATGACTGATCGGGCCATTTCGTCTTCATCGTTCGTCAAGAAGCCCGTCACTCCGTCGCGAATGAGCTCAGGCATGCAGCCACGGTGGGTCGTTATTACCGGGGTGCCGCAGGCGAGTGATTCCATGACGACGTTTGCGCAGGGCTCATCCCACTGAATCGGCGCCAGGACGGCGCGGGCGGCAGCCAGGAATTCGAATTTCTGATTGTCGGCAATCTCGCCAATCCATTCGATGTTGCCGCCGAGATGAGGACGAACCTCACGCTCGAAGAAGGTCTGGCCGCCGGGCTCGTCAGAGATATTTCCGGCCATCTTGAGCGGAAGGGCAGAGCGCTTTGCGACGCGGATCGCGGTGTCGGCGCCTTTGTTGGCCGTCAGCCGTCCTATGAAGGCAAGATAGCCATCTGTTGCATTCGCGGAGGCGGTAATTCGCCGGGTGTTGGTGCTGTTGTAAATGGTCGCCCAACGCCGAGATGCGAACCCAGTGCGCTGATGATTGCTGACGGCGACGAGAGATAGAGGCCCCTTCGCTGCATTTTGCAGTCGTTCGACGTCCATCTGGTCGATCGGATTTCCGAAACGGTAGATCAATGGCATACCGGTCATCAGGAATGGAAAGAGGTAATCGGTGCGGCATCCAGCGAGTACGATATCTTGTCCGAACAACAGCTCGCGCAAACTTCGAACTATAAAGTTCAATTTACAGTAGCCACGCCAGGCGATGGCGCTCTGGCCGGCCCACGGGTAGGTGATAAGGCGGCCGTAGTTCCTCGAACCTTCCGCCGCCAGGAGTGTCACTTTATGACCGCGGCGTGCGAAGCCTTCGCAGAGGTGGGCGAATATCCGCTCCGCTCCGCCATAGCCTTTGGGGGGAACGGAGATTTTCGAATCTGCGATCACCAGAATTCGCAGCGTTTGCCTCCCGAGCGGTTCAATATGTCCCATCGACAGAGTTACGCGCTTTTCCAACGCAGTCGTTCGACGAGCCAGCTAAACTCGGGTGTCACGCATTGGACGAACCCCAAGCCGGTGCAGACCTGCAATCGTCGTAGAAGCAGTCCGGTGGCCACGATTTGACTGAGCATCAGGGACGCGGCGATGCCGTTCAATCCAAATTGCGGGATAAGGACGGCTGCGGACGGCAGAAACACGACCAATGCAGCGAGTTGCGCATAAGGACCCGCGCGCCAGTCATTGAGTGCGCGAAGAGCGACGGTTGCAGTTTGCACGAAGCACATTGGGATTTGCGCGATACAGAGCAGAATTGCGACCGAAACGGCTTCTTCGTACTCATATCCGAACAAGAACGGGAGCAGGAGTGGGATGATCAGCGCAATGCCCGCGTTGATCATCAGCGCAACGATACAGGACGCTCCGAGGGCATTGCGAACAAGGTGTCGGCGCGCGGCGAAGCTCTGTGCTGCAGCGAGTTTGGGAAATAGAACGATTGATGTCGCACTTGAGACAATGCCAAGTCCGGCGCCAGACAGAGCCAACGCGACAGCGTACCGCCCGAGATCAGCGTGTGTAAAATAGGTGATGCAGATCACACGGTCGGCGTTCTGGAAAAGAATCCCGGCGAATGCCGTGGCGTGAAATTCAATGCCCGTTCGAAGCAGTGCCGCCATCTCTCTTATTTGTGGGACCGATATGCCGTTGTGCCTGGCCAGACGCCATCTGCCGGCGCACACCAAGGCAGTTCCAAGCCATGATGCGGCGAGCAGTGTCGGAATGTTCAGCGCGGACTGTTGCCAAAGCACGAGCATTCCAACGAGGTACGTTGATTGCGGAAGCAGGCGATAGAAGTTGTAGCGTGTGAAATCCTGGCGCCCGTGATCTATGGCAACCAAAGTCAGCGCGATAAAGTTCGCGGGCAGAAAGAAGAGCAGATAAAGCATCTGCAAATTGCGCTGATCGGGACCTACAGCGAAGGCGATAAAGGCCAATCCGCAGGTCAGCGAAAGTGTGGCAAGAGCGAGTGCGCAAGCGAGTGCGCTTCCGGACATCGATACGCTGCCCTGTCCGCGTGCGATGAAAAAGCTGAGAGCGCTCGGCAATGAGCAGATGCCTATTCCGGCAATGGCGCCTGCCCAGAATTGTATTTCTGCAAGTTCTCCGCGCGCCTGCGGACCGAGCAGACGCGCCGCGAGCACGCCAGTCGCTATTCCGAACCCTAAATTGACAACGTTCGTCGCAACTGAACCTGACCAAGCTGGAAGGGATTTCAACGAGACAAATTCCGTGTCTGCGATCGCTTGAATTATCGAAGTTGTGCAAAGCTACCGCACGCTTGGTGAAATGCACCTCGCGAGGAAAGCCAGGGTCGAACCATTAATAACAAATAAGAGGGGCTATTGTATTAAGCGTACCCACGTGTTATATATGAGGCATGGGAGTTCGATCCATGTCTACGCTGACACAAAAGCACTACCACGATGAGAAAGCGGCCTATCGGTTTGTCGAAAGCCGGATCTGGCCGAATGGTCCAGTGTGCCCGCATTGTGGAGAGGCTAAGCGAATTAGCGCGATGAAGGGCGAAAGCACACGCATTGGCGCATACAAGTGCTATGGGTGCCGCAAGCCTTTTACAGTCAAAATCGGGACAATTTTCGAAGCGAGCAAAGTGCCTATGCATCAGTGGCTGCAAGCCATCTTCCTGATGTGCTCCAGCAAGAAGGGCATTAGCTCCAATCAATTGCACCGGATGCTTGGCGTCCAGCTACGGACGGCGTGGTTCATGAGCCATCGCATTCGCGAAGCTATGCGCACCGGCTCTCTAGCGGCTATCGGCGGCCCGGAAGCCGTCGTCGAGGTTGACGAGACGTTCATTGGAAACAAGAAGGGCGGCCGCAAGCCTAAAGGTGGATTTGCCCACAAGCATGCTGTGCTGTCTCTTGTTGAACGCGGCGGTGAAGTGCGAAGCTTCCATATCGACCGAGCCACCGCGGCCGAAGTGACGCCGATAGTCAATGCCAACGTGGCACGCGAGGCCAAGATAATGACTGATGATGGACGGCACTATATCCACCAATTCCGCGCCTTCGATGGTCACGAAACTGTGCGTCACTCCCTCGGCGAATACGTCATCGGGGACATTCACACGAACACCGTTGAAGGCTATTTCAGCATCTTCAAACGCGGAATGAAGGGCGTCTATCAGCATTGTAGCGAAAAGCATCTTCACCGTTATTTAGCGGAATTCGACTTTAGGTATAATAACCGGATCGCCGTTGGCGTTAATGACGAACTGAGGACCGAGCAGGCCCTTCAAGGTATAAAAGGAAAGCGGCTGAAATACCGGGACTCGTTGGCCCCGGCAGACCGCACATAGTGGCCATGAGCAAGAAGATCACAGTTCGGATATCCGGGAGAGGGCCTGACACAGATGCCCCGACCGTGAACGATCTCATTGATCAACTCGCCGACTATTTCGATCTGCTGGGCATAGTTGAGGAAACGATAGCTCCGGATGGAGAGCCAGCCATCCAGTGGCGAGTTGTGAACGCCACCAAGGCTAGTCCGTTGTCTATCACGGTTCAGGCGTTTGCTCGCCAGTACGCCGTCAATGTCGACCATCGAGCCGACGTTGTGGTTCATCAGGTCACGCGCGGGCTTAACAGTTTGACGAAGACGCCTCAACGGCCCGCATACTTTTCTGAAAAGGCTCTGCAGAAAGCAGAGCGTATATTCGAGCGCATCACAAACGGCATCGATCTCACCGAAATAGTGGTAGAAGGCGTGTTCCCTAACGAGGATCTAGGGCCTATTGATTTAACGCCAGCAATCGCGAGAGTCGCCGCCAAAAACGTGCGGGAAATTCTTAATCCCGCGGCACAGCCCTACGATGAAATCGGCGCGGTCGAAGGCTACCTTCAGAGCGTCAGCAAGGATGGCAAGGGAAGGCGCGTAGTCAATGTAAGACATCGCCTAACGGGGGATGACGTAAAGTGCTTTGTGCGGGGACAAGCAGAATCTGAGATTTCTCACTGTGAAGTTGATGATATTTGGAAGGGACGTCGATTGTCCATTTCCGGGGTCATCCATTTCAAATGTCATGGCAGAATTGCATCTGTTGATGCGGATCGCATTCGGTTCCTGCGCAGCAGTCGCGACCTTCCCGAAGTCGACGATATCTTGGACCCGAATTTTACGAACGGCCTGAAATCCGAAGAATATCTGAAAAAGCTGCGCAATGGCGATCACTCTTAAACGCGTTTGTTGGGATGCTTGCGCTTGGATCGCTATGATTCAAGTCGAGAAAATAGTCGAGAATGGCATCGAGCGGTATACTCGATGCCGATCCGTCATCGATCAAGCAAAGAAGGGAAAAATCGAAGTCGTTTGTTCGGGGCTGTGCCTTGCCGAAGTTTGTAAGCCGAAAGATGTGCAAGACGCTGACCCGAAGAAAATCGCAGATTATTTCGAGCACGACTACGTAATGCTTGTAAGCCTCGGACGTGAGATTGGAGAACGGGCTCGTAACCTGATGATGGTGGAGAAAACTGGTCTTTATCCGCAGGATGCCTGCCACGTGGCAACGGCGTTAATGACACCTGATGTCGTCGAACTCCATACCTTTGATAAGGATATTCTGAAGCTCGATGGCAAGCTCAACAAAGCTGATAACACTCCGCTTCGGATATGTTTGCCGGATGTCGGTGGTTCGCCAATTCCGTTGCTCGGGACATGATAATGGCCAAGAAGGTGCAACGTAAGCAGCGGTTAACGCAGGCAGAGCAATCGAGGCTATTTATAGAAAAAGCCCGCGAGCTTGGCGTCGACGAAACGTCGACAGGACAAGATCGAGCCTTTGGCAAGGTCGGCCTGCCCAAGCCGAAGAACACCAAGGCAAAGCAGAAATAATTTAATCAGACTGGCTGGATGCAATCCGGGCGCTTCAAGCACTCCGGACGTTTGGCGTTGGGTACGCTTAGTACAATATCGCCACTGAATTTGAACTTTATGGATCGCTGTTGTATTTTTCCACAGGCGCCAGGATCCGGCCAACGGTGCTCGGCGCCGCTTGATCCAGATACAGTTCGCTGATGAGGGGATAAGAGGGCTAAAGCCCGCCGCCTTTAGTGTTCATGCTGGCTTAGGCTCGACGCTTCATCGCGACAGCGACATCCGTTTTTATTTGTCGGCGAAGACGAGGCGACCTTCTTCGGCCTTGTGATAGTACTGGCTTGCGACGAGCCAACCTTTGATTGGCCGGAGCGGCGGAATGCAGGTCAGCAGAATGGCCGGCAGACTGGTCACGAGGTGGACCCAGAATGGGGGCACGAAGGCGACCTCGATCCAGCAGGCCAGCGCCGCTGCCGGTATGCATCCGAAGCACATGACGAAGAATGCGGGACCATCGGCCGGGTCGGCAAACGACAGGTCCAGGCCACATTGAGGACACTGCTTTTTCAGCGTCAGGAAGCCGTCGAAGATCTTGCCTTTGCCGCAGCGAGGGCAGAGGCCGCGGATGCCCACTTTCATCGGGGAAAGGGCGGGCCATTCATGAGCATGTTCGGCGCACATCACACGTTCCTTTCGCTGCTGCGAGCTAGATGAAGACAATTTCTAATGTATGCTTATTGTATGCGTAACGGCCGTATATTCTACGCGCAGGAGTGTCGCACTCGATCAAGCTAACTCGCAACGTTTTGTACTATTTTGTGCGCATTATCGGCTATTTTCGCCTGTAAGAGCTTTCCGCAGCGATCCATACATGCTATGCACAATGTATGGATCGAACGTCATCAGAATTGAACCGGCTGTCGTGGCATCCGCGGATGGCCGAAGGCGGTCAGCTCAAGTCGATCGGCATCGTCGATGCCCTCGAAGCGGACATCCGATCGGGACGCGTACCCCCCGGCACGAGATTGCCTCCGCAGCGTGCCATCGCGGAAGCACTTGGCGTCGACCTGACGACGGTGACGCGCGCGTTCAACGAGGCCCGGCGTCGGGGACTGATCGATGCGAAAGTCGGGAGCGGCACGTTCGTTCGCCGTCTCGCCGAGGGTGGCGGGGCCGAGCTTTACGCGGTTCCGGCCGTCGATCTCAGCTTGAACATTCCTCCTCAGCCGGCAGCGGCCGGTCTCCGGCATCTCATCCCCGATACGATCGCGGAGCTGCTGTCGAGCGAGGAGGGGATGCTGCATCTCCGCTACCAGGAAAGCACCGGCAGCATTCCGGATCGCGCCGCAGGCGCGATGTGGCTCGGGGCTCGGATCAAAAGCGTTAAGCCATCATCCGTGCTGCTGGCGAGTGGTGCGCAAAGTGCGCTGTTCGCCGTGTGCGATTGTCTTGTCAAACCTGGAGAGGCGATTGCCGCGGGCCTCGTAACCTATCCCGGGCTCTCCGCGATCGCGCGGCAACGCGGTTATGTTCTCGAGCCGGTTGCCATGGACGAGGACGGGATCATTCCGGAGTCTTTCGAGGAGCGTTGCCGGCTCGCGGCGCCGAAGGCGCTCTATCTCGTTCCTGCGATCGACAATCCGACAACGGCGACGCTGCCGGAAGCACGCCGGCAGAGCATCGTCACGATCGCGCGTCGCCATGGCGTTGCAATTATCGAAGACGATCCGTATTCGTCGTTGCTCAGGGATGCTCCGGTTTCGTTCGCCGACCTCGCGCCCGAGCTGACGTGGCATATCGAGACGTTATCGAAGTGCGCAACGCCGGCGCTGCGGATCGCGTATGTTCTGGTGCCGAGCGACGCTCACGCTTTGCGTTTCGCCGGATTGCTGCGGGCCATGAACCTGATGGCTCCCCCGCTCAACGCGGCGCTCGCGTCGCGCTGGATCACGACAGGACGGCTCGATGACATCCGCAACGCGATCCGTGATGAGGCGGTGGCGCGTCAAGCGATTGCGCGATCGCTGCTCGGCCGTTTCGCGTACGCAGCCGATCCGCATGGGCACCATCTTTGGCTCACGATGCCGCCGTACTGGCGGGCGGCGGAGCTGGCAAATCACGCGGAGCGAGCCGGGTTCGCGGTGGTGCCGAGTTCGGCATTCGCCGTTTCGGGATCGCACCCGGAAGCGGTCCGCATTTCGCTCGGGGTCGCCGCCGACAGGGAGCAGCTTTACCAAGCGTTAAAGCTGTTATCGGAACTGCTTGGGCAACCCGTGCCGCCGTCAAAAGCCATCGTCTGAAAGGTGTGGTTGCGGTGGTGCGCATAATGACGGAATAATCGTCATCCGGCTGGTTGCGGCAAACCCTCGGAGGCGACCAATGAAAGCTTTTTTGCTGAAGCGCTTCGGTATCGAAGGGCTCGAACTCGAAGACATCCCGCGACCGACGCCAAGGCACGGTCAGGTTCTCATCAAAATGCGGGCGTGGTCGATCAATTATCGCGATCTTCTGGTCGTTCGCGGGATTTATGCACCGAAGCTCAAATTTCCGTTCCAGATTCTTTCCGACGGTGTCGGTGACGTCGTCGAGGTCGGGCCTGGCGTCACGCGTGCGAAGCCGGGAGACCGCGTCGCCGGTACGTTCATGCAACGCTGGGTCGGCGGCGGGGCGGCGGCCGACAAATCGGCGAGCGCGCTCGGTGGTGAAATTCCGGGGGTTGCCGCTGAATATGTCATTCTGGACAACAACGGTCTCGTGCCGGTTCCGGCTGCTCTTTCGGATGAGGAAGCCGCAACGCTTCCGTGCGCCGCCGTTACGGCGTGGCATGCGCTGGTCAGTTCAGGCCGGCTTGCGGCGGGTGAGACAATTCTCGTGCAGGGGACCGGCGGCGTTTCGCTCTTCGCTCTGCAGTTCGCGCGGGCGATGGGCGCGCGTGTCATCGCGACATCGAGCAGCGACGCCAAGCTCGAGCGTGTGCGCGATCTCGGCGCGTCGGACCTCATCAACTATAAGACGACGCCGGACTGGGGCGTGAAGGCACGCACGCTGACGAACGGCAAAGGCGTTGATCATGTGGTCGAGGTCGGCGGAGCAGGCACGCTGCCGCAATCGCTCGAAGCGGTCAGGATCGGGGGGCGCATCAGCCTCATCGGTGTTCTGACGGGCGGCACGTTCAATCCCATTCCCGTGGTGATGAAGAGCGTCGTGGTGCAAGGGATCTATGTCGGCAGCCGTGTCATGTTCGAAGCCATGAACGAGGCCATCACCGTTAACAAGGTGAAGCCTGTCATCGATCGCGTCTTTCCGTTCTCCGAACTTCCGCAGGCTTTGAAGCACATGGAAAGCGGAGCGCATTTCGGCAAAATCGTTCTCAAGGCATAGGATAGCGCTACGTCCCTCTGCGATATGCTTCATTTTAAAACATGGTTGCAAACTCTACGCGCCTCTATATTTTTGCAGCTATATCGCATGCTGCAATGGGGATACGAGGCCGATGCTCGCAGAGCAAATTTCTTCACGTTCGTCGTTCAAAATGATTGCCGCATGGATGCTGGCGTTTTCGCTGCTGTCCGCGCCCGCATTCGCGCAGAAGACCGAGACGACCACGACGACGGTCTTTGCCGCCGCGAGCCTCAAGACGGCGCTGGATGCGGCGTCGGCTGATTATCTAAAAAGCACAGGCAACAAAATCGTTGTGTCTTATGCCGCGTCCTCGGCGCTCGCGAAGCAGATCGAACAGGGCGCGCCCGCCGACATCTTCATTTCCGCCGACCTCGACTGGATGGACTATGTCGCCAAGGCGAAGCTCATCAACGATGACACGCGTTTCAATCTGCTCGGCAACCGGCTCGTACTGATCGCGCCGGCTGCGAGCACGGCGACGTTGAACATCGAGCCGGGTTTCAAGCTTGCCGAAGCGCTCGGTGAGGGCCGCCTCGCCATGGCGGACGTGAAGTCGGTTCCCGCGGGCAAGTACGGATCAGCGGCTTTGAAGAAGCTCGGCGTCTGGGATGCCATCGAGCCCAAAGTCGCGCAGGCGGAAAACGTGCGCGCGGCGCTGGCGCTCGTCGCCCAGGGTGAAGCGCCGTTCGGCATCGTCTATGAGACGGATGCAACGGCCGAACCGAAGGTCAAGATCGTCGGCGTCTTTCCGGAAGACACGCATCCGCCGATCATCTATCCGATCGCTCTTATTGCCGGAAGTAAGGATTCAGAGTCGGCCAAAGCCTTCATTGCGTTCCTGAAGTCCCCGGAAGGACATGCCGCGTTCGCGAAACAGGGATTTACAATCCTGAAATAAGCGCGCGCGGCATCTGAACAGCGAGACGGGCGTCGTGCTTGGATTTTCTCCGGACGAGTGGACTGCGATTTTTCTGAGCCTGCGGGTGGCAACGGTCGCGACGATCGTTGCCGTGCCGTTTGCTGTTTTCGCCGCCTATGCTCTCGCGCGGTGGACGTTTCCGGGCAAGATCGTGCTCGACAGCCTGCTGCATTTGCCGCTCGTCATGCCGCCGGTCGTGACGGGCTACCTGCTGCTTCTGACGTTCGGGAAGCAGGGGGCGGTGGGTAAATTCTTGTACGATCTTTTTGGACTTTCGTTCTCGTTTCGCTGGACGGGCGCGGCATTGGCCTGCGGGGTGATGGGATTTCCGCTGATGCTGCGCGCAATCCGGCTTTCGTTCGATTCCATCGACAGGCGGCTGGAGACGGCGGCCGGGACGCTGGGGGCTAATCGGACGTGGACGTTTTTCCTCGTCACCCTGCCGCTGGCGCTGCCCGGAATCATCGTCGGCGCCATTCTTTGCTTCGCGAAGGCGCTCGGCGAATTCGGCGCGACGATCACGTTCGTCTCGAACATTCCGGGCGAAACGCAAACAATACCTTCGGCCATCTATACCTATACGCAGGTTCCGGGCGGCGAGGCGCAGGCTCTGAGGCTGACGCTGGTATCGATCGCGATTGCGATGGCGGCGCTTTTGGCATCGGAAATGCTGAACCGCCGCGTGCAAAAGCAGATTGCCGTATTCGAATGACGGACGTCTTGCCCGTTCTGAGCGTCAACGTTCGTCAGCAGCGGAAAGATTTTCTGCTCGATGTTGCGTTCGAGGGCGGCTCCGGCATCACGGCGCTGGTCGGACCGTCGGGATCGGGCAAGACCACCATCCTGAATATCATTGCGGGAACCTTGCGGCCCGACTCCGGATGCGTCGCAGTGTTTGGGCGCGTGCTGACCGACGTCGAAAAACGCATCTTCGTGCCCTGTCACCGGCGACGCGTCGGGTTCGTCTTTCAGGATGCGCAGCTTTTTCCGCATCTGACGGTCGAGCAGAACATCAAGTTCGGGCGCTGGTTTACTTCAACGGATAGCCGCGGGCCGCCGCTTGACGTCGTGACGCGGGAGCTGGGAATCGGCGGACTATTGAAACGACGTCCCGCAACGCTGTCGGGCGGGGAGAAACAGCGCGTCGCGCTGGCGCGGGCGCTTCTTTCCTCGCCGCGCATCCTGCTGATGGACGAGCCGCTCTCCGGAGTCGATGACGCGCGCCGCAACGAGATCATGGGGCTGATCGAGCGCGTGCGCGACGAGTTTGGAATTCCGATCGTCTACGTGACGCATTCGCGAAGCGAGGTTCAGCGGCTCGCAACGCGCGTCGTTCGCTTGGAGGCCGGGCGCGTCGTCTCGGTCGGCAGCGCGGCGGATCTGCCCGACGTTGGCGTGGCGCTGGGCAACAACGGTTTTGCTTCGACCTAGCCGGCTTTGCGCGCGGATTTCTGTTGCCGGGCGAGATGCTTTTCCATCGCGGCCAGAGGTTTAGCGAATACGGAGAGCGCCTTGGCCTCCATCTCGCGGTATTGGCGCACAAGCTCGGCGCCGAATGGGGTCAGCTTGGCGGCTCCGCCGCCGCGTCCGCCATGCTGGCGTTCGATCAGCGGGTCGGCGAACATCGAATTGAATTCATCCATCAAGTACCAGGCGCGCTTGTAGGACATATCCATCGCTTTCGCGGCCTGCGCGATCGAGCCGTGCTCGCCGATCAGTTCGAGAAGCTGGATGCGTCCGTGGCCGATGTAGCGGTCGCCATCGAAGTCTATCCGTAACTTGATCTCAGTCATTGAGACACCGTGTTGCCTGACCGTCGCCTTCAAAAGATACCCGGGGTCGCGGAGTGGCGACACGTCAATAAACGGCCAGCCGGATCTACTCCTCCGCAAATTTTCAGCGGCTTGTCATCGGCGGGCATTCGAATCCATCCCGGGCCCGTCGGTGAAGGATTAAGCACACCTCGCGCCGTTGCGAAAGGCTTGCACGAAGCGAGCGCACCGCTTCCGGAGAATGCGATTTTTTTCTGCTGGAGAATGGCGCAGATCACAGAAGCCAACATCGAAGACGATCCCGGCTCATGCCTTGAGGCGGTATCCCGTCTTGAATATCCACCAGGCCACGGCCATGCAGATCGCGAGAAATGCGAACGTCATCAGGACACTGACGCCGACGTTGACATCCGAGATTTCGAAGAAGCTCCAGCGGAAGCCGCTGATCAAATAGACGACCGGATTGAGCAGCGTCACGTTTTGCCAGAACGGCGGCAGCATCTTCACGGAATAGAACGTGCCGCCCAGGAATGTCAGCGGGGTGATGACGAGAAGCGGGATGATCTGAAGTTTTTCGAAGCCGTCGGCCCATATGCCGATGATGAATCCGAGCATGCTGAACGTGAGCGCGGTCAGCACCAGGAACGCCACCATCCATAGCGGATGCGCGATATGGAGCGGCACGAAAAGACTGGCCGTGGCGAGGACGAGCAGGCCGAGGATGATCGACTTCGTCGCCGCCGCGCCGACATAGCCCAGGACAATCTCGAAGGGAGAGACAGGGGCCGACAGGTGCTCGTAGATCGTGCCGGTAAAGCGCGGGAAATAGATGCCGAACGAAGCATTCAGCGTGCTCTGCGTCAGCAGCAGCATCATCACCAATCCCGGCACGATGAATGCGCCGTAGTCGATGCCTTCCACCTGCGAGATGCGCGAGCCGATGGCGGAGCCGAAGACAATGAAGTACAGGCACGTCGAGAGAACGGGCGAGACGATGCTCTGCATCAGCGTTCTGCCCCACCGGGACATCTCGAAGCCGTAGATGGCGCGGACGGCTTCGATGTTCATTTCTTTTGCCTCACGAGGTCGACGAAGATGTCTTCGAGCGAGCTTTGCGCCGTGCTCAGGTCTTTGAAGACGATATCGGTGCTTCGCATGTCATTCAGGAGTGCGGTGATGCCCGTGCGCTCGGCCTGGGTATCGTAGGTGTAAACCAATTCGTGACCATCATTGACGAGCTGCAGATTATAAGCGGCAAGTGACGGCGGGACGTTGCTCAGCGGCGATTGAAGCTGAAGATTGAGCTGCTTCTTACCGAGCTTGCGCATCAGCTCGGATTTTTCTTCCACGAGCATGATTTCGCCCTTGGCGATGACGCCGACGCGGTCAGCCATCTCCTCGGCTTCTTCGATGTAATGCGTGGTCAGGATGATCGTCACGCCGGAGGCACGCAGCGCGCGCACGACATCCCACATTTCACGGCGAAGCTCGACGTCGACACCCGCCGTCGGCTCGTCGAGGAACAGGATGCGTGGTTCGTGCGCGAGGGCTTTTGCGATCAAAAGGCGGCGCTTCATGCCACCCGAAAGCGTCATGATGCGGCTGTCTTTCTTATCCCACAGTGAAAGGTCCCTCAGGACTTTCTCGACGAAGGCATGATTGCGCGGCTTGCCGAACAGGCCGCGGCTGAAATTGACGGTCGCCCACGGCGTTTCGAACATATCGGTCGAAAGTTCCTGCGGAACGAGGCCGATCATCGCGCGCACAGCGCGATAGTCGGGGGCGATGTCCTTGCCGTCGACGGTTACGCGTCCCGTGCTGGCGTTGACGATGCCGCAGATGATACTGATCAGCGTCGTCTTGCCGGCGCCGTTTGGTCCGAGAAGAGCGAAAATTTCGCCGTTCCGGATTTCGAGGTTGATGTTCTTCAGCGCGTTGAAGCCTGAAGAATAGGTCTTTGAAAGATTTGCGACGGAGATGATGGCCGCCATTGAGTGGTCTCCGGCGCATTCGGAATAAACGCGCGTACCGCATCGCAGTGCCGCCCGCGCCTGTCAACGACGATGACAACGATGATGGACGTGAGCTTTACGCGGCCGTGAGCAGAACGACTGTATCGCGGTGGCCCGGGCGACGGCACGGCGGGCGTTCAAAAGCGAAACGCGGAGATGGCATCGCGGTACGTTTCGGGTCGTGATGTATTCGCTCAAGAGTAGTTGTCGACGCTCGGTCCCAGAGGCCAGCGGTCTCGCTCCTCAGCGAATTCGCGCCGGGTGTCCGTCTCGCTGACTTCGGTCAGGCCGCACGCTGATACAACTTCCGGCTCCGATGACCCGGTGGCAGCTGAATGGCCGCGGGATACCCAGCCCTTTAAACCCTGGATGATTGCGCTGGCGCTCGTGAGCGAGCCTTTCATCGTTCACCTCGTCATCTATATATGTACTGAAAGGTATGATATGGAAGGGGACGTGGATCTGTCAACGAATATTTGTATCGATGAGTATGTAATTGTATAATTTCGAGTCTGAACAGGCGATGACCGGGAGCAAAGCGGTGCAGGCGCATAAGGGCCGGCCAAGGGAATTCGATGCGGACAGTGCGCTCGATAAAGCTCTGCATGTTTTCTGGCAGAGAGGCTACGAAGGCACGTCGTTGACCGACCTGACCGAGGCCATGGGCATCAATCGCCCGAGCCTCTATGCGGCTTTCGGCAACAAGGAAGAGCTATTTCGCCGGGCGCTCGACCGGTACGCCGAGCGCGGCCCGAGCCGGGCTTTGCGCGAAGCCCTGGCGGAGGCGACGGCGCGTGGAGTCGTTGCGCTGCTATTGAAGAATGTCGCTCATGCGTTGACTGATCCAGGCAATCCGCGAGGCTGTCTTGCGGTTCAAGGCGCTTTGACGTGCGGCGAAGCGTCGGACGCGATCAAGCAGGAATTGTGCAAACGCCGCTCGGAAGCGGAGCAGATGCTTCGCGAGCGGCTGCAACGTGCGAAAGATGAGGGCGATCTCGCTTCCGATGCCGATCCGGCCCAGCTGGCGCGTTTCGTTTCGACGATTACTCAGGGCATGTCGGTGCAGGCCGCGGGCGGCGCATCGCGCGATGATCTATTCCATGTAGCCGACATGGCCATGACGGCGTGGCCGGGCTAGTGTCTCGGCTGGCAGATGGTGGCAGTTCGAACAGTGCGGACGTTCGCGCTTGCCGCACCTCAAATAATGGACTGAAAAATGGGTATGAAGTTCGTCACCGGCGTCGCGGTTGCAGTTGCCGTTTCATTCGC
This sequence comes from Hyphomicrobium sp., assembly GCF_041674905.1. Classification (GTDB taxonomy): domain Bacteria; phylum Pseudomonadota; class Alphaproteobacteria; order Rhizobiales; family Hyphomicrobiaceae; genus Hyphomicrobium_B. Next base: position 17,522 of record NZ_JBAYUV010000010.1, read on the forward strand.
GACACTTTCAATTGCATCCGGTGAAGATGCCAGTCATGCCGCTGCCGCAAACGCCGCGCTTTGTCCTGCTGATAATGGCGGTCTGATCCTGCCGAGAGGCTTTTGCGCGACGGTGTTTGCGGACGTCGAAGGCGCGCCGCGCCACATCGCCGTTGCAGCCGATGGGACCGTTTATCTCAACGCCGCGGTCCGGCAAGGCAAGGCGGCCGACGGGCCGGTCGTCGGTCTCAAGGATACCAACGGCGATGGCCGTGCCGATATTGTCGTGCGCTTCGGCGGCGACGTTCCAGGCGGCACCGGGATTTTCCTCTACAAAGACTGGCTTTATGTCGAGAGCCGAGGCCAGATCATCCGCTATCCGCGCAAGGACGGCGAGGTCGCTCTGCAAGGTGCGCCCGAGACGATCCTCAAGGACTTGCCGATCGACGGCAATCACACGGCGCGGTCTTTCGCGATCGATGCCCAGGGCAATCTGTTCGTCGATCTCGGGTCGGCGACGAATTCTTGTCAGCAGGATGATCGAGTAAAAGAATCGCCCGGGCTCGATCCATGCGAAGAATTGAAAACGCGCGCCGGCATCTGGCGCTATGACGCGAACAAGACCGATCAGGTGTTTTCCGAAAACGAGCGTTATGCGACGGGCATCCGCAATGCGGTCGGCGTCGCCTTCGACGCGGCGGGTCGCGGTTATGCGACACAGCATGGACGCGATCAGCTCTACGAAAATTGGCCGAAGTTCTATAATTCAGAGCAGGGCTCGGAATTGCCGGCTGAGGAACTGGTTCTGCTGCAGGAAGGCGGCGACTACGGGTGGCCGTACTGCTATTTCGACGGCACGCAGGGCAAGCGGGTTCTTGCTCCTGAGTACGGTGGCGACGGCAAAGCCGTCGGTCAGTGTGCTGACAAGCTTCCGCCGGTCGCGGCGTTTCCGGCGCACTGGGGACCGAACGACGTCAAAATCTATGATGCGACGCAGTTTCCGCAAGCCTATCGCGGCGGCGCGTTCATTGCGTTCCACGGTTCGTGGAACCGCTCATTCGGACCGCAGGCCGGTTACAACGTCGTGTTTCAACCGCTTGCGGATGGAAAAGCCGCTGGCGGCTATATGGTTTTTGCCGATGGTTTCCGCTCGGGCAAAGACGGTGTCGATCATCGTCCGACTGGACTTGCCGTCGGTCCGGACGGTTCGCTCTATATCGCGGATGATGCGGCGGGGCGGGTCTGGCGGATCACTTACAGAGGCTGACGGGACCGCTGCGGCGGCCCCGTGAGACGCTGTCACGCAATGGTCAGAAAGGCTTGGGGGGCGAGCGCCGTGGACGATTTTTATTCCGTACACAGAATTAGCGAACAGCCCGCCATCGCGCTTTCCGGCGCAAGCGCCGCTGCTCGCGGGGGTTCTGCTAAGGCATTGGTTTCGATCGTCGATTGCCTGCACGCGGGGAACCGGTCCTTTGTCTGAAAAGGCTATCGCATTTCTGACGGGAGCTTCGGGCTTTGTCGGCTCGGCGGTGGCGCGGCGTCTGCTCGACCAGGGATTTGCGGTTCGTGCGCTGGTCAGACGGAGCAGTAATCCCGCAAATCTCGCCGGTCTCGGCCTCGATGTGGTCGAGGGCGATATTCGCGATGGCGATCTGCTGCGGAAGTCGATGCGTGACGTGCGCCATGTTTTTCACGTTGCGGCCGACTACAGGCTTTGGGCGCCCAATCCGAACGAAATCATTCGCACCAATGTCGATGGCACACGCGCGGTGATGGAGTCCGCTCTCGCGAATGGTGTCGAGCGCATCGTCTATACGTCGAGCGTCGCGACGCTCAGGCCGTCCGAGGACGGCACGCCCGTCGATGAGAGATCGCCTCTGGACGACGCGGGTGCCATCGGCGCGTACAAGAAAAGCAAGGTTCTTGCAGAGCGGCTCGTCGAGCACATGGTTGCGGCCTCCAAACTGCCAGCGGTGATCGTCAATCCGTCGACGCCGATCGGACCGCGCGACGTTCGGCCGACGCCTACGGGGCGCATCGTCATCGAGGCTGCCTGCGGGCGCATGCCGGCATATGTCGATACGGGGCTTAATCTCGTGCACGTCGACGATGTTGCTGCCGGACATCTCGCGGCGCTCGTGCACGGCCGGATTGGCGAGCGCTACATTCTCGGCGGCGATGACATGACGCTCGGTGACATGCTGGCCGAGATTTCGCGGCTTGCCGGACGCCGCGCGCCGACCACGCGACTGCCGCGTCAGCTCGTCTATCCGATCGCGCTGGGTGCGGAAGCTGCGGCGCGGATCACGGGGCGTGAACCTTTCGCTACCGTCGACGGCATTCGGATGGCAAAGTACAAGATGTATTTTTCATCCGCCAAGGCGAAGCGCGAACTCTCCTACCGGTCACGCCCGGCTCAAGAGGCTTTGGCCGATGCTTACGGCTGGTTTCGCGACGCGGGATATTTGAAATGAGCGCGATCGAAATCATCGCGGCCGCCGGCCTTCTAGCGTGGTTTTACCTCGTTCTGCTGCATGGCGGCTTTTGGCTGACGCGTGAGCGCGAGGAAGCACATGATCCGCGGGAAAGCCCGGCGGCGTTCGACTGGCCGTCGGTTGTCGCCGTGGTTCCGGCTCGGAATGAAGCCGACGTGCTGCCCCGATCGCTGGCGTCATTGGCAGCGCAAAAGTATCCCGGCGAATTTTCGGTCGTGCTCGTCGACGATCAGAGCAGCGACGGCACGGCAGAGGTCGCGCATCGCATCGCAAACGATGCGGGCTGCAAGATTACAGTCGTCAGCGGAGTGACGCTGCCCTCCGGGTGGACGGGAAAAGTCTGGGCGATGCATCAGGGGATCGCGGTCGCGAGCGAGGGCGTGAGCGCGCCACAATATTTCCTGCTGACAGACGCCGACATCGGATACGAGCCCGACGTTCTCATGTCTCTCGTGCAGCGTGCATCGGGTGAAAACCGGGTGATGACGTCGGTGATGGCCAAGCTCAATTGTGAGAGCTTCGCGGAAAAAGCGCTGGTCCCGGCCTTCGTGTTTTTCTTCAAGATGCTCTATCCGTTCGCGTGGGCAAACCGCGCCATTGCGAGAACCGCCGCGGCGGCGGGCGGATGCATGCTCGTCGAGCGCCTGGCGCTCGAGCGGGCCGGAGGGATCGCCGCCATTCGCGGAGCATTGATCGACGACTGCACGCTCGCGCGGAACATGAAGGTGCAAGGGCCGATCTGGCTCGGAATGTCGGAGCGCGTCGTCAGCCTCAGGTCGTATCCTAAGGTTGAGGATATTCGCCGCATGGTTGCGCGTTCAGCGTATGCGCAGCTTCACTATTCACCATTGCTTTTGCTCGGCACGATCGCCGGAATGAGCGTCATCTACCTGGCGCCGCCGTTCATTTTTCTCGCTGGGAGCTATCCTGCCTGGATTTTGTCCGCCGTTGCCTATCTGTTGATGGCGCTGGCGTTTCAGCCAACGTTGCGGTTTTACCACCGTTCCCCACTTTGGGGTCTCGTCTTGCCTCTTATTGCAGCCGCCTATTTAGTCTTTACGCTAGATTCAGCCTACCAGCACAGCGCTGGCCGGGGCGGACTCTGGAAGGGACGCGTTCAGGCTCAAGCAGGAAAGCAATGACGGTCGATACGGTGTACAAGTCCGGCAAGTCCGAGCACGACGAGAATTTTCCCGTCGCGTCGCGGATCATTGCGTCGCGCTACCGTGCGCCGATCCTTGCGTTTTATCGTTTCGCGCGCGCCGCCGACGACGCCGCCGATCACGCGGGCCTCGAGCCGCCGGAGAAGCTCGCGATTCTTGCCGCGCTCGAAGATACGCTTCTCGGGCGATCCGATGCTGCCGCCGACGCGCTGCCACTTCGTGCGGAATTGCAGCGTCGCGGCCTCAGTCCGCAACATGCGCTCGATCTTCTCAAAGCGTTTCGTCAGGACGTTACAAAAAATCGATACGCCGGTTGGGCGGAGTTGATCGACTATTGCCGCTACTCCGCGATGCCGGTCGGGCGCTTCGTTCTCGACGTGCACGGCGAACCCAAGTCGACGTGGGCGGCCTCCGACGCGTTGTGCGCGGTGCTGCAGATCATCAATCACGTCCAGGACTGCGGCAAGGATTATCGCAATATCGATCGCGTCTACATGCCCCTCGAGGATATCGCGCGGCACGGCGCCGATGTTGCCGATCTTGGGCGATTGCGTTCGTCGCCGCAGCTGCTGGCTTGCCTTCATGACGTCGTTGCCCGCACGCGTGAGCTTTTACCGGAAGCGTCGCAATTGCCGCCGCGTGTCGCGGATTTGCGCCTCGGTATCGAGACGTCCGTCATCGTCGCCCTCGCGCGCGAGCTTCTCGATCTACTCAGCACGCGTGATCCGTTGGCCGATGCCGTCCATTTCTCGAAAGGACGCGCGGCGTTGATCGCGGGCCGGGCTGCGGCCTCGACGATCGTTGCGCGCATCACGGGAAAACGCGCGACCTATCAAGCCGTCAGGGATGATGCCGCATGACGTCGGAAGCACAGACATTGGCGCATGACGAAGTGCCGGCGGCATCGCGCAGCTCGTTCTACGCGGCGATGCGCATGCTGCCGCAAGAGCAACGTGACGCCATGTATCACGTCTACGCCTTCTGCCGGGCTGTTGACGATGTGGCCGACAACGGTGGCGCGCGCGAGCCGCGTTTGGCGGAACTGGCGCGCTACCGCGCCGATCTCGAGGAGTTCTACGCCACCGGCCGCACGACGCTCAGGACGAGCTATCTTGCGCCTGCGATCACGAAATTCGGATTGAAGAAGGACGATTTCATCGCCGTCGTCGATGGCATGGAAATGGACATCGTGCGCGATATCCATGCTCCCGACTGGGCGACGCTCGATCTCTATTGCGATCGCGCCGCATCCGCGGTCGGCCGGCTTTCGGTTCCGATCTTCGGCATTGAGGGCGATCTCGGCATCGATCTCGCGCATCATCTCGGCCGGGCCTTGCAGCTGACGAACATCTTGCGCGACATCGACGAAGATGCGGCGCTCGGCCGTCTCTATCTGCCGAAGGAAGCGTTGGTCGAGGGCGGCATCACCGAGACCGACATTGACGCTATTCTGGTGCACCCGGCGCTGGACCGTGTCTGTCGGGGCATAGCGCAGAAGACGCGCAATTATTACCGGCGGTCGGACGATTTGATGGCGCGCTGCCCGCGCCGTTCGGCGCGCTCGCCGCGCATGATGGCGACGGTCTATCGCGGCATTCTGGAAAAACTGATCGCGCGCGGCTGGAACGCTCCGCGCGCCGATGTCCGCCGTTCGAAGCGGTACGTCATCTGGGCGGTGCTCCGCGACGGCATCTTCTAATGCCGTCGGGTACGATGCACATCGTCGGGGCCGGTCTCGCCGGCCTTTCGGCGGCGGTCGAGCTTACGCGCAGAGGCAAGCGGGTCGTCGTGCACGAGCTGGCGCGGCATGCAGGCGGACGCTGCCGGTCGTATTTCGAACCGGCGCTGGGCCTGACGATCGATAATGGCAATCATCTCGTACTGTCGGGCAATGAGAGCGCGCTTGCCTTCCTCGACGTGATCGGCGGGCGCGATCTCCTGACGATGGCGGATCACGCCGAGTTCACCTTTCATGACGTCAAATCGGGAGAACGCTGGGTGCTGCGGCCCAACGATGGCCCTGTACCTTGGTGGATTTTCTTCAGGCACCGCCGTGTTCCAGGAACGCGAGCGGCGGATTATGCGCGCCTCGGAAACCTGTTGCGTGCGAATGCCTCGGATACCGTCACGCAGAAAATCGACGGCAGCAGCGAGGTTTATCGCAAGCTGCTTTATCCGGTTTTGCTGGCGGCGCTGAACTGCGATCCAAAGGAAGGCTCGGCGCGCCTGGCGGGTGCCGTCGTTCGCGGCACGCTGGCGAAGGGCGGACGCGCGTGCCGGCCGCTGTTCGCGCCGCAGGGCCTTGGACCGGCGCTGGTCGATCCGGCTGTCGCATTCGTTCGCAAGAACGGCGGCGAGGTTCGTTTCGACGATGCCGTGCGCGCGGTTGAGTTCGGCGAGGACCGGGTCAGGTCTATTCAGTTTGCAGAGAGCACATTGAACCTCGCTCCGGACGATCAGGTTATTCTCGCCGTTCCGGGATGGGTGGCGCGGACGCTTGTTCCAGAGCTTACTGTTCCGACGGACTATCGCGCGATCTTCAACCTGCATTTTAAAATCGCGCCTCCCTCCGGCTTGCCGAAGATTATAGGCGTCATCAACGGAACGACGGAGTGGCTGTTCGCATTCGACGATCGGCTTTCGGTTACGGTGAGCGCGGCCGACCGTTTCAACGAGGCGGATCGCGAACCGCTGGCGCGGCAGATATGGTCGGAGGTCGCGAAGATCGCCGGGCTCAACGCGCCGCTGCCGCCGTGGCAAATCGTCAAGGAGCGGCGCGCAACTTTCGCCGCAACGCCGGAGCAAGATGCGCTCAGGCCTTCGACCGAAACACGATGGCGCAATCTTTTTCTTGCGGGCGATTGGACCGCGACCGGCTTGCCGGCGACGATCGAAGGTGCGATCCGCTCCGGCGATAAGGCGGCCAAACTAGCGATTGCCAAGGGTTTCTGATACGACGCAAGGCTTCTGGGAGAGCCTCCATGACAACGAACGCGGCTGCAACATTTGCTCGCTCCAGAGAGGATGCGACGGGAGAGGTTTCGGGACAGGACCTCGAAACGGCGATCACGTCGGCGCGCAATTCGCTGCTCGCGCTTCAGCGTCCGGACGGTCATTTCGTGTTTGAGCTGGAAGCGGATGCGACGATCCCGGCCGAATACGTCCTAATGCGGCATTATCTTGCCGAGCCGGTCGACGCGGTGCTGGAAGAGAAGATTGCGCGCTATCTGCGGCGCGTCCAATCGGACGATGGCGGGTGGCCGCTGTTTCGCGACGGCGTGTCGAACATCAGCGCGGCGGTCAAGGCTTACTATGCACTGAAGATGATTGGTGACTCGCCCGATGCGCCGCATATGCAGAAGGCGCGGGCGTGGATCTTGGCGCAAGGCGGTGCGTCGCATAGCAATGTCTTCACGCGCAATCTTCTGGCGCTGTTCGGCGCCATTCCGTGGTCCGGCGTGCCGGTGATGCCGGTCGAGATCATGCTGCTGCCGCGATGGTTTCCGTTCCACATCGACAAGATTTCCTATTGGGCGCGGACGGTTCTCATTCCGCTGACGGTGCTCAATGCGCTGAAGCCGTTGGCGCGGAATCCGAAAGGCGTCGGCATTTCCGAGCTGTTCGTCACGCCGCCGGACGAGGTCCGCAACTGGCCCAAGGGTCCGCATCAGAAGTTTCCGTGGTCGCAGGTTTTCGGCGGCATCGATCGGGTGCTGCGATTGTTCGAGCCTGCGTTCCCGAAGTCGTTGCGGAAGACGTCCATCGATAAAGCGGTGGCGTTCGTGACGGAACGATTGAATGGCGAAGATGGGCTTGGCGGAATTTTTCCGGCGATGGTCAATTCGCTGCTTGTCTATGATGCGCTGGGATATCCGCACGATCATCCCGACTATGTGACGGCGCGGGGATCGATCGAAAAGCTGCTCGTCATCAAGGACGACGAAGCCTATTGCCAGCCGTGTCTGTCGCCCGTTTGGGATACGGCACTCGCCGCGCATGCGTTGATGGAGTCCGGGAGCGCGCAGGGTGATCAAAATGTCGATCGCGCGCTTGCGTGGCTGAAGCCGCTGCAGGTTCTCGATACGGTCGGAGACTGGGCGGCGACGCGCCCGGGTGTGCGGCCGGGCGGCTGGGCGTTTCAGTATGCCAATCCCTATTATCCGGATGTCGATGATACGGCCGTCGTCGTGATGGCGATGGATCGGGCGGCGGGCGGCGACGCCGCGAAACGCGAGCCTTATCGCGAGTCGATGGCGCGCGGGCGCGAATGGGTTGCCGGTGTGCAGAGCAAGAATGGCGGCTGGGGCGCGTTCGATGCCGACAACACGTATGAATACCTCAACCAGATTCCGTTTTCGGATCACGGAGCGCTGCTCGATCCGCCGACGGCTGACGTTTCGGCGCGCTGCGTTTCGATGCTGGCGCAGCTTGGCGAGCGGCGTGAAACCGGTCCCGTACTCGACAAGGCTTTGCGATATCTCGACAGCACGCAGGAGAAAGACGGAAGCTGGTACGGCCGTTGGGGCATGAACTATGTCTACGGCACGTGGTCGGTGCTCTGCGCGCTGAATGCTGCGGGCGTTGAACCTTCGGCGCCGTCGATGCGCAAGGCCGTCGATTGGCTTCTATCGATCCAGAATACAGACGGCGGGTGGGGCGAGGATGGCGAGAGCTACAGCCTCGACTACAAGGGTTATGAGCGTGCGCCGAGCACGGCATCGCAGACGGCCTGGGCGCTGATGGGATTGATGGCGGCGGGCGAAGTCGATCATCCGGCGGTCAAGCGCGGTGTCGCTTACCTCGCATCCAAGCAGGGCAGCGATGGGTTCTGGGGCGAGGAGCGCTTTACCGCGACGGGCTTCCCGCGCGTGTTCTATCTGCGCTATCATGGCTATTCGAAATTCTTTCCGCTGTGGGCGTTGGCGCGCTACCGCAACCTGAAAGCGGCGAATACCAAATCCGTTCTTGTCGGGATGTGAGCCGTGCAAGCTTGGGGTTTCGTCGTCGCTGCGACCGGCCTTCGAGCGGAGGCGCGCATCGCAGAGCGTTCGCCGGGCGTAGTCGCGGTTGCGGGCGGTGGCGATGAAACGCGGCTTACAGAATTGCTCGAGCGCGCACTTTCCGGTGGTGCGCGCGGTCTCATCAGTTTCGGGATCGCGGGCGCTTTGCGACCTGGGCTTGAGCCAGGAACGTGCGTCGTCGGGACGGCCGTCTTGAGTGATGCGCAGAAATTCGCTGCGGATGACACATGGTCTAATCGTCTGTCCATCGCGATTCCCGAGGCACGGCATGGAGTGGTTTTCGGTTCGTCGAAAGCTGTCGGCGAGGTCGGTGCGAAGGCGGCGCTCTACCAGACGACGGGTGCCGATATTGTGGACATGGAAAGCCACGTCGTGGCGCGCATCGCGGCGGAGCGCGGATTGCCGTTCGCAATTTTACGCGTGGTCGCGGATAGTTCCGTGCAACGTCTACCGCCTGCCGCAGTCAACGGTATGAAGCCTGACGGAACACCGGATATTGTGGCGGTGCTGAAGTCGCTCGGAACGCAGCCCGCGCAACTTCCGGACCTGATGAGGACCGCGTTCGCAGCCCGGCGTGCGATGGCGGGATTACTCCGCTGCCACCGGCTTCTTGGCCAGGGCCTGGGCTTCGTCGATCTCGGCTAGCTTCGTCTCGACGTGACGCGAGAAGACGAATTCGGCCGGACGCTGATTGTGCAGCGGAATGTCGGGCGCCATCGGGCCGTCGGTCTTGACGCCCATCAGGGTGACAGCGGCGATCTTCCACGGACGCTTGACGGCATCGACGACGGCTGATGCCTCGAAGCCCGAATGGACCATGCAGTCGGCGCACTTTTCGTAATTGCCGGTGCCGTACTTGTCCCAGTCGGTGCCTTCCATCAGCTCCTTGAAGGTCTTCGCGTAGCCTTCGCCGAGGAGATAGCAGGGGCGCTGCCAGCCGAAGACGGTGCGCGTCGGGTTGCCCCACGGTGTGCACTGATAGGTCTGGTTGCCGGCGAGGAAATCGAGGAACAGAGCGGACTGGAAGAAAGGCCACGCTTTGCCGCCGCGACCGCGTTTCAGGATGTCGCGGAAAATCTGCTTGGTCTTGGTGCGGTTCAGGAAGTGCTGCTGATCGGGTGCGCGCTCATAAGCGTAGCCAGGCGAAATCGTGATGCCTCCGATGCCGAGCGTCTTTACGTCATCAAGGAATTTCGCGACGCGTTCCGGCTGGGCGTCGCTGAAAAGCGTGCAGTTGATGTTGACGCGGAAGCCCTTGTCCTTGGCGACCTTGATGGCTTCGACGGCGCGGTCGTAGACGCCCTGCTTGCACACCGACTTGTCGTGCATCTCTTTATCGCCGTCGAGATGGATCGACCAGTTGAAGCGCTTGTGCGGCTTATAGAGATCGATCTTCTTTTCGAGCAGCAGCGCGTTGGTGCAGACGGTCACGAACTTGCCCTTGGCAAGCGCGCCGTCGACGATCTCGGGAAGTTCCTTGTGCAGCAGGGGCTCGCCGCCCGCCATGACGACGACGGGGGCGCCGCATTCGTCCATCGAGTGCAGCGCGTCGGCCACCGAGATCCTCTGGTTCAGGATCTTGTCGGGGTAATCGATCTTGCCGCAACCCGCGCACGCGAGGTTGCAGCGAAACAGCGGCTCGAGCATCAGCACGAGAGGATACCGCTTGCGGCCGGTCAGATGCTGCTTCAGCACGTAGGCACCGATCGACAGTGCCTGGTCTAATGGAATTCCCACCCCTCAAGGCTCCTTCTAGCGATGCTCGTAGCCCCGATGTTTCACGAGGCTTTGAGCAATTCCGGCGGCAGGCGAAAGGTTATCTTTTCCTCGACGCCTTGCAGCGCCTTGATCTCGATCGGCCCAAGTTTAGCTAACGCTTCGATTACGTCATCGACAAGGATGTCCGGCGCAGATGCCCCCGCAGTTATGCCGATGGTTTGCTTTCCGGCAAGCCATTCCGGATCGACCTGATGGCCATCTGCGACGAGATAACTCGGGAGGCCGCATTCCTCCCCGATTTCCCGAAGCCGGTTGGAGTTCGAGCTGTTGGGAGACCCGACGACGAGCAGCACTTCAACGTGCCGGCAAAGGTCGCGCACGGCCGTCTGGCGGTTTTGAGTGGCATAGCAGATGTCGCGGGTTTCGGGGCCGATGACATCGCTGAAGCGGGTTTTGACGGCCTCGATAGTCTGACGCGTGTCGTCGACGCTCAGCGTCGTCTGCGTGATGTAGGCGACCGGCGTATCGTCGGGGATGTCGAGGCTAAAGACGTCCTCTCGGGTCTCGACCAGATAGATAGGCCCGGTGATTCGGCCGAGTGTGCCCTCGACCTCAGCGTGTCCGGCGTGTCCGATCAGGAGAACTGTGCGTCCGAGGGATGAATAGCGCTGGCCCTGATTGTGGACCTTCGTCACGAGCGGGCACGTCGCGTCGATGACATTCAAATTGCGCTTGGCCGCTTCGTTCTCGATGGCACGCGAAACGCCGTGGGCACTGAAGATCGCAACCGCATCGGATGGGATGTCGGCCAGATCCTCGACGAACGTCGTGCCTTTGGCCTTCAGGCCGTCGACGACATGCCGGTTGTGAACGATCTCGTGGCGCACGTAGACCGGCGCGTCTGTCGTGGTGAGAGCCCGCTCCACGATTTCGATCGCCCGGACGACGCCAGCGCAGAAGCCTCGCGGCTGCGCCAAAATAATTTTCATGCAGAATTCCCCGTTCTGCCGATGCGCGACTGCGACCTGCTCCAGCCCCGGTCGCTCATGCCCTCCCGGACTACGATCGTGCGCTGCACTGAAGACTTCAGTTTTTCCAGGTCAACTTTACGCGCTAAATATTTGAATATGGACTCACGCCCCTGTTAAGCGGTGAAGGGGTCCGACTCTGGTGTCCAAAAAGCAACATAACCGTTGGCCAGGGTGCGAAGCCAAGGCGCATCTGATAAGCAGCGGTTTCGTCCACTAAAATCCTGATGGGTCTGACGGGATGCCCAATCATCACATTCAATACCTGAGCGATCACGGCGGGCCCGTGTTCGCATGATTGAACGTACAGTTGCGCGAATCGTCGCCGCCGCGCTGCGTTTGCCGTGGCTGACACTTCTGCTCGCGATCGCGCTTACCGCAGGGGCTGTCCAATACATCAGCACGCATTTTGCGATTACGACGGATACGAGTCAGCTCATCTCGTCGGATCTCGACTGGCGGCAGCGCGAACAGCAATTCGACGCTGCATTCCCGCAGCATAGCGATACCATCGAGGTCGTCATCGATGGCGTGACGCCGGAGCTGGCCGAGGGCTCCGCTCGCCGGCTTTTCTCGGCTCTTTCCGCCATGGTGCCAAAGCCGTTCGAAGCGGTTCGCCGGCGTGAGGGCGGAGCATTCTTCGAAAAGAACGGTTTGCTTTACCTGTCACTCGACGAGGTCAAGCAAACGACGGAAAATCTGATCAAGGCGCAGCCTGTGCTCGCCACGATGGCGGCCGATCCGACGCTCAACGGGCTGGCGAAAGCGTTATCGCTCGTACCGCAAGGCATCGAAGCGGAGCGCGCGACGTGGGCCGATTATGACACGCCGCTGACGGTGCTTGCCGGGTCAATCGATGATCTGCTCGCCGGGAAGCCGTCGGCTTTTTCGTGGGACGAGCTGCTGAGCAATGCGAAGCCTGCTGCCGCTGACCTGCGCCGTTTTCTCGAAGTGAAGCCCGTTCTCGATTTCGGTGATTTGCAGCCCGGCGCGGAAGCGTCCGACACGATTCGCGAGACGGCGCGGCAACTCGATCTCACGCCGGAGCATGGCGTGCGCGTGCGTCTGACGGGCTCGGTGCCGATGGCGGATGAAGAATTCGGCACGGTTGCCGAAGGCCTCGCCGTCAACACGATGCTGACGATCGCGGCGGTTTTCGTCATCCTTTGGCTGGCGTTGAAATCGGGGCGGATCATTTTCGCGGTGATCGTTTCGCTATTTGTCGGACTAGCGCTGACGGCCGCAGCGGGACTTGCAATGGTCGGTGCGCTGAACCTGATCTCGGTCGCGTTCGCAGTGCTGTTTGTCGGAATCGGTGTCGATTTCGGCATTCAGTTTTCAGTCCGATACCGGCACGAACGGCACAATCTCGAAGCCCTTCGCGAGGCTTTGGTTGCGGCGGGGCGGAACGCCGGGAAGCCGCTGGCGTTGGCCGCGGCCGCGACGATGGCCGGGTTCTACGCGTTTTTACCGACGGCTTATCGGGGTGTCTCGGAGCTTGGTCTCATCGCCGGGACGGGCATGGTGATCGCTTTTCTCACGAGCATTACGCTTTTGCCGGCATTGCTCGTGCTGCTTAATCCGCCCGGTGAGCCGGAGGATGTCGGCTATCGCATGCTGGCGCCGGTCGATCGTTTCATGGCGCGGCACCGGATTGCCATTCTGGTGATTACGGCGATCGCCGTCGCCTCCGGCCTGCCGTTGTTGCAGCGCCTGACCTTCGACTTCAATCCAATCAACCTGCGGAGCGGCAAGGTCGAGTCCGTCGCGACGTTCAACGATCTGATGAAAGACCCGGCGACGGCACCGAATACGATCGACATTCTGACGCCGTCGCTTGCGGACGCGAAGGTGCTCGCTGAAAAAATCGAGCATTTGCCGGAAGTTTCTCGCGTCGTGACGCTCGCGAGTTTCGTACCCGATCAGCAGCAGGAAAAGCTCGCGATCATTCAGGATGCCGTCAGCTTGCTCGGGCCGTCGCTCGATGCACCGGAGGAGCACAATCCGCCGACTGACGAGGAAACGAAGGCGACGCTCGAGGACGCAGCGTCCGGCTTTGCCGATGCGGCGAAGAAGGCGGGCGCGTCGCCGATCGCAGCGCGCATGGCCGACGTGCTCGGCAGGCTCGCGAACGCAACGACTGAGCAACGCGCTGCCGTCGACCACGCGTTGATGGACGGTTTCAAGCTGCGCCTTTCACAAATTCGCGCGGCGCTGGGGGCCGAGGCCGTTACGTTGGAGGCGCTGCCCGTCGATATTGTTTCGGACTGGACGACGAAGGACGGCCGGGCGCGCATTCAAGTCGCGCCCACGGGTGACGGGAACGACAACGCCAACTTGCGGCGTTTTGCGACTGCGGTGCTTGCCGTGGCGCCGGAAGCAACCGGCGTTCCGATCCTTATTCAGGAATCGGCGAAGACCGTTGTGACCGCGTTCATTCAGGCAGGGGCGCTGGCCCTTTTTTCGATTACGCTGATTTTGTTTATCGCCTTGCGCCGGGTGAGCGACGTTCTGATGACGCTCGTTCCGCTATTGCTGGCGGGAGTCGTGACGCTCGAGCTCTGTGTGCTGCTTGGTTTGCCGCTCAATTTCGCGAACATCATCGCACTGCCCGTGCTGCTCGGCGTCGGCGTCGCGTTCAAGATTTACTACGTGCTGGCCTGGCGAGACGGAGAGACGAGCCTGCTTGCGTCGTCGCTGACGCGCGCTGTCTTGTTCAGCGCGATGACGACGGCGGTGGCTTTCGGAAGCCTGTTCTTCTCAAGCCATCCGGGGACGTCGAGCATGGGCGAATTGCTGGCGCTGTCGCTGTGCACGACCCTCGCGGCCGCAGTGCTGTTCCAGCCCATTCTGATGGGCCCGCCGCGGGCCGAGAAATCGCCTTCCGAGACTTTGTAGCCCGTCGAGCCCGCTCCCTACGCACCGTCACGGCCGCAGAGGCGGCCGTCTACGACAGCGCGGCGGCAAAGCGCGCATAGTCGCGTGGATGGCCGCCTTCGCGGCCATGACGTTATGGGCGGCTTGGACGAGGCTCGCCTCAGCAGGCGTGACGTCAGGGTGGGCAAAAGAAAGCTACGCCTCTTCGCGATGGCGCAGGAACTGGAAGAACTCGACGCCTTCGCGGAGCCGCCGTTTCATCATCTCAGGCGAGGTGATCATCTCGCCGACAATCGAAGCAATCTTCGACGGACGGAAATAGAACTTCTTGTAGAAGTCCTCGACCGAGTCGAAGATTTCGGTGTGTCCGAGGTGCGGATAATTGAGCGGCGCGATCTGTCGGCCGTCATCGGTCAGGAGGGCTGTTTCCTCCGCGAACCAGCCATTTTCCTTGGCCTGATTGTAGAGGAATGTTCCCGGATAGGGCGCGGCGAGCGACACCTGGATCGTGTGCGGGTTCACTTCCTTGGCGAACGCCAGAGTTTCCTGGATCGTCTCGCGCGTTTCTCCAGGCAGGCCGAGAATGAACGTGCCGTGGATAACGATGCCAAGCTCGCGGCAGTCCTTCGAGAAACGCTTCGCGACGTCGACGCGCAGGCCTTTCTTGATGTTGTGCAGGATCTGCTGATTGCCGGACTCGTATCCGACGAGCAGTAGCCGCAGGCCGTTGTCCTTCAGGACTTCCAGCGTCGCGCGCGGAACGTTGGCCTTGGCGTTGCATGACCAGACGACGCTGAGCTTGCCCAATTCCTTGGCCAGTGCTTCGACGCGGGGCAGGTTGTCGGTCAGCGTATCGTCGTCGAAGAAAATCTCTTTGACCTGCGGGAACTCGCGCTTGACGTACTTCACTTCCTCGATGACGTGCTCGATGGAGCGGACGCGGTAGTTGTGTCCGCCGACCGTCTGAGGCCACAGGCAGAACGTGCAGCGCGATTTGCAGCCGCGGCCGGTATAAAACGAAATGTACGGGTGCTTGAGATAGCCGCCGAAGTATTTGTTGATGTCGAGGTCGCGTTTGTAGACCGGCGTCACGAACGGCAGCAGGTCCATGTTGTGCAGGACTTCGCGATCGTCATTGCGGACGACGACGCCTTCCTTGTTGCGATAGGTGATGCCTTTGACGTTGGCCCAATCGCGGCCGTCGGCGATTTCCTTGATCGTGAAATCGAACTCGTTGCGGGCCACGAAATCGATGGCCGAGGTTTCGGAGAACGCCTTCTCCGGCTCGACCGCGACCTTGGCGCCGATGAAGCCGATCTTCGCGTTCGGGTTGATGTCCTTGATCATCTCGGCCGTCTTGATGTCCTGGCGGAAAGACGGTGTCGAGGTGTGCAGCACGATCAGGTCTTTGCCGCGGATGTCGCCTTCGATGTCCTTGAAGGACAGGTCATGCGGCGGCGCATCGATCAGCTTCGAGCCTTCGACGAGCGCGGCGGGCTGCGCGAGCCATGTCGGATACCAGAACGAGCGCACCTCGCCCTTCATCTGGTAGCGCGCGCCGGCACCGCCGTCGTAGCCGTCGAAAGAGGGAGCCTGTAAAAAGAGCGTGCGCATGTCGGCACCTTTCAAAGGGGCGTAACGGAACCATCGGATTCGACGCTGTAGCGGCGGCCCCGCCAGCTGACGGCGCCGGGCACGAAACTCGCGACGAACACTGCGAAACTCAGAAGATCCCGCAAGGGGCTGAGCAGAAGCGCGCTTTTGCCCCCGCCCGATAATCGTTCAACTTGTATCGGAACAAAAAGGCGCGATGCAAGCGTTGCGGAAAGGATCATGAATGCTATTGCACTGAAGCCACTCAATGGCAGAGCCAAGAGCGCGAACGGCAGCGGGTGGGTCACGACAGAACCGGCGTAGCCTATTGGATCAACAAGGCGAATCGTGCGTGCCCAGCGAAGCTCGTGGGCGATCATTTCCGAAAACGATGCGTCGGCGAATGTGTGGCCAAGCGTGAATGGCGGTATCGCGACCTTGAGGCCAAGCCGACGCACGGCGTCTCCCATTTCATAATCGTCGGCGAGGGCATCCGAGAATGCTTCGAAGCCGCCGATCCGTTTCAGCGTTTCACGCCGTAGCGCAATGGTCGATCCGAAGCAGGGTTTTGCGAGGCCGAAGCGCAGCCCAACCAGGACGCTCGGCAGGAAGTGCTGGTCGACTGCGGCGGCGGCAAGGCGGGACCAAACGCCCCCGACGGCGCGTCCGCGATAGAGACATGTGACGAGGCCAACCTGGGGTTGCTGCAAGGTGGCGATAATATTGGCCACATAGTCCGGTTGGATGCTCATGTCGCTGTCGCTGAGAATCAGAACATCGTGCGATGCTTCCGGCATCATGTTGATGATATTTGCGATTTTTGGGTTACCTGAGGTCGGTTTGGAGCCGATGGCAAGGCGGATGTCACGATCGGGAAAATTCGCGCGAAGGTTTTTGACGAAGAGAATCGCCGGGTCGTGCGGGTCTTGAACGCCGCAGACCATTTGAATATCGGCAGCGTAGTCCTGGGTGCAAAATGATTCGAGATTCGAATCCAGGGCGGCTTCCGCGCCGTGCAGCGGCTTCAGAAGCGTGACGTCTTCCGGAGTCTGGAGGACAGCCTTCGTACCGGCCGCAAATCGCGCGACGAGGCTGGCCGCAAGCAGAGCATATGCGCTACCGATAATCGCAACGAGGGTGCAAACAAGCCACAGACTGGACGTCATTCCGACGTTACTTTCTGATTTATCAGGTGGATGCCTCGGTAGTACCACCAGTTATGGGTAGCTTCCGATTCGGAGCTGCGTTAAATCAAGTTGCCCGACGGGCGGGGGCCTGCAAGGGGGAAGATCGAGACGTGACGTCAAGCGCCATCCACACTTGGGTCGGCTGCATAATTGTTGGCATAGCGCTGTCGGGCTGTGCCAGCACGGGCGCGTCCGTGTCTTCACCTACCTATCTGGCGTCGGCGGAAAAAGACGACGTCGTTCCGAAGACGATCGCGGACCCGAACGAGAAGTTCAATCGCTCGGTCTTCGATAGCAATCAGGATTTCAATCACTCCGTCCTCTATCCGGCAGCGAAAGCCTATAACGAGAACGTGCCGGAAGATGTCCGTGATCGCCTGGATGCGTTCACGACGAACCTCAACGAGCCGATGGTTTTCGCCAATAACGTGCTGCAGCTGCGACCTGGGGCGGCGGTCACGACGCTCGGACGGTTTGCGCTCAATACGACACTCGGTCTTGGCGGATTGTTTGACGTTGCTGCAACTCAGGGCATGAGCAAGCAGTCGGGCGATTTCGGCCAGACGATGTACGTCTGGGGCTATCGCGAGAGCAGCTACCTCGTGCTTCCGATCATCGGGCCGACGAACGTGCGTGATGCCATCGGCACCGGTGTCGAGTTCGCGGCGCAGATTCCGGCCGCGGCGCTGTATCCGACAAAGTTTGCAACTCTGGCGAGCCGCGTCGACATGGCGGGATCGGTCGCAAGTCCACTGACGAACCTCAGCAAGGCTGAGGATATGCAGACTCTCGAAGATAGCTCGGTCGATTTCTATTCGATGCTCAGAAGCGTCACCGACCAGAAACGGCAAGCCGAGCTTCAGGAAGCTTTGGATACGAGCGCGCTGACGAGTACGCCGCCGCCGCCTGATCCGAATGCCATCGAACCTGTCATGATGCTGGTTTCGTCTCCGACGATGCTTCAGAGCCGTCAGATGACCGATGTGCCGAAGATGAGGCCGGCCAAGCCGCGCACCGTGGTGATCGTCGGAGCGCCGAGCGCGGATGGCGAGACGTCCGTCCGCTGATAGGTGTGCTGACCCGCCGTCAGCTGATCGACGATTTCATCATTCTGTAGCGATACGATTTAGCCCATTACCGCGCGCGAAAGCGCGCGCCGAGGTTCGCTGCATGTTGAGGGCGGGTGCGGATCGAGGGAGTGCGTGTTGGGAATCAGCCGTTGGAAAGAGAGACGTCATGGCTGGCGCTACCAACTGCAACCATGACGTCCAAGCGATATGACTTATGTCATCAACCGCCCGATAAAAGCCTGTCGCCCTGTTTTCGCAGCGACGCAATCAAGGCATCCGGCCCACCGGCCTTTAATATCGATGTAAATTCGGCTCGGCGGCTTGCAAGCTCGCTGATTGTCCCGTCGAGGTAGACATCCACCACCCTCCACTCAGGCCCGGATTTCCGCATCAAATAATTAAGCGGGACCGGCTTGCCGTTGCTCTGGATGATCTGGGTCTTGACCATCTTATCGGTTGCCCGATCGGTGACCTCAGTAATCTTGAAGGTTTCGCCTGAGAAACCGTCGAAACGCTTTGCGTACGTTGCAATCATCATACGTGAGAAGGCATCCGTCAACGCGGCTTTCTGCGCAGGCTGCAATGTCTCCCAATTCGGCCCAACCGCCATGCGCGTCATCGAGGCGATATCGTAGGTTTTCGAGAGAACCGGAGAAAGGGCATCGTAACGGCCCTGAACGCCCAACGCCTGAGCCTGCTTCATCGTTGCGAGCAGTTGAGCGTTCAGGCCGTTGATCGCCTCTGGAGCCTCGGCCGCCCACGTGGGCACGGCGGTAGAAAAGCATAATCCCGCGACCAGGAAACCGCGCAAAATCATGCTTTTGAAAATAGACTTTCTCGCCGGGAGCATTGCCCGCCTCCTTTGCATTGTTTTTTCCAATAGAAACGACGTCTTCAAAGCCGCGCATCGCGTAAGCGAGCAGAATGGCCTTATTTTGCCCATGTTGTTACAGGTGTTTGCCAATTGTGAGGCGCGGTTGCAACACTTCCCCGCAGAGTCCCCAATGGGCGGCATCCTCCTTTTTTGAGTCGCTCTAAGGGTCCATAATTCGTGCGGTGAAGGCCTGAAGCTTTTGGGGGTGTCGTATGGATGCAGTTGTAAGCCGGTCATCCAAAACGCCCCTTCTCGACAGGGTCAAGACTCCCGACGATCTACGGAAGCTGGCGGAAGCCGATTTGCCTCAGCTCGCGGCCGAGCTGCGCACGGAGACGATCGACGCGGTGTCGGTGACTGGAGGGCATCTCGGGGCCGGGCTTGGCGTGGTCGAGCTGACGGTCGCCTTGCATTATCTTTTCGACACGCCGCGCGACAGGCTTATCTGGGACGTCAGCCATCAGACCTACCCTCATAAAATTCTGACCGGGCGCCGCGATCGCATTCGAACATTGCGGCAGCCGAACGGCCTCTCCGGTTTCACGAAGCGGACGGAGAGCGAATACGATCCGTTCGGCGCCGCGCATTCCTCGACATCGATTTCGGCCGGTCTCGGTATGGCCGTCGCACGCGACATGAGCGGTGGCGATACGAACGTCGTCTGTGTCATCGGCGACGGTGCGATGAGTGCTGGCATGGCGTACGAAGCCCTGAATAATGCGGGCGCGCGCAATGAGCGGCTGATCGTCGTGCTCAACGACAACGACATGTCGATCGCGCCGCCGACCGGGGCGCTCTCGTCTTATCTCGCGCGCACGACGTCGAGCGCGTCCTATTTTGCAGTTCGCGATTTTGCCAAGCAGCTTGCGCAGCGTCTGCCGAAGAGCTGGGAACGGCGCGCGGCGCGCGTTGAAGAATACACGCGCAATTTGTGGCAAGGTGGCGGGGCATGGTTCGAGGAGCTCGGGTTCCACTATGTCGGGCCGATCGACGGGCATGACCTCGGGCAATTGCTGCCGGTGCTGAAGAACGTGCGCGACGCCAAGCAGGGGCCAATCCTCGTTCACGTCATGACGAAGAAGGGCAAAGGCTACGCGCCTGCCGAAGCTTCGCCCGACAAATATCACGGCGTCGCGAAGTTCAATGTTGTGACAGGCGTGCAGGCAAAACCGCAGCCTGGTGCGCCGTCCTATACGCGGGTGTTCGCGGATAGTCTCATTCAGGAAGCCAAGAAAGATCCGAAGATCGTCGCGATCACGGCGGCGATGCCGGATGGCACGGGGCTCGACGTTTTCGGCCGCGAATTTCCCGATCGAACCTTCGACGTCGGCATCGCCGAGCAGCATGCCGTGACGTTCGCCGCGGGTCTGGCGACGGAAGGCATGAAGCCTTTCGCCGCGATCTATTCGACATTCCTGCAGCGCGGTTACGATCAGGTGGTGCACGACGTCGCGATCCAGAGCCTGCCGGTTCGGTTCGCGATCGACCGCGCCGGTTTCGTCGGAGCCGACGGCGCGACGCATGCCGGGTCGTTCGATCTTGCCTATCTCGGATGCCTGCCGAACTTCGTCATCATGGCGGCGGCGGACGAAGCCGAGCTTAAGCACATGGTGGCGACCGCTGCTTCAATCGACGATCGCCCGTCGGCGTTCCGCTATCCGCGCGGCGAAGGCACCGGCGTTGCGATGCCGGAGGTCGGCGAGGTTCTGCCGATCGGCAAGGGGCGCATTCTGCGCGAGGGTACGACGGTTGCTCTGCTGTCGCTCGGTACGCGGCTGGGCGAAGCTATGAAAGCCGCCGATCAGCTTGCCGCGCTCGGCCTTTCGACGACGGTCGCCGATGCGCGCTTCATGAAGCCGCTCGATACCGATCTCATCCGGCAACTGGCGCAGAATCACGAGGTGCTCGTCACCATCGAGGAAGGTTCGATCGGCGGGTTCGGCAGCCATGTGCTGCAGTATCTGTCCGACAATGGGCTGCTCGATCACGGTCTTAAAGTGCGGGCGAAGGTGATGCCCGATTGCTTCGTCGATCAGGACAAGCCGGACGTCATGTGGCAGAAGGCCGGACTATCGGCGGCGGGCATCGTCGAGACTGTTCGCGATGCGTTGCAGCTCGACAAAGCGGCAGGTGCGCAGGAGCACCGAATCCGCGGCTAGTTTCCTTCGACGTTGCGCGGTGATCGTAGCAAGCGCCGCGCTTCAATTGCCTGCCAGACGAGAAGAACCGGCACGCCCGTCAATAGTTCGCGCGCGCGTTTGAGTAGCGACAGGCCGAGGGCAACTTCGGGTGTCAGGCCGAACAACGCGCCGACGGCGATGTAACCCCCCTCCTGCACGCCCGCGGCCCAGGGCACGATGAACGCGATCGTGCGGAGCGCGAAGACGAGGCTTTCGATCACCAGGATTTCGCCGAAGCCGAGTGGGTGTCCCATGAACGTCAGCGCCAGCCACGCTTCCGCCGCGCCGACGATCCAGGCGGCGAGATGCAGGATCGTCGAGGCGATCGGGCGGCTTGGTTGGCGGTAGATGTCTTCGATGGCGGCGTGGATATTCTGAGATTGATCGTCGGCGCTCCAGGGAGCCGTCAATCCGAGCCGGTCGGGTAGCGACTGCAGAAACCGGAACAGGCCGCTGCGCTGGGCGGCGACGAAGCCTGCTACCGCGACCGCCGTTATCGCGAGTCCGGCCAGCGCCCACCACGCGAGACGTTCACCCGGCCGCACCCAGGCCAGAATTCCGAGGCCGAGCAACGTAAAGAACAGCTGGCTGATGATTTCCATCGTGACGTCGATGACAGTCGTCGCGATTGCCGCGCCGGATTTCATGCCGGAGACGGTCAATTCGCGGGCGGCGATGGCTTCGCCTGCGCCGGGGATGATCGCGAGGATGTTGCCGACGCTGTCGCGCAGCAGACGCGCCCAATGAAATACGGCGACGGCATTTGCGGGCGGTGTCGTGGCGAGGATCTGCCAGGCAAAGGCGCAGAGCGTCACGGATGCGAGATAGAGCCCGGTCATCGCGCCAAGCCCCTTCCATCCGGCTGCGAGAAAGGCATCCCCGACCTCGACCGTTCCGAAGTAGACGACGAGGGCGATCGCGAGTGCGATGCCGGCGAGAGCGAAGAGCGCGACGCCGGTTTTCACGCGACCCGACCGAGCAACACGCGGTGGCAGAACATCATTGGGCATTGCGCGCCGCTTTCGAGATTTCGGCGCCGGATGCGGCAGCGGCGTGCGATGCATTCTCGGCGGCCATCAGTTTGCGATAGGCGCGGATGCTGAAGGTTTCCTTGCCCCATTTGATGTCGTTGCCGAACATGCCGGCGACCCAGGCAAAAAAGCAGACGCATTCGCGCAACGGCACGAGCCACGGTTCGGGCGGTGTCGAGATGCGAAAGTTCCGGCGCACGAGAAAATGGAGAACGATTCTGAGCGCGAGATGCGCGCCGATGATCGACAGCCCGACGATGCTTGGTTGCGGCAGCAGCAAGAGGAGCAGCAGTACGAGCGGCCAAGTGACGATAGCCATGAATTGATCGAGCGGACGGCAGGCGCGTTCGGAGCGGTGCCAGCGGACTTCGTGCTGGAACATGTCGGCAAAGCTCGATTCCGCGACGACCGTGTCGCACGCATACGGCGAGAGCACGACACGCCAGCCGCGGCGCGCGACGAAGCGGCCCATCGAGAAATCCTCGGCGAGGCAACCGGCGAGCATGTCAAATCCGCCGATTGCGTCGAGCGCGTCTCGGCGGACCGCGCTCATGGCTCCGAAGACGAAGTCGATACCGCGCAGGTCGACATCGACGGCGACGGAGGGCACGAACCAGTCGTTGAGATAAAGCGCGCCGAAGCGTGATGGCGCGTTGTGGGCGGGCCAGCCTTTGTAGATCGAGGCAACGGCGCCGACGGTCTTGTCGTCGAAGGGCGCGGCCATCGAGGCGACGCAGTCCTGATCGACGCGGACGTCGCTGTCGGCGAGGACGAAAATATCGTACTTCGCCGTTCGCGCGATGTTGGCGAGGTTCGCCGCCTTGCGGTTCGGTCCGGCCAGCGTTTCATCGACGACGAGGCGGAGATCGAGGCCGGGATTTTCGGCGATCAACCGATTGACGACCGCGATGGCTGGATCGTCGGGCGTGTGAGCGCCGAAGATGACCTCATATCGCGGGTAATTCTGCAGGCAGAACGAGCGCAAGCTTTCGTAGAGCTGCGGATTGTTGCCGTAGACCGGCTTCAGGACGGAGACGCCGGGGCGCGGATTGAGCCCGAAAACGGCGCGCTCGCGGAAGCGCGCAACGGCCCGCACGGCGAGGACAAGATAGGCCAGTCCCGCGAGGCCGAGGGCAACGCCCGCGCACTGCCAAATGGAAAAAACGAAGACCGGCATAACGGCTTTTAATCCGAGTTTTGCGCCGTGACGCGCCGTCCGGCGGCAAGCGGCATAGCATGGCAAGAGGGCCGTTTCGAGCGCTTCGGAGTGCCGTGGTTCAAGGGCGGCGAACGGCCTCACGAAACGGCGCCAGCTTCACGTCCAGCGCCTTGGCCTTGGCTTTGACGTTGAGGCTCGTCAGCGCGGCGAATTCGTCCATCGGGCGGTAGTGATCGGGTAAGTTGTCGACGCCCGGCCATCGCCGCGTCGCGGGATGAAAATAGAACTCGGTCGTGCCGTTGGGGAGTTTTTCGAGAAACTGCAGAACGCGCGTTTCCGTCATCGCCCCGCTGTCGTTCAGGCCGAACACGCGATCGTTGACGCCGAGCCCCGCCGCGCGTACGCGCCGCCGCAAGAGCCGCGATTGCATGTAGAAAAACATCCAGCCTGAGAAGCGGTCGCGGAAACGATCGGACGTCGCCGTGTAGGACGGAAAGAAAGGTTCGACCGGAATGCGCACGGGGGGATTTGCAAAATCCTTCGCGAGCTTGGCGATGATCTTCGAGATCGCCGGATGCATATGAAAATGCTGGTGGCCGTTGATGTGGTCCATGGTCAGGCCAGTCTTGCGAAAGGCGTCGAACTGCGCCGTGATCTCGGCTTCGGCCTGGCGGCGGAGATCTTTCGAGAAGAACAGCGCGGTTCCAAATTTGACGGGGTCCGTCGAAAAGCGGCCGTCGCGTCCGACGAGGCCGGGCACTTCGGTCGGCGGAAGAACCGGACAGCTGTCGACGAGCGTCAGGTGCAGTCCGACGCCGAGATGGGGAAGCTTGCGCGCGCGCTCGATAGCGTCGTCGCGGGCAGGGGCTCCCATCATCAGGCTCGCGGCGGTCAAAATGCCGTGCTGATGCGCCAGCTCGACCGCTTCGTTGACCGGCAGCGAGAGGCCGAAGTCGTCGGCCGTCACAATGAGTTTCTTCAAAGCCGCTCCTCGAAGCCGTTATTGGCGTGAACTCGAGAAGCGTTTTACGACTGCACCCGCGGCTCTGCCAACTCCGGCTTTCAGCGCTTGCTGCGCTGTTTCGACTTGGGTGGCGGATCGATGACGTCGCGGCAGGCGGGGCTCAGCCGGTCGCGTTTGCGGTTGAGGCACGCGACGATCCGGTCTTCGTTTGGAATTTCAAAGAAGCACAGGCTCAAGACGTCGCCGGTGCATGCGGCCTGCTCGTCGGCGGTGCCGCTGTTGGCATGGCCGAGGCTCGATGTTGCGGCGAATGCCACAGTCATGAAGAGAGCCGCGAGAACCCAACTTATCGCTTTCATCGGAGGTCCCACAATTTTTGCGAGAAGCCAAAAAGTCTCGTCGCATTTGCAAGATGCTCAATTGATCGGCGCGTGGCGGTGAAACTGTGGCGGCTTCTCCGAAAAATTCGACGCAAAGTCGCCTGTTTCATTCGGGCAGTCGACGAGTTTCTCGTTAACTACGCTTACGGTGTCGTTCCGGGCGGCGGCGGATTGGACGTGCTCTGCGGTTCGGCTGCGGCTCCCTCGCGAATTTCGCAAAGCGTCGGCGTGTCGAGCGATGTCTTGTTCATGAACGCCCAGTTGGCGAAAGCGATGTAACAGACGGCGACGGACTGCTTGTTTTGCAGCGTCACGATGATGGTATCGGTCTTCACCGACTCGGTCGCGCGCTTGGCAACCTCGAGCGGGACGAGTGTGACAGTTTTAATTTCGTAGTCTTTGGCGATGAGCCCCGTAAAGGACGACTGCAGCGGCGGTTGATCCTGCGCGCTGGCCGCGGATGAGGCCAAGCAGAAGGCTGCAACGAGCAGAGTTCCAAGACCTGCGCTGCGCATGCGATCCTCTCTTTTGTTCTCAATGAGACTTCGTAAAATGCGTACTACGGCAGCGCGGCCGCCTCAACACTGAACGCGTGTAAGCAACCGTCGGCTGGGGACAAAGCGGGAGAACCGAGGTTTCGGAGCCGGGCGTTTAGGACACTACGGGTGTCGGATAGAAAATTGCGGCGGGCATCGCGAAGGGAGGAAGAGCCAAACTGGCCGGAATCTCTTCGCCCGACTTGAGGAATTCGGGGAGCAGGTGGGTATGCGCTCCAAAGGGGGATTTTTGGCCCGGCTCGGGAATTGGCGCGTACACCTCGATTCGTACGGCTGCCGATTCGACGACCCGGTGTGGGCTTGCCGCGATGACTTGCATGCCGATGCCGTCCATGAGATCGGCCCAGTGCTTGCCGGTATGAGCGGACAGGCTTTCGGCGAGCGCTTTGTCGTCGGTGCGCACGCAGAAGCGCGCGTTCTTGCGTCCAATGCCGAAGTCGAACAGCTTGTCGTTTCGCTGGGATGCGGCAATCGCGTCGGAATCGGGGCCGAGCTCTTGAACGGTCGCGTGGGCCGTCATGCTTGCGCGCGCCTTCGGCATGGCGAGGACGATCGGTCCGTCATCGGTGAAGGCAAAGGCCCGAAGTCTTTCATTGACGCGCAAGCGAAATGCGGCATCGGCGGCACGCGCGATCATCGATCCATCGCCGGTATCGATGCCGATCCGGCGATCGGGCGTGCACGGAAACTCGGCGACGGCGCCTGGGACCCCGGTGACCCAAGTGCCGCGTCGCTCGGAAATCATCTCGCAGGTCCAGAGCGCAATTTCGGCAGGCGTCCAGGGCAGAAGACGGACGTGGATCGCAAGCTTGGAATGGCGCTCTGGCAGTTGGCGCCAAACGTCATTGCGCCGGTCCTCGTCCATCGCCATCCAGTCGGCAATTTCACCGCCGGTACGTGCACAGCCGATGCAGAAGCCGGATGCCGAATCGAGTTTACAAATGCCTACGCAAGGCGAGTGCCGTGCCAATTCGACTGCCTTAAAAGTGATGATGGTCTCAGACGTTTCGGGCCGCCTTGTGGGCGGCCCGAACGCGATCTCAATTAGTATGCCACTCGTGTTTTGCTTCGTTCGACCAAGGCGCCGAGCGCTAGCCCGATCGTTGCCCAAAGGATTCCCTGGATCGCGAACGAGGCGATGCGGAATTTCCAAAGGAGATCGGCCGGGAAGTCGTTCGGGACCTCGTTGATAGTCGGCAGCGCGTATCCGGCAATCGTCACGAGAACGATGTAGGCCAGCGCTCCGACGACAGTCGCATTCCATGAGCCAAGGCTGGTAGCAAGCGCCCGCCCGAGCGTGATGGCAACAGCAAGCGCCGCCGCGGAAAACACCATCATCGTGAAGTAGAGCTGCGTGCGATAGCCGATGGTTTCTTCGGCTCCGACGGCCGGCGGATTGGCCGGGTACTTGAGGTAAGGCACGGCGTAGAGCGCTAGAAATCCAATCGCTGCGATCACGATAGCTGTCGTGCGCGGCGGAAACTTCAGCAGCCGTCCGCTTGCAAACGCGAAGGCGAGCGCGAAAAGTCCACCCAATGCGGTTCCGAACAGCGCGATGCCTGTGAGCAGGCCAAATCCCGCCTGGACTTCACGGCTCACGAGTTCAGGCTCTTCGGCTTCTGCCGCCGCGCCGTTGGCGGCATGCGCCTGATGTTCAGCCGCAGTGTGCGATTCTTCAAATGCGATGGCGCGATCGACTTGCGGTTCGCCGATAACTCTAGCGAAGCCGAAAGCGAGAAGCGCAGCAAAAAGGCCCGCGAACATGCCGCGAAGCAATAACTGTCCCATGATTTTTATCTCCGCGAGCGATCAGTGGCAGGGGAAGCCGAGAAGGTGGCGCCCGTCGTGAACGAATTCGTGCACGTACATGCCGTTAAAGATCGCCATGGCGCCTTCCTCGACGCCGATGAAATACATCGCGAGAAGAAACAACAATCCGCCGAAGATTGCCCAAGGCAGGATCTCTCGGATCGGAATGGGTGTTGCAACTGTATCTTGGATGACGGAAGAATATGATGCCATTTTAGGGGCCTCCTTGGGATTGCGCGTCCCGTTCAAGCATTGCGGCCCATCACAAGAGGGTCTGACTTTCGGCTGGAGCTTTGGGGGCATCCTCCGATCACAGTGGCGCGACCGTTCCGGAATTTCACCGGTTTCCTACCCATGACGTGCGAAGGTCGACCATAGGTTGATCTGCGCCTTTGTCAATGTAAAGCAATGCCCATGGTCCAGCGGTTGACGCTCATCTCACACGCTCCAACGGCTGCAACGCGCGCGGCAGCCTTCCCGTTGGATGAAGGCATCGACGAGAAGGCGCGGCGCGATGCGTCCGCACTTTCCGGCGATTTGCCGCAGTTCTTAACGGCCTGGACGAGCCCGGCGCGGCGGGCGATCGAGACTGCGGCGGCGCTCAATGTAGACGCCAAGATCGAGCCGTTGCTACGCGACATGGACCTCGGGCGATGGGCGGGGCGGACCTTCGCCGACGTCGAAGCTACGGAGCCGGAAGATATGGTGCGCTGGCTTTCCGACACGGCGGCAAGCCCGCACTGCGGCGAGTCGGTCGTGGCGCTTCTGGCGCGTGTTGCGAACTGGCTGAGGACGGCGGCGGAGCGGCAAGGCCGGAGCGTGGCCGTTACGCATCCCGCCGTGATCCGCGCCGCCATTGTCGTCGCTATCGAGGCGAAGCCGGTTTCGTTCTGGCGCATCGACATCGCGCCGCTCTCGATCGTCGAGCTTGGCTCGAACGGCAAGCGCTGGACGCTGAAGTCGATCAGTGCCTGAGCGTTGTGCTGCCGCCTAGCGAAATACCCGTGCGGCGACCGCACGCGCCAGGAGGTGCGGCTTGATACTTCCATTCGTCACGGCGCGGGGTGACGAGAAAATGTAGCGCAGGACGCTCATCTTGGCTTTGTCCGTTGCTTCGAACTGCAAGCCGAAGCCGGTTTGCGTCGTTCGCCGGACGTGCGCTTCGAGAGCGATGTCGGCGAAGCTGATCTTTACCGGTGTTCCGACTGGAACCGGCAGATCGCCGATGAGATGAATGCCGCTGACCGAAATATCGGACGCGAAATAATCGCGCACTTCGCCGTTAAAGCCCAACCTCACGGGAACGCGCACGTCGAAGCGATCCCCCTTGCGGCGTTGCTGCTGTTCAGCGCAGACGTAGCAGCACAGAGTCAGAAGAACGATATTGTACCAGCTCCAGAAAAAAGCGATCGCGCTCGACTCGGCGAGCGGACGGCTCTGATCGAAAATGAACGCATTGGCGATGCCGAATGCCGTCAGCAACAGAAGCGCTCCGAATATTCGCAACAGCGGCCATTGGATGAATTGCTTGCTGCGGTCTCCGCCTTTCGCGGTCACCTTGAATTTCTGGCCGTTGGGCCGCAGCAATCCGGACCAAACGGACTTCAGAACCTCGGACGCGCAAAGCATCTGATAGAGATCGGTCATCAGCGGCAGCACGCGCCCTTCCGTCAGCCAGACATAGATGGCGGATTGGACGACGATGAACGGCGCCAGATACCAGATGGCGTCGATAACGTTGGCGTGCACGGCCTGGATATCAAAAATGAGATACAGCGCCGGGACGAGAACGCCGAGCACCCGGAACAGATGCGTTGCCGACCAATGCAGGAACGTCTCGCAGAGCATGATGCGATCGACGAACGGCAAGCCGTTGCCCAATTTCAGCGGGCCGCTCGGGCCTCTGCAAATCTGCACGAAACCGAGAGACCAGCGCGCGCGCTGGCCTGTGTATTCGGCAAGTCCCTCCGGCGCGAGGCCGAGGGAGAGGATCTCGTTCAGGTAAACGGTGCGGAAGCCTTTTTCCCTGAGCCGCAGCGAGACGAGGTAATCCTCGGTCACCGAGTCGGTCGGAAAGCCGCCGATGCTCTGCAGGGCGTCGAAGCGAATGACGGATGACGTTCCGCAGCAGAAGGCGGCGTTCCAGGCGTCCTTCGAGGCCATGACGATGTCGAAGAAGAAGCGCTGTTCGTCGGGCCAGACCTTCGTTAGCGCGAGATTGCTTTGGATCGGGTCGGGGTTGAAGAAATGCTGCGGAGTTTGCACGACGCCAACGTCGGATTCGAGCGCCAGTGAAACGGCGCGCATCAGAAAATCCGGAAGCGGGATGAAGTCGGCGTCGAGAATGGAGATGAAATCCGGTTTCTCATCGAGGGCCGCGAGCTTCTTCAGGGCCGCATTGATATTACCGGCTTTCGCATGGGCATTGTCGGGGCGGGTCATGTAGCCGACGCCGCGACGTTCACAGAGTTCCTTCAGCCAGGCGCGGCGGCCATCATCGCAAACCCAGACACGGAAGTTCGGATAGTTGAGCCCGAGCGTGCCGATGATCGTGCGATCGAGAATATCTTCGCCTTCGTTATAGGTGCAGATCAGTACGTCTATCTTCGGCACCTGTGGCTCGGCGAGGAGCACCTGGACGTTGGCATTGGCTTCGGCGGTTCTGTTACGCGTGCGCGTCAGAAAGATCTGCGAGGCTGTGGCGCCGAGCATCGCGATCGCTTCGACGGCCGTGAACGTCAGACCGGTCAGGAAATCGATCGGATTATCTGGGGAGGGAATGGTCTCGAAAATCCGCCACAGCATGTAGCGCCAGCCGAGAAACAGGCAGACGATGATCGCGATCGCGCGAACCGACGTGTTGTTGCGATTGACCCACGGGAGGATCGCGAGCGCGATCAGCAGCAGGACGATCGCCGGAGCAAACGCATCCCAATAGCCCATGCCTGCGGCATACGTCATGACGTCCGCTCCGTTCAGTCAGCCGACGCGAGCGTTGGCGCGGACGATGTGTCGAACTTGACGAGGCCCGAACGGCCGATCTGGCACTCCGCGCCTTCGGTGAGACCCGGAAAATTCAGCGTGACGTGATAGGGCTCGCGCGCCAGCATGCTCTGCTGGATGGCGCTGTTCGAGGCGACCGCCGCGAGGCCGTTCAATCCGACGATGCGGCCGTGCAATTCCTTGCCGCCGCCGCGCGGCTGGAACGTCGCGTTCTGGCCAATTCTCAGTTTCTGATATGCCGTTTCGCTGACGCTTGCGGTGACCATGGCGCTACCGCAGTCGAGCAGACGCATGAGGTCCTGCCCGGCGTTGACATGCTCGCCCGGCGCGGTGAGAATTTCCCAGACGCGGCCATTGACGGTCGAGCGAATGGCGGCTGTGGACAATTCCTCCTGCCGCCGCGTTTCCGCATCGATGCGTGTCATGAGGACGGCCAGTTCCGCCTTGCTGCCTTCGAGGCGGGCGCGAACGTCCGCCAATTCCAGCGCGACTTCCATCTTGCGCTGAGCCGATTGCGGCGTGTCGTTATAGCTGTCGCCGATAAAGATGAACTTCCTTGCCGCATCGAGTTCGACCATCGCGCCCTTGCGCCGTTCGGTGAGGCTCTGGATCGTGTTCTTCGTGACGCGCTCGTCCTGCAATGCCTTGTCGAGGAACGCTTGGCTAACGGCGTCCGTCTTTCTCAGCGCGCTAGCGCGTGTCAATGTCGTCAGCGCCATGTCGTGTTGCGCTTCGGTGGCGGCGATGTCAGCCTCTATTTCGCGGATGCGCTGCTCAAGTTGCATGATGCGGCCGACGCGAAAATTCTCCTGCTGCTCGGTCAGTTCGCTAAGGTTTTCGGTCAGAATCTGTTTCTTCGCCTCAAGCGCCGCGATGGCGGTGCCGAGCTGGTCGCGCTCGCGGCGCAAGCCATCGAGATGGGAATAGTCGGCGCGGCGGTTCTGGATCGTTAAGATTGTTTCATTGTTTCGGAACGTGCTGCCGATGTCGGTTGCGGCGGCTGCCATCGTGACGTCGCCCTCGATCGGTGCGCGCAGCGTAATCACGCGGGCATTGACGATGGCTTCGGCGCTCGTCGTGGCGAGGAGGCGAACGGTGGGAGCCCAGCCCAGCACCAGCGCGACGGCAACGGCCAACGCGGACTTGGCAACGGTGGAGAGCGGTATTCTAGAGAGCGAGGTTCGCCATGAGGACTTCGGTGCGACATCGGTTTGACTTAAACCGTCAGGGGCGTGCTCACCTTCCTCTTTGCCGTTGGCGCGCTGCGTTCTCCAGTCCTTGATTGCAGATTCGAGGAAAGAAAGCTGCATATTGGCACTGAACGCGGCGTCAGCAATTTCTTCTTCTGCGTGCTGAGTATCTGTCGATGGGTTTTGTGCCGTTTGGCGCAGCCGGGGCGATCGATTGACGGAATATTTCATTTGAATTGAACCTTGCGGGCTGGCCTGAAAGGGCGGAAACACCGAATTCGCAAGTTTCAATTTGTACGTGAGCTGAATAAATAAACGCTGAGAATTTGATTTAATTAGTCATTATCGATGGTCGATTTAGAGACGGCCTTGCTTGCCCGAAATCTTGCGATTTTATTAAGAGGGATACGACCGTCCGTTTCGCGGTGCCGTGGGGAAGCGGCTGCTGGGCCCCGGGATGGAATCACCTGATATGAGGGTGGAGAGTGGAGCGGGCCCGCCGACGATGCGAACGGCATTGCGGACTCGGCTCGCTCCGGTACCGGCGTCAGGTGCCCGAGGCATCCTTTAGGCATTTCGTCGTGAAGCTGGTCTCGGCGGCGCCATGCAGGTTTTTCGCCTTGGCGTCGGCGTCGCACTTGGATTTTGCGTCTTTCTCGCACTTCGTGATGAAGCTATTGAGCGCTGCGCCGTGAAGTTTCTTTTCATTCGCCGTTGCGTTGCAGGTCGCGTCGGCGGCCATTGCGGCTGACGACATGAGGCAGCCTACGATCAACGTCATGATCACTCTCATTGCATCCTCCTTGAAGAGCCAGATCAGCATTTATAGCCGTGGGTTTTTAAATCCCATCGCACGTTCGTACGGGTCGCAGGGTAAATGATGTTTAATCGGTGTTCGAAACGCGCCGGGAAGGGTTACGCAACTGGATGGATGATAGTTCCGCCGCGCTTAGGGATGGCGCACGAAATCTGCTAATTCATGGCCTGTGATCACCGATGCCGGCTTTGATATCGAAGTTCGGGGAAGGAACCGCATGAGCAGCGAGCAAGTGACGGCGGTGGAAGATGGCGAGCGGCCGTTGAGCTTCGGGTTGATTTTGACGATGGCGATCGCGTGTGGCGTCGCGGTTGCAAACATTTACTACAACCAGCCGATGCTCGGCGTCATCAAACGGGAATTTTCCGGCTCGTGGTGGGTGGGCCTTATTCCGACAGCGACGCAGATCGGGTATGGGCTTGGGCTCTTCATGCTCGTGCCGCTCGGTGACCTTATGGATCGCCGGCGCTTGATTGTCGGGCAATTCATCGTTCTCGGATTGGCGTCGTTCGCTGCGTCGCTCGCGCCCAACGCCGCGGCGCTGGTCGGCGCGTCGCTGGTCGTCGGGGCGTGTGCTTCGGTCGCGCAGCAGATCATTCCTTTCGCCGCGTCGCTGGCTGCCGCCGACAGGCGCGGCAGCACGATCGGAATGGTGATGGCTGGACTGCTGTGCGGCATTCTTCTCAGCCGGTTGCTGTCAGGCTTTGTCGCGACCTATGCTGGCTGGCGCGAGATGTTCCAGCTCGGGCTGCCTATGTCTATTGCTGGAGCGATCGCGATGGCGATTGCTTTGCCGCGGAACTATCCGCACTCTGGCCTCAAGTACGCGGAGGCGCTCAAATCGCTCGTCCATCTTTGGGTTTCCGAGCCGAAGCTCAGGCGCGCGAGCCTGATGCAGGCGGCTGTGTTCGCATCCTTCTCCGCCTTCTGGACCGTTCTCGCGCTGCATCTGGAAGAGCCTCATTTCAATCTCGGTGCTGACGCTGCCGGGTTGTTCGGCGTCGTCGGGGCCGCCGGAGTCATTGCCGCGCCGCTTGCAGGGCGTCTGGCGGACAAGCGCGGCAGCGGGCTCGTGCTGCGCCTTGGAGCGGGGCTGGTTGTTGTTTCGTGGCTGATCTTCGCGGCGTGGGATCAACTGGCCGGACTGGTGGCGGGCGTGATCGTTCTGGACCTCGCGGCGCAAAGTACGCTGATCTCAAACCAGCATATGATCTATGACCTCCGGCCTGAAGCACGCAGCCGGCTCAATACTGTTTTCATGACGACCATGTTCGTCGGAGGTGCGTTCGGTTCCATCGGCGGCATCGTCGCTTGGGACAGCGGCGGCTGGTTCGCTGTTTGCGGGTTCGGCGCGGTGCTCGCGCTGGCGGCTCTCTCGGTGCAGGCGTTCAGCCGGGAAGGCGCGCGTGGCGCGCTTTAGACGGCGCGGGCGCGGGCGAGCGTATCCGTCTGCTCGGCGTATTTGGCGAACTGGAGCTTGAACAGGCGGCCGTAGGCTCCGCCTTGAGCGAGCAGCTCGTCGTGGGTGCCGCTTTCGATGATCCGACCCGCGTCGATGACGTGGATGAGATCGGCGTGAAGAATCGTCGAAAGGCGATGGGCGATCACCAGCGTGGTCTTTCCCGTCGTCAGCTGCTTCAGCTCTCGCTGAATGATATCCTCCGTATGGCTGTCGAGAGCCGATGTCGGCTCGTCGAGGAGGATGATCGGGGCGTCCTTCAAAAAGGCGCGGGCGAGGGCGATGCGCTGGCGTTGCCCGCCGGAAACCTGAGTTCCCAACTCTCCAACCGGCGAGTCGTATTTCATCGGAAGCTTGACGATGAACTCATCAGCGCTCGCTGACTTTGCGGCGTCGACGCACTGCTGGTCGGACGCGGATTCAAGACCGGTGCGGATATTGTCGATGATCGTTCCATCGAACAGGAAGGCATCCTGCCCGACGGTTGAGATGTTGCGGCGGACCGAGGGCAGCGATGTCGAGGCGATGTTCTGGCCGTCGATCGTGATGTATCCGGCGTCAGGCTCACGGAAACGTTGCAGCAGCGAGAAAATTGTCGTCTTGCCGCCGCCGGAGAGCCCGACGAGCGCCGTCGTCTTGCCTGCGGGCGCCGTCAAATTCAAGCCATTGATCGTGGCTTTGCCGGGCACGTAAGAGAACGTGACGTCGTGGAACTCGATTTCGCCGCGCGTGACGGTGAGTTCGGGCTTGCCGGGGGGCTCGTCTTCTTTCGCGGGGGTGTCCAGCAGTTCATACATCATGCGAACGCCGACCATGGCGGACGCGAGCTGGAGATGAACGCGCGACACGCGCCGCGCGGGATCGGCGCACATCAGCAGCGCCGTGATGAATGCAAAAAACTGGCCGGGCGTATCCCCATAGTTGAGATTGCGCCAGCCCGCGTAAAATACGACGCCAGCGACCGCGAAGCCGCCTGCGGCTTCCATCATCGGGTTCACCGTCGCCTTGATGCGCAACATTTTGATGTTGAGCCGTTCGACGGCGCTGATCGCGTTCATGGCGCGCGTTCGCATGTGGTTTTCAAGCTGGAACGATTTGACGACCTGCGTCCCCTGGCTGAGCTCGCGGGTTGCTTGAATAATGCCGGCCGTCTTATTCACCTCGGTCTTGGCGGCTTTCTGAACACGCTTACGCAGCTTTCGCGACGTAATGGCGATGAGGGGACCGCCAACGAGCGATATCGCGGTCATGATCGGATCGAGAATGATCATCGTCGCAACCAATCCGATGATCGTGAAAACGTCTCGGCCGAAGCTCATCGAGATCATGTTCAGGACGTCACGCGTCGCGGCCGCGTTATTCGAGATGCGTGTGACGAGATCGCTCGAGGAATGGCTGTGAAAGAATGCGATGTCGACCTTCAGCAAGTGGTTGAACATGCGCCTCTGCGTTTCGGCGACAAGACGGTTGCCGATGGTGCCGACCATCACTTCCGACGCGTAGGCGGCCAAGCCCTTGACGAGGAAGATTACGATGATGCCAAGCGTAATTCCCATCAGGGCGGCGCGGTTTTGCTGCACGAAGATCGTATCGATGACGTACTTCATGAGGTACGCGCTGAGCGCCGTCGTGGCCGCGACGATGATCATCGCGGCAATCGCCAAGGCGTACTGCGGCGCATATTCGCGCCCGTAGTCGCGCGCGAGGCGTTTCAGTAAATCCAGCGTGTCCGACGGCATGACTCTCTCGCTCAACGTGCGATGACGATTAAATCACCGAGGGCCTGGCATCCCTTACAATCCGCCTGAGCAATGATTGTGGCGCTGCCCTCTCATCGCCCTGCAAAGTCTTTTACCGGCGAATCCATGCTACCACGCGCGGCATTTCGCGGCCGAGTGCTTAATCCCAGAAAAAATCTGCGGCGTACACGGGCAGGTGCGGCCAGCAACCGGAAAATGTCAATATGCGAGATCGCAACTTATGGTTCGATGCACCTGCTGTGGGCTCAATCGTATGTTCAGTGCACGTCGGTGAGCGTCTTCAGATCATGACGCGGCTGGATCTGGCGCGTCGACTTCAGAGATCACGCCTTCGACGTATTTTGCATACGTGTTGCTTCCGAGATTCGCGACCCATTTCCGCATTTCGCTGGGGGTAACGAAGCCTAAGCGAAGCGCGACCTCTTCGGGGCAGGAAATCTTCAGGCCCTGCCGCCGTTCCATCGTCGACATATACTCGCTGGCGTCCTGCAGGCTGTCGAACGTTCCCGTATCGAGCCATGCGAAGCCGCGACCCATCGTCACGACATAGAGGCTGTCCAGGTCCATGTACATTTCGTTTAGCGTGGTGATCTCGAGTTCCCCACGCGCGGACGGCTGAACCCGCGCAGCAAGATCGACGACGCGATTGTCGTAGAAATAAAGCCCGGTTACGGCCCAGTTGGATTTCGGAACGTCCGGCTTTTCCTCGATCGATCTCGCGTGGCCGGTTGCGTCGAACGTCACGACGCCGTAGCGCTTTGGATCGGCAACCTGATAGACGAATATCGTCGCGCCGGACGGCCGTGCCGCGGCGGCGCACACCATGTCGGCAAAGCCGTGGCCGTAAAATATGTTGTCTCCGAGCACGAGCGCGCACCGGTCGCCGCCAATGAAGTCGCGGCCGATGATGAACGCCTGCGCGAGCCCCGCGGGCGTCGGCTGAATCGCGTAGCTCAGGCGAACGCCGAATTGCGAGCCATCGCCGAGCAGGCGCTTGAATTGATCCTGATCCTGCGGCGTCGTGATGATCAGAATGTCGCGAATGCCCGCCAGCATCAAAGCGGTCAGCGGATAATAGATCATCGGCTTGTCGTAGACCGGAAGCAGCTGCTTCGAGATTGCGAGCGTCAACGGATAGAGGCGCGTGCCGCTGCCGCCTGCGAGAATGATGCCTTTGATCCCACTCACGCGGCGTTACCCGCGCGTTGTGCAAGGATTGGCGCCGCCGGAGTGAGAAGACCAAGACGCGATCCCGAATACACGCCGTCTCGCAGCGGGCGCCACCAGTCTTCGTTCTCGAGATACCATCGCACCGTGTCAGCGATGCCCGTCGCGAACGAGTGTTCGGTGCGCCATCCGAGTTCGGATTCGATCTTCGCCGGATCGATCGCGTATCGGCGGTCGTGTCCGGGGCGATCCTCGACGTGGACGATGAGGTCACGACGTGGACGTCGAGATGGACGCAGCGCGTCCAAGGCTGCGCAGATGTGTTCGACGACGGCGATGTTCTCCATCGGCGCGCGGCCTCCGATATTATAAGTTTGTCCGACGCGGCCGTGCTCGACGATCCGCGTCAGCGCCGTCACGTGATCGTCCACGTGAAGCCAATCGCGCACCTGGCGGCCGTCGCCGTAGACGGGCAGGGGCTTGCCTTCGAGTGCATTCAGAATGACGAGCGGGATCAGCTTCTCGGGAAACTGGTGCGGCCCGTAATTGTTCGAGCAGTTGGTCGTGATGGTCGGCAAGCCGTATGTCGCGTACCAGGCGCTAGCGAGATGATCCGAGGCGGCTTTGCTTGCGGAATAGGGTGAACGCGGATCGTAGGCCGTGCTTTCGGTGAAGAAGGCTCCGGGCGCCAGCGAGCCGAATACCTCATCCGTCGAGACATGGAGGAACCGGAAGCGGCCGCGCGCTCCATCATTGAGGTTCGAGCAATAGCGTCGCGCGGCTTCGAGAAGAACGTGGGTACCAAGGATATTCGTTTTGATGAATTCGGCCGAGCCGTTGATGGACCGGTCAACGTGGGTTTCGGCCGCGAGATGGATGACGGCGTCAGGTTCGATGTCGGCGAAGATCGCGTCCATCGCGGCAGCATCGCAAATGTCGGCGGGAAAGAAGCGGTGGTTCGGTGCGCTTGAAACAGACTTCAGGGATTCGAGATTGGCGGCATACGTCAACTTGTCGACGTTGGCGATATGCCACGCGCGATCGCGCACGAGATGGCGAACAAGCGCTGAGCCGATAAAGCCTGCGCCGCCGGTTATGATGACTTTCATGCGCGCATCCTTCCCCCGAGAAGCCGCGCGGTCTCAGAAGGCTATGGCCATATTCGCGAAGGAGGGTAGCCGCGCATCCTTGTCGGAAACTGTCACGTCGTGCGCGGCGACCGGCCAGGCTATCGCGAGGCTCGGGTCGGACCATAGAATTCCAGCTTCATATTCGGGCGCGTAGGGTGAGGAGGTTTTGTAGGCAACCTCGGTGTCGGGTTCGAGCGTGCAGAAGCCATGAGCGAAGCCGGCTGGAATATAAAGCTGCGCCCAGTTTTGTCGCGAGAGTTCGACCGCGACGTGCTTGCCGTAAGTGGGCGACGATCGTCTGAGATCCACAGCTATGTCCAGGATGCGCCCCCGGTTCACCCGGACGAGCTTGGCCTGGGCATGGGGCGTCCGCTGGAAATGCAGGCCGCGGATCGTGCCTTTGCGTGTCGACAACGAAAAATTGTCCTGCACGAACGTGGTCGGCAGCCCGGCCTCTTGAAGGGCTTTCTCGCTGTAGGTTTCAGAGAAAAATCCGCGCTCGTCCTCAAAGCGCGGAGGAATCATCAGTTTTAGGCCTGCAATTTCGAGGTCCGTCACCTGCATTGGAAATCCGCGTTTTTGATTGAAGACGACCGTCGGCTGGATTGGGCTGCTCCGCGTCCGCCGTCAACCGGAACTTCCGAACTCCGCATATCGTGCTGCCCTCGCGCTCGGCGGTGACGGAACAAGAGCGGCGTTGAGGTGTTCAGCACGAGCGCTTCTTGGAATCCGCCTCATGCCGCTCGTCTCCAATTCCCTCCGAACATTGTCCGCCGCGCTCGTGGTCGCGGCAATCCTGATCGCGACGCTCGTTCTCGGGCGGCCGATCCTGGTGCCTTTGGCGCTCGCTGTAATTGCGTGCTTCATCCTGGTTCCGGTCGTCCGCTGGCTCGAACAGCATGCGGTGCCTGAATGGCTATCGGTCGCCTCGGTGGTTGTCGCCACGACAGGGCTTTTGCTCGGTGCCTCGATCGCGCTCAGCTCGCAGCTTTTATCGCTGGCCGCCGACCTTCCTGCGTATCGCGCCAACGTCATGGACAAGGTTCACGCCGTGGTTGGCAGCTCGGCTCCGTCGGGTGTCGTCAGCCGGGCGATCGATGCGGTCGAAACCTACCAGAAAATGCTGAACCGTGAGCTGAAGCTCGGTGCCGACTCCGCGACGCAGCCGGAGGCCAAGCCCGAAACGAAAGTCGTCGTCGAGCAAGACAGCACCAGTGATACCTGGCGCGGCATTCAAATCCTTGCCGAGCCTCTTGCACAGATGGCATTGACGTTTCTTTTCACGCTTTTTCTGCTGGCGCAGTACCGGGACATCAGGGATCGCGTCGTCCGGGTCTTCGGCACGGACAACATGACCGAGACGACGTCGGCGATGTCGGATGCCGGAGAGCGGCTTTCGGCGCTGTTCACGGGGCAGGTCATTCTCAACGCTTCATTCGGCGTGGTTGTCGGCTGCGTGCTGATGATCGTCGGTGTTCCAAACGCGCCGCTCTGGGGCGTGGTGGCGTTCATCATGAGGTTCGTGCCGTTCATCGGCGTCTACGTCGCCGCTATTCCCCCCGTCCTGCTCGCTGCGGCGGTCGATCCCGGCTGGACGAAAGCGATTGCCACGCTTGCCTTGTTCGTCATCGGCGAGCCGATCATGGGGCAGGTGCTCGAGCCGTTCTTTCTCGGCAAGCGGGCCGGGTTGTCGCCGTTTGCAATGATCCTGGCGGCGAGCTTCTGGACACTGGTATGGGGGCCGATCGGACTTGTGCTTGCCGCGCCGCTGACGCTCGTTGTGGTGGTCCTCGGGCGGTACATTCCGGATCTCGAATTTGTTTCCGTGCTTCTTGGCGATGAGCCGCCGCTTTCCGAGCAGCAGGAATTTTACCATCGCTTGCTGTCCGGCGACACGTATGCGGCCAACGATCAGATTGAGGAGGCTCGGGAGACTTCGTCGCCTGAAACCATCCTGGACAATCTCGTTTTTCCGTCCTTGCAGTTTGCGGTCATCGACCGACGGCGCGGACGCTTCGATGACGACGCGATGAAGGAGCTTGACGAAACGATCCGTGACGTCGCCGCGGAAAGCCTGCCGCAGGTCGGTGAGGATGGGGCCGCAGTTTTGATCATACCGGTGCGTGGCGTCTTTGATACGTTCGCCGCGCGTTTCGCCGTCGGGGCCGTCAACGCCCGCATTCCGGGTGCTGCAAGCGCGATTTTGGGCGGTTCCGGCTTGACGGCGTTATCGAGCATCGATGCTGGCCAAGTTTCGGCTCCGAAAAAGCTTGTTTTTATTACTGTTGCCGGCGTCGCCGACAAAGCTCTGGCCTTCATGGCGAGAAAGGGCGCCGAGAAATTTCCGAACTCTCAAATTGCGGTTATCGATCTGACGCGGCCGGCCGGAAATATTTCGGTCTCTTCGCGCGGCAATGTT
Organism: Hyphomicrobium sp.; assembly: GCF_041674905.1. Classification (GTDB taxonomy): domain Bacteria; phylum Pseudomonadota; class Alphaproteobacteria; order Rhizobiales; family Hyphomicrobiaceae; genus Hyphomicrobium_B. The sequence continues at coordinate 57,556 of NZ_JBAYUV010000010.1, forward strand.
CAAGCGCAGGTATTCAATCGATTAACGGATTTAATGGCTTCGCTGAATTCGGATGATCTTTCTAATCCGCCGGCGTCGTCGGTAACACCGGCGAGCGTGCAGAAACGCGGAGCCGCGCTCTCGGGAAGTTACTGAGCCGAACCGGAACAAAGTCGTCGGGCGCCGCGTTTGACGTTTGATTTACACAGCTCATGAGCCGCTCAATTGACGAGGCACGCAATGGCACGACAGGAAACTCCAGAAGGACGCTCCGATGATATGGTGGAGCGCGTCACCGATGCGGGAACGCGCGCGGCGGATGCGGTAGGGCGGGCCGCCGCTCATGTCGAGCAGACCCGCGACGAACTTCTCGCGCAAGGAGCAGAGCTTAGCTCCAACGTTCAGAAGGTCGGCAAGAATTTTTCCAAGGCACTCGACAAATCCGTCTCCGACCAACCGATGACTACTCTCGGCCTCGCCGTCGCGGCGGGCTTTGTCCTTGGCGCCCTGTGGAAGGCCTAATATTAGGATCAACGAATGTTTGCGGCCCTCTTCAAACGCGCGGAACAAACCGTCGATTCGGCAATCGGCGATCTCGGAAACCGGATTGTCATCGCAATTCCGTTCCTGGTCGCGCTCGGGTTCGCGGCGACAAGCTTCACGCTTTATCTCGATCGCGTTTATGGCTCGGAACTCGGCACGCTGATCGTCGCCGGAGCGTTCTGTCTCCTCGGCTTCGTCGTGGCGCTGGTGGTCAGAATTCGCCGGAGGCAAGCCGTCAGCCGGCAGACGGCCGCGGCATCGGAAGCGACGGTTGCGGGCGAAGCCTCACCGAAGGAAGACCTAAACGGAGCGGCTGGACCGCAATCGTTGTTCGATGACGAAACGGTGATGGCGGTGGTGACGTCGGCGGCGCCGATCGTACTTCCTGCCATTCTGAGAACCGGCATGAAGAACTGGCCGATCATTTTAGCCGCGGCTGCTGGTCTCTATGTCGTGAGCCGGCCAGGTTCGGATTCTTCCGGAGTCCAACCGGATACATCTTCACAATCATCTTGAGGTCAAACCGATGCAGAGCACCACTTCATCCGATTTCGCCACGACCGACGAGCGCGGTCGGAATCTGACGGCCGACGATGACAACGGAGTTTCCAATGTCGTGCAAGAGGGCGTGGACGTTCTCAAAAATAATCCCGTGCTAACACTCGTGGCGGTCGGAGTTCTGGGATTTGCCATCGGGACGCTTGCGGGCCGATCGACCGTCCGGCGGCGGAGCACGCTCGACGCCAACCTGGATTCCATTCAACACGCGATCGAGTCTGCGCGTTCCGGTACGTCCGATACGATCGGGAGCTGGACAAAATCACTACGGAACAGCGGATACGTTCCGGACCATGTCCCGGCTCGCGTGAAGCAGCAAGTGCGTCGCTTGCTATCGTCGCTTTCGTAGCACCTATGAAGCGTGCGGTGCTTCATCCAGTCAGCGGGCAAACAGGATGGTCAGCAGCAGCGATGAATCCTTGATGCCTTTGACGGCGTGACGTCTGCCGCCCTCAAGATAAATCCATTGCCCGGCGGAAAGTTCGACGGTTTGGTCGTCGAGCTGGAGTACGACGTGGCCCTCGAGACAGTGCAACGTGATCTCGCCCGTCACGCCGTGCGCCGGAAGTTCGCTTCCCGCCTTGACGATCAGGCGGATCGCTTCGAACGAATTTGTTTTCGCGATCGCGCTCGTCTTAGCGTCGGAATGCTTTTTGTCGAGTGGCCCGAGGTCTGCAACTTCCCCCGGTTTTACATGATGCAATGCCATGTGATCTCCGCGGCCGTCGTCGCATAAACGTTCATCGCCGTTTATGCGGCGTCCTGCTCGTTTTGCCGAAGTCCCAAAATGCTCAGGGCGGCGACAGCGATGCCGGCGATGATATGCAGAAAGCGCAGACTGCCGCTTGCCGCATAGTCGAATATGAAAGGCGACGCCGCGACCCACGCGCCCAAACCCAGCTGGCAGACTTCGATCCAACGGCGAAATTTCACGAGATCGGCTTCGGCGAGGACCATCACGAGCAGGCCAGCGATCGCTGCGTTTGCGACGGCGGCCGAATTGCCGTCTTCCTCAACGATCCACGGGGCCAATGCGATCAAAATTCCAAGGAAAATGCCGAACCAGTCGTCCCATTCGCGACGAGTGCTTCTCAGGTTCCAATCGGCCATGCTCTCGATTTCCTCGGTTGGATTACGGGCGGGCGTCTCGGACTATAAACCTTATTTCCTCAAGTTCATACCTGCCGACGCGCAACTCAAGTTGCGTCGCGAGTCCATGACGACGCGCGCATGCGGACAGGTTTCGCGACGTGGCGCGCATCGAAGCGGACGATTGCGGGACGCTATTTTTCGACGAACGCTTTTTCGATGACGAAATCGCCCGGCTCGCCGGAATTGCCTTCCTTGAAACCTTGCTCGATGCAGAATGTTTTGAGTTCGCCCAGCATCGAAGGGCTGCCGCAGATCATGACGCGATCTTGCTCATGCGTGAGCACGGGGAGGTTTATCTCGGCGTAGAATTCCGGTGATTTCATCAAGTCTGTGATGCGGCCGCGATTCTTGAACGGCTCGCGCGTGACTGTCGGGAAGTAGATGAGCTTGGAGCGGATTGCGTCTCCGATGTATTCGTCCTGCGGAAGCTCGCGCATAATCCTGTCGCCGTAGGCGAGTTCCGAGATGAGGCGGCAACCGTGCACGAGAATAACTTTCTCGAAGCGCTCGTAGGCTTCCGGATCGCGAATGATGCTCATGAACGGAGCGAGGCCGGTTCCAGTGCCGAGGAGGTAGAGATTTCTACCGGCCTTAAGATTGGGGATGATGAGAGTTCCGGTCGGCTTCCGTCCGACGAGAATGCGGTCGCCTTCCTTGATGTGCTGGAGGCGGGAAGTTAGCGCGCCGTCCGGAACCTTGATGCTCAAAAATTCAAGGTAGTCGTCGTAGCTTGCACTCACCACGCTATAGGCGCGGGTCAGCGGCCGACCTTCGATCTCAAGGCCCATCATGACGAACTGCCCGCTGTCAAAGCGCAAGCTCGGGCTCCGCGTCGCCGTGAAGCTGAAAAGAGTGTCGGTCCAATGCGTGACTGAAAGCACTTCTTCTCTGGTGAATGCCGTCATGTCCCCCATCCCTCTGGATAACGGTGCGCTGCGCCAGCCATGCGACTGCAAGAGTGGGCTGATTTCTCTCGTAGATAGCGGACGAAACAGAGCTTTTCTCTGATGCAAATCATCGCGGTTTTGTAATGATTTGTAATACTGGCTGGCTGATTAGAATTTTTCGAAAAGGGCGGCCATGGTTTTCGCGCCTTGAAGCTTGGCCTCGGAGTCCATTTTCGCATTCGTGGCAGCGATGAGTTTCGCAACGGTATTGTTGGTGCCGGCAACCGGGTTGCGTTCATAGCCGCCGCGCTGGAAAAAGTTCGACGTTGGAATTCGGGCGCGCAGGCGATCCGTCATCATGACCATTTCGAAGCCGTTGCCGTCACCGGTCAAATTCATCATTTCGAGTTCGGCGGCTGATAGCGGTCCGTTGACGTCATAGCGACGGGCGAACTCAACCGACGTCAGCAGTTTTCTCACCTGCAGCAGCGGGCCGACATCGATGTCGAGATTCAAAGCATGGATGCCGATGCCTTTCGGGGTATCAGCAAGACGGGCGTGATCGTTCCAGCGATCGGGGACAGTTCGGCTGAAGGCGATCATTTTCTTCACGATGTCGATCTTGCCGAGAAGCGCAGCCTTGCGGGCGCCCGTTGCCGATCTGGCCTTGCTTCTCAGAACCGAGATGAATTCATCTCCGGCTTCGGCCAGGAGTTCGACGCTATTAGTGCTCAGCAATTGATTGTATCCGAGGCCCGTCGAGACGGCGCGTGCGGCGGGCACATCATATTCAAGTCCGGCCTGCACATCATATTTGCCGTCGCCGCCGGACTCGAAGGCATAAATCCTGACGCACTGTTCCGCCGTGAGACCCGCGGTTCGCGCAGCGACCACGTAGGCGCGCTTATATTCGTTCTCCGTCTTTGGTGCCTCGGGAACGAAACTGAACTGAGCTTTGGCTTCTCGTAAAAAATCCGCGATGACGGGAATGGGTTTTGCGGGCGACGTTGCGCCGTCTGGGGGCGCTGGCTTCAGCGGGCCTGAATAAATGGGCGGCTGTTGCAACACGTATTCGCTCGCCGTCAGGTTCTTAAAGGAACGTCGTGCGCGCCGCTTCGATCGCTTTTTCGCGATCGATTCCCAATAGGGATCAGCGAGGCTTTCGTAGGCCGCACGCGCTTGCGCATATTCGGCGAGTTTCTCGCGATCAATCGTTTGTCGTTTTGCGAGGTCGCGATCGGCGGCGTGAGCTATCGGCATGGCGAAGCACGCCACGACGAGTGCCAGAGCGTATGCGAGCGTCAGTATAATCGCTTCGCGCTTTGCACGTTTTGCAGATGCACGTTTTGCGGAAAATGCGGACAAGGGTTTTGCTCACGAATGAAGGTTCGGGCGCGCTTGCCGATGCTATCGTTATTCGATGCGAGCGTCTCGGCGGCGGGGGCCGTTCCATGGATGCTGTTGCGCGAAAGCTCTATTTCGAGATGGCGGATGTGTTGATCAGCGCGATCGCGCCGGTTGGGACGCGGGAGGGATCACGCGATCATCCTCGACCGTGGACGTACATCGCCGATGCTGATGCATTTCGAGATTGGTGGAATTCAAATATGCGTCCGTTATTATCCGTATACGGATAATCTGCCCCTGCGCCCCGTATGGTTACTCGTACTGAACGGGCGTCAATAATTCGACTAGGGAAAAAGAAGTGCTTCACAGTCACTGAAGTCCGTGTATTGAGGGGCATGATTTTTGTCAGCCCCTGACAGAGGTGCAGGCGCAAGGCCACGAGCGGCCAAATGTGCCGCAAAATAAAATTCATGTTCCTCTCGAGAAATAAATGTTCTTACTGGTTGACGCCGGCTTTAAAGTCGCATAAGTCGATGTGTAGCATTCTCAATCAAAAAGGCAGGCCGTCATGTGCGGAATTGTGGGTCTTTTTCTAAAAAATCAGGCACTTGAACCAGAACTCGGAAGCATGGTTTCGAGCATGCTGACGACGATGTGCGAGCGTGGTCCGGACTCGGCTGGTTTCGCCGTTTACGGCACTCCGAGCAAAGGCAAAAGCAAAATCACGATCCAGTCGGCTGACGCCGACGCGTTCAAGGGGCTTTCGGACCGGATCAAGAAAGAGGCCGGCGTCGCCTCGGATATCGCTTTGAAGTCCAGCCACGCTGTCCTGACTGTGCCGTCGGACAAGTCGGACGCGGTCGTGACCTGGCTCCGGGCGAATACCCCGAACATCCGGATCATGGGTGCGGGCGACGCCATCGAGATTTACAAGGAAGTCGGCTATCCGACGGATGTCGCGAAGCGCTTCGAACTCGCGAAGATGACCGGCAGCCACGCCATCGGCCACACGCGCATGGCGACTGAATCGGCTGTGACGACCCTCGGTGCGCATCCGTTCTCGACCGGACCCGACCAGTGCCTCGTGCACAACGGCTCGCTCTCCAATCACGCCAGCCTCCGCCGCGAACTGCGTCGCGACGGCATGCGTTTCGAGACTGAAAACGATACCGAAGTCGCGGCGGCCTACATCACGTGGCGCATGAAGCAGGGTCTCAATCTCGGCGATGCCCTGCGCGGTACGCTCGACGATCTCGACGGCTTCTTCAATTTCGTTGTCGGCACGAAGAATGGCTTCGGCGTCGTGCGCGATCCGATCGCGTGCAAGCCGGCTGTCATGGCTGAAACCGACGACTACGTGGCGTTCGGATCGGAATATCGGGCATTGGTTGATCTGCCGAATATCGACAAGGCGCATGTGTGGGAGCCTGAGCCCGCAACTGTCTATTTCTGGGAACGCTAAACGTCAGCTAGGGTGCCGACTTATGAGAACGATCGATCTCGCGAAGAGTTCGCTACGCGAACTCAATCAAGACCTACACCGTCAAGACTCGGGCGCGAACGAGGCGTCGTGGGAAGTTTTAAATCCGCGCGGCCAGCACGCCATCGCGGTCGGCGTCGACTCGCCGATTGCCATCTCTGTCAAAGGTAGCGTCGGCTACTATTGCGGCGGCATGAACAAGCAGGCTGCGATCACGGTTCACGGTTCGGCCGGTCCGGGCGTTGCCGAGAACATGATGTCGGGCAGGGTCGTCATCAAAGGCGACGCCAGCCAGTACGCCGGGGCCACGGGTCGTGGCGGCATGCTGGTCATCGAAGGCAACGCGTCCTCGCGTTGCGGTATCTCGATGAAGGGCATCGACATCGTCGTCAACGGCAACATCGGCCATATGTCGGCGTTCATGGCGCAATCCGGTCATCTCGTTGTGTGCGGAGACGCAGGCGACGCACTCGGTGACTCGATCTACGAAGCCAAGCTTTTCGTACGCGGAAAAGTGAAAAGCCTCGGCGCCGACTGCATCGAAAAGGAAATGCGTCCCGAACATCACGAGACGCTGACCAAGCTTCTCAAGGACGCTGGAATGTCCAACGTCAAATCGAGCGAGTTCAAGCGCTACGGTTCGGCCCGCAAGCTCTATAACTTCAACATCGACAACGCGGACGCATACTGATGACTTATCATAACCCCCAGACCACGCCGCGGAAATCCTGGACGTTCGACGACTATACGTTGTCGGAAATCCGTCGTGCGGCAGCAACCGGCATCTACGACATCCGTGGCGGCGGCACGAAGCGGCACCTGCCGCACTTCGACGATCTTCTGTTCCTCGGAGCCTCGATTTCGCGCTATCCTCTCGAAGGATATCGCGAGAAGTGCTCGACGACGGTTACGCTCGGGACGAGATTTGCGAAGAAGCCGATCGAACTCAAGATCCCGATCACGATCGCGGGCATGAGCTTCGGTGCGCTTTCGGCCAACGCCAAGGAAGCGTTGGGACGCGGCGCCAGTATCGCCGGCACGTCGACGACAACGGGCGACGGCGGCATGACGCCGGAAGAACGTGGACAGTCCAAGACGCTCGTCTATCAGTACCTGCCGTCACGCTACGGCATGAACCCGGATGATCTTCGTAAAGCTGATGCGATCGAAGTCGTTGTCGGCCAGGGCGCGAAGCCCGGCGGCGGCGGCATGCTGCTCGGCCAGAAGATTTCGGATCGCGTCGCAGAAATGCGCAACCTGCCGAAAGGTATCGACCAGCGGTCGGCCTGCCGTCACCCTGACTGGACGGGACCCGACGATCTTGAAATCAAGATCCTCGAGCTGCGCGAAATCACGGACTGGGAAAAGCCGATCTACGTGAAGGTCGGTGGCACGCGCCCCTATTATGACACGGCTCTCGCGGTCAAAGCTGGCGCCGACGTCATCGTTCTCGATGGCATGCAGGGCGGCACCGCCGCAACGCAGGAAGTGTTCATCGAGCACGTCGGTCTGCCGATCCTCGCATGTATCCGTCCGGCGGTGCAGGCACTGCAGGATCTCGGTATGCATCGCAAGGTTCAGCTCATCGTTTCGGGCGGAATCAGAAACGGTGCCGACGCAGCAAAGGCTCTTGCACTTGGCGCGGATGCAGTTTCGATCGGTACGGCCGCTATGGTAGCGCTCGGCGACAACGATCCGTCACTCAATGCCGAGTATGCGAAGATCGGCACGGAAGCCGGTTGCTATGACGACTGGCACGAGGGCAAGGATCCCGCAGGTATCACGACGCAGGATCCGGAACTCGCCAAGCATCTCGATCCGGTTCGCGCCGGTCGGCGCCTCGCCAATTTTCTCAAGGTGATGACGCTTGAGATCCAGACGGTGGCTCGTGCCGCTGGTCATAATAATATTCATAATCTCGAACCGGAAGATCTTTGCGCACTTACGATGGAAGCCGCGGCGATGGCACGTGTACCTCTCGCCGGCACCAGCTGGATTCCTGGAGTGAATGGAGCGGGCGGCTTGTAAGCCGCCCCTTCTATTTAAAAAATACAAACGACAAAAATCACGGGAGTGATAAATGCCTTTAGATTTAGCTCCAAGCGCGCAAGCTCTTGATCTTGCGACGATCGCGAAAGAGCGCGGTATCCGCTATTTCATGATTTCGTTTACCGACCTTTTCGGTTTTCAACGCGCTAAACTCGTTCCCGCGTCGGCGATTGCCGATATGCAAAAAGACGGCGCTGGTTTTGCCGGGTTTGCGACCTGGCTCGACATGACGCCGGCGCATCCCGATCTTTTCGGTCTACCCGATCCGACATCGTTGGTGCAGCTTCCGTGGAATCGCGAAGTTGGCTGGGTCGCTGCTGACCTCGTCATGGAGGATAAGCCGGTTGCGCAGGCGCCGCGCGTTATCCTGAAAAAGCTGCGCGAGCAGGCTGCCGCCAAGGGTCTCTACGTCAAGACCGGCGTCGAGTGCGAATTCTTCCTGACGAATGACGACGGCACGCAGGTGTCCGACGGCAAGGACAATGCCGCGAAGCCCTGCTACGACCAGCAGGCCCTGATGCGCCGCTACGATGTGATCGCGGAAATCTGCGATTACATGCAGGAACTCAACTGGGGCGCCTACCAGAACGACCACGAGGACGCGAACGGCCAGTTCGAAATGAACTGGAACTTCGATGACACCCTGCTGACCGCAGACCGTCACGCGTTCTTCAAGTTCATGACGCGCGCGATCGCCGAGAAGCACGGACTGCGCGCGACGTTCATGCCGAAGCCGTTCATGAACCTCACCGGCAACGGTTGCCACGCCCATATCTCGGTCTGGGATAAGACGGGCAAGGTCAACGCGTTCTATGACGGTTCGGACGAGATGGGCCTGTCGAAGCAGGGCTACAACTTCCTCGGCGGTATCATGCGCCACGCGGAAGCCCTTGCTGCTATCACGAACCCGACCGTCAACTCATACAAGCGCATCAACGCGCCGAGAACGGCGTCGGGTGCAACGTGGGCGCCGAACTCGGTCACGTGGACCGGCAACAACCGCACGCACATGGTTCGCGTTCCGGGCAAGGGCCGCTTCGAGATCCGTTTGCCGGACGGCGCCGTCAACCCGTATCTGCTGCAATCGGTCATCATTGCTGCAGGCTTGAGCGGCATCAACAAGTCGGCCGATCCGGGCAAGCGCCAGGACATCGACATGTACCAGGACGGTCATCTTGTGAAAGATGCGCCGAAACTGCCGCTCAATCTGCTCGATGCGCTGCGGAACTTCGATAAGGACGAGGAGCTGAAGGAAGCACTGGGCCTGGAATTCTCCGCGTCCTACGTCAAGATGAAGATGAAAGAGTGGAATTCCTATGTGTCTCACCTGACGCAGTGGGAGCGCGACCACACTCTCGATATCTGACCCACGACGGGGAGGGTTGCCAATGCTCTCCCCGGTCGCTCATCTTTCGAACTCGCAGGTGCTGCTTCGCATCTGCGAGTTCTTTTCGTTTAAGGGGCCGTGACGCGCTACTGCGCATTGTCTGCAGAAGGTGGGCTGAGCCAATGAAAATTCTCGTATTGCAGCACGTCGATGTCGAGCATCCCGGGATCTTTCGGGAGTTCTTCAAAGCCGATGGCTTCAGCTGGGATACCGTCGAGCTCGATGCCGGCGAAGCGTTGCCGGACGTGTCCGCGTACGATCTGATGGTCGTGATGGGCGGCCCGCAGGATGTCTGGCAAGACGACAAATATCCCTGGCTCGTCGCGGAAAAAGCCGCGATCCGCGAATTCGTCGTCGATCTCGGACGGCCCTATCTCGGCATATGCCTGGGACACCAGTTGCTCGCGGCCGCTATCGGAGGCGAGGTTGCTTTGGGAAAGACACCCGAAGTCGGCATTTTGACAGTGAAGCAGACGCAAGCGGGTTTGGACGATCGAATTTTCCGCGGTATCTCGGACCCGATCGAGGTTCTGCAGTGGCATGGCGCCGAGGTTGTCAGTCTGCCTGACGACGCGCGCGTGCTCGCATCGTCGGACGCTTGCGCGGTGCAGGCTTTCCGCTATCGCGACAAAGCCTACGGCTTTCAATTTCACGTCGAGATCATGGAGCAGACGGTCGCCGATTGGGCCGCGATCCCGGTCTATGCGAAGGCTCTCGACGTCGCGCTTGGGCAGGGGGCTACTGGCCGATTGAAATCCGAGGTCGCGGCACGGCTGCCGGCCTTCAATCGGACTGCAAAAACCATCTACGATAATTTCAAAAACGCCCTGCGGCAGGCGTAGTCGCACCCGCCGCCGCCGCTGCAAACGCAGCCGCTTGCGGCGCCTTGGCTCGTCGGGCGCGTCTGGACGAAAGCTGCATCCAGTTTTTGTGATGACCTTCGCGATTCATCCCGCATGGCTTCGCCCGGAGGAATCACCCCATTAGCATTGCTTAGGCAACTTTAATTCGGCCCGCTGATTTCGGGAAGAATTTCCCGAAATTCGAATGGGATGTTCCTATTATTTTCTGAGTTAGTGACGCTTTCGCCACGACTGAGGAGGGAAATCCCCATTGGGAAATAATCCTGTCCGAGCAAGGATTGACCCACCCTCCAAAAGTTCATTTCCCTAGATCATGGCGGCGGTTTTCGGCTCAACCGCTGGGGGATGTCCGTGACCTGAACATTTGCTGATGAAAGCAAAGGAGGTCAGGGAAACATGGGGGAATACGGAGATATGAGGCGTCAGCTTTTCGCGTCGGCGGCGGTCATCGCGCTGTTTGCAGTATTTGAGGGGACCGGTCCTGCTCTCGCGCAGGATGCGGGCGGTGCCTCGGGCACCTCGCAAAATCCGCCGGCAGCGGCGGAGCAAGCTCCTGCTGCAGGTGCGCAGAATCCAGCTACTTCCGGAGGCAACCTCCCCGAAGTCAAAGTCATCCAGCAGCAGGCCAAGCCGAAGCCGGTGAAGCAGGCTCAGAAGAAGCCGAAGCCGCAACCTGCGCCTCAGCCGGTCGCGGAAGCGCCGCCGCAAGCTCCGGTCGAAACATCGACCTCCGAAGTCCCACCGGCCAACGTCAGGATGTCGCCGTTTGGGGCGAGCTCGCTTCCGGTTGAGAAAGTTCCCGCAGCGGTTTCTCAAGTCACGGCGACCGACTTCAAGCGCGATGAGACGGTCATTCCGCAGGAAGCGCTGCAAGCACGCGTGCCCGGCGTCATCGTCGGCGACCTGCAGGGCAATCAGTTCCAGACGAACGTGCAATACCGTGGCTTCGAAGCGTCGCCCGTCAACGGCGTCGCGCAGGGGCTCGCCGTCTATCAGAATGGCACCCGCATCAACGAAGCCTTCGGCGATATCGTCAACTGGGATTTCCTGCCGTCGAACGCCATCAACAACATCACGGTGATGACCGGCAACCCGATTTTCGGTCTCAACGCGCTCGGCGGTGCGATCAGCATCGATATGAAGGACGGCTTCAATTATCAAGGTGCCGAGGTCGACACGCGCTTCGGCTCCTATGGTCGCAAGCAGGTTTCGACGCAGGCGGGCCAGCAGGTCGGCAACTTCGGGATCTATGGCGCCTTTGAAGCGATCAATGATGATGGCTTCCGCGATTTCTCCGAGGCCGAAGTGCGGCGCGGATATTTGGATCTCGGATTTAAAAATACCTGGTCGGAGTTCCACTTCAATTTCACAGGCGCCGACAACCACGTTGGCGTGACGGCTGCGGCGCCGGAGGAATTGCTTGCCGAACGCGGCTGGGACCGCACCTTCACGTCGCCGCAGACGACGGACAACACGCTGCAGCTCTATCAGCTCAACGGCACGGTCAAGGCGACCGACACACTGTCGATCTCGGGTAACGCCTACTACCGCAAGTTCAAGCAGAAGCATGTCGACGGCAATATCGCCGAGGCAGGGGAGTGCGATGACTCGCCCGGCCTTCTGTGCATTGAAGACGGTGTGGCATTTGCCAATCCGGCAACTCCGGGCGTCAACCCGGATGGCACGATCAACTTCGATCCGACCGCACACTACGGCTCAATTGATCGCACGAGCCAGGATGCCGATAGCTGGGGCATAGCTTTGCAGGCGACCGATAAGTCGCGCCTCTTTGGCTATCGCAACCAGTTCACCATCGGCACGAGCTATGATCATGGCCGCGTCGGTTACACCGCGAACAGCGAGCTTGGCATCTTCCAGCCGCGCTTTGTCGTCGGCGGGACTGGCATCAAGTTCGTCGCACCGCCGGATGATGACGATTGCCCGGTGCCGCTGCAAGACGGCGAGTGCGGTTCCGACGACGTCACGCCGCGCAACCTGACGACGACCAACGACTACTTCGGCGCCTACTTCCTCAATACGACGGACCTCACCGATCGTCTGGCTTTGACGGTCGGCGGACGGTTCAACTACGCGTCGATCAAGATCAAGAACAACACGGACAGCGAAGAGCTGGAAGCGCTGAACGGCACCAACACGTTCAACCGCTTCAACCCGATGGCGGGCCTCACCTATCAGCTCGCGCCGGGCCTTTCGCTCTATGGCGGCTATTCGGAAGCCAACCGTGCGCCGACGCCGGCCGAGATCGCGTGCTCCGATCCGGAGCTTCCGTGCATCATCGAGAGCTTCCTGACGGCCGACCCGCCGTTGAAGCAAATCGTGTCTCGGACAGTTGAACTCGGTATCCGTGGCGAGCAAGGCCTCGGGTGGACGGGCGACCGCCTCAACTGGAGCCTCGGCCTCTTCCGGACGCTCAACACCGACGATATCCTGAGTGTGGCGGATGCGACGTCGAACGGTCGCGGCTACTTCCTGAACGCAGGCGATACGCTGCGTCAGGGTGTCGAGGCGGCCGTCGAATACCGGTCGCGCCGGCTCTATGCCTACGCCAACTATACCTACCTCGACGCGACGTTCCGGGACTCGATCCAGTTGTCATCACCTGACAATCCGTTTGCCGGCGAATGCGAAGGGGCGGAAGGTCCGGATGCGGATGAAGCCCGTTGCGTCCAAGTGCGCCCGGGTGATCGCCTGCCGGGGACGCCGCATCATATCTTCAAAGTCGGCTTCGACTATTGGCTGACAGAGAAGTGGAAGTTCGGTTCGGATCTCATTGCCCAGAGCAGCCAATACTTCACTGGCGACGAGGCCAACCAGGATAGTCCGCTGCCGGGTTATGCGCGACTCAATCTCCATACGTCCTACGATGTGACGGACCACATCCAGATTTATGGCTTGTTTGAGAACGTCTTCGATCGTCGCTATGGGCTCTACGGCACTTACTACAACGCTGAGCTTGCCAATGTTGGCGGCGCGGCCGATACCCCGCCGATCGAGTTCGAGGAAGCGGACGAAGGCGGCCGTCAACGTTCGATTACGCCTGCCATACCGTTCGCTGCCTACGGTGGTGTGAAAGTGAAATTCTAAAGTCTCTCGAGCTTCTTCCCGTGCTGGGAAAACGGCGGACTCCGGTCCGCCGTTTTCTTTTTTGCGCGGTTTTTTGGAAAGCTTTGCGCCTGTCGCCAGCTACCGGCTTATTGTGAACTCGGCCCAGGTGTCATAATGCGGGCTTAGTCGTATTGTGCCGTGACCGGCGTCCGATCAGCCTGCAAGAAGATTTCAGCATGTCCAGCACCGACCTCGCGAGCGTTGGCGATCATTTTATCGTCGGATTGCGTCCGACGACGACGCTCGACCCCGCGGATCGCGCGCTGCTTCGCGACCTGCGGCCGGCGGGCGTCATTCTGTACAAAAGTAATTTCTGCCACGACGTGCCCTATGAAGCGTGGCTGTCCAGTCATGCCAAGCTGATCAGCGCGGTCCGGGAAGAGACGGGACGAGAGCGCCTGTTCATCGCCATCGATCATGAAGGCGGCCGCGTCTGCCGAACGCCTGCGCCGATCACAAGATACAATTATGCGCGCGCGTGGGGCGAGGATGCGGGGGCGGTTGGGGCTGCGATGGGTGCGGAACTCGCGTCGCTCGGCATCAACCTCAGTTTCGCGCCCGTCCTCGACATCGACAGCAATCCAAAAAACCCGGTGATCGGGGCGCGGTCATTCGACTCCACCGTCGAGGGGGTGGTCACGAAGGCGCTCGCGTTCGCGAAGGCAATGGAAGCCAAAGGCGTGCGTGCGTGCGGCAAGCATTTCCCCGGCCACGGCGATACGCAGGTCGATTCCCATCTCGAGCTACCGGTCATCAACGCCACACTCGACGAGCTCCGGCGGCGGGAGCTGCTGCCGTTCGCGGCGGCGATCAATGCGAGCTTCGGCATGATCATGACGTCGCACATTCTGTTCAAGGCAATCGATCCTGATTGGCCGGCGACGTTGTCGCGCAAGATCACGCACGGTCTGCTGCGGGAAGAATTGGGCTTCGAGGGCATCATCGTCTCGGACGACGTCAGCATGCGCGCGGTGAGCCGGTTGTTCGACAATCCCGATATGGCGGTCAATTTCATGGCGGCAGGCAACGACATGCTCATGATCTGCGCGCACTGGGGAGACACTGAGCGCGCGCGCCCCTTAGCGGAGCGCGTTATCGAGGCTCGGCGCTCCGGGGTGCTCAGCGGCGCAAATCTCGATCGTTCGAAAGCGCGCGTTGCTGCTATGCTGGAGACGACGGCGCAGAATTCCGTCGCTCGTCTTCCCGAAGATGTTTTTCGCAGTCATTCGGATGCGGGTGCGCTGTTCTCCGATGCGACCGTGGAAGTCGTCTAAGGGCTCATTGCCGATCGTCTTGCGGGTTTCAGAAAAAACGGAAGCCCACGCGAATTTTTGTTAAATTTTCTTTGACCACATTTGCAATTGTGGAACTCTGCTTCCGCGAACGGTTGCGTTGCCGCTCTCCGGCGGATTGCAGCGCACACTTGACATTTTACGGCCTTGCCGGGCACGACTTATAAGTTTCTCGCGAAACCTATGGATCGACCCGCGATATATCTCTCCTGGTTGGTTCGGAGGAAGAGGGCCTCAAGGCATGATCGGACAACTCACGAAATTCGAACGTCAGGCCGCGATGCTCATTTTGCTGGTGCTTGCCGGCATTGGCCTGACGATCGCGATCGGAGGTCGCGATGATCTGATCGGCATCCACGGCGTTTTCATCGTTCTCTACGCGATTGCCGGCTTGCTGTTCGTGATCTCGGGTTATTTCGAGCCCGAGCCTGGCGCCGACCGTTTCGACCACTACTATGACGAGCCGACGAAAGCCGGTGTCATATTGGCCATGATCTGGGCCGCTTTCGCGCTGACCATCGGCGACTGGGTTGCCTGGCAACTCGTCAATCCAAACCTCGCATTCGATGCTGGATGGTCGAGCTTCGGCCGGATACGGCCTGTACATACGACGGGCATTATCTTCGGGTTCGGCGGCAATGCGCTGATCGCCACCTCCTTTTACGTCATGCAGCGGACGACGCGCGCGCGTCTGCCGGATCAGCTCAGTCCGTTGTTCGTGCTTTATGGTTACAACCTGTTCTGCCTGCTCGCCGTGACGGGTTATTTCATCGGGATCACGCAATCGAAGGAATACGCCGAGCCCGAGTGGTATGCCGACATTTGGCTGGTCGTCGTCTGGGTCACGTATTTCGTCATCTACCTGCGGACGCTGGCGCGGCGCAAGGAGCCGCATATCTACGTCGCCAACTGGTATTTCCTGGCGTTCATCCTGGTCGTGGCGATGCTTCATATCGTCAACAACCTGGCGGTGCCGACGTCCATCTTCCGCGCGAAAAGCTATTCGCTCTTTTCCGGCGTTCAGGATGCGATGACGCAATGGTGGTACGGTCATAACGCAGTCGCGTTCTTCCTGACGGCGGGCTTTCTCGGCATGATGTACTATTTCCTGCCGAAGCGCGCCGGGCGTCCGATCTATTCCTACCGGATGTCGATCATCAGCTTCTGGGGCATTACGTTCTTCTACATGTGGGCCGGGTCCCACCACCTGCACTACACGGCGCTGCCGCAGTGGGTGCAGTCGCTGGGCATGACCTTCTCGCTCATGCTGCTCATTCCGTCATGGGCATCGGCGGGGAATGCGTTGCTGACGCTCAATGGTGCGTGGGACAAAGTTCGCGATGACGCGACGCTGCGTTTCATGATGGTCGCAGCCGTGTTCTACGGACTTTCGACCTTCGAAGGATCGTTCATGGCGATCCGTCCGGTGAATGCCCTGTCGCACTATACGGATTGGACGATCGGTCACGTGCATGCGGGTGCGCTCGGATGGGTGGCGATGATTACGTTCGGCTCAATCTATGCGCTGGTGCCGTGGCTTTGGAAGCGCGATGCCATGTATTCCTGGAAGCTGGTCGAGGCTCACTTCTGGCTCGCGCTCATCGGGACCATTATTTACATCGTGGCGATGTGGAACTCCGGCATCGTGCAGGGGCTGATGTGGCGCACCTACAATGACAGCGGGACACTGGCCTATTCGTTCGTCGACTCGCTGGTCGCGATGCGCCCCTACTACATCGCGCGGGCGGTTGGCGGGCTGTTCTTCCTCATCGGCGCACTGATCGGCTGCTACAATATCTGGATGACGATCCGGACCGCGCCGCAGGCCACTGCGGAGCCGGTGGGCGATCATCCCGACCCCGTGCTGGCCGGAATGCCGGCCTTGCAGCCCGGGGAGTAAGCGCATGTTCGGCTTTCACTATCGTATGGAGCGCAAGGCGATCGGGCTCGTCGTCGCGATCGTCGCCGTGGCAAGCATCGGCGGCCTTGTCGAGATTGCTCCGTTGTTCACCATCCATCAAACGGTGGAGGATGCCCCCGACATGCGGGTTTACACGCCGCTGGAGCTTGCGGGCCGCAACATCTACATCCGCGAAGGCTGCTACGCTTGCCATTCGCAGATGATCCGCACGCTGCGCGACGAGGTCGAGCGCTACGGTCCTTATTCGCTGGCGGTCGAGTCGAAGTATGACCACCCGATGCTGTGGGGCTCGAAGCGCACGGGACCGGACCTGGCGCGGATCGGCGGCAAGTATTCCGACGAATGGCAGGTCGCGCATCTCAACGATCCGAGGAGTGTCGTGCCGGAATCGGTGATGCCGTCCTACGATTGGCTGTCGCGCACGCCGTTGAAAACAAGCAATCTCGGCGAGGATCTGAGTGCGCTGCGCGCCGTCGGCGTTCCGTATACCGACGATATGATCGCGAACGCATCGCATGATGCTCAGGGGCAGGCGAAGCCGGATTCGAAGGAAGCCGAAGGAGTTGTGCAGCGTTACGGCAAGGCGACGACGGTTCGCGTATTCGGCGGTCATCCCGAGCAACTGACCGAAATGGATGCGATGGTGGCGTATCTTCAGATCCTCGGTCATCTCACCGATGCCGCCAAGAAGCCATTAGCCTCCGTGGGGCAATGATCATGAGCTTCGAACACGAGACGCTTGTATGGTTCTCGAAGTCGTATGGCCTTTTCTATTTGCTTGGGCTGTCGGCGATCGTCCTGATCTATACTTATTGGCCGACCAACAAGAAGCGCTTTGACGAGGCCGCCGGTTCGATCTTTTACGACGAGGACAAGCCATGTCGGTAGAAGAACGCGATGCACACACGGGCTATCTGACGACGGGGCACGAGTGGAACGGCATCAAGGAATTAAATACGCCGGTTCCGCGCGCGGTCTATTTCTTCCTTATTCTCGCGTTCCTGTTCGGTGTCGGCTACTGGATCCTGATGCCCACATGGCCGACAGGCACGAGCTATACGAAGGGCTTGCTCGGTTTCGATCAGCGAATCTTCGTGACAGAAGACGTGAAACAGGCTGCGGCCGAGCGTGCCGCATGGACGGATCGCATCGAGAAGGAGAGCTTCGCGGACATTCAGAAAGACCCTCGGTTGATGCATGACGTCCGCGAGACGGGAAAGGCGCTGTTCGGCGACAATTGCGCCGCGTGTCACGGGCGACAGGCGACCGGCGGCAAAGGATTTCCGAACCTGACGACGAATTCGTGGCTGTGGGGCGGGTCTCCCGAGCAGATCGCGGAGACGATCAAAGTCGGAATCAATTCGACGCATCCCGAGAGCCGCACGTCGCAAATGCCGGCGTTCGGACGTGACGGCATTCTGCAACGTAACGACATCGAAAAAGTCGTCGCATATCTTCGGAGTTTATCGGGCGCGAGTGGTGCTCAGGCTGGCGACGTGACGGCGGGGCAGAAGATTTTCGCCGATAATTGTGCGTCCTGCCACGGGGAAGATGCGAAGGGGAACAGTGAAACCGGCGCGCCCAATCTTACAGATCGGTTCTGGATTTACGGCGGCGATCCGCAAACGATCTATACGACGGTCTGGGGCGGGCGACAGGGGCATATGCCAACCTGGGAAGCGCGGCTTTCTCCCGTCGAACGCAAGATTCTGGCAATTTACACGGCCGACTTGAGAAAACCGGATCAGAAGTAGTGTCGTCGAGTCATGGAAAAATGGAAGCGCAACGTCATAATCTGGTTTTCGGTGGCTGCGGGCGTGGCTTTCGTAACGGCCGCGAATTGGCATCTGGTCCACGTCGCATTTTCATCGCAACCGGATTGCGTTGCACACGTGCGGGCTGGTGACTCTCATGGAACGTCAGGATCATTCAGTGCCGCACAATCATCCTGCACACCCTGAGGCGTTCAGCAGGTAGAGAGGTGATGATGATAATCATTCCGGCAGTCCGCCCGCCGCTGGCCCACGAAGAAAGATGGAAACGCGATCTCGCGCCATCGACGGCGTTTCGCTGGCTGGAGAAAGGCTGGAGCGATTTCTGGACGAAACCGGCTCCAAGCATCGCCTACGGGGTCCTGATCTTTCTGCTTTCGCTGGTTATTGTCGGTGGCATGTTCTTTTATGGACATGATTACATCCTGTTTCCGGCGCTCGCGGGCTTCATGGTCGTGGGGCCGATCCTGGCGATCGGGCTTTATGAGAAAAGCCGCCGGATTGCCGCTGGCGAACCCGTCAGTCTTCGCCGGATGATCTTTGTGCATCCGAAATCAGGCGCGCAAATTTTGTTTATTGGCGCGCTGCTGTGCCTGCTCATGCTGCTTTGGATGCGCGCGGCGGTCATCGTTTATGCGCTGTTTTTCGGCATGCGGCCGTTTCCGGGCCTCAACCATATCTCCGAGATGCTGCTCACGACGCCGACGGGCTGGGCAATGCTCATCGTCGGGTGCGTGGTGGGCGCGCTTTTCGGAGGCTTCTCGTTTGCTATCAGCGCTTTTGCAGTTCCGATGCTGCTCGACCGCCGGGTCGACGCACTGACTGCGATGGGCACGAGCCTGGCGCTGGTGTGGAACAATCTGCCGCTCATGCTGACGTGGGGTGCGATCATGCTTGGCCTCATCGCATTGAGCGTCGCGACAGGGTTTCTCGGGTTGATCGTTGCGTTTCCGGTGCTTGGGCACGGGACGTGGCATGCGTACGAGAGCATCAAACCCTAGAGCCTTTCCGATTTTGGTGGAATCGCGGAAAGGCTCTAGCTCTTTATTTTGTCGTGCTTCTTACCGGAAAACCGGTTCCCACTTTTCCGGAAGACTTTGCGTCGAAACGGCTGAATTGGAAATTGCGATGGCATCGGGCTTTGCCGGAAATTCATTCGCCGTGACAGGCAATGGCGATCGCGCGAAGGCTGATGAGCTGCGGCTCGCGAGCCGCGTTCTCAAAGATGGCTTGCGGCAAGTCGAGATTTCGGTCCCGACGATGCATTGCGGCGGCTGCATGCAGAAAATCGAAAAGAGCCTGTCGAAGCTCTCCGGCGTTTCGGAGGCGCGCGTCAATCTTTCGAGCAAGCGCGTGACGGTTCAGTGGCACGACGAGGGAGATCCGCCGCCGCTCGTCGAGACACTGCACAATCTCGGCTTCGAAGCGCATCTCACCAGTACCAAAGCGGTCACAAAGGATCGCACGCTTTCGGAACTCATACGCGCGCTTGCCGTTGCGGGGTTCGCAGCCGGCAACATCATGATGCTATCGGTTTCGGTCTGGAGCGGCGCAGATGGCGCGACGCGTGATTTATTTCACTGGGTGTCCGCCGCGATCGCGCTGCCGGCGCTGCTCTATTCCGGCCGCATCTTCTTTCGTTCGGCGTGGAGCGTGCTTCGCCGCGGCCATACCAATATGGATGTGCCGATTTCCATCGGCGTCCTGCTTGCCTACGGGTTAAGCCTTTACGAGACTATCCATCACGGAGCGCACGCCTATTTCGATGCGTCGGCGTCTCTGTTGTTCTTTTTGCTGATCGGGCGGACGCTCGATTATGTGATGCGCGAGCGCGCGCGGACGGCCGTCACCGGCTTGGCTAACCTTGCGGCGCGGGGCGCGCTCGTTCTGCGTCCTGACGGGACGCGGGTTTATACACCGGTGGACGATCTCAAGCCCGGCATGACGATTTTGGTGGTGGCGGGAGAACGCATCCCGGTCGATGCGCGCGCCATCTCGGGTCAATCAAACCTCGATTGCTCGCTCGTCACGGGCGAAAGTCTGCCGAGGCCAGCGACGGTTGGAATGTTGCTGCAGGCGGGAACGATGAATTTGACTGGGCCGCTGACGATCGAGGCGACGTCGGAAGCGGAAGACTCCTTTCTTGCCGAAATGATCCGGATGATGGAGACGGCGGAGGCCGGACGATCCGGATTCAGACGGATTTCAGATCGCGCCGCGCAACTCTATGCGCCGGCTGTTCATAGCGCCGCCTTTCTGACGTTCGTCGGATGGATGATCGCGACCGGAGATGCGCACCGGTCTATTACGATCGCGATTGCCGTGCTGATCATCACCTGCCCGTGCGCGCTGGGGCTCGCGGTTCCGATGGTGCAGGTCATGGCCGCGCGGAGGCTGTTCGAGAAGGGCATATTGCTCAAGGATGGCGGCGCGCTCGAACGGCTGGCGGAAATTAATACCGTCGTGTTCGACAAAACCGGCACGCTGACGATCGGCGCGCCGCGCCTTATCAATCGCGGAGAACTCGATCCGGCTATTGTCGCGCTTGCGGCGAGGATTGCGATGCATTCGCAGCATCCTTATGCCCGCGCACTGGCGGCTCTCGCAAACGGGGCCGATGCGTCCTGGCCGAACGACGCTGTCATCACCGAAGTTGCCGGGGCGGGGATGGAAGCGCGCATCGGCGCGCATGTGTACCGGCTCGGCCGGCCGTCGTGGGCTGTGATTGCGAGCGCCGGTCATGAAATAGAGACCGATGGTTCGAACGTCGTTTTGTCGGAGGATGGCAAACGTCTCGCGGCGTTCGAATTCAGCGATCCGCTTCGCTGTGGGGCTGCTGAAGCTCTGCAGGACTTGAAGCAGTCCGGTGTGGTGGTGGAAATTCTTTCAGGCGATCGCGCGCAATCGGTCCGGCAGGTTGCCGACTCTCTTGGCATCGCTTTTTCCTCGGACGTGCGGCCCGATGGAAAGGTCATGCGTATCGGCGATCTGCAAGACTCCGGCCGCAAGGTTCTGATGGTGGGCGACGGTCTCAACGATGCGCCAGCGCTCGTCGCGGCGCACGCTTCGATGGCGCCTGCGTCGGCGGCGGACATAGGGCGCAACGCGGCGGATCTTGTTTTCCTGCACGAAAACCTGATGGCCGTGCCGCAGGCGTTTCGCATCGCGCAGGCGGCGCGCAAGCTCGTGTATCAGAATCTCGGATTGGCGGTGATTTATAATCTCTTTGCCGTGCCCATCGCGATTGCCGGTTTCGTAACGCCGCTCATCGCGGCCGTTGCGATGTCGCTGTCGTCGTTGCTGGTTGTCGCCAATGCGCTGCGCTTGCGCGATGGCGGGCGGTTGCGATACTTTGACGGTAAGATAGCGCATTTTCTTCCGCGACTGAGGCTTCAGACCCGGAGCGCGTGATGCTCGATTTTCTATATCTGGTCCCTATCGCTCTGGTTCTCGGCGCGCTTGCTCTCGGTGCGTTCATGTGGGCGCTCGGCAGCGGCCAATACGAAGACCTCGACGGGGCGGCGGAGCGCATTTTGTTCGATGACGATGATCATCCGCTAAAGTAATTTACGGACGTCAGAACGACACTTCAGCGCCGGCGCCGTGTCCGTCTGCATTTTTTTCTGCCGATATAATCCTTGCGCCCAGCGTTCAATTTCGACATAGCGAGCTGGGGTTTCGAAGCCAGCAGTTGCTCTTGGCAGAGGAAAAAATGACAGCAGAAAAAAAAGACGTTCTTCAACCGGTCGACGATAATGCGCGCCGACTTGGCAAAACGCTGATCCGCACGGCGCGACAGGCGGCACTAGGGACAATCGATCCCCTCGATGGCTCTCCCTTCGTGTCGCGCGTCAGCCTCGCAACGGCGATGGACGGCGCGCCGGTTTTTCTCATCTCGCGGTTGTCAGGACATTTCGCCAATCTGGAAAAGGATGGCCGGTGCTCGCTGCTGGTCGGGGAACCGGGCAAGGGCGATCCGCTTGCGCACGCGCGCATCACGCTGATCGGAACGGCGGAAATCGTTCCGGCCGGACGCGAGCGAGACAACCTCAGGCGGCGTTATCTCAGCCGCCATCCGAAGGCGTCGCTCTACGCAGATTTTCCGGATTTCGCGTTCTGGAAATTCAAGACCGTGCGCTCGTCACTGAACGGGGGCTTCGGAAAAGCCTTCGCGCCGAAGATCAGCGATCTCGCAACGTCGCTCGAAGGGGTCGAGGGACTCGTCGACATGGAGGAAGGCGCGGTCTCGCATATGAACTCGGATCATGCGGACGCTGTCGAAAAGTACGCCAAACAAGTAGGGGTCAAGACATCGGGTTGGAAGCTCGCGGCGCTCGATCCCGAGGGGCTGGATCTCACGTCGGGCGACGAGGTCGCGCGCTTGTGGTTCGATGCCCCGTTGCAGTCGGCGCAAGATCTGCGGCCGGTTCTGGTTGCGCTGGCGAAGAAGGATTGAGACGCGTTGCGCGTGGCGTCGGCGAATTATTGCCGATGCCAGCGATGCTCGCAACGCTGGGCACGGGAGCGCCATCGCGGTTGCGCGCAACCTTGTAGTAGGCCCACCATAGGTGCGTCGCGACGCCTCTGAGCGGCCGCCACTCTTCCGCTAGCGGATTCATTTCCTTTGCTGTCGGGCGCGATGCCATATCAAGCCCGATGCGCATGGCTTCCTGCACAGCGAGATCGCCCGACGGCCAGGCATCGCCATGGCCAAGACAGAATAAGAGATAGATATCGGCTGTCCACGGCCCCACGCCATGCAGCGACGTCAGGATGCGGTGCGCTTCGTTGGCGTCGGCATCCGCGAGCGCGTCGAGGTCCAGGCGCTTTTCCGCAATTTCCCGGGCGATGTGCTTGAGCGTCTTGATCTTGGCCGCCGACAATCCAAGGCGGGCCAACCTGTCGGTGCGGGAGCGGAGCAGCGCGTCGTGATGAAATGGGTCAAATGCGAGTTCCAGCCGCGACCAGATTGCTGACGCACTTGCGATCGAGAGCTGTTGCCCGACGACGATCGCCGCCAATCCGGAAAATCCCGCAGGCCGTCGCCTGAGCTGGGGCATCCCGGCCTGCGCGAGGATGGGCTTAAGCCGAGGGTCACGCCGCGCGAGCTTTTTCACTGCGCGGTCCAGATCGGCTTGTGTGTCGAGGCGATAAATCGCGCGATTTCGCAAGAGGCGGGCCTCTTCTGCGTCGAGATTACAGAATTGTATTCGCCGATGACTCCGGGTTAGCGGACATCCTGCACCTGATCAAGGTAAGCGGCGTAGCCTTGCGCTTCCATGTCGTTGCGATGGACGAAACGCAGCGACGCTGAATTTATGCAGTAGCGCAGTCCGCCTTTATCGCGAGGGCCGTCGGGAAAGACGTGACCGAGATGGCTGTCGCCGTGCATCGAGCGAACCTCGATGCGCATCATGCCGTGGGTCGTGTCGCGCTTTTCGTTGATGTGTGCGGGCACGATGGGCTTGGTGAAGCTCGGCCAGCCGCAGCCGGATTCGTATTTGTCGGACGATGCAAAAAGCGGTTCGCCCGATACGACATCGACGTAGATGCCCGGCTCCTTGTTGTTAAGATATTCGCCGGTGCCGGGACGTTCAGTGCCGCTCTCCTGCGTTACGCGGTATTGCTCCGGCGTCAGGCGGGCGATGGCATCCTGATCTTTCGTGAATTTCATTCTGCGTTCCTCCATGTGCGCCGTCGGCTTTCGGGGGATTTTTCGATCTGACGGGCGTCTTTGTTACATGTCGCGCTGATGGTGCAATGACGCATTGCGAGCCAGGCCAAGTGCGATTTCAGGCCAGCTTAGCCGCTCGTTCAATTATTTGAAAATGGAGGTCAGCGAGAACGAGGATGCGACGACGATTGGCGGATTTTCCGCGACCTGCGGATAGGGCTCGTCGACGTAGACGCTGAGGCCGGTGGCGCGCGCGTTCCTGATCAGCGCTGCGACATAGGCCCATCCGTTGGGCTCTAAACCGAGGCAGGCTTCCGACATCTCGCCCTTCAAGCGCTCGTGAATCGCGATATTGCCGCGCGCAAGAATGGCGGACGTCTGCTGCGGAGAATACAGCTCCTTGCCCCACAACTTCTTCATGTAGACGCCGACGACATAGCGCTTGATCGTCGGACCCCATGTGACGCGCTGATCCTTATTCGCGGAGAACGTGTATTCGCCGGGCGGGAGCGGTCCGACGGCGCGCGTCGCGAGGCAGTCGGGGTCCGGATTATTTCGGCAGACTTCGCGGCCGGAGATGGCCCAAGCGATCGTCTGGCCGCGCGCTCCACCCTCGGCGATGACGAACAGGCGTCCGGTTTTGATCGTGTAGCCCAGGCGGAAGTTTCCGACCGCAGTTGGGACTTCATGCACGACGTCCTGGAACGGATTGCAGATTTCGCCGCCGGTCAGCTTTCTAGGATAGCCCTTGTGCTGGATCGTGACATAGTCGACGCCTTCGGCGCAGTCCCATTGCGGCAGAACTTTTTTGCTCGCTAAGCTGATGGCGCGCGCCGGCGGAGCAGGGGGCGCGGGCGGAGTTTTCGGTTTGGGCGTGGCCGCAACTTTCGGCTCCCATGCGCCCGGTGGAATGGCGGCCTCGGCGGGCGGCGGCGCAACTCGCGGCAAATCGCGGATCTGCTCGCACTCGGCGGATAATTTCGGAGGCTGAATTTGTTTCGCGGCGAGCTTTCTCGCGGCGGCGCCGTTCGCGCCGTGCTCGATGTAGGCTGCGACGAGCGCGTGCTGCACTTCGATCTGCTCGTCCGATAGCTCGAATATGCAGTTCTCGTAGATTTGGTCGCCGACCTTACCGAAGAAATCGGCGATCTGGCCTGCCGCTTCAGCCGGATTTGGCTGCTGCTGCTGCGTGTGGCCCGGATGTGCCGACAGCAGAACGCTTGCGGCGGCGAGCAGCAACAGTTTCGACAGCGATGATTTCGGTTTGTCGATCACCTGGTCCCGCCGCCACCCTTCGACGAAGCACGCTTCTTTCGGCGAGGGGCAAGGAGTCCCCGACCGATTCATTCGTTATTCATAACGCACGAGTCGGGGCAAGAGCGAGGCGTGGCCATTTCAAAATCAGGCTTGAAACTCAATCTTTTAGGTCGGGCTGTTATCTCGGGGGCCGAGAAAAAGGGCATGGTGCGGGGCAGCTTTCAGCCGGACTCGTCCTTTTCGGCTTTGCTATTTCCCAGATAGCGGTCGAGCTGTTTGAACAGAACGGAGAACTGCGTGCTGGCGCCCTTGCAGAACGGGCATTCCGCGATGTGGCCTTCGAGGTTATCCAGCTCCGCCTTCGAAAGCGGGCGCTCGCGCGATTCACTGACGAGCCAGGTCGAGTCCTTGCAGGATATCGGATTTGCCATTTCTCAGTCTCGCTCCCAATGCACGTCGAGGCAAAGCCGCAACTGCATCCGGGCCCTGTAAAGTAGAATGCGCAGGTTGCCCTGAGAGATCCCGAGTTCCCGACAAATTTCGGGCGGATCCAGCTCGAGCCACTCGCGCATCAGGAATGCGCGCGAGGTTCGTGCCGGGAGGCGCGTCATGCACACTTCCAGAACCTTGAAGAACGCGTCGCGCTCCGCGACGGTGTGAGGGTTCGTCCAGACGTCCTTGGTGTCAACCCAGCAGCCGCTGTCATTGAACAGGGCGTCGAAGGTGCCGCCGCCGTCGTCGTCGGCGGTGGGCTCGATCGGCAGCTCGCGGTCGCGCCGTCGCGCCTTGGACTGGTCGCGCATGATGTCCAGGATCTTGAATCGCAGGATCGAAAACAGCCACGTGCGCAGCGTCGAGCGCCGCTCGAAACTTTCGGCCTTCTCGATGGCTGCGAGCAGGGTTTCCTGGGTCGCATCCTCGGCTGCCGCCGCGTTCTTCAACTGTGTCAAAGCCATCCGAAAAAGCAGCGGCCGGTATTCGGCGGCTTCCTCGGCGATCGTTTTCCGAAGGCGAGTGTCCATTTTGTGGAATTCGTCCGAACTGCGCGTAACGTCCGGCTGTTCTCGCCCGACTAATCAGCAAACCAAACGCACATCTACGTGAGAACGGGCTGTCATTGTGCCGTCGCGACCGCCGGGTGTGTGTGCGTTTTTCTGCTTGAAAGCGTCCCACATAGGAGATCGGTTATGAAGGAAGCTGCTATCCCCGTACTGATTGCCGCCGCGATCTCTTTGCTCGCGATCACGACCAATGCCGACGAGGCTCCCGCCCCGGACGCGGTGGTCGATGCCATCAATGGCGTTTTTGGCGTGCACCAGGGGGCGCGCCCCGTTCACGCCAAGGGAACAGTTTTGAGCGGGACATTTATCGCTTCGCCCGAAGCTGCGAGCCTCACGACGGCGCCGCATTTGCAAGCCGGATCGAGCGTGCCGGTCACGGTGCGCTTTTCGAATTTCGCCGGCATTCCGACGATCGCCGACAACGAAGGCTTGGCCAGCCCGCGCGGAATGGCGGTGAAGTTCAAACTGGCGGACGGTTCGGACACCAACATTGTCGCGCATTCGTTCAACGGCTTTCCGGCCGCCACGACCAGCGAGTTCCGTCAGCTTCTCGTGGCGCTGGGAACGAGCAAGCCCGATACCCCGAAGCCGACGCCGCTCGACACGTTTCTCGGCGATCATCCCATCGCCAAGGCCTTCCTGACCGCTGCCAAACCCAATCCTGTGAGCTTTGCCAGCCTGCCCTATTACGCCGTCAACGCCTTCAAGTTCACGAACAAGGACGGCACCGCGGCATTCGTTCGATACCAAATCTTGCCGGCTGGAGGAGAGCATTATCTCAACGAAGCTGACGCGAAAGCGGCGGCTGCGTCTTACCTCAGCGACGAAATCAAAAAGCGCGTCGGGGACGGTCCGGTGACTTTCACGCTCGTCGCGCAGATCGCGGACGCGGGCGACAAGGTCGATAATCCATCGATTGCCTGGCCCGCAGATCGCAAAACGGTTTCACTTGGGACGATTTCGCTCACGAAAAGCGCTGGCGACGATGCGGCAAACAAAGAGCTCATCTTCATGCCTAACGCAGTTCCGGCTGGGATAGAGGCTGCTGATCCGATGATTGCGGATCGTGGAGCCGTGTATGCCGCATCGTTTGCGCGCAGAAATCCCTGAGCTGACGAGAAGGCGGGAGGCTATTGCGCCGAAGGTAGCGCCCGCACCGTGGGGAGAGGCAGCGGCGACGTTGCCTCTCTCCATTTTTTTTTGGCACTTGTACGAAGCTGGGCGACGAAAGCGCTCTCCTGGCTCAGCCGATGGTTTTCCTGACTGGAAGTGAGGCGGCTCGCAAAAGCCGCCGCGGGCGCCGGCTGACGACGCTAACGGGCTTACGTGCCTGGTTCCGCTTGCGGAGGTTCGCGCAGGCTGAAATATTCCGGCAGCCGAATCGTATTTCGCCAAGCATCATCGGGTGAGCCTTTGACCGGATCAGAGAACGTCTCGACGCGCCGCGTCCTGTTCGCGAGCCTTGCGGGAACGACGATCGAGTTCTTTGATTTTTACATCTACGCGACGGCGGCGGTTCTCGTTTTTCCGCAATTGTTCTTTCCGAGCGCCGACGCGACGACCGCGACGCTGCAATCGTTCGCGACATTTTCAATCGCGTTTTTCGCGCGGCCCATCGGCGCCGTCCTGTTCGGGCATTTCGGCGATCGGGTCGGGCGCAAGGCGACGCTGGTGGCGGCGCTGCTGACCATGGGTTTGGCGACGATCGCAATCGGGCTGCTGCCGACGTATGCAACGGCGGGTGTCTGGGCGCCGCTGTTGCTTGCGCTGTGCCGCTTCTTTCAGGGGCTGGGGCTTGGTGGCGAGTGGGGCGGAGCGGTGCTGCTCGCGACGGAGAACGCGCCGAAGGACAAGAAGGCGTGGTTCGGCATGTTTCCGCAGCTCGGCGCACCCATCGGCTTTCTCTGCTCGACGGGCGTCTTTCTCGCGATCACCGAACTGCTGACCGATCAGCAATTCCTCTCGTTCGGCTGGCGGATTCCGTTCATTGCCAGCGCTGTTCTGGTTTTTGTCGGTCTCTATGTGCGTCTGCGCATTTCAGAAACGCCGGCGTTCCAGAAAGCTATCGAGAAGAATGAGCGGGTGCGCGTTCCTCTGGCGGCCGTGCTCTCGCGTCATCTCTGGCTGCTGGTCCTTGGCACCTTCGGCGCGCTGGCGACGTTCGTTCTCTTTTATCTGATGACGGTTTTCGCATTGAGCTGGGGCATCAGCGACCTCGGCTTCACGCGCCAGCAATTTCTGCCGATTCAAATGATCGGCGTTCTTTTCTTCGGGCTGACCATCCCGTTGTCGGCATGGCTCGCCGATCGGGTCGGGCGGCAGACTGTTCTGCTCTGGGCGACGGCGCTCATCGGCGTTTTCGGACTTTTATTCGAACCGCTGTTCGGCTCCGGCAGCGTTGTCGGTGTGGTCGCGTTCATGGTTCTCGGTCTGGCACTGATGGGTTTCACCTACGGACCGCTCGGCACGGCGCTTTCGGAGCCGTTTCCCGTCGGCGTGCGCTATACGGGCGCTTCGCTGGCTTTCAATCTTGCCGGGATATTTGGAGCGTCGCTGGCTCCCTATGTCGCCACGACGCTTGCGACCAAGTTCGGAGTTCAAGCGGTCGGACTTTATCTCACGGCAGCTTCGATCATTACGTTCCTGGCGCTTTGGGGGATAAGCCGGCATGCGCGTGGCGCCCCGGCAGTGTCATTGACATCGCAAGAGCAAACCGGCTGATCGTCAGCAAACGTTGTTTCTTGCTTGCGCGGCGTTCGGATAAAATTTGCCCGACGCCATGTTTGCTGAATGCGCTTCAAAAATTCCGATTGCTGACCATAATCGACCAATTTCGTGAGGATGCGCGGTATTCGGTTATATCGCGACATTTCCATAACGGTGGGCTTATGGCGCACTGCGAAGGCCGTTCGCACCCGCAAAGTTATTTCTCATCCGGAAAGTTTTTTTACTTGCGCTCGTGTGAGCGACCATAATACTGCGACAGGTCGTCAGCACTGATCGTATTTGGTCGTAATGTTGAGCACGTCGAAAACAGGTCGCCTTTGCTGCGCTTTTTCCAGTGCTCGGAGTCCTGTGCGCGATCTGACGGCATCGGAATTCATCGCGGCATGTGCCGAGGTCCCGTTGAGCCTGACCTCGGCGCTTTCACGTGGCGAATGGTCAGGGCGAGCGTGTTCCTCCTCGGTTGTCCTGGCCGGAATACACGTCAAGGGGGGTCGTTGTGTTCCACTAGTCCTCGCGGCGCACACACAGCCTTTTTCCCACTGTGCGTCTAACTCGGCTGGGAGCGACCGCTCTCAGCCGTCTTTTTTTGACTTCGCATTCGCCGGCGATGCTCAGGAAATGAAGCACGCTCGTGACGCTCGTAGATCGGTTTTCCAGCAGAGGCTGGGGCGCCATTGAACAGACGCTCATGTCTTTCTGGCTGGCTCAGAGCAGTGCAACACTATCGCGGCTATGTTTCTGAAGCCGATTTCGCTTCCGTGCTTCGCGACGAAAGCGATCATGTTCCTGACGATGACATTAGCGACGCGGATGAAAATCGCGCGCGTGTCTGCGTCGGTCTGCCGTGCGCGCTGGCGGGAGCAGAAGAGTTTTGCCGGTCCTTGGTGGAGTCGGGGCTCATTCGCAGCGAGTTGATCTCGCGCGAGACATGCCTGGCCCAATGCTGGCGCGCTCCGGCCATTATGCAGAACGGGCGTGTCCACTCGGGAGCGCGGGAAAAATTGGATTTCGGATCGGCGGAGGCGTTCGAGCCCTATTGTGCTTCCGGCGGCTACGGCGTGTTGAAAAGCTGTGTCGCCAAGCGGCGCAGTCCCGAAAGCGTCATCTGCGCGTTGTCCTCGGCGGCGGTGCGTCTCTTCGAGAAGGCGGAAGCGCCTTTTGGCGTCCGGATCAGAGAGCTTCGGGCGCTGTGCTCAATGGTCAAGGTCGTCATGCTCATTGATGAAGACCGGCCGGGCGAGATGGCGCAATCCTACTTCCTGACCCAGTTTCCGCATCGGGTTCTCGAAGGATTGCTGATTGTCGCGCATGCGCTTGGCGCGGCGGAGATCGTCCTCTGTTACACGCGAAGGCACGAGAGTGCCTGCCGTAAGTTCTACAAGGAATTCCTGTTTTTGCGGGATCGTGGATTGGGATCGAATGTCCAGTTCACTTTGATCGATGCGGACAGTCAGCCGGAACAGCAGAGCTTGCGGCAGATCTGTCTTTCGTCAAACAGCGAGGAACCGAGGGCGTCGGCGCTGATAGCCGATCCGGAATTCGTCTCGTGGGTGCCCGAGATCGTGGCAACGGGCGATACGCTCGGCAGCGATATGCCGAACGGTCCGCAGACTCTTTATGCGTTGCTCGGCTGTGTTTCACGGCCTGGGATCTACAAGGCTCCCGTATTCAGCACCGTTCACGATCTCATCGCATTAGCCGGCGGCATCAGGGCGGGCGAGAGTTTGCATAGCTTCGTTCCGGGCGATTGGGATCGCGTCGCGCTGCCCGCGCATCATAGCAATCTTCGCGTTGATGCAGAAATTCTCGGGCACACGGAACGAATGACTTTTCCTATCGTCTTTATTTCAAAAAGCGATAGTCTGCAGCGTCAGACGGCGTTTCCAGGTTTCTCGCAGTAGCCGTCGCGAGCCGCGACAGAACTCAAACATGGAAGGATTGTTCGATATGAGCGATGCCGACGACAAATCCTCCCCGGCGGAGACGACAGAGACCCGGTTGCAGAGCGGGACGAGCGGCCAAGTTGCCGTGACCGAAGCAGAAAACGTCGAAGAGCCGATGAAGCCGATTATTGTTTTGCCCGTTGCGCACCAATATTCGGCTTAAGCGGGCCTAAACGTTCAGGGCGCACATTTGCTCGCCCAATGCGACGCGCGTGACGTCTGCAACGTCCCGTGGGATCTGCCCCAGCTCTCGAAAGCGGGCGACGACGGACAGTTTTCTCGACACGATCGGGCCTGGTAACGGACATGTTATCAGGCCTTCATTGCCGACCTGGGATTCGGAGACGCAGAGCGCTGTCGAGATCGCGAAGCCTTGTCCGGCGGAGACCATGGCCGCTACCGAATAGGGGCTGTCATATTCGAACGATTGCGCCGCGACGATGCCAAGACGGCGCAAGTGACGTTCGATTTCTACGCCCGTCTGGGAACGCGCGCTAAAGCGGATAAACGGTTTGGTGTCGGCTAGGCGCTTCAGATCATCGATGCTTTGAACCATGCGCGTGCCCGCTGGCAGGAGCAGGACGTAGGGCTCCCGTCCGATTTCCCATCGTTCGAGACCTGCCGTCTCTTCGAGATCGTCAACACCCAGAAACAGATCGAGCTTGCGTGTCAGGAGTTCGCTCGCATGGGCGGCCGTCAATCCGGTGAGGATGGCGACCTTGCCGGCGCGCGATTGCAGATATTCCGAGAGCTTGATGGTCAGGGCGCGATTGAGGGAGTCGACCAAACCAACGCGGATAAATGAGACTTTTCCCTGCTTGGCGTCCTGCAGCAGGGGTGAGATCTGATGTGCGTCGGAGAGCAACGCCGTTGCGCGCTGGCGCATCAACGAGCCGCTGAGAGTCAGGGCGAGGGGGCGGCACTTCCTATCAAACAGAGCGGTGCCGGTGCGTTTCTCAAGCTCCGAAATCGTTTGTGACACCGCGGGCTGCGTCAGCCCGAGTTCGCCTGCGGCGGCGGCCATGCCTCCGGTCTCGCAGACGGCGAGGAATATCTCGAGCGAGCGAAGATCGAACGGCAATGTTCGGTGTTTGAGCTTCATGATTTTCACAAAATTTGATAATCCGTTTCTGATTGAAAACGCTTACTTGTAATGTACCGTACACGGATGATTTGATGTGTGCTGGAATATGCACGCCTGCGAATGCAATTTTTTTGGTATGCTGACGTGTTCGTCATCGGAGTTCCGCCGCTGCTGCTGATTGAGGAGCTTGCGTGACATCATCTCGGCGCTTCGTCGGCCTCGACCTCAACTCATCTGCGATGACGCGCCCGAATTTCATGTGTCAGCCGGAAATAAAATCATTCGGACGCACATTTCAGTGACTATAGAGAAAAAAAGTTTCTTTGCAATTGACTCGTCTGTCGGTTGAAGATATTTTTTGTTCGTCGGGTACTCCCTTCTTCATTCCCGTATCCGATGTCCACGAACGGGTCGGCGCCCTTGCGGGCGTCGGCCTTGTTGTTTTTGACGGATCGCAATTCTGATCGCGTTTTCCGGCTGCGCACCGGCAGCTGCACGTTCAGCTCCTGGCCGCATTTTTCTCAAACGATACATAATTTGAATCTGTCGCTCGCTGAACGATGGTCACGTTCGCGCGCGCGAACTTTTTAGAGCTATGGAGCTTTCTCTCTCGTCCGTCATGCAGATGCGAGGGGCAGATGCGATGGATGGACTCGACGCGGCTTTGCGCGTCTAACTAACGAGCCTGAGGGAGTTTCTGCATCGGGGGGTAACCGGAAGGACGGTTCCCATGTCGGCAAATCTGATCTCCAGCATTACGCAAATTCTAAGCCCCACTATTATTGCGCGCATCGCTTCGGGCCTCGGGCTCGATAAAACTCAAACAGAAAAAGCTTTGCAGGCTGGCGTTCCCGGCCTTCTCGCCGCGCTAGTTTCTTTGATTACAAGGCCCGGAGGCGCATCGGCGTTGAACGGCGCCGTAGCGCAGCAGCAGCCAGGGCTGCTGTCGAACCTCGGCAATGTCATTGGCAGTCCGACACAGAAGAGCGTGATCGACAGCGGCACGGGCATGCTGGATTCACTTCTCGGCGGTTCCACGACGTCCGCGCTCGCCAACGCCGTCAGTCAATATGGCGGCATCGGCGGTGGCATCTCGAAAAGTCTCATGGGTCTGCTCGCGCCGGTCGTCATGGGCGCGCTGGGGCAAGAGCAACGCGCGAAGAGCCTCGATGCTGACGGCCTTGCCGATTTGCTCGAGTCGCAGAAGGACACCATTGCGCGCGCGCTTCCTGCGGGTTTTTCGAAGTATCTCCGGGGCACGGGGGTTCTCGATAGCGTCACGAGCGATGAGCGTGTCGCCACGTCGGCGACGGCCTCGTCGAGAGCAGGTTACACGACGGCTTCGCCGCCGGGATACAGCGACGCGGCGCGTGAGCCGTCGTCGCCGTGGCGCTGGGCCCTTCCGGCGCTTGCTGTGCTGGCGTTGCTCGGCATTGCCTGGAATCTGCGTTCCGGTCCCGGTCCGGATGTGACGGCAGTCACGACGCCGCCAGCGACGGAAACACCAGTGCATTCGAACGCCAATTCCACCGCGCCGTCGAGCACGGGCACCAGCACGGGTGCTGCCGGCACCGACGTCATCCCGGCGCCGTTCCAAGCCCTCGATAATATACGAGGCATCAGAATCGGAGATACGGACGTCGGCGCGCAACTCGCCAATGCCGTGGATGGAATGCGTTCGTCGCTTATGAGCATAAAAGACGAGGCTTCCGCGCAAGCGGTTGCTCAGCCTCTGGCAAAATCCGCCGATGAGTTTTCGCGGCTCAAGAAGCTTCTCGATCAGCTTTCGCCGGATGTCCGCAAGACGGTCGTCAATGCGATCGCCGCGACGCGGCCCGCGCTGGACCAGCTCTTCGACAAGGCGCTCGCCATTCCGGGCGTCAGCGCGCTCATCAAGCCGACCGTCGATAGCGTGCGAGCCGAGTTGAACACGTTGTCTGCGGCGTGAGGAATTGGATTGGTTCGGCCGGGCGACGCCTTGTGCGGCATCGCCCGGCCGATCATTCCATGCCTTAGATAACGCCGAGAGATTCCATCGCTTCGGCGACGCGGACGAAGCTCGCGATGTTCGCGCCCAGGACGTAGTCGCCGGGAGCGCCGTATTCCTTGGCGGTTTCGGCGCAGCTGTCGTGGATGTCGCGCATGATGATGGCGAGACGTGCTTCCGTCTGCTCGAAGGTCCAGCTGTCGCGTGATGCATTCTGCTGCATTTCGAGCGCGGAGGTCGCAACGCCGCCGGCGTTGGCCGCCTTGCCGGGTGCGAACTGGACGCCGGCCTGCTGGAAGATGTGGACTGCTTCCGGCGTGCACGGCATGTTGGCGCCTTCGCCGACCGCGATAACACCGTTGTTCACGAGAACCTGCGCGTCCTTTCCGGTCAGTTCGTTCTGTGTGGCCGAGGGCATCGCGATATCGCACGGCACATCCCAGATCGATCCGCCTTCGATATAGCGGACGCTTGGTCCCTTGGCCTTGGCATAGTCGGAAATGCGGCCGCGCTTGACTTCCTTGATCTCCTTGACGAGAGCGAGGTCGATGCCGTTTTCGTCGACGACGTAACCGTTCGAGTCGGAGCACGCCACGATCTTGCCGCCGAACTCGGCGACCTTTTCGATGGCGTAGACCGCGACATTGCCCGATCCCGACACCACGACGCGGCGTCCTTCGAAGGCCTGTTTTTTCGTGGCCAGCATGCTCTGAACGAAATACGTGGTGCCGTAGCCGGTGGCTTCGGTGCGCGCGCGAGAACCGCCGTAAGTCAGGCCTTTGCCTGTCAGGACTCCGGCTTCGTAGCGGTTGGTCAGGCGCTTATACTGGCCGAACATGAAGCCGATCTCGCGGCCGCCGACGCCGATATCGCCGGCGGGAACGTCGGTGTATTCGCCCAGGTGGCGATGAAGCTCGGTCATGAAGGACTGACAGAAGCGCATGATCTCGCCGTCGGAGCGGCCGCGCGGATTGAAGTCGGACCCGCCTTT
The DNA here is from genome assembly GCF_041674905.1 of Hyphomicrobium sp. Classification (GTDB taxonomy): domain Bacteria; phylum Pseudomonadota; class Alphaproteobacteria; order Rhizobiales; family Hyphomicrobiaceae; genus Hyphomicrobium_B. The sequence goes on from NZ_JBAYUV010000010.1 coordinate 92,636, forward strand.
GCCGCCGCCGATGGGCATCCCGGTGAGCGCGTTCTTGAACGTCTGCTCAAAACCGAGAAATTTAATGATGCCGACGTTGACCGATGGGTGAAAGCGCAGGCCGCCCTTGTAGGGGCCGAGAGCCGAGTTGAACTGAACCCGGAAACCGCGGTTGATCCGAACGTGCCCGGCGTCGTCGACCCACGGCACGCGAAAGATGATCTGCCGCTCCGGCTCGCACAGACGCTCGATCAGAGCATGGTTGTTGGTGTATCGGGGATGTTTGGCGACGACGCGGCCAAGACTTCCAAGGACTTCCCTGACGGCTTGATGGAATTCTTCTTCGCCGGCATTCCTGCGGAGAACCTCTGCAAGGATTGGCGCCAGCTTTTCATCAATGTTGACCACTGTTTATGCATTCCGATTTGAGGTTGAGGCGTAGCGGGGTCCTAGCCTAATTACTGGGCAATGTGAACAATTTGTTACCAGTCCAATCGACGCAAATTGGCGCTTTTGGCTATCTTGAGAAGCCTTAAAAACTGCGAGTTTGAAATCTGGGGAATTGGGCGCCGGCTAAATCGGCTCATCGTGATGAAGCATCATGATCGCTGAGGGGTGCGTGTAAATCCGCTGCTGCAATGCGATAGAACAGTCTCGATTTCAAATAATCCGATGTTCAAGACGGTTTGGTCGCCTGGGTTCTATTGGCGACTTGCGTGCGACGCATATTCTGGCTCGCGCTTCTGACCTTTTTTGTATACAAAAAATGTATAGTACGCGCCGTGCCGATGCCTGCGGATGACCCTCGCACTTCGCTTTTGCGCGCAATGTCATCTCGCGCAACTTTGAAAGCTGGTGTTTCGTGGTCTTCGGCGCGAGAGACTTATTATCTGAGGTTGGCGCCGGGTCGAGGCATTCGAACGTTAACTCGACGACCGTCTCAAATTCTCATTGTGGCCATCGATCCTGCCGAGTTTAAAAGTCGACGATGCGATCCCAGATAGGGCGCTGGGATGAAAGAAGGCTAGAAATGCGGTCTCCAACCACGGTCACCTCGGCGCTGTCGCTCACCTTGCCTCGAACGGTCATCGACGCCGACAAGGTACTCAAAGTCGGAATGCTTGCGCCGTTGTCCGGCAAAATGAAATCCTGGGCCGAGCCGGGGTTCATGGGCTGTCTCATCTGGAAAGACTGGGTGAACGGAAAGGGCGGAATCCGCATCGGGGATCGCCGCTACCAGGTCGACGTCATTCCCTACGATACGCAGTTCAGGCCGGAAAAAGCTTTGGCCGGCGCGCGAAAGCTGCTCATCGATCATGGCGTGCAACTGGTGATGATGCTCGGCGGCAATGACTTCTCGCGGCCGCTCAGGGATTTCGTGAACCAACGCAAGGCGCTCGTTACGACGTTGCTGCCGAGCGATCTGTCGCCCAACGCGCGCACGTTGATCGCGCCCTGTGAAGTCCACCCTATCTACAACGTAACCGGCGTCGATTGGCTGGTGCGGGACGATCCAAGTCTCAAGACGGTCGCGATGTGTACCCAGAACGATGAGCACGGCTTGCCGTCGATTGCGACGTATCGTGCGGCGTTTGAAGCGGCCGGTCTGACGCTCGTCGACGAGCATCTCTTTCCCAATCAGACGAGCGATTTTTCGGGGATTATCGGGCGGTTGCTGGAAAAGAAGCCCGACGTGCTGTGCTGGGATACGGCGTACGAGCCGTTCGTCCACGCCATGACGATCGAAGCCTACAAGCGCGGCTTCAAAGGCCGGATTATCTCTTGCACGTGCGACAACTATCTCGATCTGATCAAGAAAACGAGCCCGGAATTCATGGAGAACTTCGTCTTCCAGTTTCCGGATTTCGACGATCCGATGCTCACCGGACCGCAAATCAATTTTGGCGATCCGGCAGGTTTCTTTAGTGAATTCTGCCGCCGTTATCCGGGCGAATGGAGCGCGGTGTCGTGGGAATATTCCGCGATCCTTCAGATGTGGAAGGTCGCGGTCGAGCGCGCCCGCACGATCGAGCCGCTGACCGTTCTCGCGATGATGAAAGTCGGCGGAAAGGGCAAGCACGTGTTCGGCGAGGCGACGTGGTGGGGTCGCGAGCTGTTCGGCATTGATAACGCGCTTGTCGGGGATTGGCCTGTCGTCGCCATTCGCAACGGCCGCGCCCGTATCGTCGAGTTCGGCTCGCCTCTCGCGTGGTGGAGCCAATACGGTTATTTGCTGATCAAGCACATGCGGTCGCTCAATCTGATGTGGGATCAGCGAGAAGAAAAACTGGCGCTGAGCCGCTAGAGCCTTTCCGATTTTGGTGGAAACGCCGAAAGGCTCTAGCTCTTTAGCTCTTTCCTTTGCCGTGCTTCTTAGCGGAAAGCCGGTTCCCGCTTTTCCGGAAGCACTCTCAGGCGATCAGCGCGCGTTCAGCAGGTCGTCCTGGGCACCTGCGATGACGAGTTTCATGAACTCGACGGCGCTTTCGATGTCGTGGTTTTCCAGCGCCGTGTAGAGCGACTTCAAGCGGTTCTGGGTATCGCTGATCCGCTCAGGCGTCAGAGATTTGACTCTCGTCGCGCACCAGTGCGGCTGGCGGCGCACTTCGGTGACGATGCGATAGACGGTAATGAGCAGCCGATTGTGCGTTCCCTCGGCTATGGTCATCAGGAATTTCTTCTCGAGGTGCGCGAAGAGTTCGGCGTCGGTGACGATTTTTTCGATTTCATCGAAGACGCTGCGCAAATTCGCGAGGTCGCGGACCGACATGTAAAGGGCCGCGATCCTGACCATCTCAGGCTCGATGATCGAGCAAAGAATGTTCATCTCGAGCGGCGACGCGGTTTCGGCTATCGCGCCGATGTCCATCAGATGGCCTTCTCCCGCTTTTGTACCTCCGACGGAGAAGCCGTTCTTAGGCGGGACGTAATTCACGAAGGTGCCGCTGTTCGGCTGCCGCTTTACGACGGCATAGATTTCGAGAAAGTCGATGACCTGTCGGATCGCCGCGCGGCTGAGGCTGAATTCTTTCGCCAGATCGCGTTCGGAGGCGAGGCGCGTCCCATATGAATACTGGCCCGATGCGATCTGATGGAAAAGCGTGTCCGCCGCAGCTTTCACGCGTTCCTTGATGAGCGGATGATTGTCTCTGCTCAGTTCCCAGGGCGGAAGTGCTTCGCTGATTCTATGGTCCATGTTTTGAATCTTGCCGCTTCAGTTTAGCCGTCTCGGCGATTGTCAGTTCCGCGGGTCAATAACAGGGCTTGCCGGATGACCCATTGTCCAACTCCCGTGCTCGAATCCGACTGATCTCTCGATACCCCAGAAACCAAATCTTCCTCGTGCAAAATACGCTGCATGCGGATGTTTTCACTTTAGAATGGTTTTTAATGGTCGACCACGGGATGTTGCAATGCAAGAACTTAAAAAATTCTAACATACAATTGGGCTATTGTAAACCAAATTAAACCACATGGATTCGATGTTGTTTTTTCAATATTTAATGGTGCGACACTGTAGAATTAAGGGCGGATTTATTGGTTATTTTGCACTGCGGGATGGTTTTTACATGGGCTGTTTTGTCTCTCCAACCACTTTTTTCTGGTTGCCTTAGGCCAAATTTTGGACCTATACATGGTGACATTATAGACCAAAATGGATAAAAACGGTCTTAAATGGTTTCCCTGAGGAGGGAGGAGAAAACGCCCATGGCAAGAAACCCCAAGCACGACATTCTGTTCGAGCCGATCAAGATCGGCCCAAAGACGATGAAGAACCGATTCTATCAGGTGCCGCATTGCATCGGCGCCGGATCGGAGAAACCCGGAACCCAGGCCGGCCATCGCGGCATGAAGGCCGAAGGCGGATGGGGTGCCTGCTGCACTGAATACTGCTCGATCTCACCGGAAGCCGATGACTGCCATCGCGTTTCCGCACGTATCTGGGACGAGGGCGACGTTATCAACCTGCGTTACATGAACGATAGCCTGCATAAGCATGGCGCGCTCGGTGGCGTCGAACTTTGGTACGGCGGCTCGCATGCGCCGTGCATGGAATCGCGCGCCATCTCCTACGGCCCGACTTCGCAGGCTTCTGAATTCGAATACCTGACCTACTGCCACGAAGCCGATCTGGACGATATCAAGCATCTCCAGAACCTTTATGTCGAAGCCGCGAAGCGTTCGGTTCAGGCTGGTTTCGATATCGTCTACGTCTATGGCGCGCACAGCTATCTGCCGCTCCAGTTCCTGTCCAAGTACTACAATCACCGGACAGACGGTTACGGCGGATCGTTCGAAAATCGTGCCCGCTTCTGGGTCGAGACGCTTGAGAAGGTGAAGGCGGCTGTCGGCCATGAGGCCGCGATCGCCACGCGCTTTGCCGTCGACACGCTCTATGGCTCCGACGGCATCGAGGCACTGGACGAAGGCATCAAATTCGTCGAACTCGTCGACAGCAAGGGTCTGCTCGATCTTTGGGACCTCAACGTCGGCGACATCGCGGAGTGGGGCGAGGACGCGGGTCCGTCGCGCTTCTACAAGGCTGGTCACCAGCGTAGCTGGACGGACGATTGCAAAAAAGCGGCGAAAGTTCCGGTTCTGGGCGTCAGCCGCGAGACGAGCCCTGACGATATGGCCGCACGCATTCGCGAAGGCCGTCTCGATATTCTCGGTTTTGCCCGTCCCTCGATTGCCGATCCGTTCATCCCGAAGAAGATCGAAGAAGGTCGCTACGAGGATATCCGCGAGTGCATCGGCTGCAACGTCTGCATCTCGCGCTGGGAAATCGGCGGCCCGCCGATGATCTGCACGCAGAACGCCACGGCCAACGAAGAATATCGTCGTGGATGGCATCCTGAGAAGTTCGCCAAGACCAAAGACTCGTGCTCGGTCCTGGTCGTCGGCGCCGGTCCGGCCGGCATGGAATGCGCCCGCGTTCTCGGTGAGCGCGGATACGACGTCCACCTTCGCGAAGCGGATGCCGAAATCGGCGGCCGTATCCGCAAGGTCGTCAAGTATCCGGGCCTTGCCGAGTGGGGTCGCGTCGCGATCTATCGGCAACTTCAGTTGCAGAAGCTGAAGAACGTCGAAGTCCACACCGGCATCGGCAAGATGACGGCGGAAGACGTCCTCAACTACGGCGCCGACAAAGTCGTGCTCGCCACCGGCTCGCATTGGGCGACCGACGGCTTGAACTTCGTCACGCATGCACCTGTCGAGGGTATCGACGCTTCGCTGCCGCACATCTGCACGCCTGAGCAGATCCTGATGCAGAACAAGCCTGTCGGCGACAATGTTCTGGTTGTCGACTGCGACGGGTATTTCACGGGCGTTTCGATCGCCGAATATCTCGCCGATCGCGGCAAGCACGTGAAGATCCTGTCGCCGCTCAAGGGTGTTGCGCCTTATACGCACTTCACCCTCGAGGCGCCGAACCTTCACCGCATGATGTACGAGAAGAAGATCCACGAGCTGACCAGCCATTGGCTGACCAAGGTCGAGCCCGGGAAGGCCACCGCGTACTATCTCTTCCGCGACGGCTATAAGCGTAATCTCGCACCGAAGACGGGCGAGCTTCCGCGTCGTGCCGGCACGGATGTCGTGGAGGTTCCTTTCGATACGCTCGTCGTCTGCACGGCGCGCGTTCCGAACGACAGCCTCTATCGCGAACTCGCCAAGCGTAAAGACGAATGGGAGAAGCGCGACATCCAGGCAATCTACCAAGCAGGAGATTGCTTCGCTCCGGGCCTCATTGCACAGGCCGTGTTCGAAGGGCATCGCATCGCTCGGGAATTCGAGTCCTCCAACCCGCAGCGTGCGCAACCCTGGATCCGCGAGCGTCAGGTTTGGGGTCACGAGACTTATCCCAAGATCTCCGATCGCGAAACGGTGGGTTAAGCGCCTATCCTTGCCGAGCCGGCTTCCAGAGCCGGCTCGGCATTATTCACGCGACCGCATGAGCGTCGCCACGCATTCATTCGAATTTATGGATTCGCCACGGCTCGATGTCGTGGATCGATAGGGACATATCGGTGGAATCGCGCGAGCTATTTTGGGGCATCAATACGCAGCAGCTGATCATGTTTTACATGCTCGGTACGCTGTCGATGTTGGTCTTCCTGTACGGAGCGTATGCGCACATC
>NZ_JBAYUV010000011.1:0-97433 GCF_041674905.1 Hyphomicrobium sp.
ACGGGGCTTGTGTGCGTGCGCAGAAGCAGGCGCGAGCCATCGGCCTTCGGCGAGAAATAGAACGTGTCGTGGTCCTGGCGCGCCGGATGATCGGCCGGGATGTTGAGTTTATCGAAGTTCATCTCGTCGGTTTCGATGTCGGGACCTTCGGCCACCGAGAAACCCATGTCGGCGAAGATTTCGATGACTTCGTCGAGAACCTGACTGACGGGATGAATGCGACCCTCGGCGACGGGGCCCGAGCGAACGGGTAACGTCACGTCGGCGCGCTCGGTTTTGAGCCGCTCGCCGAGAGCGGCTGTTTCGAGGGCGGCCTTGCGTGCGTCGAGCGCGGTCGAGATTTTGCCTTTGAGCGTGTTGACCGTCTGGCCGAAGGTCTTGCGTTCTTCGGGAGGCAGCGAACCGAGCTTGCTCATCAGTTCCGAGACGCGGCCCTTTTTTCCGAGTGCCGAAACGCGGACTGCATCAAGTGCGGCGAGATCTTTCGCGCCGTCGATTTCGGTGATGAGGTCCTGTTCCAGAACCGCGAGATCGTCAGCACCGCTCATCGATATCTCCTTCAGCCGTATGCCGAAGCTTGTGATGCTTCCCCTCCCCAGCGGGGAGGGGGCACGGGGTGGGGAGAGACACAAAAGCCAGTCGGTCGTATAGCGCACTTCGCGCGCTCGTTAGTCCTGGTCTGTCTTGGTGTGGTCCGCCTAGCCATTCACCCCACCCCTAACCGCTCCCCTGAGGGGAGGGGGAAGTGGGAGATTGCTACCGCGCATTTGCTATCTGCAGAGTGCCTTGGCTCGTGCAGAAAGGACTTCGAAGATCAGGCGGCTTTCTTCGCCTTGTCCTCGTCGGCCTTGGCGACGGGCGAAGAGGCGGCTTTCGCGGCCTTGTCGACGAGTGCCTTGAAGCCTGCGGGATCGTTGATCGCGATGTCGGACAGAACCTTGCGATCGACCTCGATGCCGAGGTTCGTCAGGCCGTTGATAAAGCGGCCGTAGGTCAGGCCATGCTCGCGGACAGCGGCGTTGATGCGCTGAATCCAAAGGGCGCGGAAGTTGCGCTTGCGGCGCTTGCGGTCACGATAGGCGTACTGCTGCGCCTTCTCGACCGCCTGCTTGGCGACGCGGATCGTATTTTTGCGCCGGCCGTAATAGCCTTTCGCGGCCTTGAGGACTTTCTTGTGCTTGGCGTGGGCGGTTACGCCACGTTTGACGCGGGCCATGGGATTTCTCCTAATGCTTCAAGATTTGTGCGTGTGATGAGTCTTTGTTGGACGCTTGCGACTCGCGTTCCGCGAGCCGGCCGCAAGCGTCGAAAAGATCATCGGCTATAGGGCATGTATTTCTTGACGATCTTGGCGTCAGAGTCGTTCAGCACACCCGTGCCGCGCGCCTTCTGAATGAACTTCGCCGTGCGTTTGATCATGCCGTGACGCTTGCCGGCCTGGGCGGCAACAACCTTGCCCGTGCCGGTCATCTTGAAGCGCTTTTTGGCGCCGCTCTTGGTCTTCATCTTAGGCATTTTGCTTTGTGTCCTTTAGTTCGCTCGCGGGCCGCACCGGATGTTTGCGCTGACGCGCTTCACATCCTGGCCCTCCGCGGGGGCGCCGCTCAGCGGCGGGGCGCGGTCGCGCCCACGGCTCTTGCGAGCCGAAGTGATCGAGCTTTTTACAGCCCGGGCACTCTCGGCAGCTGCGAAGCTGCCGGTCCTGCGAAGGGTTCTTTTTGCGGTTTCCGCTTGTTTTTCAAAAGCATAAGAACCGCCACGGCATGCCTCGCCGGGCGGCTCTGGGAGGGTTTATAGGAAATCGATGAGCAAATCGCAACATTGATGCGCAAAATGATGAGCAAATCGCATTGCGTCGCATCAGCATCAGCATCAGCATCGCATTTCATTCGCATTCGCATTCGCATCGCATCGACGATGTGATTTTCACAACAATCGGCCGGAACTTCTCTCGCATGCAACGAAAATAGCATCCGGTCGGCCTGAACGAAGTAAAACGCTCCGGCGTTGGGAGCGCAGGTGCCGGAGAGGCGCCGTGGGGCGAGGGAGATGCAACCGTGAGAGAAATCATCGATCAGATTGTCAATCTGCTACGGCAGGGGATCACAGCGATCTTCAGGTTCATCGAAATCGTGTGGCAATGGTCCTTCGGGGAGATGGTCACGATCTTCCGTTCGGACTGGCAGGCTTTGCCGGCGTGGAAAATCGCCGTCCTCGCGATCGCGGTGATCGCGATCGTCTATGTACTCTACCGGGGCTTCTTTCAGCTCTGGCGCGCGGCGGAACAGATCTTCAGAGCTTTCATCGATCTGCTGATGGTGCTGATCTCGGTGCTGCCCTACGTGCTCATCGCCGGACTGATCGCGGCCGGCGGAAGTTACGTGATCCAGCACGTGAATTTCTAGAACCGTCAGCGGGCGGATGGTAGCGCTCGGATGATTCAGGCCGCCGGCGAGTTCGCTGGGTTCGCGGTGAACACGATGTGGCGTCGTACGAAATATAATACGACGAAGCAGAGGAGCAGGGCGACAGTCTTGCCCTCTATCGCCGGGATTTTCAGCACGTTTACGCTCAGCCAGACGACGGCGGCGGTAATCAGCAAGCCGATAAAGCCGGTGGCGACGAATTCCATGAACAGGCGATGCTGGCTCTTGTGCGATGTGTCGACGATGAAAACGTAACGTTTCGTCAGCGCATAATTGACCACGACGCCAGCGGAGTACGCGATGGCGCTTTGCAAAACCGGCATCCCGAAAAGGTGCGTCAGCGTCAGCAACAGGGCATAATCGACGGCGGTCGAAACGAGGTTCGTGCCCGTGTAACGCAACAGATGCCCGGCTTTCGATTGCATGCGATGGCTCTTGCTCGATATGTCGTCTTTTGCGGAGGGCTGACGGCCAATCATAAACGCATGCTCTCTTAAACCCGGTTGCCCGTTTGCGTCTCCGTTATTTCGTGCCGCACCGGCCGGTGTGCCGCGAAATTCGGAATTTTTCGGCAAAAACGCACTTATCGCTCGTTGCATCCCCTTTCGCCTTGATGGGTGGCGCATTACGCGGTCTCGGAGCGAGTATTAGGCTTGCTGACCGCCCCCGGTGCGTGTGTGAGGCAGCCAATGAAACTCGACCCGTTCGTCGTGATGATTTTATCCCTGGCGGCGCTGCCGACGTTGCTCATCAGCGTCCGCTCGGCAAGCGGCTGGCGAGCCGGCGTGGTGTTCGCGGCGTTCTATCCGGCTTTAGTGCTGATCGTTGGCGCGCTTATGATTGCGACGTTCATAACGCTCGCGTCGTTGGGAGTCATTGACCTCGACTGAGGATCTCGGTTGGCGCCATATCACCAATTGTTATATCGTTATTCACGGCCCATTCAGGCGTCTGCTGCGAAATTCCGATGCACGCAACGCCCTGCGTGCCATCAGTTAACGGAGTTTCCTTTATGCGTATCGCATCGCTTACCGCCGCTGTCGTCGTGGCAGGTGGACTGGCCTTAGCGGCAGGTGCCCCCGCCCAGGCGGCTCCCGTTTCGCCCTCGCAGCAGACTGGCATTACGCAGTCGCTCATTCAGCCGGTCCAGTATTGGCGTCGTCCCGGCTGGCGTGGCGGCCGTTGCGTAAAATGGCGCAACATTTGCGCTAATCGCTGGGGTTGGGGTGGTCCGCGCTTCCGCCGCTGCATGATCGGACACGGCTGCTAACGGTAGATCCGGGACGAGCAGTCGCCAAACGCGCCGCTGCTCGTCTTTCCTAGTGTTCCTTGTTCATCCGGCGAAGTCTGTTAGCGAGCAGGCCCATCACGCGAAGGGCGAACTGCGGGTCGTTGCTGATGATCGTGAGAAACGCTCTTTTGTCGATTGCAACAACTTCTGTCGGCTCGGCCGCCATGGCGGCGGCGCTGCGACGTCCGTCGTCGATCAGCGCCATTTCTCCAAAAATCCCACCAGCGCGGACGTTTTCGAGAACCGTGCCGTAGGTGATGACGTCAACGCGGCCTGAGCGGACCATGTACATGGCGTCGGCAGCGTCATCCTCGAGGAAGATTTTCTCACCGGCGTCGAAGAAGCGGTACGGCGCGCCGATTTGATCCAATACGGAAAAATCAAAAGGGCTGTCCTCGCTCATCAATTTCACTCCACCGGCGGCATGACGAAATTAGAGCCCTGCTCGTGGCCGAGCAAGGCTCTGAATTACATTCGTCGAATTGGTCAGTGGACCGAGGAACCGGGTTCGGGATCGTCGCACCCGAGACGCGCGGTCACTTGGGGGAGAGCACCATGACCATCTGCCGACCTTCGAAACGAGGTTCACTTTCGACCTTGGCGATGGCTTCGGTATCGGCCTTCACGCGCTGAAGCACAGCCATGCCGAGCTGCGAATGCGCCATCTCGCGACCGCGGAAGCGAAGGGTGATTTTTACCTTGTCGCCCTCGTCGAAGAACCGTCTGATGGCGCGCATCTTTACGTCGTAGTCGTGATCATCGATGCCGGGTCGCATCTTGATCTCTTTCAGCTCGACGATCTTCTGGTTCTTGCGTGCCTCGGCGGCTTTCTTCTGTTCCTGGAATTTGAATTTTCCGAAATCGAGAATTTTACAAACCGGCGGTTCTGCGTCCGGCGAGATCTCCACGAGATCCAGCCCAACACCCTCGGCACGAGCCATGGCGTCGAATTTGGCGATGACGCCGACGTTCTGCCCGTTCTCGTCAATGAGGCGGACTTCCCGGGCCCTGATTTGATCGTTGATGCGGGGCCCTTGGTTTTCCCGGCTCGGGGGCTCGGGTCGCATAGGTCTACGGATGGGGCATTCTCCTCTATTGTTTCGCTATTTGGACGCAACTCTACCTGGCGTGCGCGCAGACTCGAGCATCCCGGCGCAAGATTCTTAAGCTGGACCGCAAAGTCAAGCCTTAACCGGAGGCTATAACGTCCTTAAAAGGCGGTAGAGCTTAAACCATAAAGCGTCGCAAACGAATGGGCCTGCCCGTTCACTAACCAATTGGATATCGGATGCAATCGGAATGCCGTTCGGCGGAGCCTCTCAAGGGACTGCTAATTTCGGACGGCCGCCCCGGCAATTATCACCTGGCGGAAGGACTGATCGCGGCGATTGGGCGCCTCAGGCCAGTTGAGGTCACACGGCTGGAAATTTCCCAGCATCGCTGGACCCCCACGCGGTTCCTGGCATTTTTGAGCAACCGTGGCGTTCGACCTGAAGCGATTCTGCGCCTGGGGTACGGGCTTTCATCAGATGTCGTAAAGAGTGCCGACTTTGTCGCGTCAGGTGGGGGCGACACCCTTGGGGCGAATGTTGCCTTTGCCCGGCATTTCGGTGTGCCGAACTATTTCTATGGGTCGGGGAAGCATTTCGACGTCAAGGACTTCGACCTCGTATTCACCTCTCATGCGGCGGTCGCCACCGGGCCGCGGCATGTCAGGACGATGAAGCCCAGTCCCATTGATCCCGATTCGGTGATCCTGCCTTCGCTGTCGCGGAGCCAACCACCGGCGCTGATCGGTGTTCTTATCGGCGGCAATACGTCCAGCATCAAGTTCTCGGAGGCCGACTTGGTGCGCCTAGTGAACTTCATGAGCGATATGCATGCCGCGACGGGTGCGACGTTCTACGTTTCAAACTCGCGGCGGACGCCGCAAAAACTGAGCGAGGCGCTTGTTCGGCTCACCGAGGAAGCCGACAGCGCAATCCATAAGTTTATCGACGTGCGTTTCGCCGGGAGCGGCACGCTTCGCGCGCTCTACGCAAGCTCATCGGCCATCCTTTGCACAGCCGATAGCAGTTCGATGGTTTCCGAATCGGTGTGGCTGCGTCGACCCACGATTGCGATCACTCCGAGCAACTTCAGCCTGGACGCAAGTGAACTCGAATACCGTAGCTTCCTTGAGAGCAACGGTTGGCTCCGTACTATGCCGATCGCCGATCTTGCTCCGGATGTAGTCTTGGCGAAGCTCCACGCGATCACGCCCATCGTCGAGAACGGACTCGATCTCTTAGCGGACGTGTTTCGCCAGAGGCAGCCGGAACTGCTCGCGCAAGCGACGCCCGCCAAAGGTGCGCGCGTCACACGCCGGCGATAGATGCTGCATTTCCGGCCACTACGGTCCGACGTGTTTCAATACTCGCTCGCAGCTTTGTCGCTTTGCGCCGAGCCGTTGTAGCTGTTTGGCGACGTCTGCTGAAACAGAACCATCAGCGTGTTGCGCACGCCTTTGAAGTTGGTCAACATCTCGCGGCCATGCCAGCTCTGTTTTTCGCGAGAGTCTGAAACCGCAAAACCGTAGCCGCTGTTTGGGCGGAACTCGAAACGTTTCAGTTCCTCGAACGAACTGCCAAACAGTTTCTTATGGCGGCGATAGACCGAGGTGCCGAGCTCCATCTGGCTCATGTCGGGTGCGAGGTAGAACTGGGTGGTGACGATCTTGTTCAAGCCGTCGCAGTGCGGCTTGATCTTGTAATCTTCCGTGTCGCGCACCAACCGAACTTCATAGGCACACGTCTTTTCGATGGCGGCATTTTCCGTCGTGCCAAAGCGGAGCGCAAGATCGGGCGCCAGCTTCTTAAAGATTGCACGGCGATACTCAGGCTTCGTCATGACATCGACGACGTCCTGCCAAATCTGCTGCGAACGCGGCGGCAGTTTGGCGATTGCTTCCTCGGTCAGATGTAACTGATCGCGGCTGCTCTCACCGTCGGGGCGCACATAGAGGCGCATATTCAGCGGCTCATAGAGCTTGGGGTCGGGAAGATTCGCGAGCATGTCCGCATAGAAGTCGTCCGGAAACCAGCCTGCGCCGTAGTAGTGGCAGTATGGGTCCCTCTCGAGTGGGATGCTGTCGAGCTTCGCCATCATGTGATCGAAGATCCGATCGACGTTCGCGTTCGTCGCGGGGCGTTCTCGAACTGCGTTTGCAGGCATTGCCATGATATCGGTCTCCCCCGAGTTTCCCAAGATTGGGCCCGTCGCGGCACCATAGGAGACTTGCAAGTCAGCATGTAGGCAATTTGATGGAATACGCGCAGTTTTGTACTGCCCTGTTACTCCGGCTCTTGGGGTGCGGAATTCGTTGATACTGGAAAGACTTGCGATGGACTGGGCGCTTATAGCTTCTTTATTGCAATGGTGAGAGCCGGCTGCATCGAGGTGTCCAGCAGCTCGTCATAGACGGCGAGCGTACGGCGCTGCATTTCCAATGACGAGAACATGTCCGTGACGTGACTGCGGGCGCGAGCCCCGATCTCGGCTCGCGCGAGGGCATCGAGCGACAGGGCGTCGATGAGCACGGTTTCGTAGCTATCGATATCGCCGGGCGAGACGAGCCAGCCTGTTCGATCTTTTGCAGCGACACGAGGTGGTGCGAGTACCGTTTCCGGCGGCGCGCCAATATTTGTCGAGATGACGGGGCAGGCCATTGCTTGAGCTTCCGCCGCCGCGCGGCCGAAGGCTTCGGGCTCAATCGAAGCGACGAACGCGAGATGAGCTGCAGCAAATGCGGCGGGGATATCATCGACGTGTCCAACGAGACGGACGACATCTTCAAGGCCGGCGTTTTTGATCTGGTTCAGTAGCATGCCGCGATAGTCATCGCGGCCCTGGGCGTCGCCAGCGAGAATGAAAACGCAATCGCGGATCTTGTCACGAATGCGCGCCGCCGCAGCGATGACGTCGCCCTGGCCTTTCCATGTCGTCAGGCGCGCGGCGTGCAGCACGACGCGCTGGTTGCTCGTGAGACCCCACTGGTCGCGTAGTTTTTTAACTCGCTCTGGCGAGACGACTGCGGGATCGAACGCATCGAGATCGACGCCGCGATAAATGACGCGAATGCGATCTTCGGGCGTGGCGTAGCGCGTCTTGACGATGTCGGCGGTGTAGCGGGAGTTGGCAATCACGATATTGCCGCGTGCCATGACACTGTTATAGAGCCGCTTGGCGCGACCTTTTTCGTTATAGATGCCGTGATATGTCGTGACGAACGGCAGCTTCGCGCGGCGCGCAGCGATGAGCGCGCTCCAGGCGGGCGCGCGGCTTCGCGCATGAATGAGATCGACGTTCTCCTGGTGCGCGATGCGTTCGATCGCTGTGGCGTTGGCGAGGAGCTTCAAGGGATTTTTGGTCGCCGCAGGGAAGATCATCAATTCGCCGCCGACGGCGGCAAGGCGGTCCGCCATGCGTCCGCCCTCGCTCAGTACGATCGCGCGTCCGCCCGCGCGGACGACGGCTGCTGCAATCTCGATCGCCGACAATTCGGCGCCACCGGTGGCGAGTTCCGGAATGATCTGCAATATGGTAGGGCGCTTGAGGCCCATGAATCGCTCCAAATGAAATGACGAGGTTGTTTAAGGTGCCAGGCGATGAACCGCAAACGCTGATCGTTGGGGACGGTGAGGGCAGGCGCTCTATCGCCTATCGCACGGCGCTATCTCAAACGGCAAACGCAACCGGACTCTTCTGGCTGTCCGGCTTCATGTCCGACATGGCTTCGACCAAGGCGACCGCAGTGGCCGAGTGGGCCGCGGAGCATAGTCTTTCCTCGACACGTTTCGATTACTCCGGACATGGGGTTTCCGACGGCCCGTTCACGGACGGGACGATCGGACGCTGGCTCGAAGAAGCCTGCGCGGTGTTCACGCGCGTTACGGCCGGTTCGCAGGTCATCATCGGTTCGAGCATGGGTGGACATATCGCGCTGCTGCTTCTGCGCAGGCTTTTGCGCGAGCAGCCGGCCGAAGCTCCGCGCATCAAGGGGCTGGTTCTCATTGCGCCGGCTTGGGACATGACGGAAGAGCTGATGTGGAAGCGCTTCGGCGATGATGCCCGCCGCGCTATTCTTGAGCAGGGGATTTACCAGCAACCGTCGGCTTACGGTTCGCCGTATCCCATCACGCGCGGCCTGATCGAGGACGGACGCGGACATCTCCTTGCGCGCAAGCCGTTCGATCCGGGACGGCCAGTTGTGATCTTGCAGGGGCTTCTGGACCCGGATGTTCCGGACGCGCATACGCGCGAACTCACGGAATTTCTGACCGGCGGCCACGTCAAATTCGTCGAGATCGCGGACGGAGAACACCGGCTGTCGCGGCCGCAGGATTTGGCGTTGCTCTTCGATGCGATCGGCAAGCTCGTGTAGCGCGGCGACACCCGCTATTTGCCGTCGGCGGAATTGTCGTCGTTGTTGTCTTGCAGGCCGTCCGCGACGGCATCTTCGAGTGCTGGGGCGCCGACTTGTTGCGCTGTTTTTTCGGGGACGACCCACATGCGGAACGCGTGGGTCACGAGCGCATTATCGCACGTCAGATCGCCGTTCAGCTTGCGGCACGTGGCGTCGGCCGTGATGGTGTAGGCGCCATCTGCCACGCCGCGGCTTTCTCCGACTTCGACGACTTGAATCTGGGTCTCGGGATGGACCGCGACGTTGCGGAATGCGCATGCGGATTTGCCGCTGCAGGAATCGCCGGTCGGCGTTTCCGTCGTCTTGAGCGCTATAGCCTCGGAGCGCGGTATCGGCTTGGCGGGAGAGTCTAGACCGTTCGAGATCCAGCATTGCTGATCGAAGCAGATGATCGGATCGGATTTGACGTTGGCCTGATTGCTGTCGTCCGGATCGAGGACGAGCAGGACGGTCGCACGCATGCCGGGAGGCACGGCGACACCATCCGTCTCCGTCGTTGTTTTCGTATCAGCCGTCTGCGGAAGCTTTGGTGTGACCGGTTCGACGGCTGCATTCGGTTTCGAAGCGGGTTCGGGTTCCGATGGCTTCGTGGGGGGCGGCTCGGCAATGGGTTCAGGCGCTGCGGAAGGCGCGGGCTGTGCGATCACGAGCGGCGCAGGCGTTGAGATTTCCTCGCGGCGCTCGGCCTCCTCGGCGCGGGCACGCTGCAGCATGTCCATTTCATAATCGACACCGGGTGCCGTCGGCGCAGCTTTGGCGACGCGCGGCGGTTTCGGCTTCGCGCGGGGTTGGGGAGGCGCTTGATCGGCTTCTAGAAATTTCTGGGCAATCGCCTGGGCCGGATCAACCGGACCGGCCAGCAACGCGGGCGCTGCTGCAAGCACAGTGAGCACGGCGCTTATGACAACTGTTGCCCGCATGGAAATCGCCTGTATTTTGAAACGCCGACGCTCGGAGTGTGCGCGGCATCCGCGCGAGCATATGTACGCGGCATTCCGGCGGAATGGCGGAGAACGTGTGACGATCGTAAAAAATTCGTAGTTACAAACCGGCGATGGCCTTCAGCCCTTCGATGTAAGTGGAATATGCGAGCTTGACGCCGAGTTCGTCTTTCATCCGGTTATTCGAGACTTTCTTGCTCTCGGCGTAGAAGCTGCGCGCCATGGGCGACAAGCTCGCATCGGAGGGATCGGTCGCCGGAGGGCAAGGCATTCCCAAAATCTCGGCACCGTAGGCAATGACGTCCTGGGGCGGCGCGGGCAAATCGTCGGTGACGTTGAAGACGTGAATGCCTGCGGGAAGCCCGAGAGTGGCTTCGGTCGTGGTCGCGATGTCGTCGACGTGGACGCGATTGGTGACTTGGCCCGGTTTGAATATTCGGCGCGCTTTGCCGGCGCGAAGCTGATCGATGGCGCTGCGGCCCGGACCATAGATGCCGGGAAGCCGGAGGACGATAATCGTCTTGCCGCTCTCGCGCCCGAGTTCGACCCAGGCATTCTCGGCGTCGAGGCGGCGCTTTCCGCGCTCCGTGACGGGTTCTGGCGGCGTCGTCTCGTCGACCCATTCGCCTTTTGAATCACCGTAGACGCTGATGGACGAAAAATATCCGATCCAGGAGATCGACGGGCTCGAGGCGATGTCGCGTCCGTAAATCCGGAACGCGGGATCGCCGTCATCGCCGGGCGGAATGGACAGCAGCACGTGTGTCGCTTTGCCGAGGGCTTCGACGATTGCAGGATCGCGCGTGCGTCCGTCGAATACGAAGGCTTCGTATCCGTTTTGCTTCAGAAGCTCCGCCTTGTCGGAGGTCGTCGCGGTTCCGGAAATGCTCCAGCCTTTTTCGCTCAGCCGACGTGATAGGACGCCCGCGCTGTAGCCCAGGCCGAAGCAAAAAAGGCGATTCATCCGGAATGTCCTTCGACGGGCAGAGCCCATTCAAGCGCGACCTCAGGATCGGCCTCGCGCGGTTCGTAGCGGGATTTGAGGGGAGCAAGTTCAGCGTCGCTCATCAGACGTTTCGCCGACCAGATGGCCATGGCGCGAACAAGCGGAGACTCGTCGCCGAGCAGCGGCGTGATCAGACGCAGCAAGGATCGATCGCCGGAGTTGCCGGCCGCAATCAGCGTATTGCGGATGATGCGGTTGCGTCCCGTTCGTTTCACCGGCGTTCCCGCGAAGCGCTGGCGGAACTCCGTGTCGTCGAGAGCCAGCAGTTCGGCAAGCGGCGGATTGTCGGTCGCGGGCTGCGCGGCGAAGCGGATCTCGGTCGCGGCGGATGCAAATTTATTCCACGGGCAGACCGCGAGGCAGTCGTCGCAGCCAAAGACGCGATTGCCCATCGGGATGCGAAATTCCTGCGGAATATGGCCTTTGTGCTCGATCGACAGGTAGGCGAGGCAGCGGCGCGCGTCGAGCTGATAGGGGGCGGGAAACGCCTTCGTCGGGCAGATGTCGAGGCAGCGCGTGCAGGAGCCGCAACGGCTGACTTCTTCCGCGTCCGGGGCAAGATCGGCGGTCGTCAGGATCGCGCCGAGGAACAGCCAGTCGCCATGCTCGCGCGAGACGAGGACGGTGTGTTTGCCCTGCCAGCCGAGTCCCGCTTTCATCGCGAGCGGCTTTTCCATCAGCGGAGCGGTATCGACGAAGACCTTGACGTCGGCGCCCGACTTCGCCGCGAACACGCGCGCCAGCGATTTGATTTTTTTCTTCACGACGTCGTGGTAATCGCGGCCCTTGGCATAGACCGAGATGACACCGCGATCTTTGTCCGCAAGGGCGTCGAGCGGATTTGAGGGCGGCGCATAGGATTGCCCGATCATGATCGCGCTTTTCGCCTCGGGCCAGAGGCGATTGGGATCGCCGCGCCGGTCGGCGTTCTCTTCCATCCAGTCCATGTCGCCGTGACGGCCGTGCTTCAGAAAATAATCGAGCCGTTCGGCAAGCTCGCCGGATGATCCGAGACGTGCGATGCCGATGGCGTCGAGGCCAAGCTTACGGGCCTCGTCGCGGAGCATGACGTCGATGTCAGCGGCGGCTGTCACGGTATCGAGCACGGTCAACGGCCAGGGTCAAAATGAGCGTCAAAAGCAGGGTCAAAGTCCGAGTCAAAAATCCAGGTTGGAATAAGCGAGCGGCGGTGTGCACCCCGGAACGCGATCGGCGAGGAGCGCGCGGAACGACGGCCGCGACTTGATCTTCTGATACCAAGCCTTGACCGCGGGATACTCATGCCAGGGCATCTCGCCCAGATAGTCCACGATCGAGATATGCGCCGCCGCGGCAAAATCGGCAAAGCTCAAATCGTCGCCCGCCAGCCAGCGCCGCGCGTCGGCCAGATAGCCGGTGTAGGCAAGATGGTAACGAAGATTGGCGCGGACGGCCCGCAGAACGGCGGGGTCGGGGGCCGCGCCGCCCGACGGCTGCATCGTCTGGTAAACCTTCTCGTTCAGAAGCTCGCGCGAGACTTCACGGTCGAACTTGCCGTGATACCAGTCCGCGAGGCGGCGGACCTCGGCGCGGTCCTCGCGGTTGCCCGGAAAGAGCGGCGGCGGTTTCGGACCCATCACCGTGGCGCTGGGGAGCGGTTCGTCGCCGATGAACTCGGAAATCGAATAGGCGCCGCACAGCGTCAGGCCGTTGTCGTATTCGAGAACGGGCATTTCGCCGGCGGGGTTCTTCGCCAGGAAGCCTTTGCGCCACTCCCACGGATTTTCGTCGAGCAGCGTCACCTCGACGCCATATTCGGCGAGCGCGAGGCGGATCGAGCGGGATCGCGGGCAAAGCCGGTATTGTGTCAAGCGTGTGGGCATCGGGCCTCTTCAATTGCAACGCGGCGACTATACCTTCGGCCTAGGCCGATTCGAAGGCATCCGTGCCAAAACCGGAGCTTTGGCGGGAATGCGAAATCTGCTAACGCTCGCGCCGTTGCGCCTGAGGGGGGACAGATTTCATGCAGTCTTGGGAAGCCGTATTTCTTGGGCTGATCGAAGGATTGACCGAGTATCTGCCGGTATCGTCGACGGCGCACCTGCTGTTGACCGAGGAAGTTCTTGGAGTCAAATCGACGGGCAGGACGTTCGAGGTGCTCATTCAGCTCGGTGCGATCCTGGCGCTTTTGACCGTTTATTCCGGCCGCCTTTGGCATCTTGCGAGTTCGCTGCCGAGCGATGCCCGGTCGCGGCGTTTTGTGACGGCGGTGCTGATCGCATTTCTGCCGGCGGCGGTGATCGGCGCCGCCGCTCATAGCTTCATCAAGACTTATCTGTTCGAGTCGCCGCTGATCATCTGCATCGCGCTGGTCCTTGGCGGCATCGTTCTGCTGTTCATCGACCGGATACCGCTCAAGCCGCGCTATCATGACGTGATGGATATTCCGTTGCTCAGCGCGCTGGGTATCGGGTTCTGCCAGTGCCTCGCGATGATTCCGGGCGTGTCGCGCTCCGGCTCGTCGATCGTCGGTGCGATGCTGCTGGGGGCAGACAAGCGCACGGCAGCGGAGTTCTCGTTCTTTCTTGCGATGCCGACGATGAGCGGAGCCTTCGCCTATGATCTTTACAAAAACTGGTCGCTGCTGACGCCGGACGACGTCGGCCTCATCGCGCTCGGCTTCGTCGCAGCTTTCGTTGCGGGCGTCGTGGTCGTCCGCTATGCGCTGGACTTTATCGCGCAGCGGGGCCTGTCGTTCTTCGGCTGGTGGCGGCTTCTCGTCGGCGGCATCGGGCTCGGTGCGCTCGCTGTCCTGCATTGATGCATGATGCACAAAAAAACGCCCCGGTTTCGGGGCGTTTGATTTTTTGCCGAAGCGCGTGTCGGACGCGAATATCAGGCGGCGTTCGAGGTCAGCGGCTTCGTCAGAACCAGGCGCAGCTCGTTGACATCCTTGGCATTGCGAAGGCCTTCCAGCGTTGCCGGATCGCGGATCAGACGTGAGATGCGGGCGAGGGCCTTCAGATGATCGCCGCCAGCCTGCTCAGGCGCCAGAAGGAAAAACAGCAAGTCGACGGGTTCGCCGTCGTGACTGTCGAACGGGATGGGCCGCTCGAGCCGCGCGAACAGGCAGGTGATCGCCTTGGCGACCGGGAGCTTGATGTGGGGGATCGCGATGCCCCGGCCGAGGCTCGTCGAGCTTAGCCGTTCGCGCTGCAACAGTGCGGCGTAGATCTCATGCGCTGGAGCGCCGGTTGCGGCCTCGGCTTTGGCTGCCAGCGCTTGCAGCGCCTGCTTCTTGTCCTCTGCCTTGAGCCGCGGAACAATTCCATCCGGGGCAAGCATGTCTTCGATATTCATCTAAGCTCCATAGGAAAAACAGCGCCGAGCCAATCGCGTCTCGCGACACGCCCCACTATCGCGGCCGGCGCTGTGATCAAGGTGTCTTCGTCCTCAGTCTACAGGTTTCGCAGCGGCCGAAGTGTCAGCGTCGATCCAGCCGATATGACCATCGTTACGCCGATAAACAACATTGAGCCCCCCGTGGGCCGCATTCTTGAAAATCATGAAAGGCGCTTCGGACAAATCGAGCTGCATGACCGCTTCGCTGACTGTCAAATGGCCGATGTTGCGTTGGCCTTCAGCGATAATAAGCGGATTCGCGTCGTGGTGCTCGGGTTGATCCTCTTCCGTTACGCTCACGACATAGTCGCGTGCTTCCATGTCGATCTTGCGGCGGGCGGTTGCTTCCGGAGAGGAATGATTTTTGATCCGGCTTTTGTAGCGCCGGACCCGTGTCTCGAGGCGCTGGGCAGCGGAGTCGACGCTCGTGTAGGCGTCGTCACCTTCGCCATGGGCCTCCAGCAGAAGGCCGCTGGTGAGGCGCACCGAGCATGACGTTTTGAAGAAACCACGCTCACGCTCCAAACGGACGTGCCCGTCGGGCACGCGGTCCAGATACTTCTTCAGCACCGTGTGAATCTTATCGCTAGCGTAAGCCTGGAATGCGTTTCCGGCGTCGAGATTCTTTCCGGTTATTTGGATTGTCATGGATATCTGCACTCGCTGAGATCTGGGCTGTATGTCTACGTGCTTTCCCACGTCGCGATGTAGCGACGTTCCCGATACACGATTGCAAGCGCGGCCGGCTGCGACAAGCCCATTATTTCGCCAAAGCGTTAGGCCGTGAGCGGATCGCTGTCAAATCACGCTTGGAATACAAATTTATCTAAAAAATATAGGTCAATCAATGCGTTGTTTCTGATCTGCATCAACCGGCGCCGCCGAGCCTTTCGAGCAGCCTCTTGTCGCGGCGGCGCTGCACGGACGACGGAATACGCAAAGCCTCGCGATACTTGGCGACGGTGCGCCGCGCGATGTCGATACCCTCGCCTTTCAGCCGGTCGACAAGCTGATCGTCGGAGAGAACGGCGTCGGCGTGTTCGCCGTCGATCAACTGCTTGATGCGATGACGGACGGATTCGGACGAATGGGCTTCGCCGTCGGCGGCGGAGGCGATGGCCGAGGTGAAGAAGTATTTCAGTTCGAAGATGCCGCGCGGCGTCGCAACGTATTTGTTCGATGTGACGCGCGAGACGGTCGACTCGTGCATCGAGATGGCGTCGGCAATGGTTCTGAGGTTCAGCGGCCTGAGATGCTGCACGCCGTACATGAAGAAGCTGTCCTGCTGGCGAACGATCTGCTCGGCGACCTTCAGGATCGTGCGGGCGCGTTGATCGAGGCTTTTCACAAGCCAGTTCGCGGTTTGCAGGCAGTCGAACAGATAGCCCTTGTCACGCTCGTTGGTCGCGGACTTGGCGATGCGCGTGTAGTACGTGCGATTGACGAGAACGCGGGGCAGCGTGTCGCTGTTCAACTCGACGTGCCAGCCGCCATCGGACGCGGCGCGGACAATGACGTCCGGCACGACCGGCTGCATCTGCACGGAGCCGAACTTCAGGCCGGGTTTTGGATTGAGCCGTTTGATCTCGCGGATCATGTCCGCAAGCTCGTCCATATCGACGTTGACGGCTTTCTTGAGCGCCGTGAGATTGCGATTGCCGAGGAGATCGAGATTGGCCAGCAGCTCGGCCATCAGCGGATCGTAACGGTTCTGATCCTTGAGCTGCAAGGCCAGGCATTCGGCGAGCGAGCGGGCGAAAATTCCGGGCGGATCGAATGTCTGAAGTTTGCCGAGAACGCTTTCGACGAGTTCGAGGGGAGCGCCGAGACGTTCCGAGAGAGGCTCAAGATTGGGGGGGATGTAGCCAGCTTCGTCGACGAGATCGACGAGATATTGTCCGATAATGCGTTCGACCGGATCGCTGATCGTCAACGGCAACTGGGCGTTCAAATGATCGCGAAGCGATACCTGGTTGGCGACGTAGTCCTCGAGATCGCTGTCGTCATCGCTACCCGAGTGCATGCGTTGCGTGACGTTCGCCCAGCCAAGACCGGACGATGGGCCTCCGCCAAGCTCGCCAGTTCCCGGTCCCTGGAAGACGTTGCCGAAATCGGCATCTAGGCCGCCGGAATGATCCTGCACGGGCTGTCGCAGATCCAGCCAGCGTTCTTCATCGCCTGAGGAGGGTTTTTCGTCGATCTCAGATGACGGATTGTCGGCGGCTTTCGCGGCGGCGCTTGCCTCCTCGCGTTCCAGCAAGGGGTTTTTTTCAAGCTCGGCGTCGACGAATTCGGTCAGCTCGAGGTTCGAGAGCTGCAAGAGCCGGATGGCCTGCTGCAGCTGTGGTGTCATCACCAGCTGCTGGCCTTGTCTCAGCTCAAGTTTTGCAGAAAGCGCCATGCGCTAACCCGCGGCTCCGTAGGTTAAACCCCGCGGCCAGCTGTACTCAACGCGTATTAACGAACATGTCGCCAAGGTAGACTCGTCGTACGTCTTCGTTCGATATGATTTCCGAAGGTTTGCCTTGTGTCAGAACCTGACCATCGTAGATGATATAGGCGCGGTCGATGAGACTTAACGTTTCACGAACGTTATGATCGGTAATCAGCACCCCGATCCCGCGCTCCGTCAAGTGGCGGACGAGCTGCTGGATGTCTCCGACCGCAATCGGGTCGATGCCTGCGAACGGTTCGTCCAGCAACATGAACGAGGGCCGTGAGGCCAGGGCGCGGGCGATTTCGCATCGTCGCCGCTCGCCGCCGGAGAGCGCCAGAGCTGGTGATTTTCTGAGCCGCGTGATTGAAAATTCCTCAAGCAGGCTGTCGAGTTGCTCGCGCCGCGCCTTGCGATCGGGCTCGATCAATTCGAGCACGGCCATGATGTTCTGCTCGACCGTCAGCCCGCGGAAGATCGAGGCTTCCTGCGGCAGATAGCCGACGCCGAGGCGGGCGCGCTGATACATCGGCAGGCTGGTGACGTTTTCGCCGTCGATCGTGATGCGGCCGTCGTCGGCGGCGACGAGGCCGGTGATCATGTAGAAAACGGTCGTCTTGCCGGCGCCGTTCGGGCCGAGAAGTCCGACCGACTCGCCACGGCCGACCGCGAGGCTCACGCCCTTCACCACCATGCGCTTGCGGTAGGACTTCTTAATGTGGAAGGCGGTGAGCCAGCCCTCCGCGCCGATGGCGTGCGGATCGTCCTCGCCCGGCGCGTTTGGCTCGGCGTTTGACTGGCCGTTTGACTGAGCGTTAGTAGGGGGCGCGCGGCCGTTCTGGCGCGCGTCTCCGTTTGCGCGCGCCTCAGCGGCTGCGGCGCCTTTCGATTTGAGGCGGATCGGTAAAGCCTTGAACACTTATCGCCTCTCCACGCAGCACGCGTCTAACGTTCCGGGAAATGGTCTCAAATCGACATCGACGTCAACGTGACGAACGGGCCTGCCAACCATCGACCGCTTCCGCCGCGCCCTTTATCTTTTTTCCGAATTCGCCGGGATAGAAGACGGCGCTCGGCCGATCGGCCTTGATGATTTGTCCGTCTTTGCTGACGTCGCCCGCGGAAATCCTCGAGCTTTCGCTCGATGCTGTGGGCTCGGTCTTGATCGTCGCCTGTCCCGTCGTCATGTCGATCAGCAGCTTCGTGCCTCTCACGACGTTCTTTCCCTGTGTCAGCACGACGTTGCCGCCAAGCGTCGCCAGATTGGTTTTGACGTCGACTTCCGCCCAGTCGCCGGAGGCCTTCTGGCCGTCCTTGGAGACGACCGTGACCGCTTTTTTGGCTCGAATATGCGTCAGCGACGCGCCCGACTTGGCTTTGTCGTCGGACACGCCGAGACCGCTGCGGCCCGTATAATAGGCGGTCATTTCGCCGGATTGGATCGTGAAGTTTCCTTGCACGGTCACGACGTCGCCGGTGAAAAGCGCGGTCTTGGCGTTGTCGTCGACGTCCAGACGATCGGAGGTGACGTCGTAGGGCGCGTTCGGGTCGGTCTTGAAGGCTTGGCCGAACGGAATTCCCTCCGCGGATTCGGACTGATCGGAGTCGGCGTTCTTCGGTGTCTGCTTGACCGCCGGCTTCACGAAATGCGCGGTAATTCGTCCGGCGGACGTGTCGGTCGCGGCCGTCAGCTGCATCTTGTTGGTGGTGCGATGGAAGACGAGGCGACGGCCCTTCAACACGTTCTGACCCTGAGTGACGACGACGGGGCCGGTGAGCGTCAATTTCTGGTCGGCCTCGTCGTATTCGGCGCGGTCTCCAACGGCTTTCTTGTCCGTTCCTTGCGTCAGCACGACGTCGCCTTCGAGAACGGCAAGCTGGGCTGCGGTGTCGAATGTCGCCGTGCGGCTCGTCGCCGTTTCGCCGGACGGCTGCGTCAGCGTCACGGAGTCTTTTGCGACAACCTGCTTGACCTTGGTGCCGTTCTCTCCGGGCGCCTGCTGTGTGCTCTTCTCCGCACCAGCTTGCGGTGCCACCGCGCCCTCGTAAGTCACCGACATTTCCGGCGCGACCAACGTTGAGCCGCCTTGCGTCGCGGTGACCTGACCGGTGAATAGCGCAACCTTCTTATTATCGTCGACGTCGAGGCGACTGGAGGCCACGTCGATCGGCTCGCTCGATTTGCCGAACGGCAGCGATGACTGCGCGGCCTGATTGCTCGACGGCGTCTGCTCTTTCGGTTTGATGTGGGTGCGTACGTCGTCGACGAACGTATACTCTTTTGTTTTCTGGCGGATCGTCAGCTGATTAGACGTGATCTGGCCGGCGCCCATGATGATCGTCGATGGCTGGTCGGACGTGATGATGCCTTCCTTGGTTTTCACCTTGGCGTGGGTCAACGTCGCATTCAATCCGCCGTCGCCCGTGACTTTGATCGAGTCATAGAGTTCGAGCGTGTTGGCTTTGTTGTCGAACAGGCCGCGCGCGGCGACGAGATGCGTTTTCTGCTTCTTGACGTCGAGAAGGTCGCCGGTGATGCCGTCGAGGTGCACGACGCTGAATGTCTTCAGATCCTGCTGGGCCGTTTCAGCCTTCACCCAATAGCGGCCGCCGTCGGACTGGAAGCCTTCATAGTGCGGGTTTTTCATCTTGAGATTTTCCGCGACGATCTGCGGGATCTCGATGTCGGGCATGGCTGGACCGATGCCGGCGCTCTTCAGGACCGTCGCCAGAAAGACGGCGACCGTCCCGATCGCAATCAGCGGCAGCACGATCTTCAAACGCCGCACCGCTTTGGTGTGGTTATGCGCGACGCGGCGGCTCATCGTGCGATCGGTCGCGAACACGATGTTGCTGGTGGACGCACGCCCACGGCCGCTCGTTACGGCGCTGTCAGATATGGCAGCCATCACGGCTCATGAATTTTGCCCCCAGAAGTCGCCCCAATGTCCGCCGCAATTGGGGAGACTTTGGGACATCGCCCAATCTGGCCCCATTCCGCCCCGTAAAATCGGCTCCGCGAGGTGTGGCGTTCTGCCCTGAGCAACCGTTAATGGGCGAAAATATCGTCTTCGAAGCCCAAGAGGTCGAGTTTGGCCCGAATCGGAAGAAAGCTGAACGCCGCCTTGGCCAGATCCTGGCGGCCCGTCCGTGCGAGCATTTCGTCGAGGCGGGCTTTGAGCGCGTGGAGATGCAGCACGTCGTTGGCGGCGTAGGTTCGCTGGCTATCGGACAGCTCGGCGGCGCCCCAATCGCTGCTCTGCTGCTGCTTCGAAATTTCGATACCCAGGATTTCGCCAACGAGGTCTTTGAGGCCGTGCCGGTCGGTATAGGTGCGGGCGAGCTTGGACGCGATCTTCGTGCAGTAAATGGGGTTTGTCACGACACCCAGATAATGTTCGAGAACGGCGACGTCGAAGCGGGCGAAGTGGAAGATTTTCAGCGTCTTCGGATCGGCCAGAAGCGCTTTCAAATTTGGTGCGTCGAAGCTCTTGCCGTCGAACTTGACGAGATGGGCCGTGCCATCTCCGCCCGATAGCTGCACGAGGCAAAGCCGGTCGCGGTGCGGGTTCAGCCCCATCGTCTCGGTGTCGATGGCGATGCCGTTGGGGAACGTCAGCCCGGCGGGGAGGTCGCCCTTGTGCAGTTTAATTTTCGGTGCGGTCATGTGCGGTCCCCGGCGCGTCAGCAGGCTCGAAAGCAGGAAAGTTTGACGTGCGGGGGTTTCGGGCCCGTGTCAAGCCGGTGCTTGTCGGGTTCCCGGCGCGTTCAATGTCAAGATTGCAGTCGATGCCGCAATCGAACGGGGCTGCGGGCGCACTCACGCGACCGGGGGAAACGTCGTCGCGACGATCGCGTCGTGGAGCATGTCGGCTTGGCTGCGCTTCGAGAATATTTCGAATGCTTTTCGCTCTAGCGCCAGCCGACGCGGCTCGTCGTTGATCAAAGCAACGCAACTCGCGACGATGTCTTTATAAGGAACCGCGATCATCGCCTCGCGGATGTCGTCCTCGATTTCCGTATCGGCGCCGCATTCGCTGACGATGGCTTTGCTGTTCGCGAGCAGATACGACGTGCGTCCGATCTCATGCAGGCTGTCTTCATAATAGTGCATGTTGAGCACGATCTTGGCATCCGCGATCGCGATATCGCGTTCGGCGTCGTAGACGCTGAACAGATGCTTCACGTTGAGTCCGGCTTCGTGAAGTCCTTTCAACACGGCGGTGCGACGGTCGTTGAGGCTGCCGTAGAAAAGCACATCGGTCGTCGGCGCCTGCGGCCGGCAACGCGTCATCTCGGGCGTGTAGCCGATCTTGAAGCGACTGACGTAGGGCGTGCGCATCAGGCTTTTGATCTGCGCGATGTTGCGCGGACTATAGTCCCAAACCGCGAGACGGCGCATCAAGCTCGCATACACGGGCCGCGCGCCGATGTTGAAGCCGCGCAGCTGCTCGAGATTCACGATCACCGTATTCGGCGGGATACGGTCAGCGCTCTCGGGCGACGTGATGAGATGCGCGCCGATCAGCAGATTGACGCCTTCGACACCGACTTCATTCTTGCGAATGCGAACGGTAATCCCGAGCGCGCGGAGCGCGCTGTCGAAGCTCGATACGAGATCGTGGAACGATGCCGTGTGCGGATTTCCATCAGGTTCGATGGTGACGAGGTTGACGCTATGCCAGGCAGCGGGAATGTCGGTGGGTATCGCGATGGCGTTCGCCGCCGGTGCTGCAAAGCTCGAGGCGGCCGCGACGATGTGCAGTTTTCGTTCGAGGTCCGGCGAGCCAGTGGGCCGCAACGCCAGGGCGGTGCCGAAGGCTTGCGCCGCGTCGTCCGCTTGCCCGAGCGCGACGAACATATCGCCAAGCAATTCCCAATCGGCGGCGGAATTGTTGCCGAGGCCGACGGCCTTGGCTTTTGCCTTGCAGGCATATTCGACGTTGTCCAACGCCAGCAGAACGGTCGCGAGCGCATCATGGGCGTCGGCCGAGAGCGGGTCCTTCAGAATGGATTGCGCCAGCACGTCGGCTGCAGCGTTGAGCTGGCCCATCCGCGCGTTGTCCAGTCCAAGTTTCAGGAGATCGAGCGCGGAAGGAGGCGTCGTGGCGGTCGCTTGGGCGCCATCCGTTATCAGGCCGGCCGGACGTGTCGCGGCGAGGGCGGAGCTTTGGTGGAGCGGCGGCATATCGTTCTCCGTCGATCGCGCAGGCTTCCGGGGGTTGGCTGATCCGGGTCACAGGCGTTCGCTTGAAGCAGATAGCCGGATAAGCGTGCGCGAGGCTGGCACGCGCGTGCAGGTGCGAAGAAGCTTTGAAAATAGGCCCGTTTTTGGAGTCCGCATGACCGTCGAGCGCGGAGAAGGGCTTTGTAGGAATGTTGAATTGATCCAAGATGCTTTTGCAACACGGAATCGAAAAATGTCAGTGTACCGATGTAGCCGGGGAATATTCTCGCCGATTGATTGTTGCCGTTTGAATCATTCCGACGCGCGAAAAACAGAATTGAAACCAATTCGCCCGGAAAACGAATGGCACTGGCTCCGTATCTGTCATAGCCTCTGAACTTCGGTTTGATGTCGGGGCACGCTCATCAGCCAGGTTCGGAGGATTCATGAGAAACCTCGCATTCGCGCTCCTTGCCGCTTCAGGCATTTTGATGTCTGGAGCAGTGACGGCAGCACCCATCACTCCTGTTGCTCCAGCTAGCGAGTCTCTTGTCACGCAAGTTCGCCACGGTGGTTGGCATCATCGCGGTGGCTGGGGACATCGCGGCGGCTGGGGTCATCGCGGCGGTTGGGGACATCGCGGCTGGCACCGGCGCGGTTGGCGTCGTGGCAGGTATGGCCCCGGTTGGGGGTTCTACGGCGGCGGCGTTGTCGTCGGCAGAAGCTGCGGAGTGGTCAGGCGCAATTGCGCATGGCGCTTCGGCTGGGGCGGGCCGAACTACCGTCGATGCGTGTGGCGTCGCGGTTGCTAACGGTCTCATCGCACATTGAAGTAAGCGGCGCGCTTTTGAGGCGGCCGCTTGCTCCCTTATGCCCCGCGTACAATCAGGCCGTGGAGAACTCTAATGCTATTTGATGGTGGATTTACATTCGCGAATTTCCTCGTGGATGCACTCGCGATATTCATGTTGTTCGTGTGGCTTTATTTGTTGATCACGATATTCAGCGATTTATTCAGCCGCCACGATATATCGCCGCTCGGTAAAGTGCTCTGGGTGATCGTACTCGTTGCGCTGCCATATATCGGTGTCTTTGCGTACATTCTCACGCAATCCTGGGGTATGGGCGAGCGTCGGCACGCGCAGATCGCCCACGCCCAGGAAGAACTTCGGCGCGTGGTCGGATACAGCCCTGCGGATGAAATCGCGAAGCTCGAGAAGCTGAAATCGGCTGGATCGATTACCGGTCAGGAGTTCGATCGGCTGCGCGCGCGTCTGGTGACCTGACGGGCTGGAGAGACGCAGTCCCGTCGGAAATTCCGACGGGACTGGCTGTCGTGCCGATGTGGATCGCTGAGTTAGAACGTGGAGCCCGAGCGCTTTGCGTCCAGGCTCCAGGGTCCGGGTCCAGCGAAGAAGATGTACAAGAAAATGAAGCAATACAGGATCGCGGAGTCGCTGCCGTTCAGAAGCGGAAAGGCGCTTTTGGGTGCGTGCGCCATCCAATAAGCGAATGCCATTTCGCCGGAGAGCACGAAGGCGACGGGCCGGGTGAAGAGCCCGACGATCAGCAGCGCGCCGCCGACAAGCTCCAGGACACCCGCGGCGCCGATGAGCGAAAAGATTTCCGGTCCCGCTCCGCCATCGGGACGCGGCGGAAATCCAAAGAGCTTCTGCGAGCCATGTTCGAAGAAGAGCACGGCGGCTACGATGCGGAGGATGCTGAGGACGCGCGGCGCCCATGCTTCCAAGGCTTGTGCATTCATCGGCAAACTCCGAGCTTGAGATTATAATAATTTCAATATCGATTCGCGTTTTCGAACGATAACCGAATATAGATCATGCGTTTCGTATCTTCTACCTGCTGGTTGATACAGCACGACGACGCGAGATGAAAACGGCGCCGCTTAGAATGCCGACCAGCCTGTTTCGCGCACGATGAGTTCCAAGGCCCGCGTGCCGAGTAATGAATTTCCTTGCGCATTGAGAGCGGGCGACCAGACGGCGATGGATGCCTCTCCCGGAACAATTGCCAATATTCCGCCGCCGACACCGCTTTTCCCCGGCAAGCCGACGCGATATGCGAAGTCGCCGGAACCGTCGTAGTGACCGCACGTCAGCATCAGCGCATTAATGCGCCGGGCGCGCTCTTTCGAAACGATCGTCAATCCGCTGCGCGGGTCGCGGCCGCCGTTCGCCAGAAAAACTCCGGCTTCCGAAAGCTGCCGAACCGTCATCTCTATTGCGCACTGATGGAAATATACGCCGAGCGTCAGCTCGCTCGGGTGGAGCAGGTTTCCGAACGCACGCATGTAGTTCGCGAGGGCGAAATTGCGGAAGCCCGTTGCCTGCTCGGAGCGGGCGACCGCGGGGTCGATCATGATCGTATCGTCGTTCGCGGCGATCCGCACAAAGCGCAGGATTTCGGCGATCGCCTCGCGAGGCTGGTGTCCCGCAAGCAAGACGTCGGCGACGACGATGGCGCCGGAATTGATGAACGGGTTGCGAGGGATGCCTTGTTCATGTTCGAGCTGCACGATGGAATTGAAGGCGCTGCCGGAAGGCTCCCGCCCGACGCGTTTCCACAGTCCGTCACCCACTTTGCCGAGCGCCAGGGCGAGGCCAAAGACCTTGGAGATGCTTTGTATCGAGAACGCCTCGACATCATCTCCGGTTGAGACCGTGTCGCCCTTCAGATTGGTGATCGATATCGCAAATTTCTTGGGATCAATCTTCGCGAGTTCGGGGATGTAGTCGGCAACCTTGCCGTGATGCGCGCCTGATTGCAGTTCATCGCGCACTTTGTCGAGAAGATGCTTCAGGTCGGCCATTTCCATAGTCAAAATTCAGGCTTTCTGTTTGCTCGGCGTGGACGATCGCAAGTTTCGCCGCTCCGGGTCACCGGATCGAGGACATCAAACCAAAATAGATAAAGAAGGCTGAGGCCGTGGCAAGCCGCCTGATCGGCGACTGCGGTCGCTTGCGAGCATTCGTAGCTCGCGGGGCCGAAGGTCGGGCGATGATCCCGTCCGCGTGCGGTAAAATTCGGGGGCGGTGCGCGACAAGCTCGTCGAATTGCATCGCGACGAAGAAAATCGAGACTACAAAAAAAGCTGACCGGCGGACGGGAACGCCGGTCAGCTGACGGGATCGTGTGGTCGGTTCTATTTAGAAATGGACGTCGATGCGAGCCGAGCCGACGTGCGCGAGGTAGTCTTCGCGAACATTGGCGTCGTAGTTGATTTCGAACGTTGAATTGAAACCGATCTGAGCGAGCATGCCGATGCCGAGATCGGCGCTGTCGCGTCCGACGCCGGGTCCGGCTGCGGTGAAGGTACCGCCGCCCGCCGCGAAGCTGGCGTTTACGACCTGCGCGTCGTCGGCGAACTCATGCAGCCAGAGCGCGCGGCCTTCGATGACCGTGTCGCTGGCGATCGGCACCAATGCTTTGACACCCAGACCGGACACGAACGAGTCGTTGTTCTGGCTGCCGACCGCGAGAGCCATCCCGCCATCACTGGCCTCGGAATATCCGTCCTGATGCAGTCGCGAGTAGGTGAGCGACGCAACGGGCGTGATGATCGTTCCGGAGTGGGCCATCGGCGCGCCGATTTCGACTGAGGCATTGAACTGATCGCCATTGTGGCTTCCCTTGGCGACGTCTTCGAAGGGCTCCGTCATTGCGCGTTGGGTGTCGTAGTCGTGCCATGTGAAGCCGGTGCGTCCGGTCGCATACCAACCGGAGCCTTTCACGGCGCCGTAGGCCTGGATCAGGTAGCTGTCGATGTCTGTGTGGTTGTGCGTCGTGTCGCCTTCGTCGTCGATGCGCGTGTTGGCGTAGCCGCCGGCGACACCGACGCGCATGCCCGGTGAGATCCAGTTGTCGTAACCGACCATGAGCCCATAGATGCGGGCATCATAGCCGTCGACGTCCTGGCGTTCGTTCTGGTTCATGCCGGCGCCGAATGCCTGACCCCAGAGCGCCGCACTGCGCGGCGCGATGAACTCCGGATCGTCCTTGAGGCTGCCGCCGAGGTTCGAGCGATTGGGGTCGGTTTGCTGCGGTTTCATCCCGAGGCCGTAAGGTGCGCTCGTGTAGCCCTGGGATGCGCCGGTGGCGCCGACTGAGTTCAGACGCGTATCGATGTGCTGGCCGATTGCGTTGTTCAGCGTGATCGCTGCTTGCTGCGTGGCGAAGTTCGTCTCGGGCGAGAGCTGCTTGCCCGCTTTCTTGACGTCGTCTTCGTCGCTGAGGCTCAAAACCGCCGCTCCGAGAGCTTGCAGATCGTCATCGGTGCCGGTGTAACCCAATAAAGCTTTCAGCGTGCTGACGCCGGGTTTCGACAGACCTTCGACGTCGGACGCATCCTTGACGTCGGCTCCCACGACAAGCTGGTCAGCCGTGTTTTTGGCAATGCTCCAGTTCACGAAGAAGCTGTTGGCGTCTTCATTGATGGTCGGCAGCGTATCGCCGTAGAGCTTATTGGCGACAAGGAAATACTCGCCGTCGTGGACGATGGCGTCGAGCTTTGGAGCAACGGTAACGATCGCCCCATTGTTGCCGCCCGTGTTGATCGTGCTGGCATTGAAGTCGAACTTGCCGGTCGTGGTGTTGAAGGTGCCGGTGCCGATGGACAGCGTACCGCCGATATAGCCGCTATTGAGCGAGGCGTTGTCTTCCGTGGTGTGACCGACGCCGCTGCCTGTGATGTGGGTCACGATGTCGACTTTGTATGGGCTATTGTAGCCGGCATTGCCTGAATCGGAGCCGTTGGGGTTCGTCCAATTTGTCCTGTCGCCGGTGCGAACATTGACGTCGCCCGTGAGCGTGCCGGCGTTGTCGAGTTTGAAGTAATGGTCGGGGCGGGCATTCAAAAATGCTGCGATCGTGTCGGCTTTCGTCAGCTTCTTGTAGACTTCGCCGTCATCGTCGTCGTCGTCACCTTCCTGCGGCATGCCGTCGGCGTAAACATACCGGTCCCAAGCCCCAAGGCCGGTCTGCTCATAATTGAAATTACGTCGCATATCGACGTTGATCGACGTTGCGGTTCCCTCGGCCGCGCCGCGGATCGTTCCTGTGTTGACGATCGTATGGCTGCCCGATCCTAACGTGATGTTGTCGGCGCCGATTGTGCCGGCGTTCTCGATGTATGTGTCGTGACGGCCGACACCGGAATCATTCGGCGCAAGCTTCAAGCCATCATAGTACTTGCCGGCGATCGAATAGGACGAAAACCAACGCACCGCGTTGGCATCAGTCGACACAATGTCGCCCGTTATGGTGCCGGTCTTGTTATTGACGATGTTGGTGCGGCCGACGGTGATCTTGTCGACACCGTCCTCGTTCTCCGGCTTTGCTTCGACGTAGCTGCCGATCGCGAGCGGCGCTTTTATGGTGCCGTCATTTTCGATGTATGACGAGGTGCCGAACGTATACACACCGGCGGTTAGAGGTCCTTTGCCCTCGATCGTTGCGTCTTTTTTGTTGTAAACGAAGAAGCGTTCGGTGCCTTCGTTCTGGAAGACAGCAGCGGCATTCCCGAGGTTGCCAGAAAATGTCGCGTTGGCGTTGCCGCTGGTCGGTGCGGGCACCGTCACGTTGGTACTTCCCGAGCCGGTTCCGCTGACGGTATTGGTGTTGATCGTGATCGAGGTGGCGGTGCGTTCCGCCGTAATCGTTCCGTGGTTTACGATCGTCATTTCTTCCGGATTGTTGCGACCGTCGCCGGATTGTTGCGCGGCGATGCCGTAAACGGCACCTGTCCCGGCATGCTGCGCGAGCACGTCTCCCCAGTTCTCAACAGAGACGGATACGCCGTGCTGAATAGCGGCGACGCCAACGACGGTGTGTGCGCTCCGATCCGCGACGGAATTCACATCCAGATTCGCAGTGATCTTTGCGGTATCCATGATAGCAAGCGAGGTGTTTTGGCCGAGCAAAGCCACCGCGACGTGCCAGTTTGCACCGATGCCCGCATAGTCGAGTGGCGCGCCGGTGCCCGTGTTGTTGATTGCGGCGGAGTTGGTGTTTCCGGCGCCGCTCCTGGTGACATCCTGCGTCAGCACGGCCTTGCCGCGACATATCCGATTGATGGCGTCGGGCTTTCCTCCCGTGACACCGACAGGGGGTGACGTCGACGGGATATAGTCGCAATTTTCGTCCGCGAAGGCCTGATGCGACGCGCTCATCATGAGCGTCGCGGTCAGCGTCGCCAGCGCGATGTGGCCACGGCGCATGCTGAATGTCTGGTTGTGTTTCGGCATAAGTTCCCCCCTGCCCCCGGGAACGGCCCGGTTGGCTTCTTTCTTTTTGATTGGCTTTGAAGTGACGTGGGCGGCGGCGCTTCGACCGGCGCTGAGGTTCAACGTTGCGACGTTTGCTTTCGTCGCTTCCTAGGATTCCCGTCCTCGTTAGAATACTTCCACTGCCGTATTGCTATCGGGCGGCGACGCTCGCGGGATATGGGATATGGGATATGTTCCTGGATGATTATTCAGTCTGCAATTAAATCGAAGCGTTGCAGTTTGGATACGCGTGGCGATTAAGTCAGAGTTTTTCCCGAGCGTTTAGAAATTGTTGTTGAATTGTTTGGGTGCGAGCAAGGCGATTCGCTGCCTCGAGCTGGATCGCTCTGAGTGCTTGGGAAGATTGGTGATGTCTGGAATTTTTTGGAGCGGGCGAAGGGAATCGAACCCTCGTATGCAGCTTGGGAAGCTGCCGTTCTACCATTGAACTACGCCCGCAGGTGCTTGACCGCCGCGGTTTCTGGCATGTTTTCGGGGCGTGCGCAAACCTCGCCCGCGAGGATCGGTCAATTCAGCCGTTTGGCCGCGACGCATTTTCCAGGTCCGGTCCGTTTGTCACCAAGATCCTGTTTTATGATATGAGCTGTTTGATCCGTGGGGTGGCCGCTAGGGGCGGCCGTCGAACGTCCGGGGGACGCATGAAGTCGATGGCGCGCATTTCCGGCTTGGCTATTGTGGCGGCTTCAGTTTTCGCGTGCGGCGAGGTTGCTGCCGCCGACGTCCACACGCGTGCGTTGGACACGTCCATTCCCGCCAGCTCCATGCCGGCTGCTTCGGGAGGCGACAAGGCTGCGGCCGACGATCTCTCATCGCGCATCGATCAGTTGGAAGCCAATCGGACGGCGGCCGGGCAGCAGCCGAAATCTCCCATCAGTCTCAGCGTCAGCGGATGGGTGAGCCAAGAGGTCACCGTTTCACGCAGCAAATAAGATTTGCAGGGCTCGCCTCTCCGCATCGGCGGATTGGCGAACTCCTCAGATTGCACTTTGTCGGCGCGTTGTGCGCGTCCGACAGCGGTCGCGGCTATTTTCGGTTCGCCAGAAGGTCGCGGATTTCCTTCAGATAGAGTTCGCTTGGCGTGGGTGCCGGTCCAGTCGCAGACGTCGGTCTCTGCATCCGATTGATGCCTTTGACGAGCAGGAAGATCGCGAATGCCGTGATGAGAAACTTGATCAGGGCATTGAGGAAAACGCCGTACTTGATCAGAACCGGATCGGTCGGCGTCGGAATTGCAACGGCAAGGCTGGAAAAATCGATGCCGGCAAGCAGATACCCGATCGGGGGCATGATGATGTTTTCGACAAGCGTCGAGACGATCGGCGCGAAGGCGGCGCCCATGATGACGCCGATGGCAAGGTCTATGACGTTGCCGCGCATCGCAAATTCTTTGAATTCGTCCACGATTTTCATGCAAGATATCCTTTCCGATATGGTCGAGCTGGGCTTACTGAAAGACGTCGCGAAGACGTATGCGGTCGGCCCATCCCGCCGTCGCAGGAGCCCACTAAATTTGCGGTTTGGAGCGAATTCGACATTCCCTTCTCGAATCGCGCCCTAATTTTAGGGAATGACACGGTGGCCGCAAAGAAGACCTCGTCGGGTTCCAGATCGGCACGGTTGGATAAACAGTCGTGTTGGACAAACGGTTGTGGCGGCGGGCATAATCTGAAACGGGGCCACGCGAAAGCCGTCCGGGGGACAAACACATGATCGAACGCAAAGAGCGCAAACCGTACTGGCGGCATACGAAATGGCAGGTTCTCGCCAGCCTGATCCCGTTTCTCGCGATCGTTATCGTGCTGCCGCTTTATGCCGACCAGCTGAACGCTAGCCGCTTCTTCGGCTTCCCGCTCGGTTACTTCCTCGCGGCGCACGGGTTTTTCGCAATCGCCGTCGTGACGGTCGCGAGTTACGTCAATCGACAGAACGCGATCGATCACTGGCACGGCGCCCACGAGGAGATGTAAGGGGCAGGCATGGCGTTCGGTGCGCGCGCGCGGGTGGTCAATCCTCGCCTCGGAATTTATTTCAGCATTTTCGCGGCGCTGTTCACGGCGCTGTTTCTGCTTGTTCTGATTTTCGAGCAGCTGAGGTTCAACGAAACACTTTTGCAAATGGCATTCTTTGCCGTCCCGATGCTCTTTTACGCGGGCATCGGGCTTTCGGTCGGCTCCAATGACGCGCTCAATTATTTCGCGGCCGGGCGGCGTGTGCCAGCCGCGTATACGGGGCTTCTGCTCGCGGCCTCCACGCTCGGCGGCACACTGATCGTCGCCGGAACGGGTGCGTTCTTCTTCGCGGGTTTCGATGCGGTCGTTCTTCTGATGGGCACGCTCACGGGGTTCGTCGTGATGGCGATCGTGCTGGCTCCGTTCTATCGCAAGTTCGGAGCATTTACGGTGCCGAGCTATCTCGGACGCCGTTTCGAAAATCGCGCGCTTCGGATCGTCGCCGCCGTCGTCGTGGCCGTGCCGATGCTGCTCGTTCTTTCGGCGGAGCTTCACATGGGGGCCGGCATCGCGGGGCGGCTGATCGCGCTCAATCCTAATCTGATCGTGTGCATTTTAGCGTTGAGCGTCGCGGTTACGACGGCAGCAGGCGGGAAGCGGTCGTTGACGTGGGCAGGGGTCGCGCAGTCCATCGCACTTTTCTTGGCGCTGCTCGGTGTTGCAACGACGGTCAGCGTGATCGTGACCAATCTGCCGATCCCGCAGCTCGCCAATGGCCCCATGGTGCGCAGCCTTGTGCGCAACGAAATCAGCGAAGGACTGCAGCTCATCAAGGTGTGGCCGCTGGCGTTCGATTTTCCTGGTGAAGGTTTCGCGGCGCTGACCAAGCCCTATACGCAACCCTTTGGCGCTGTCGGGACATTCGGTTTTGCAATCGGCACATTCGCGATTGCCGCCGGGGTCAGCACCGCGCCGTGGCTGCTGCCGCGCGTGGCTGCGTCGCCAAGCGTCTACGAAGCGCGCAAGGCGCTCGGGTGGGCGACGGTGTTTTCCGGCCTGGCGCTGCTCACGATGTCGTCGGTCGCCATTTTTATGCGCGACTTCGCGCTCGATGCAGTCATTAGCGAGCGGCTCGGACCGTTGCCGAAGTGGCTTTACGATGCCGCGGCCGCGCATCTCGTCTCATTCGATCAGACGGCGACGCGGCTCGGATTCAGCGGTCTGAAGTTTGATCGTGACGGTGTCTTGTTCGCGTTGCCGATCGCAACCGGGCTGCCGCAGGCGTTTTTCTACGTGCTGCTTGCCGGCGCGCTCGCGGCGGTGCTGGTGGCGGCGGGTTCGACGATGGTCTCACTGGCGGCGATCCTCGGCGAGGACGTCGTGCAAGGTATGTCGTGGGAGCCTGTTGCGCCGCAAGCGCGCGTTTGGATCACGCGCAGCTTTGTCGGCGTCGTCGCGGTGTGCGGAGCGATATTGACGATAATCGCGCCGACCGATCCGCTTCGATTGGTGCTTTGGGCACTTTCCATCACTGGGGCCAGTCTGTTTCCGGTCATGATCTTGTCGGTGTGGTGGAAGCGGCTGACCGCCAATGGCGCGGTCGCGGGGCTGGTGGCAGGGTTCGGCGCCGCTGCCTTCGCCATTCTGCTGAGCGAGGTTGGCGCGCTCGGCGTGCCAAGTCCAATCGCGGGAATCTTGGGATTGCCGGTATCCTTCGCAATGGCGCTCAGTATCAGCATTCTGCGTCCGGGTGCATCGCGGCATGCGCTCGAAATCGTGCGCGACATCCGCGTTCCGGGCGGCGAAATCATTTACGACAGGCAGATGCAGCGTTTGCAGCTGCGAAAACACGCGCGCACTTGATGCCCCAAGGGCAAGCGCTTAATGCTTGTGCAGGCGTTGCGCTTGAGTTCGGAGAGAGCCATCCAGCGCTTTCCGAAAAACGCGACCGTCGATCAGCCTGCCGCAGCGGTGCGGCTGGAGACCACAGCCGCTGCACAAGCGAAATTTGAAAGCTGCGAAAACATGACTATCCGCGACCGGCTCGATCTTTACCCGCCGATCTTCCCGTATCGGGAACATCGCCTTCGGACCAGCGGCGGGCATACGCTCTATGTCGAGGAGTGCGGAAATCCGAACGGTCAACCGGTGCTGATCGTTCACGGTGGTCCTGGCGGCGGCAGCAATCCGACGATGCGCCGCTTTCACAATCCGGAACGATACCGGATCGTACTTTTCGATCAGCGCGGTTGCGGTCAGTCAACTCCGAACGCATCCATTGAAAACAACACGACGCAGGATCTGGTCGAGGACATCGAGCGCATTCGCCAGGAGTTCGGCATCGAGCGTTGGCAACTTTTCGGCGGCTCGTGGGGATCGACGCTGGCGCTCGCCTATGCGGAAACCTACCCGGAACGTGTCAACGCGCTCATCCTGCGCGGAATTTTTCTCAGTACGAAGGCCGAGCTGCGCTGGTTCTACCAGGACGGTTGCAGCTGGATTTTTCCGGAAGCATTTGCCGAATTCCAGCGCCGTATTCCTCACGACGAGCGCGACGACATGATCGCGGCGTATCATCACCGTTTGAACTCGAACGATCCTGCAACCGTGATGTCTGCCGCGCGCGCGTGGAGCGTTTGGGAAGGGACGACGCTATCGCTTGTTCCGGAGCCCGATCGCGTCGCCCGGTTCAGCGCCGATGCGTATGCGGTCGCGTTCGCGCGGATCGAGAGCCACTATTTCGTCAACGGCGGATTTTTTCGCCGCGACGGCGAACTGTTGACCAATGCCGGGCGGCTCAAGGGCATTCCGGGAATCATCGCGCACGGTCGCTATGACGTGGTGACGCCGATTCGAAGCGCGGTGTTGCTGCATCAGGCGTGGGCCGATTCGGAATTGCGGGTTGCCGCCGACGCGGGCCATGCGATGACGGAGCCCGGACTCGTGCATGAGCTCATTCGTGCAACGCGGCAGTTTTCTTCCGGCTACTAGAGCCTTACCGATTTTGGTGGACTCGCGGAAAGGCTCTAGCTCTTTATTTTGTCGTGCTTCCTACCGGAAAACCGGTTCCCACTTTTCCGGAAGCGCTCTAGCCGCGGCGTTCAAAGCGATCCTTTGGGCGGCGGCGTTGCGTCGGCGGGTGGCGGCGGTAGAGGATTGTCGAGATCCTTCACGCGATCGCGGACTTTTTTGTAAACCCGCTCCAGATAGTCGAGCGCCTGATCGATTTCTTGTTCGGTCGGCAACTGGGCCTTTCCGCCAGGCGGTCCTTCGAGCGGGAGTTTCGTTTCAAGCGAGTCCTCGAGCGCCTTGACGCGGTCCTTGAGATCGCGGTTTTCGCGTTCGAGCTTCGAAAGCTCGGCCGCGGCGGCGGGCGTGTGATCCTCGACGGGCGTGCAACTCCATGCCGTGCCGGAACGCGCGCACATCGCGACCGCGCCGGTCTCTTTGTCGAGCCGCAGGAAGCCGCCGTCGACCGGCGACATCGTAAAGCGGCCGCCAATGTTATCCGCAGTATCGGCGACCGCGACAGTTGTCAAAGCGAGTGCGATCAGCGTCGCTCCGCAAGCTATCTTGCTCCGCATCCGAACCGTCCTTCTGCTTCGCGTTTGCCGGGCTCATACACGATGAGTGTGGCAAATCCAGTTACCTCGTTGAAAACGAATCACACCGCAATATCACGGATTCGAGCCAAAACAGGCCTCTCGCGGCTTCGGTCGACCGGTCCTTAGTCCCTGAAAATATGGGTACTTTCTCGATTTTCCATACATCTTAACGCGGTATTTACTGCCGATCTGCGACCTTGCTCACCGTGAACAGTGCTGCGTCCGCCAACGATCGCGTTTTTGCGCGGCACGGACGACCTCCAATGTGCCCTGCGGATGAACGCCTCGATCGTGCCGGACCGGCAACCGCCGTGCCGCTTCGAGGGGAACATGCCTAGTCCAGAATTCAATCAACAAAATGCACTCAGCGGCGACGGGCAAGGTTCCTCGGAGTACGAGGAGGAGCACAGCGAACTTAAAGCGCTCGTCGACGCGATTGCCGCGCAGCTTTCGGACGCGACGCGCCGCCATTCCGAAACGCTGGGCGAAATGCAGGACAGGATCGCGGTCATGGGCCGGGAGGCCGAGGTGCTGCGCGATCACATCCCCGAGCAGTTCGCACCGACCTTCGAACATATCGAGGCGGGCGTCGCCGAACTCGCGAAACGGCTCGCACGGGCGAACGACTCCGATGCCGTGGCGAACCAGGACGCCAACCCCTGGGATCACGATAACGCGGAAGCTCTGAGCAACGTCTTCGAGACCCACGGTCGGAAAAGTGCTGAGGTGTCGTCGGCCGCATATGCGTCGCCGGCTTTTGCCCCACAGGCGAGCATTGACCAGGCGTGGTTCGAAGCGCGATTTGCGGAAATTGCGCGCGACATCGAGCAGTCGCTTGCTGAAATCAGGCCCGATCGCGGGTTTCATCAGATCGGCGAACGGCTCGACCAGTTCGAGCAGCGGTTCAGCGGACTGCTCGAAAGCGTTGCGACGCGGGCCGACCTCGATTCCGTGCGGCTCATCGAAGAGCACGTGAGCGAGGTGGTCAATCATCTGGTCCAGACGCAGGATCAGCTGGCGCGTCTTACTGCGATCGAGGATCAGCTTGCGGCGATCACGCAGACGTTGTCCGGCGGGAACGAGACGACACTTTCAGGCGTGCAAACTGCGATGGCGATGCCGGGGTCCGGCCTGGACGTCGAAGCGATCGCGCGGGCGGCCGCCGAACAGACGGCGATGCGGTTCGCGGGCATGGGGACCGGATCTCATGAGGCCGCCGGAGAATTGCGCCCGCTCATCGAGCGCATGATGGAAGAAAACCGCAGCGGCGGCGAAAATACTTCGGCGCTGCTTGATACGATGCAGCAGGCGATGATCCGCCTTCTGGATCGCGTCGACGAGATTGAATTCGCGCAGCGCAAAGATGCTCCGATTCCTCAGGCCTCGTTCGAGGATTTTGCAACGGCGCCGCCGCCTCTCTCCGACTATCCGTTCCAGACGGGCGAGAGCGACCACGATCCGCTCGATTTCAGCGACGAGATCGCTTCGCCGGTCCGGCCCGAGGCGATGCCGTCCGCGCGCGACGCTGATCCGTTCGAACATGAAAATGCCATCGAGCAGGGCGCTCGCAAGAACGAGAAGCTGCGGCAGGACTTTATCGCCGAAGCGCGTCGCGCGAAAATGCGCCTGTCGTCGGCGGCAGACGATGACATCGTTGTCACGTCGCCAATGCATTCCGATACTTTTTCAATGTCGTCGCCGGATGCGGTGCGCGGGCCGCAAGGCAGCAGGCCAATTCGTCCCACGGCGACGCGGTCCAAGGCATCAGGCCCGTCGGGACCGTCACCGCGTTTGATCGTTCTCGCAGTTGCTGCGCTTCTGGCATTGGGCGGTCTGTGGTTCACCGTCGGTTCGGATACTCCGGCGCCGGTTGCCGGCTCATCGACGTCAGTTTCTCCGGCTGCGTCCCACAACGATGGAAAATCGGGCGCCGGTACAAATGTACCGGATCAGAAGGGCAACGGCGCACAGTCGCCAGAGGCTGGCGGTCGCGGGGATCAGCAGGGCCAGCTCATTCCGGGCGGCACCGGCACGGCGAATACGAATGTGTCCATGCTCGGCGTTGCGGTCGATCTCAATAGTCCCGCAACGGAAGCCAGCATGCAGCAGGCGCAACGCCATCAGGCGATGGCCGAGCTCTCGGGCAAGCTCGGCGACGCGGCTTCGCAGGCAAATAACGCGGCGCTCGTTCCTGCCTCGATGGTTCCGACGGAAGCCGAGACGGAGGGAGCGCCCGCTGCCGCCGCTGCCGCCCCGTCGAGTGATGCGACCGGCCAGATGCGCTTCGAACTGCCGCCCGCGACGGTCGGCCCGCTGTCGCTGCGCCTCGCGGCCGCCAACGGCGATGCATCGGCCGAATTCGAAGTCGGCGCTCGTATTGCCGAAGGCAAAGGAACGCCGCAGGACTTCAAGGACGCTGCAAAATGGTATCGTCGCGCGGCCGACCAGGGGCTCGCGCCAGCTCAGTACCGTCTTGGAACGTTCTACGAGCGCGGCCTCGGGATGAAGGCCGACCGGGCGCAGGCGGAAGCATGGTACAAGCGCGCCGCCGCCAAGGGCAATGTCAAGGCGATGCATAATCTCGCGGTGCTGAGCGCCAATCAGAACGACCAGTCGCCGGATTACACCACCGCGGCGCAATGGTTCGAGCAGGCCGCGAAGCGCGGTCTGGCCGACAGCCAGTTCAACCTTGCGATCCTTTATGAGAACGGTCTCGGCGTGAGCAAAGACCTGAAGCAAGCCTACATGTGGATCTCACTGGCAGCGCAGGACAAGGACGCCGATGCGGTGCGCCGGCAAGGTAGCCTGCGCAGCAAACTGACGGCCAAAGACCTCAGCGAAGCTGAGCGCATGATCGGCGAATGGCGGGCGGTTCCGGTCGACCGTACCGTCAATGATGCCCGTCTGGTCGGCGAGGAGTGGAAGAAAACTCCGACGAAAAGTATCGCGGGCTGAGGCAAACCGCTACGCTTAGGCGAGCCGCTGACGTAAATGCGGGCCAACGCGATATGCACGCCTGCTTTTTGCGTTTTCGCGTGCGGTTTTGAGCGCTTGCGGTGCGCGGCGCTTTGGTGTCCCTTAGGCGCCCCAGTCCGGTATCCAGGCCGGTACGCTCCGGAATTATAGCTCTCGCCAATCAGACCTGATCGATGTCCCTTTATCTGCCGATTGCTGAAATGTCGGTATCCGTCCCCGTTTTCCTGTTGCTTGGAGCGGCGGTCGGTTTCCTCTCCGGCCTGTTCGGCGTCGGCGGCGGATTTCTGATGACGCCATTGCTGACGTTTCTCGGCATTCCTCCGGCCGTGGCAGTGGCGACGTGCAACGCGCATGTCGTGGCGTCGTCGGTATCGGGCGCCGTCGTGCACTACCGCCGCAACAATGTCGACGTGAAGATGGCGCTCGTCATGCTGCTGGCGGGATTTGCCGGGACGGCCATTGGCGTCGAGGTCGTCCGGCTGCTGCGCAAGGCTGGGTTGTTCGAGCTGACCGTGTCCCTCACCTATGTGACGTTCCTGGGCGTCGTCGGAACGCTGACATTGATCGAGGGGATCAATTCGTGGCGGCGCGTGCAGACGGCGGGCGTGTCGTCGCGGCGCAAATCGGGTCAGCACAGCTGGGTCGACCGCCTGCCGTTCAAGATGCGCTTTCAGCGCTCGAAGCTTTACATCAGCGTCGTGCCGCCGATGGTTATCGGCA
Source organism: Hyphomicrobium sp. (assembly GCF_041674905.1). Classification (GTDB taxonomy): domain Bacteria; phylum Pseudomonadota; class Alphaproteobacteria; order Rhizobiales; family Hyphomicrobiaceae; genus Hyphomicrobium_B. The sequence goes on from NZ_JBAYUV010000011.1 coordinate 37,666, forward strand.
TGTTCATCGGCTTCATGTCGGCGATCATGGGGATCGGCGGCGGTTTCATCTATATCCCGGCGATGATCTACATTCTGCGGATGCCGACCAGCGTCGTCGTTGGCACGTCACTGTTTCAGATCGTGTTCGTGGCGGCGTTCGCGACGCTGCTGCACGCCTGGCAGAACCAGACAGTCGATATTGTTCTCGCGGCTATCCTGCTCGCCGGCGGTGTCGTCGGGGCGCAATTCGGCACCGCCGCGGGCGAGAAACTCAGAGGTGATCATATGCAGATCCTTCTCGGTGTCCTCGTTCTCGTCGTCGCGGCGCGGATGGGATATGATCTGGTCGCGATGCCGAATGAGCTCTTTTCGCTCGGGTCGCTGAAGGGGTCGTGATGCGCTTGCGGGCCTGCGTCATTCTTTTCGGATTCATGAGTTTTGCGAGCGCCGGTGTCGCGCGCGATACCCAGGAAAGCGTCGAGGCCGATGCCTCGACCCGGCAGGTCGCGATCACGTCAAGTTTCACGGGAACGGAAATTCTGCTGTTCGGCACCGTCGAAAATAGCGTGCAGCCCAGTCCGGAAGCCGGAACCTACGATATCGTGGCGGTCGTCGAGGGCGTGGATGCTCCGGCCGTCGTGCGCAAGAAGTCGAGGGTTGTCGGGCTTTGGATCAATACGTCGTCCATGCGGTTCATGCCGGTTCCGAGCTATTATGCGATCGTCTCGACGCGACCGGTCGACGAAATCGCCGACCCCAAAATTCTCGACGCAAACGGCATCGGGTTCGATCACATTCGAATGCTTCCTGCGCACTCGGCGTGGAATGCATCGCCCGATCCCGCTGAGCTTGCGAGCTTTCGGAAAGCGCTCGTGCACCTCAAGGAACAGGAGCGGCTTTACGTCAAATCGGAATTTGGGGTTTCCTTCATCGGGCGAAGCTTGTTCCGCGCAACCGTCGCGCTGCCGCCGAATGTGCCGGTTGGACCGCTGACCGCGAGCGTCTACCTGTTCAAGGAGGGCAAGCTGCTCGGGCAATATAAAAGCCGTGTCATGCTTCAGCGTGAAGGCATGGAGCGGTTCATTCACGAGTTCGCTCTGACCAAGTCCTTTTTCTATGGGCTTTTGACGGTCATCATGGCAGCGGGCGCGGGGCTTGCCGCAGCCTTCGCGTTTCCACGGGCGGCGTAGCCGGTCAGTCGTCGCGCAACAGGCGCGGGGCGACGGGATACAATCCTTCGTGCCCGAGCATCCATACGGCAACGCCGTCCAGACCGAACAGCGGCTCGAACGCGAGATCGAGAATGTTGAGCCCGCCGGTGTAAGCTCCGAACGCAGGCATGACGAGCCGCAGTCCGTTTCCGACGAAGCATGGGCGGCGGAGCGACGTACCGTGCATGACGAGCCGGGCGGCAGGATGGAAATGTCCGGCAATTTCGTGCGTCACGGCGCCGGGGCGCGGCTCGTGGCGAAGCGAGATACCTTCGACGACGATTTCCGGCATGACGTAGCCCGCAAGCATGCGATCGATCTTCGGATCGTGATTGCCGGTGATCCAGATCCAGTCGCGATCTTCCTGCAGCATGTGCAGGCTCTCGACGTCGTTTCGGTCCATGCGCGCCGCGCCGTCCGGATCGTGCAGGCTGTCGCCCAGGGCGATGACCGTTTCAGGATTGTAGCGGTCGATCATCGCGGCGAGTTTCATCAAGGTCTCGCGCGTGTCGTAAGGCGGCAGCATCTGGCCGCGCGCCGCGAAGGCCGAACCCTTTTCGAGATGCAGATCCGCGATGATCAGCGCGCGTTCCGACGGCCAGTACAGCGCGCCGGACTTGTGCGCGAGAAACGCCTTGCCGCAGATCGAAACGGGTTGATCCGCGAAGTCGTCAAGTCCGATGCGTTCCGGCTTCAGAATGCCCATTCTCAGATGTCCCCATCGCCTCTTCGGCGAGCGCTTCGGCGGCTTCGCGCAGCAATGCGTCACGAGCGTGGCCAGCGACGGCCTCGCGGCCGATCTCGAGCAGCACCGGAACAGACAGCGGCGACACGCGCGATAAAGATTGATGCCTGATTCGGTTCTTGATGCGGGCAAGAAAGTCGCCGAGACGCCGGATGTCCAGCAATCCCGTCGCCGCGTCGGCCCAGGCTGCTTCGAGCAAAAGATGGCCGGGATCGTGGCGGCGCAGGACGTCATAGATGAGGTCGGTCGACATCGTCACCTGGCGCCCGGATTTGACCTTTCCAGGGTGCCGCCGCTCGATCAGCCCGGCGATGACGGCGGAGAGGCGGAACGTCCGCTTCATCAGGTTGCTTTCGGCGAGCCAGGCGTCGAGGTCGTCGCCGAGCATGTCCTCATCGAAGAGATCAGCAAGCGACAGGCGGCCGTCGGCGATCTGCGCGGAGAGATCGCCGTGCGTCCAAAGGCCGAGCGCGTAGTCGTTGGCGACAAAGCCGAGCGGATGCAGGCCGGCGCGGTCGAGCCGCCGCGTCAGCAGCATGCCGAGGGTCTGATGTGCGAGGCGGCCCTCGAACGGATACGTCACAAGAAAATGCCGGCCGGCGCGCGGAAACGTTTCGATGAGCACTTCGTCGGTTGCGGGAAGCACGGAGCGTTCGCTTTGCAGCGTCAGCCAGTTGCCAACTGCCGGGGGCAAGCTGGGCCAGGCCGCGGGATTGGCGAGCATGGCTCTGACGCGCGCGGCGAGATGCGTCGAGAGAGGGAATTTGTTGCCGCCATAACTCGGCACCATCGGATCTTCGGAGGCCGCGCGCGATACGAAAACCTCGGTATCCCGCATGCCTTCGAAACGAAGGACTTCGCCCGCGAAGACGAAGGTCGCGCCCGGCGGCAACTGTTCCGCGAAATATTCGTCGACCTCGCCGAGCACACGGCCGCCGAAGTTCGTCCGGCTTTTGGCGCGGCGTGCGGAGACGAGACGGACCTTCAGCATCGGTGAGTCGACGATCGTTCCGACGTTCAGGCGATATTGCTGCGCGACGCGCGGATTGGCGACGCGGAGCTTGCCATCGGGCTCGGGTCGCAGTTTCGCAAAGCGCTCGTAGGATTTCAGCGCGTAGCCGCCGGTGGAGACGAATTCGACGGTACGATCGAATTGATGGCGGGTTAGCCCTGCGTAGGGGAGCGCGGAGCGCACCTCGGAAAAAAGCGCATCGGGATCGAACGGCGCCTCGCAGGCCATGCCGAGAATATGCTGCGCGAGGACATCAAGGGTTCCGGAGCGCGAGAGAACGGCGTCCTGCGCCCCTTCCTCGGCGGCCTGCTGCGCCGCCCGGCATTCGAGCACCTCGAAGCGGTTGCCCGGAACGAGAAGGCCGCGTGAGGGCTCGTCCATGCGATGATTGGAGCGGCCGATGCGCTGCAGGAAGCGGCTCGCGCCTTTCGGTGCGCCGAGGTGAATGACGAGATCGACGTCGCCCCAGTCGATGCCGAGATCGAGTGTCGATGTCGCGACGACGGCGCGCAGCTTTCCCGCCGCCATTGCGGCCTCGACCTTGCGGCGCTGGGGCGCTTCGAGGGAACCGTGATGCAGGCCGATCGGCAGGTTGTCGTCGTTGATGCGCCATAGTTCCTGGAACGCGACCTCAGCCTGCAGGCGCGCGTTGACGAAGACGAGCGTCAGCTTGTGGGAGCGGATCGCGTCGTAGACCTCGTGCATCGCGTAGCGCGCGGTATGTCCGGACCATGGGATTTCATCCTCGACCTCGAGGATGCTGATCTCGGGCTTAGCGCCGCCTTCGACGGTGACGAGATCGGAGAGCAGCGTCACGGTGTCGGGATCGGTCTGCGGAACGAGATAGCCGCGAAGCTCGCTCGGCCGCGCGACGGTCGCGGACAGCCCGACGGTCCGCATATTCGGTGCGAGCGTGCGGAGCCTCGCCAGATCCAGTGCCAGAAGATCGCCGCGTTTTGACGGCGCAAGCGCGTGCAATTCGTCGAGGATGACCGTGTCGAGATCGGCGAACAGATGCGATGCGTCAGGGTGGCTGAGGAGTAGCGCGACCTGCTCCGGCGTCGTCAGCATGATCTGCGGAGGTTTGACGCGCTGGCGCTGGCGGCGGGCGATGGACGTGTCGCCGGTCCGCGTTTCGGTGCGGATTTTGAGGCCCATTTCGGCGATGGGCTCGATCAGGTTGCGTTCGACGTCGGTTGCTAACGCTTTCAGCGGCGAGATGTAGAGCGTGAAAAGACCGGCGCCGGATCGCGGGCGTTTTTCGCCGCCGAGCGCAACGAGGCTCGGCAGAAATCCAGCCAGCGTTTTGCCCGCGCCGGTCGGTGCGATCAGCAGAGTGGATTGCCGTTGTCGCGCCGCCTCAAGAAGTGCCAACTGATGCGCACGCGGTTGCCAGCCACGGCGCGAAAACCACGCGGCGATTTCGGCGGGCAACGCTGGCGCTATTGGCGCAGGTGCCTGCCGCTTGCGTCCGGGTTTTTTTGGCTTCGTGAGCATCATGCTCCGAGGTGGAACCGCGAGCCTCGGTTTACAACGGTAAGGCGGCCCATTGTTTGGCTTTTGTGCCGCGCGCGGCGCTGAGGTCCGAATATCCGCGGCGGCGCACCTCGCGCGATAAGTATGATTTGATTTCGCCGATGAGGCCGGGTCCGGCATAGACCAGGCCGGTATAGAGCTGCAGCAATGTGGCACCGGCCTCGATTTTTTCGAGCGCCGTCTCGCCGCTGTCGATGCCGCCGATGCCGATCAGCGGAACTCTGCCGCCGGTCGCTTCGAAGACACGGGCGAGCATGGTGGTCGAGCGGCGGAACAGCGGGCGGCCGGATAGTCCCCCGGATTTCGTTGCGTGGGCGTCCGTCAATCCGGCGCGGGCAAGCGTCGTGTTCGATATGGCAATGCCGTCGACGGCGTGCGCGATCAAGCGGTCGCAAATCGGCTGAATGTCGTCTTGTGCGATGTCGGGTGCGATTTTAACGATGATCGGGCGTCGTGGGGCGCCTTGAGAGACCGTGCGGGCTCGTGCCTCCATGATGCGCGACAACAGTTCGTCGAGTGCTGCCGGAGCTTGCAGATCGCGCAATCCCGGAGTGTTAGGCGATGAAATGTTGACTGTGAAGTAACTTGCGACCGCGGAGAACGTCTCGATGCCTTGCGCGTAATCGCCCGGCCGGTCGGCGCTGTCCTTGTTGGCTCCGATGTTGACGCCGACGATTCCTGCCTTGCCCTTGCGCGCTTCGAGCCGCGTCAGCGCAGCGGCGTGGCCGCCGTTGTTGAAGCCGAGGCTGTTGATCAATGCGTGATCACCGACGAGCCGGAAGATACGCGGCTTTGGATTTCCCGGTTGCGGTCGCGGCGTCACTGTTCCGATCTCGGCGAAGCCGCACCCCATTGCAAGCACGCCGTCAGCGGCGCGCGCATCTTTATCGTAGCCCGCCGCCACACCGACAGGGTTCGGAAATTCAAGACCGAACACCGTTTGCCGTAGCACGGGATCGTCGGCGCCGATCTGTCGCGGATGAAGGCCGCGTTCGAGGGCTTTGATCGTCGCTTCGTGCGCGTCTTCCGGATCGAGGGCGAACAGGGCCGGCCGCGCGAACCGATAAAGCGTGTTCAGCATGCGAACCATTCGTCCTGAATAAGAGGCGTGCCTGCCGGGGCGGTGTCCAACGTGCGCTCCCACAACGCGTTGGCGACTGGGAGGCTGGCGTATAAATGCGGGAAAAGCTCGCCGCCCCGGGACGTTTCCCATTTGAGGTCTGGGGCAAGCTTATCTTCTTCGAATGCTACGAGAACGAGGCCCGTCTTGCCCCTGAAATGTTTTTCTAAGGTTCCGGCCAGTTGTGATTTTGACGAGAGATGAATGAAGCCATCGCGGACATCGTCGGCGGAACCGGCGTAAAATCCGCTCGCGGCGGCTTGCCGCCAATCAATGACTGTTGCGATTTTGTAGACGATCTGTCTCATTCGATAGGCTGTACTTTGACGGGCTGTGTCACCGGCACCATATTTTGTGACGTGGACGGTAGTAGCGATGTTTCCCGATCGTTGGTATCACGATCGGATATCTGCACAACCGGATTTGGCGAATGGGGCGACACGTGAACACGCAGGATCAAGGTCCGGGCCTCGTGCGCGCCATGCGAAAAGGTCGAAGTCTCCGTGTATCCAACGGCATCTCTCAGTATTTCCGAGCTTCTTTCCGGGCCCTATCTTCTCAATATTCCGATTTTTCAACGCCCATATTCATGGGGCCGTGAACAAGCCGAACAACTGCTCGACGATTTGATGGAAGCCGCGGGCCTCGGTTTCGAAGGCGTGCCCAATCGCGACTACTTTCTCGGTGCCGTCGTACTGATGGATGCGCCGGACGTTCAGACGACCAAGCTGTCGCCGAGGATGGCGCAGCGCGAATTCGGCGTCATCGACGGGCAGCAGCGCCTCGTCACGCTGATGACTTTGCTGGCGGTGCTGCGTGATCTTGAAGTCGCTCAGCGAACGTCAATCGTCAAACGGGTCCAGAGCATGCTTCTGGCGCAGCAAGGATCGAGATTTCGCCGCACCGAGCGGTTCCGGCTGCATCTGGCGGGGCGTGAGCGCGCGGTCTTCGAAAACAACATTTTGCGTCCGGGAAATTCGGTTTTGCCGCCGGATGTTCTGCCGATTTCGCATGCGGAAGCGACGCTCATCGACGTCCGGGATCGTTTTCGAGCGGTATTGGCCGAGATGCCGAGATCGGCGCGCAAGGACCTTGCCGATTTTATCGCCGATCGCTGCTATGTAGTCGTCATCGTCGGAACCGACATCGACCGGTCGCACCAGATGTTCGTCGTTCTGAACGAACGCGGCAAGAAGCTGCAACGCGACGACATTCTGAAATCGGACATTCTGAGCCGGATGACGACGGGGGACGTCGGCTGGGCTGCGCGGATGTGGGATGACATGAGCCTCGCGATGGGCGAGGACTTCGAGCCGTTCTTCGGGCATCTCCGGACGATTTTTGGATATGGGCGGTTGCCGATCGTCACCGGCGTGCGGCGCGTGATTCGGGATGCCGGCGGATCGGAAGCATTTTTCAAGGACGTCTTCGTTCCTTACGCCAAGGCCTACGCGCTGGTGCGAAACGACGGCGAAGGCGTGCTTCCCGGCGATATGCAGCGACTGCTCCGGTATTTGAACCGCCTGCCCGACGCCGACTGGGCGCCCGCCGCTATTCTCGCGCTCAAGCAATGGAAGCGCGATCCGGGCCGCGCGGCGTTTCTGCTGGCGGAGATCGAGCGGCTGGCCATGCTGACGCGGATGTTGTGCGCAGGATCGGGCAAGCGCACGCGGCGCTTTGCCGAGCTGATCAAGGTCATTCGTTCAGAAGAGCTGATCGACGAGACGCATCCGGTTTTGCAAATGTCGCGCGATGAAGTCCGCAGCATCGCTTTCCACCTCAGGGACCTTCACAAGCGCAACCCAAAAGTCTGCCGTCTGCTGCTGATGCGCTTGAGTGATGAGATGGGTGATACCGCGACCGTGGTCGATCCCGATCTCTATACGATCGAGCATGTCCTGCCGCAGCGCCCCTCGGCGTCGAGCGCGTGGCGACAGAGCGTTCCGAGCGCGGAAGGGCGCGCGGAGCTCGTCGATTGTCTCGGCAATCTCGTTCTCATTACGCAGCAAGAGAACGACAGAGCGCGCAACGCGTCATGGGCGGAAAAGAAGGACATCTACGGCACGATGTCCGTGGGCAAGGCGCCGCTCCTTGCCGTGACGCGCGATGTGCTTGGCGAGCGCGACTGGCGGCGCCCCGAGATCGAAGCGCGCGAGCAGCGACTGATCGATCTCATAGAAAAGATTTGGCGGATCGACATCAAGTCGCAACGTCCGGCTGCGCGTAATGTCGTGCCGGTTGAAGACCAGAAGAAGCCGATGCCGCCCGCCGCTTGATTTGGGCGAGGCGTTCAAGCGGTTGCGAGAGAGCCGCTCAACGCTTTGGCAATAAGGGTGCGCGTTTCCGGTATTCCATACAATGCGACGAACGTTCCGAGCCGTGGCCCGCGCTCCTGTCCCAGCAGGATTTCGTAGATGGCCTGGAACCAGTCGAGCTTGACGCCGGGACCGCCGCTTGGGCTGAGCTTCGCCGGGTCTTGATAGCGGGGGATGGCACGGCCGACATCGAGCAGCGCATTCTGTATTTTGTCGCCGTCGGAGTCCGCCGGGAGCGCCGCAAGCGTGGCGTCGAGGCTTTGCAGGGCAGCGGTTTCGACGTCGTCGGGCGCGCGGAATTTCTTTGTCGGTTTGACGAAGTCCTCGTAGTAGCGGATCGCATATCCCGCGAGCCGATCGAGGATCGGATTGTTCTCAGGCGTTGCGCCCGGCGCATAGCGCGCAAGAAAGCCCCAGAGCACGTCCTTGCTGTGGGCGTGTGAGACCGACACGAGGTTCAAGAGCAGGCCGAAGGTGATCGGCAGCTCGGGTTTTGGCGGTTGGCCCGCGTGGATGTGCCAGACGGGATTGTCGAGCTGCTGCTTGCCGTCCTGCTTCGGATAGGCCGAGAGGAACTGCAGGTATTCGTCGACGGCGCGCGGGATGACGTCGAAATAGAGCTTCTTGGCGCTTCTCGGTTTCTGGAACATGAACAGCGCCAGGCTTTCGGGCGAGGCGTAGGTCAGCCACTGGTCGATGGTGATGCCGTTGCCCTTGGACTTCGAGATCTTCTCGCCGTTGTCGTCGAGGAAGAGTTCGTACACGTAATGCTGGGGTGCGACGCCGCCCAAGATTTCGCAAATCCGATCGTAGATCGGTGCGTTTGTCTGGTGATCCTTGCCGAACATTTCGAAGTCGACGCCGAGTGCGGCCCACCGCATGCCGAAATCGGGTTTCCATTGCAGCTTCACGTGGCCGCCCGTGACGGGGAGTGTCACGTCACGGCCGTCCTCGTCGGCGAAGGTGATCGTGCCGGCCTTGGCGTCGACTTCCTTCATCGGCACGTACAGCACGCGGCCGCTAATCGGCGAGATGGGGAGAAACGGGCTATAGCTCACCTGCCGTTCGGCGCCGAGGGTCGGCAGCATCACGGCCATGATGTCGTCGTAGCGCTCGACAGCACGGAGGAGAATTTCGTCGAAGCGGCCGGCCTTATAGTATTCGGTGGCGCTCGCGAATTCGTAGTCGAAGCCGAAGGTGTCGAGGAAGCGGCGGAGCATCGCGTTGTTGTGGTCGCCGAAGCTCGGATACTTGCCGCCGAAGGGATCGGGCACCTTGGTCAGCGGCATCTGGATATAGGGCTCGAGCGCCTTCTTGTCCGGTACGGTGTCCGGAATCTTGCGCATGCCGTCCATGTCGTCGGAAAAGCACAGCAGCCGCGTCTTGCGCTTGCCATCGGTCAGAAGCTCGAATGCGTGACGGACCATCGTCGTGCGGGCGACCTCGCCGAAGGTGCCGATATGCGGCAGGCCCGAGGGGCCGTATCCGGTTTCGAACAGGACCGTCTTTTCAGCGCCGCCTGGAAGCCGTTCCAACCGCTTGATCAAGCGCCGGGCTTCTTCGAACGGCCAAGCCTTCGAGGCTTCGCTGGCGGCGGCTTGTGCGTCGGTGAAGGCAAGGGAGGTCATTTGCGGCGGCTATCTTTGTTTTGTGAGATGGCGTGAGGGAGGCGAGCCGTATCCGGGCGGCGAAATGTGAGCGTGTCCGGCCGGATATCGTAGATGGCAGGCACCGTAGGTTGCACGGGAGATCGCGTCAACGCGGCTGCGGGAGGCTCGAGACAAATGCCGCAACAGCATCCGCCGCTTGAGCAAGATTGCCTTTGCGCGTGAAGCCCGAACGCCCGCGCGGGCCGAAATCGTGGTCGCCATCGTTCATCCAGACCAGCTTGATGTTTTTTGATAGCGGCAAAGCCTCGACTTCGGCGCGGCTTCCAAACGGGTCGCGTTCGCCCTGGATGATCAGCGTTGGACATTCGAGCGTTTCGAGATGGGCCGTGCGCAGCTTTTCCGGCAGGTGCGGTGGATGGAAGGGATATCCGAGGCAGACGAGGCCGGAGATTTCTCCGGCAGCATAAAGTTCGTCGGCGATCAGGCTCGCGACCCTTCCGCCCAAGGATTTGCCGCCGATGACTGGTTTCGACGGCTTCTTCCGGTTTTTCGTCAGAGAGCGAACAGCGTCGCGATATTCCGCCGTCAGTGCTTCGGCTTTGGGCGGCGGGCGCTTCGAACGGCCGGTGCGCCGGGCAGCCATGTAGGCAAACTCAAAGCCCGTCGTCGCGATGTTGCGCGCCGCCAGCAAGTCCATGATGCTCGCGAAAAAAGGAGACTCGATGCTTGCTCCCGCGCCGTGCGCGAGGATGAGGCGATCGCGGGCGTCGGCGGGGCCGGTTTCAAGCGAGAATGTCAGATCGAGTCCTTTCGTTTATGCTGCCACGCTTCATAGCGAGGGAACTTCGGAAATTGAACACCGTTGTCCATTGCACGGCGAAGTTTTCTCTTAGCGAGTCAAATCATCGGAGTGGCTTTTCAACCTGCCAGACCGGCTTTTGGGTCACGCGCGACCGGCTTCGCGGCGTTTGAGGATCGCGGGTCGGATTTTTGCCCGACTATGGAGTATAAGGGGACTCGTCTTTCGCAAAAGCGGGATCGAGCATGAGGGCCGTGAGGCTATTCGCGCTGTTTTTTGCGCTAGGCTTGGCTGGGATATTCCTGGTCGGGGCCGATGGCCTGTCGCCGGTTACCGCCAGTTTTGCCGGGCCGTTGCAGCCGGACCCGCAGGCGCGGGCCAACGGCGGGCAGCCTGCTGCGCCGAAATCGAGCCCTGATCCGAAATCGGTGCCCGCGAGCGGCGACCACAATCTCCCCGCGTTCGCTCCCGGCAACGGTCTGCTGACGCAGTCGGCCGACGGCTCGTCTGATGCAGAGGGGGGTGGCGGCACGGAGCCTGACAGCAACAACTCTGCTTCCCAGGATGCAGGCAAGGATGCCGCTCCTGCGCAGGGCAATTCGACAGCAAGATCGATCACGCTCACGACGGAGCCGATCGCCGGGACAAGCACGTCGATCACGGCAAGTCTGAAAGCGGGCGGTGGCGCGCCGAAGTGGCCGGAATTCGTTGGCGCGAAACAGCTATTCGGTGTCGTCAAAAAGCCGGCGCCGCTGGCTGCGCGGGCGATCGGCTATTATTCTCGCGGCTGCCTCTCGGGTGCCGAGGCTCTGCCGATCGATGGGCCAACGTGGCAAGAGATGCGGCTGTCACGCAATCGAAACTGGGGGCATCCGCAGCTCATCTCGCTGATCAAGAGATTTGCCGGCGAGGCGCAGGACCAGGATGGCTGGCCGGGGCTTCTCGTTGGTGATATCGCGCAGCCGCGCGGCGGTCCGATGATCACGGGGCATGCGAGCCATCAGGTTGGTCTCGATGCCGATATTTGGCTGACGCCGATGCCGAAGCGGCGGCTGACGCGGAAGGAGCGCGAGACGCTGAACGCGACGTCGATGCTCGACGATACTGGTGTCGCGGTTGATCCGAAAGTCTTCACGGACAAGCAAGTCTCGCTGATCAAGCGCGCCGCGTCGTATCCGGAAGTCGAACGCATCTTCGTGCATCCGGCGATCAAGAAGGCGCTGTGCACCGCCGCCGGTACGGATCGGCAATGGCTCGGCAAGGTGCGGCCGTTCTACGGGCACTATTACCATTTCCATATGCGCATCAAATGTCCGGCCGACTTTGCCGGGTGCAAACCACAGCCTCCGCCGACGGGCGATGACGGGTGCGGTAAAGAAGTCGATCAGTGGCTGGCGAAAGTCATACCGGCGAAGCCGTCGACGTCACCGCCGGTCCCAAAGCCGCCAGCCAGCGTCAGCGTGCGGCCACCAGCGCCTCCGATCATGCTGGCGGACCTGCCACCCGAATGTCGTGCCTTGCTGGCTGCTAACCCAGACCCGGTGCCGGTTCCCAAGGAAGCGCTGATGACGAAGGTCACGGTTCACCAGGTGCTGGCGAAAGCGGCTGCGGCGCGCGCGGCGTTCGCAAGGTCGGCCGGTCTCGCCATCGTTCCGGCATCGGCGGCCGCGGCGCATCCGGCGCTCCGTCCCCATGTCAAAAAGACGACCACCGCCGAGACGAAGTGATCATCCCGGCGGCGGGTTCGTCGTCAGTGATTTCGTAAAGTTTAAGCGTGCGGTGACGGGCACGCGACGCCAGTTCCGGCCAGGCCGCAATATCCATGCGGGACCTTCGCCAGATATTGCTGGTGATAGTCCTCAGCGAGATATATCGGACCAGCACTTTTGATTTCGGTCGTGATCGGGCCATAGCCTTTCGCGGCGATGGCTTTGGCATAGGTCTGCTCGGCCGCGCGGGCCGCTTCGAGCTGCGCGGGAGTCGTCGTGTAGATCGCCGAGCGGTACTGCGTGCCGACATCGTTGCCCTGGCGAAAGCCCTGTGTCGGGTCATGGGCTTCCCAGAACGTCTTCAGCAGGTGCTCGTAGGGCAGCACCTTGGGGTCGTACACGACGACGACAACCTCGGTGTGGCCGCTGTGTCCGGAGCAGACCTCCTCGTAGGTCGGGTTCTCGGTGTATCCCCCGGCGTAACCGACGGCGGTGATCCAGATGCCGTCGCCGAGCTGCCAGAACAGACGCTCCGCGCCCCAGAAGCAGCCGAGACCGAAGATCGCGGTCTCGAAGCCATCAGGATAGGGGCCGTGCAGCGGTCGTGAAAATAGATAATGCTCGGCGGATGCGGGCAGGATCGGCGTCGACCGGCCGCGCAGGGCGGTTTCCGGCGTCGGCATAGCGGCGCGACTTTTGGCGAACATGGATTTGCTCCTTATTCTTTTTTGGGGTGTTGCGGCTAGTATACGTCGTCAGGAGCGGGAACGTTGCGGCGCTGGGACAATTCTGCCGCCGGCCCGATGCGGCACAGCGAGACGTGCCGATCCTATCAGTAGTCGTTGACGAATATGCGGACGCGACGCCTCGGCCGCCCGAGGAATCCGGCCCCGATGGCAAATGCCAGGAAAAGCAGCCAGGCCGGCAGGGACAGAATTGACGTAAGGAGAGGGTCCCAGACGAACGCGCCGGTCGCGTTCTCGATCGATCGCTGGAGCGCGGCGACGAACGTCGGGGCAAGCGTCTGCATATGCTGCAGCAACGACATAGCGCCCGGACCTTGGCCGTCGATGGCCGGGCGAGAAATGTCGGAGGCAAATGAGATCAGGGCAAAAAGCGCGAACAGAGCTGCCAGAAAGCGCATCAGCATGCGGGGCCGCGTGTCAGGGCTCACGATGGCGATGATCAAGGCCGCGAAGAAGGCCATCTCCGCGATGCGGAACAGCCAGTGATTCGGCGGCTCGCCCGTCGAGTGCCATAGCCAAGCGGCAGCAGCAACACAGGAAATGGATAAAACGGCGAGCGTTTTGAGAAGCTGCGAACTGGTCATGGAGCCCGTTTGCTTGGTTACCCGCGCTTTTTTGCGGCTGGGCGGGAGCGCGGTCAAGAGACACAGGCCAGAGAGCACGAATACCGGTCCGTTGCACGTTGCGCTCGGAGCCTCGATGCGTATAGTGCGCGCCGCCTCGCAATTGCGACGCGGAGAGATGGCCGAGTGGTTGAAGGCGCACGCCTGGAACGCGTGTAGGCTCGTAAGGGTCTCGTGGGTTCGAATCCCACTCTCTCCGCCAAGACCGTCGGGGGAGGTAGCATTTCGCTCCAGTCAGTATGCGCCAGGCGGCGCCTGCGAAGACATTTTTTCTCTTCTTTAAAGCAACTTGCCCAGCATCTGCGGCCGTCATAAACTCGGATTTACCGCCTGCCCGTGCCTGCCGATGACAGGCAATGAATAGATTTTAGGGTGATTATGAGGGTGGCTGATCGGAGGGCACATGCCGCTCGACGGCGAAAGCAAGCACCGACTGCGAACAGCGAATCGGCTGACCGCACTCAAGGTCGCAAAGCTGAAGATCCCCGGACTTTATGAGGACGGCGCCGGCCTTCGACTGGTCCTGACAGCGGTTGGCACGAAGCGCTGGGTGCTGCGCGTGACGATCAACGGTCGGCGTGTGGAGCGAGGTCTCGGCGTCTGGCCAGATGTCAGTTTGAATGACGCTCGCAAAAAGGCCGTGCCCATGCGGCTGGCCGCGAAGGACGGAATCGACATCCGGAAGGAACAGCGGCGGATCTCGAGAGCCAGGGGCATAACCTTCACGCAAGCATTTGAGGATTTTTTCGCGGTTCGAAAGCAGCATCTCTCCAACGGCAAGCACGTCCAGCAATGGCAGAACACCATGCGCGACTACGTGTTACCGAGCATCGGAAAGCGACCGGTCGCCGAGATTACCGCTGGTGAAGTGATCGATATCATGAAGCCAATTTGGTTTAGCAAGCCCGAGACCGCCGGGCGTGTTTTACAGCGTCTGAAGGCGACGTTTGATAGCGCCATCCTGCGTGGTACGCGAGAAAAGGCGAACCCGTGCATCGGAGTGGCTCAAGAACTCGGGTGCCTTCGTCGAACCGTTCAACATCACCCCGCGTTGCCTTGGCAGGAGGTCCCCACATTCCTTCAGGCTCTGCGAAAAAGCTCTTCATCGCCGACCACAAGGCTACTTTTCGAGTTCCTTATCCTTACCGTCACGCGATCTGGAGAAGCGCGCGGCGCGCTTTGGCAAGAAATAGACTTCGGGCAAAAAACGTGGAGCATACCAGGATTCAGTGCCGAGACTGGTCGACGAATGAAGAATCGGAAGACTCACACCGTGCCGCTGTCTGAACAGGCTCTACGTGTGCTCGAAGAGATGAACCAACTCAGTCCACAATCTCAACTGATTTTCGCCGGCGCGAATGGAGAGCCGCTATCAGACAATACACTTTCGAAGCTGATGCGGCTTGGTGCGGTTGCCGGAACGCCGCACGGATTTAGGTCAGCTTTTAAGGATTGGGCCGCAGAACACGGCACTCGAGATGAGGTCTCAGAAGCTGCGCTCGCTCACTCCGACCGCAATGAAATCCGCGCCGCCTATTTGAGAACGCGGTTTCTAGATGAACGCCGGGCTTTGATGGACGACTGGGCCCGCTTCGTCGTTGGGGCTGAATAATTATTTAGGTGCTTTTACACAAACCGGAGATCGAAGGCTCCGCATTGGAAGGTGCGACTGATTATGATTTCCGATTGCTCATGGTTTGATAGTGGCCGACTACTTTTTGGACAGCTTCATATCGACAAGATGGCGGAGACAGAGAGGCATCGAGCTATGCTGCGGCTGATGCACCCTCAGCAGCCAGGGGCGCACCGAAGCTAGCATCCGGAACTGTACGCATCATCATACAGTAATGCCCCATGTGCTTGGTCTTTTCGAAGATCTGCTTGAAGACCGTGAGGTAACGTTCCACAACGCTGCCGTCAGCAGAAATGTATAGATCGTCGTGGACAGCATGCGAGCCATCATTCACCCACGAAAAGAGTGATGCGCAGATCTGCTTGTCGCGGCCTTCGAACATGGCGACGATCTCGTCGCGATCCATATTGCCCAGAAGCTTGAAATAACTCTCGAGAATGCGGCGGAGCGTGTTCTGAATGGTGATGTTAGTGCGGTCCGCATCACGCACCTGCGACCATAACAGCTCATAAGACGTTTTGATCGGGTTGTGATCGTAGTGCGCGAGGAGAGACACGTTTTCCTGCTTGCGCACGATCCAGAAAGTCTCATGGAGTCGGCACCCGTGCTGGCGCTTTGCGTCGTAAGTCACTTCCTTATGGAAGTAGATGTTGTGCGTCAGGACGAAGACCTGCTTCACTAGGCTATTACCGGCGCAGGCATCCTCGAGCACCCGCTTAATAAGCGTACTCACGATGAAGAGGACGTCGCTGTCGAGGCTGGAGACGGGATCGTCGAAAACAATGACCCGGTCGGCCGACATGCCGCTCGAAGACACGCTGCCTCGGATCAAGTGGTAAAAGTAGAGGAAAGTGATAAAACTTTTTTCCCCCTCGCTTAAGGTCTTTAGCGCGTCGCTGCCGTCATGGCGCACGAGTTTGTAGAGGCTACCCAGGTCGCCTGCCGTGGCGAGCCTGAAGCTTGTGAACCCGAACGACGCAAGGATGGCATTGATCTCTGTGACCGTGGGTTCGACGCTTGTAATGGAACGTTCAAGCGCCGCTATTTCTCTTGTGACCGAGGCTAACTGTGCCTTCTTGACTTCTATGGCAGTATTTATGCTGCTGACATTCCGGTCGAGCACGGCCTTGTCTTCGAGATATCGCTCGATATCTGCTTTATTTTCGTCCAGGACGTAGCGCCAAGCCTCTGCGATGAGCCGCTTGCGTTCAGCCGCGATGTTGTCGACCAGTTCATTGTGCCCGGTGATCTGAACGTTAGCAGCTTTCAGCTGTTCGACGATCTCTGCAGCCACGTCTGCTAGGCTCGCAAGCGCGACGATGGCGCTCGGCTCCGACTTCTTACGGGCGATCAACTGCATGTTCAGCTGGATCCGTTGCGCGAGCCGGTCGATCTTGGACTCCAGGTTCATAACAGAAAGGTGGCTGCCCTCCGTCGCCGCGACCTCGCCGAGCCGTTTCAGGAGAGACGCTGAATAAGAGTCGTACGCCGACTGAAGACGTTCAATGGCCGTCAGGTCCCGTGCAAAGCTTTCGTCGAAATAGTCGTTGAGGTCGCGCGCAAGATTGTTCTGCAGCTGTTGCTGGCAAAAGGGGCACGTACCGCCGCTCTGATCGAGGTAGGTACGGCCCTGCTTAACCCAGTCGCTATTGCCCAGACGTTCGATAAGGGCGGACACGTTGACGTCTTCCTTGCCGACCACCCGCTTGCCGAGGATTCGAGCTTCCTCAAGCTGAATAAGTTCACTGAAGCTCGGTACATCGATCCGGCTGAAATGGATGAGGCCTTTTTGGAATACGGACTTCGCCCGGGTCTTGAGGTCGTCTAGACCATAGGCCGCTGACGTGTTGTACTCTTGCTCAAGCAGAACCCGGTCGCAAAACCTTGCTTTTGAGTTGCGCAGGCCCTCGAAAGCTTCTTGAAAATGAGCCTCATGCCGACCCTTGATAGACCAGCACATCTCCTCGAATGCACGACGTAGCTTCTTCAAATCGCCTAGCACGCCGCCATCGCCGTTAGCACCGGTGAGTTTGTTCTGAAGATTGGCCAGGCCCTCCTGGAGCTTATGCTGAGTGTCCTTTGCCTTGTCGATATTCTCAAGTGTTTCGGCGGACTCCTCACCGAGCGTAAAGATACCCTTCACGGTCGACTTAAAGTTGTTATCGACGAAGTCGGAATTATAGACGAGCCGCTCCAGTTCGCGGCCGTTTGCCCAACTCAGTTCGCAAGTGGGGTTTGCGGCGGGATCGGCGATCACGCGCGATATCGTGGTCTTGCCGGAGCCGTTGGTGCCAAAGATGAAGTTGATCTGCTTGCACGGATCAAGGTGCTGCCCATCGGATGCGTACGTCGCCTGACCAGCAATCTTTATGGCCCGAAGCATCGTCCCACTCCCTCTGTGCGCAACAAATGCGCCTTTTCAGAATTGTGTCCCGGGTCAAAGATCGCAGCAACCGATCAGTACCACATACAAACAGGCAGTTTCGGGCGGCCCTCGATCTTTCGAAAAACGATAGCAAATCGCACGCCGCTCGTACCGGTCCGTGACCGGTAATCCCATGGATTCGGGTTAGTTGAGGACGCGATAGTGCGGCGACACATCCGCATGCAGGCGACCTGACGACGCTAACGAGAACTCGGACGCGGCTCCAACGAGCGCAGACGTGGAGGCGAACCGCCTTGCGCCGCCTCTTGCGTAGGTTGATAACCGCTAGGCACCGGACACCGGAAAACAAAGCACCACTGCGCCCCTGAGTGGCGCTTAGCGCGGCAGCGCCAGCTAGCCGACTACTCTTCGAATTTTTGATTTTGACTGCGTCGCTTCCGCCCAAGCACGCAGCGCTCTTTGGCAAGAAATTGATGTCGAAATGGGTTGTGGACGATCCCAGGGTTTGATGCTGCCACAAGTTGGTGAACGAAGCAGGGTAAGCAGCATGTCGTGCCGCCCTTGCGGCAGGCGGTGAGTGTGTTGAAAGACAAGCGCCTCCTGCATGAGGGGGCGGTCGTACTTCCAACTGCGCGCAGAAAACCTGTCTCCCACAACACGCTCTCAAAGTTCATGCGAGATAACGACCTGTTCGGAAGTCCGCACGTGTTCAAGTCATTCAAGGGCTGGGCAGCTGAACAGGGCGTGCGCGACGAAGTTGCTAAAGCTGCGTTGGCTCACGCGAACTGCGATAAAGTTCGTGCTGCTTATCGCAGGACTAGATTTCTTGATGAGCGGCGCGTCGTGATGCAGCAGGGGGCGATTTTATCGACGGTGGTTTCTCCTACAGTTTTTTCGTGACCTCCGTCGCCGGCTTTCCATAGCGTCGTTTAGCTGTTGGCTCGCCTCGATGCATTGCGCCTGGTTGTAATAGGTCTGAGACGTCTTGAAGCCGTTCCCAAGTACGTGAGATCCGACGGCCACATGCTCAGGAGAATGGACAGCGACCGAAGTCGCGGCACAATCTCGGAAGAGATGCGGATTGACGCTTCGACCGAAAGCGGCCTTCGTACGCCCGGTGACGGCGTAATAGATGCCGTTGTCAGTGAGGGGCTGAGAACGATCCGAAATCCAAAGGGCCTCGCCATCGTAATCTCCACAGAGCATGGGCCGATAGACCGCTAGGTATCTCTCTAAACGCTGGTCGAGAATCTGGGGCCACGAGTTTAGCCAATGCTTATGGTTTTTTGTCTCGGACGACTGAAACTCGAGCGACCAACCTGCATCGCTCACGTGCAGATGACGGCGGACGTCAATTGCCGTAAGATTTTTCAAGCGCGGTGTTCGACACGCGAGCAGTCCGATCATAAGGCCGTCGCGAAAGCGGATCGCATCGTGCCTGTTTTTTCGTTTTTGCAACTCCGATTCATCCATCAAGTCCAAGCCGAGCTGCAGCAGAACCGCAGGGTTCTGCATGCGTGCACGCTTCTTTAGAGGATCGCCTTTCTTCGGGTAGGTCGCGATTACTTTGTTCAGATAGGTCACGTCGTGACCGGGAGCGACAACGCTCAATCCGCGCTCAAGCCCACTTAGCAGTATACCAACAGTGACCTCTCCTACAGATTCAGAGAGATAGGTCCGGTAGGCATCGATACGCTCGGGCGTCGTACGCTCTCCGGGAGTTTCTCCCGCGATGAGTTGGCCGGTAAGATCAAGCCAATGAAGGAATGTGCCTAGGCCCCGATTTTTGCTGTGCTTGGTAGCTGGCCTCCACCGCGCGGCATGCCCCGTTGCTTGCAGGCGGCTAGCTGCAGAGAGGCCACGGGACCATAGCGTACGCTCGGGCTCAGGCCACTGGTTGATATCCTTGAAGCGACCACGTCCTGGCATGCTAGAGCCCTCCCCGAAGTCGGAAGCCCGTAGGACTGCTAGCCACCGTCTTCGAAAAACGTTTGCCACGAGCTGGGCGAGCCGCAACAAAGCGCCGACGTAAGTTTTCGATATGTTCGTCGTAGAGAGCAATCGCGGCCGCCTGCTCCATGCCTGCGTAGAAGGCAATTGTCGTTTCAATGCGTTTGTGGCCGAGGAACTTGCGGACTACTTCATGGCCCGTGGGATGGTCCTTCAGATAGAGGAACCCGACGAGGTGCCGGAAGCGGTGTCCTGTTACCCTTGATCTTAGAACGCGAAGAGTGCGCTTGGCGATTTGCTGAGACAGGTAACAAGCAGATTTGTGTTTGACCCCAAGTCCTGGGAATAAATGGCTATTTCCAGCCTGCGCTAGGAGTGGCAGCGCCTTGTCGACATAAACGCGTAGGAGCTTGGTGACGCGCTCAGGTAAGCGGAACTCGAGATCGAGGTCGTTCTTGACCTCATCAGCCGGGAAGACCAGCTGAATGCTTTCGCGCTTGCCTACCCGCTGACGAACAAGATGGCGAGTAAGCGAGATCGAGCAAAGGTTCTGTGGGCGAACCGGCGCGGCAATCAGAATTTCGATCGCTAAAGCCGACTGCAACTCGAGTGCGTCTCGCATGCCTGGTCGTCTGATCTTATTGAATTTTGCCAATTCAGCGGCCCCTTGAAAGAGGAGACGGCCGACCCGATCATTATCATTCTCGAATTGACGCAGCATCGAACGGTTTGTTGCCGTCATTCCGGTATGCCTAGGCTGCGTCCTCGACCGAAACTGTGTGAGGGTCTCCAACTGCGCCGGAGGAAGGCCAACCCAGTACTTCGCCACCACGTAGAGGTAGTGCGCGTATTTGTGAGCTGACATCGTGTTCTCGTCGCCAAACATCTCGAGGTAAAAGCCAATGATTGCTTCGGCGACGTCGACGCGCACCAGATCGGACAGCGAAGACAGCTTGGCGATGCGCGGACAAACGTTGAGACCGACCGAATAAAGACGTAGCAAAATGCGGCGAAGTTCATTCAGCGTGCTCGACTCGTAAGGCTTCCGAAATCCCTTGGGCATTTTGAGCCGGGTACCGAACGCCGACAGCATGCTCTCAAGATCGGCAATAAAATTGACGTCGATTTGGGCGCGCGGGAGCACGGTAAAGCGGCGCAAGTCACCGGCAGCGAGGCGAAGCTGCGGCCAAACTGCGGGATATTCAGCAGCGGCCTTATTCCACCCGCGACAAAGCCTGACGTAAGCCGCGCGGGATTTCGTGCTGAGCATGCGCGTGGCAAGTTCATCGCGAAAGTTTTCGGCGGCGGCTTGGTCAACGCCGAGAGGTTCGATCCCAAGGGAAGTTCCCCATCGAGCAAATCGACCGCACGCCTTTACGACATCCTTGTCGGCCACAGTCTGGAACAGATGCGACCAAGCCGGCGACCACGGGAGCTTGCGGGTATCGATCAGATCCGCGCGGTAAGCAAAGAGAGATTGGCGCACGTACGATTTGTTATTCGCCATTGTGCGATGGGACACGCCGCACTTCTCTGGCGTCAGATTGATCAAGGCCTTTTCGAGTTCGTCGATTGAGGCGTTTTCAGGCAACTTGCCCAGCCCCGTGCAGAGCGAGCGAATTCCGTAGCGACGAGCTTCTTTTTTGCGCGCCCCTAGAATGGGATCGACATCCAGCATCGCCAAAAGATCGGCGCATGTTTGGATCGGCTGACGGAAAATCGGGTTAGCTCGTGAGAGGTTGCGATCAGACACTACGCGCCTCGTGATGACTGGGGGTGACACAACCCCGATTTCGGGAAGACAGGTGGGCTGAAAAAACTGCCTGTTTTGTCCTGATGTGTTCACGAGCGTTCCGACACCCGCTGCCACCGAACGACAGGGAAGGACTACTTTTTGTTCTTATCGATCAGCCTTTGCACGGACTGTTCAGTGGTTCGGGTCATGCCGCCGATTGCGACGCGTTCGAGCTCTCGTCGTTCGGGACTCATCAGTCGCCAGACGTGCCGAGGAGAGCATCGAAGTCTGCTCGCCGCCTCATCGACTGTGAGCAATTGAGAGATTTTCGTGGGCTCGGTTTGTTTCATAGGGACTTCCAGCCTTGATCGATGTGCCGGATAATGCCCGTGAGCGCTCCACCCCGTCCCAGTCACGAAAAAATGTGATTTTTATTTCTTCAGTCCCCCAAGGGAGCGGCGTATCAGGCCTCCGACATCGACGTCCATGGGAAGCGGATTGAGATGTTCGAGAAAGATTAGGCAAAATCGAACGAATCGACTGTCGGTATGCCACTGACCGACTTCTTCGTGCCCTTTTGGGCGTATACCCCAATAGGCGGTGACCTTCCCTCCAGCAGCGTCGTAGATCTGAGCAAGTTCGAACAGCACCCATCCCAAGTCGTGATTTCTTTCACCTCCTTTGATCCTTCCATACGTGTCATGCAGATCGTTTATTTGCGTGCGCAGAAATTCACGAACGTCAGCGATTCTAATTGCACCAGACAACAGTTGGGCTCGCCATTCTGCGTCGTTCCAGACTCCGAAATTGCGAGCGAGCACAAAGCGCGCGAACGCTTCCTCTGGATTGCTGTCGTCATCGATAGGCGCAAGCTGGGCACCGAGCACGACGAACTCTTCGACACGAGTCGGAGTTGCAAGGCGATGGAGCGCCTCCAGGACCAGTACGGTCTGTCCATAATCCGCGCGCGCCATGGCGTGGCGTTCAGACCATGAAAACCGCAAATGGTTGAGGCGTTCGATCAGGACATCCGGCAGCTGTATCCCGCCGACTCTACCTAATTGTTCACATACCATAACAGGCAACGACCGGGCCTCGATGGGGTGTTGAATGGATCCATTATTTGTCAGCAACGACTGCGACTTCATCAGATCCTCAAATGGATGCCCGGTTCGCTGGGGGAGGCCTTCGAGATCCAGGGATGTTGACAGGGATTAAAAAGAACATAAAGTGAACGCTTGCCTAGGAGGATTCAGGATGAACGTTCTTGTAGTAGGCGCGGGCGGTTTAGCTAGTTTTGTGGCGAGCCGGCTCCTTCATGCCGGTGTCGGCGTCAGCATAATAGGCAACTCGGAGCGAGTATCTGAAATCGGACGGCACGGGATCGTGATCAATGATCGCGATTTCAATTCGCGACACCTGATAAGGACGCGACGTTTCAGCCAGATCGAGCCCGTTGATCTCGTTGTTCTCGCGACACGCGCCCATGTCGCATCGTTCGCGTTGGCGGCCGCAAGCCCAGCAATTACAGACAAAACACTTATTTTGCCGCTCGCATTCGATCTGATCCGGCTTGAGACGCTGGTGGAGGATGGAACTGGAATTCCGCTAGGCGCCGTAGCAGAGGTCGATATCGCGATGCGACCGGACGGGACGGTTCGGCAAACGAGCGAGCGCCCAGTATTGCGCTTGGGTGGCCTGACTTGCGCCTCAGGCGTAGCGCTGGAGCAACTATCTCGGGTGTTCGATGACGCCGGCTTCGAAGTCAAACGGAGTTCAGACATACGCGCTCACATCTTTTGCAGGTTCATGTTCAGCGCAATCGGGGCCGCGTTCCTTAAGATCGTCTCCGCTGACGCAGCAGAGAGACTGTCATTTGCGAGACGTAAATCGCTTCTCTCCGATCTCCTCTATGAGGCGAGTCGAGTTGCTGCTTCCCTGCACCTGCGCCTGGATGAGTCTCAAGTGCGAGAATATCGCAACCGGTTTCAGCGACACTCGTCCTGCTTGCCAAATGCGTTTGGAAGTCCAAGTTCGAATGCTGTCACCGAAGCTCAACACGACTTGATGGTTATGGTTCGGCACTCGCAAGACACCGCTGTAAACGCACCCACGTTCATGCGTGCCTATTACGGAGCATATCCGCCGAGTTATGGCCGTGCTGCGTAGAAGCGCCGCGTGGCAATGTTCGGTCGTTCAGAAGGTGCGGCGCAGCTCATTCACCACCTGTATGTCGTGCTCACCAGAGCCCTTCGTCTTTCGCCATAGAAGCATGCAGTCGGACCCGAGCATGAGCTCACAAAGGCGTCGTCCATGAGGTTGGTGACGTTCAACGCCGTCCGCCAGCCGCCGCTCTCGTAATGCAGCCCCAAATCGAAAAGCGTATACGACGGGACGCGCAGGGTGTTTGCCGCGTCAGCATACGAGCGTCCGTTGTAGCGAACGCCGGCACCGAAGCCGAAGCCTTTAAGCGCGCCGCTCTGCAGCGTGTAGTCTAGAGCCACGCCGCCAAACTGCTCGGGTATGCCGATCGGAACTTTGCCGATTGCGGAAGGGTCGGTATCGGCCAGCGTGGTGAGGTCGTAGATCGTGTACGAGCTGATCAGGTTAAGTCCGGGCATCAACGTGGCGATGCCCTCGTATTCGAAACCGTGTGAGTTCTGGGCGCCGATTTGTCGAACGGAAAAGTCAAGCGGATTGGTGGAGGGCACGTTTGACCGGTCGATGTCGAAATAGGAAAGCGTGATGCGTCCGTCGAGCCATTTCGGCTCCCACTTCACGCCACCTTCCCAGCCTTTTCCTGTTTCCGGCTCGAGAAGCGTGCCTGTGGTGGCATTAAGACCTACCAGCGGATTGAACGAGGTCGAGTACGCAATGTACGGCGCAAGCCCATTGTCGAAGTTGTAGATTGCGCCCGCCCTCCCGGTATAAGCGCCATCACCTACATTCACGCTTTGGGCTGGAACCAGCTTGTCGTCACGATCGGTGTTGACCCAATCGTGGCGCCCAGACAGCGCCAGCGTGAGTTTTTCGATTTTCACCTGGTCTTGCAAGTAGAAGCCAAGTTGCTGCTGGACCGTTGTGGCCAGAAGATACCGGCTTGAGGGCGGTGCGGGGTTAGGTGGATAGACCGGATGGACCACATCGAGGTCAGCGAAGCGGAATTCAAATCCCTGATCGTCGGCGATGCGGTAGTTCTTGTAGTCGACGCCAGCAAGAATTTTGTGAAACAGGGGACCTGTTTCGACGCGGAATTCAGCCTGGTTATCGACGGCGAACTCGTCCGCGATCGGCGCTGTGATAAAGTTTCCGCGCGAGATAATCCCCGAGGTCGCCGTTGGCGGGGCCGCGTAGCCCTGACCGTAGAGCCCGAGGAGATCGACCTCGAGGTGGCTGTAGCGAAAGTTCTGCCGGAGCGACACGGTTTCGTTCAGCCGGTGCTCGAACTCATAACCGACCATCGCCTGCTCACGCTTGAACGAGCCATAGTCAGGGTTGTTCGTGTCGAGTGAGGTGGGGATTCTTCCGAAAGGTGCATCGACCGCCGTGCCTTCGTAGGGCAGGAAGTTTTGAATGGCGGTTTTGTCCCGTTGATAAGACGAGAGGAAGACAACGCTGGTATCGGCGTTCGGCCTCCAAAGGAGGCTTGGCGCAATAAAGAAGCGGTCATTGTCGACGTCATCAACCTGTGTTCCGCCAACGCGGCCAAGCATGTTCAGCCGGTAGAAGAACTCGCCGCTGCTTCCGAGCTGACCATTCAGATCCGTGGCAGCATACGCATTCCCGAATTCGTCGATGCCGGTGGAAATCGCGTTGTCGCGGCCGGGGCCGGGACGCTTGCTTACTGCGTTGATCAGGCCGCCAGGATTGCCACCACCGTAAAGAACCGAAGATGGTCCCCTGAGGATTTCAATCCGGTCCAATCCCCACGGCTCCAATCGCCAGGTTGCGAATGCGGTGGAGAAAAGCTGCAGACCGTCAAGATAGTACCCGGTCTCTTGGGCGGAAAAGCCGCGCACAAGAAACCAATCGTTGCGTGTGTCGCTGCCGAAGGTTTCGGAGCGGATGCCTGGCGCGTAACGGGTAGCCTCCACCACCGAGGTTGCGCCCATATCCTGTATCTGCTCGGCGGTGACCACGCTGATGCCCTGCGGGATTTCCATGATGGGCGTGTCTGTCTTGCTGCCCGAGGTCGTGCGCGACGCGATGATCCCTGCGCCCGGTCCTTTCGGATCCTCGGTTGCGGAAGCCGCTCCTTCCTGAGCAGCGCGATGGGCAGCGCCGCCGGGGGAGCTTGCAGCGCTGGGCGGTGCAGCTTTTGTTTTGCGTGGCTTCGCCGACTGTTTCGGCCGCTGCGGCGCCGCTGTCACCGTCACGGGCGGGAGCGTAACGCCATTCTGCGGCGTGGGCGATGCAGCTGGTGCCGGGATGGTGTCCGTCGCGGAACTGGCTGCTGGATCGTTGGAGGGGCTGCTCTGCGCAGCAGCCTCGGGAGCAGGAGCCAACATGGCCGCAATCGCCAGCGCCTTCATTCGAGAAATACCCATCACCGCTCCCCCAAAGCACGACCCGAAGAGGGGCATAAGTGTACTTAATGAGTCAAGTTTTGATCGCCGTTCGACGGACTGTCGTCTTCGATGTTGTATTCTCGCAACCGATCATCCAGCAGCATGCGTCCCCTCGGCGGAAACACGACGTGCATCACGAAGACTGCGGGCTTTGTATTTACGCCACCAGATCAGCACGCCGGTGGTGGCAAGCACCGCAACCAACGCCCCCATAAGGGAGATGATGATCCGGCCCGGAACACCAAGGATCCGACCGGAATGCACTGGGAGCTGCGATTGCACGAACAGGTCGGCGGCTGTGCCGCTCCACGGTGTGGTCATTCCCAAATAAGCTCCATTCGACGCATCCCAATAGGTTTCCGGCACGCCGGCGCCGCCAGTGCCATGCTCCTCGCCGGGCCTGAAATACGAGACGCGGTAAGTTGCGAAATCACGGATGTAACCTATGGCTCCGACCGGGGCGGTGATGCCCGACTCGTCCTGGTTGGCGCTCGCAAGCTGTAAAATACGTGCGAAGTCGACAAGCGTTCGGGTCCGCTGGGTGGCGGGTACAGGCGCGCGGACAGCGATGGGCGATGGTGTGGTGGTGGAGATCAGCTCGACAACGGGCAGGAACACCGGCCGGAAGAGACTGAGCGAGAAGCCGGTAAATGCCATGACGAGCAAGGCGCACCAGGCCCAGAGGCCAAGTGCCCGATGGATGTCGACAGCAATGCGATAGCCGGTGCCGGTTGTTTTCACGATCCACGCGGGCCTCCATCGTGACCACCAGCCACGCGCAAGCCTGCGTGCCACCGCAGGAGCCCGGACGTGGCCGGATTTGCGGGCTGTTGGAAGAGTGAGATAGAAGCCGACGAAGCTATCGAGCGTCCAGAGCAGCGCCACGCCGCCCATGAGCCAGGTACCCCAATCCTGAACGCCCCACATCGGAGGAAGATGGAGCGTATAATGAAGCTTGTAGAGAAACGAGACCAAGGTCTCCCGGGTGATGGGCCAGGCCGCGCCCCAATTGCGGGAGCCAAGCTCGTTTCCACTCACCGGATCGACGAAGAGCTGGTTATAGCCGAGCTCATAGGGTGCACCCGTCTGCGGATCAGGCCGGCCCTCCATATACATCTGCAGCGAATGGCCGGGCTCGGTCGCGATCGGAAGGTATGTCACCTGTCGGCGTGGGTCCCTGGATTCGACGGAATCCTTAAGCGTCAGCGCGGATTGCGGTGAACCGACTGTGGGCGCGAAGATGAGGTGCGGGTTCAGCAGCTCATCGAGTTCGTGATCCCAGCTGATCACCGCGCCGGTCGCGCCGGCGAGAACGAGAAATCCGGCGATGCTGAGGCCAACCCAGCGGTGAACGAGAACCAGAAGATAGCGCATGACACTCCACCCAACATGCTCGTCGCGGCTTGTTGACCCGAAAAGTAATGAATGTCGAGTTAAAAAGTCACTTGGATGATCGCGCGGCTAGCAGACCTGCCTCCAACGTGCTGCATTCTCAATGCTTGTCGTGGACACAATGCTCGTGGTGCGAAAGCACATCGATGATCCGGCACTTGGCGATGCGGCCTTTCGCGCAAGCTTTGATCATGCTCTCAACCTCGGTCTTCAGCGCCGTGAGGCGTTCAATGCGGCTGCTGATGGCGTGCAGGTGTTCGCGCGCAAGCGCATCGACCTTTGCGCAGGAGCGCTGCGGCTGCTGGGCGAGATTCAGGAGTTCGCGAATGGCGTCGAGCTCGAATCCGAGTTCCCGCGCGTGCCGGATGAAGCGGAGCCGGTCGATTGCCTTGGCGTCGTAGAGCCTCCGGTTGCCGTCGGTGCGCGGCGGCGCCGGCAACAGGCCCACGCTTTCGTAATAGCGAATGGTGGGTACTTTGACGCCGGTTTTGCGTGACAGTCCGCCGATTGGAATCGTTTCCAACATAAAAGCTTGCTCCTCTAGTCACTAGCGGATGTACCGAGGGAGCGAATAAGGCAAGGACCGCGCACGACATGGCTCATGTACACAATCACGACCATAACCATGGCGGGCACAGTCATTCGCATGCCCCAGCCGAGTTCGGCACCGCTTTTGCTCTCGGCATTGCGTTGAACGTGGCCTTCGTCATCATCGAAGGCGGGTACGGTTATGTCAGCAATTCGGTCGCCTTGGTCGCGGATGCGGGCCATAACCTTTCCGACGTGCTGGGTCTGGCCGCCGCCTGGATCGCGAGCGTGCTGGTCAAACGGCCGCCAAGCCAAAGGTACACCTACGGACTTCGCGGCTCCTCGATCCTCGCCGCGCTTTTCAACGCGGTATTCCTGCTGCTCGCGCTCGGCGCGATAGCGTGGGAAGCCCTGCAGAGGCTGGACTCGCCGCAACCGCTTGATGCCAAGACAGTGATGGTGGTGGCGACGGTCGGTATCCTGATCAACGGCTTCACCGCGTGGCTGTTTGCTTCCGGCGCCAAAGGGGACATCAACATCCGGGGTGCGTTCCTGCACATGGCGGCTGATGCCGCTGTTTCTGCGGGTGTGGTCGTTTCCGGTGTGGTCATCCTTTATACGGGCTGGGTTTGGCTCGATCCGGTGGTGAGCCTCATCATTGTCGCGATCATCGTATGGGGAACTTGGAGTCTGTTGCGAGACAGTGTCGCCATGTCGCTCAGCGCGGTGCCACCCGCCGTTGATGCGGCCGGGGTGCACGCTTATCTCCAAAGCGTGGAGGGCGTGAAAGCACTCCACGACCTGCATATCTGGTCGATGAGCACGACCGACGTTGCCCTGACCGTTCATTTGGTGATGCCCTCAGGACATCCGGGCGACGCCGTGCTGGTGGAGATCTGTCACGAACTCGAGCATGACTTCGGCATCGGTCATGCGACGATTCAGATCGAGACGGACGAAGCTACAGCGTGCGCCCTCGCCCCGGATCACGTCGTGTGAGTGGGCATGTGCCGTTGCGCGCGTGCAACTTATGATGGCTGTAAGCGTTCTCGAGTTTCATGTGCCGTAAAAACGGCCGGTTCTGAAGTTACCTAGAGACGAATGCTGACGAAGATTCTGAGATATCTGCTGACTTCGACGGTTCTGCTGACCATGGCGGTGGCAGGGCTGCCAGTAATCGTGTGCGTGAGCGACGCCCACGGCGCGGTGATCGAAGTCGGGCGGGTACATAACCTGGCCTCGACAAGCCATCGCGCATTCGTCAATTCGGCCCACCAGGATGCGCAGAGCCAACCCTGCAGCGATTTCCAGTTCGACCATGGGACACTTTCCAAGCAGGAAGAGCATCGGCCCACGTCGCACAGGGCGGGCGGGGAACAGCCGCACCTGAGCCTCGAAAGGCCAGGGCTGAGTTCATTCGGCCCACCGGTTGACGGCCGACGCAACTCTTCCCCTGGATCTCCTCCCGGCTTGCGGGAACGCCGCACCATCGTTCTCCAAATTTAGAGCAAAGCAGAGCAGAGCGCCTTCGTGGCAGCTGCATTTGCTTTTTCTGAATCGTTGGAGACCTCGGATGACGCTTGCCGTCGTATCGCGGTGCGCTACGGGCTCCGGTTGTGCCCGGCTTAGCGGCAGCCGCATTTACCTGAAATACTTTTTTGCGACGCTTGGCGCTGGAGTGTGCATCACCGGCCCCGTCGCCATCGCATTGGAAAAGGACTATCTGAGCACCGACGAGGAACGGCTCGACCAAACTGCCCAGAGATTGGCCGAGAAGGGTAAGGCGGCTTTCGAGCGCCGAGAGTATGGGGAAGCGATCAAATCGTATTCCGATTTGTTACGCCTGAAGCCGCGCGATGGCCGAGTGCTGTTCAACAGGGGTTTAGCGCGCAAACGTTCCGGTGACTCCGCAGGAGCAGTCATTGATTTCACGGCGGCTCTCACGTTGCTGCCGGAACTCCATGTGGCGCTGGTACATCGCGCGCGTGTCTACCTCGGACAAGGTCGTCACGCCGAGGCTATCGCTGATCTTACACGCGCCGAAGAGCTGAGGCCGAACGACCCGGCGGTGCTGTTCTACAGGGGAGCCGCACACTTGCGAATTGGTGAGGCTCGACTGGCCGTCGCCTACTTCAACAGAGCCCTCGGGTTGGATGAACGGTTGGCGCCTGCGCTCGCCGAGCGTGGTTACGCTTTCTTGAGCCAGGGCCAAGCGGACGCTGCCCGTGCCGATTTCAAGCGCGCGCTGGCAATTGATCCGGGCAGCGCGCGTGCGCGGGCCGGCCTCGCCTTGATGGGGGAATGAGCTTGCTTCGCTTAGAACGCGTCACTCGTCCAAGCAGAGCCCGCGAGAGCCTGGTTTTCCGCTGCATCGTCGCGCTGATGCTGTCGATCCTCACCGGTTCGGCGGCAATGGCCGGGGCGCTACGTCACTGCGTGGCGCAAGATGGCCATCATGCCATCGAGTTCACCCATGCCGGCAACGTTGCGCATACGCTTCCTTCGGCTTCGTTCCCCGCAAAGCTGCACGCTGCGGTCACCGTGGTCCAACCCGGCAGCCTCTTCTGCATTGATCACCTGCTCTTCGTCGAGGTTTTAAAGCCAAGCAGCAAGATTGCCTCACAGAGGCATTTGCCGCCGATGATGCCAACCCTGGCGCTGATCACGGTAAAGCCTCCGCCGGCGCAGCAGGCCGCTTTGTCCCTTGCTCTTCGGCCGCATCAAAAGACATTTGCGGATCCCGGACTGATAGCTCGACGGACGGTCGTGCTGCTGAACTAGCAGTCACCCCAGGCTGCGTGTTGCTGTCGATTGATCGTCGTCCGCGCTGCCGCCTGCCCTTCCCTTCGCAATTCTTGCGGCCATCACGCCGCCCGCCCGACAAGCGCGACGCAGCGCCTGATGGGTGAGCTTCTCGCGGTGTCGCAGCCATCCTGCAAGTCGAAATTCAATCATTAGGACTGTACAATGCATCAGAACACCCGTCTTCGTCCCACTCGTCACCCGCTGCTGATCACGACGTTTGCCCTCGCAGTCACGACGTCAATGGCTATGCCAGTCGCCGCAGAGCACCGCATGCCCGAGAATGGGGCGACAGCGTCGGCCGTGCGTGTGGCCGATGCCCATCCCTATCGGCACTGCCACAACCTTCCGCGACGAACGTACTGCCACAAGCAAGACCGGCTTCCGCAGAACTGGCCGCCGAATACGGACACACCACACCAGGGGGAGGTCGAGGAAAACAGACCCTGCCTCAGAGGCGAGCCCGGGTGCGGCAGCAGACGCTCCTACGGCCACGGCTGAACGGTGTTGCCCGAGCTTCGTAAGGACTCCGTCCGTAGGCGACTGCCAAGCTCGTATGTGCGCTGCCCGGATTTCTTTTCACCGACGCGCGGCGAGAGCCGCAAGTAGCGTCACCACATTTGGACACTTCATCATGAACCGACTCGGTATTGCCGCCGGTTTGACCATCGGCATTTTAGGTGGCGGGGTTGCGGCTGCCACAATGACGAGCGGCCCAGATTTTCGCGGGCTGTTCATTTCCATAAACCTCCCGTGGATGTCGCCACCCGCTGTGGCAGATGTTGGTCACGGCGAGACTCAGACGGAGCATTCTGCCAGCAAGCCGCAGGCAGAGAATCATGATGCACACGCTGAACCGTACCAAGGTGGCGGTCACGATGACGAGGACGGCAACGTCCGCATGGCCTCCGAGCAGGTCGCAAGTTCGAAGATAGACGTGAGACCTGCGGGGGCGGGCCTCATCCGGAAGCGATTGCGCGTGCCGGGCACCATCATACCGGATCGCAATCGCGTCGGCCGCGTGCCCTCGAAAGTGGTCGGGACAGTCGTTGAACTGAAAAAGCGTCTTGGTGACCACGTCTCGGCCGGAGAAGTGATCGCGATACTCGACAGTCGCGAGGTTGCCGACGCCAAAAGTGAATACATCGCAGCTCTGGTAAATTTTCGACTCCAGGACACGCTTTACCAGCGTGAGAAGACGCTTTTCGAAAAACAGGTGTCTTCGGAGCAGCGTCTCTTACGCGCGGAAGCCACCTACCAGGAGACTCTCGTCCGCCGTGACGTCGCCCGGCAAAAGCTCTCCGCCTTAGGGGTAAGCGAGGATGCGGTTGCCCGGTTGTCGGACGCGAAACAATCGGCCACCGCTTTGGAGCGCTACGAAATCAAGGCGCCCATCGGCGGTCGCATAGTCGAACAGCTGGTTGACATCGGCACCCCGATGGGCGGCGAAGGCCAGGCACATGAGCTGTATGCCATCACGGATTTAGCGCGGGTCTGGGTTGAACTCACCGTCTCAACCCAGGACCTCCCTCAGATCAGGGAAGGTCAGCGTCTGACGATTGAAGCCAGCGGTGTCCCTCGGACCACCGATGGTGAAATCATCTTCACCAGCCCGATGCTCAATCAGGACACCCGATCCGCCCGCGTGGTGGCCTCGGTCGACAACCAGGAGGGCGTCTGGCGGCCTGGTTCGTTTGTCACGGCCGAGGTGATGGTCGGGGACACGAAAGCTGACGTGGCTATTCCCAAAACTGCCATTCAAAACATCAAAGGGCAAAGTCGTGTCTTCGTTCGGACCAACGAAGGTTTCGAGGTCCGCCCGGTCACGGTTGGCCACGATGATGGGAAGTCCGTCGCGATCACATCGGGCCTCAAGGCCGGAGAGTTTGTCGCGATTGCCAACACCTTCCTGCTTAAGGCCGAGCTCGGGAAATCCGAAGCCGAGCATGATCATTGATTGAGGACAGAAGATGATTGCCCGATTGCTCGCCTTTTCCGTTCACCAGCGTTGGCTGGTGGTGATGCTGACGCTCGCCGCAGCTGCATACGGCGTTTACGCCCTGAAGAAACTTTCCATCGATGCGGTGCCCGACATCACTAACAATCAGGTGCAGATTAACACCGTTGCGGCTGCGCTTTCGCCCATCGACATCGAAAAGCAGATCACCTTTCCGATCGAGAACGCACTCGCGGGCATCTCGGGCCTGGAATACACACGGTCATTGTCGCGCAACGGTTTTTCGCAGGTGACAGCGGTTTTCTCGGAGAAGACCGACATCTACTTCGCCCGGCAGCAAGTGGGCGAAAGGTTGCGGGTTGCGGAAGAGAGCTTGCCCGAAGGTGCCACGCCGAAGCTCGGGCCGATATCGACCGGCCTTGGTGAAATCTACATGTGGGCAGTAAAGTACGGGGCCGATTCTAGAGCATCGGATGACGGCAAGCCGGGTCCGCAGCGCGACGGCAGCTTTGTAACGTCGGAAGGCGAGAAGCTCACCACCGAGGTCGAACGCGCGGCTTACTTGCGAACAGTGCAAGACTGGATCATCCGCCCGCAACTGATCACCGTGCCGGGCGTGGCCGGCGTCGACGTCATCGGCGGTTTCCAAAAGCAATATCTGGTTCAGCCGGATCCCTCACGTCTGACGGCGCTCAATCTCTCATTTGCAGATGTGGCGCAGGCGCTCGAGCGCAATAACGTCAATCGAGGGGCGGGCTACGTCGAGCGCAACGGCGAAGGCTACGCGGTCATCAGCACGGGACGGCTCACGAGTCTGGAGCAAATCGCCAACGTGGTCGTTGCGAGTCGCGAGGGCGTTGCCATCCGCATCAAAGATATCGGCAAGGTCGGCATCGGGCGCGAAGTGAGAACCGGCAGCGCCAGCGAAAACGGCCAAGAGGTCGTGGTCGGGACCGCGCTGATGCTGATCGGGGGCAATAGCCGCACGGTCTCAGCGGCTGTAGACGCGAAGATGCAGGAGATCAGGCGGAGCCTTCCCCCGGGCATTGAGGCGCAGACCGTGCTTGACCGCACGCTTCTGGTCGATGCCACGGTCGCGACCGTGAGCAAGAACCTGGCCGAAGGCGCCTTGTTGGTCATCGTCGTCCTCTTCCTGCTGCTCGGGAACATTCGCGCGGCACTTATCACCGCGCTGGTCATCCCCCTCGCCATGCTCCTGACAATGACCGGGATGGTCCAGGGAAAGATCAGCGCGAATCTCATGAGCCTTGGCGCGCTCGATTTCGGTCTGATCGTGGATGGGGCGGTCATCATCGCAGAGAACACGTTGCGGCGCCTGGCGGAGCACCAGCACGACCTTCGGCGGAGGCTGACGCTGCAAGAGCGATTGCAGACAGTGGTTATCTCCGCCGAGGAGATGATCAAGCCCTCCGTCTACGGGCAGGCCATCATCATCCTTGTTTACGTTCCGTTGCTGACCTTCACCGGAGTAGAAGGAAAGATGTTCGAGCCAATGGCGCTGACGGTGATCATCGCGCTGATAGCGGCTTTTGTGCTTTCCCTGACCTTCGTTCCTGCTGCCATCGCGATTGCGCTTTCAGGGCGCGTCCGGGAGAGCGAGAATGTTTTGGTTCGCGCATGCAAGCGGGTGTACGAGCCCCTGTTGCGGAGGGCGCTGCTGCGTCCTGTGGTGTTCATCGGTGGGGCCGTGTCATTGTTGGTGCTGTCGGGTTTCCTACTCTCCAAGCTCGGGCAGGAGTTCATTCCAACCCTCGACGAGAAGAACCTTGCCATGCAGGCTATCCGCATCCCGAGCGCCTCGCTGGCCCAATCGCAGCAAATGCAAATCGAGCTGGAGAAGGTGGTTAGCCGCTTTCCGGAAGTCGGATTCATATACTCCAAAACCGGCACGGCGGAGGTCGCGTCCGATCCCATGCCGCCCAACGCTTCGGACACCTTCATCATCCTTAAACCCGCCGAGGAATGGCCTGACCCCACGCTCAGCAGAGACGCCCTGGTCCAGAAAATCCAATCGGCTATCGAGAAGCAGCCGGGAAACAATCTTGTGTTCTCGCAGCCGATCCAGATGCGATTCAATGAGCTTCTGGCGGGAGCGAGAGGTGACCTCGCGGTCAAGATCTTTGGCGAAGAGTTCGAGCCCATGCTTCGCGCGGCGAACCAGGTCGCGTCGATCCTCCGGGGCACGGAAGGCGCAACGGATATCAGCGTGGAACAGGCGTCGGGACTGCCGTTCCTCGAGATCGCACTCAACCAGGAGGAGATCGCGCGGCTGGGCCTCAGTATGATGGCCGTGCAGGATGTCATAGGCGCCGCCATAGGCGGCCGAGAGGCTGGGGTGGTATTCGAGGGTGACCGTCGCTATCCGATCGTCGTGAGGCTGTCGGACGGTGTGCGGGAAGATCTCGAGGACCTCAAGCACCTGCCTGTCCCGCTGCCTCAAGACCGCAACGGTCGTACCTCCTCGGTCCTGCTGGAGCAGGTCGCAAGCTTCAACTTCACGGAAGGTCCTAACCAGATCAGCCGTGAGAACGGAAAGCGACGCGTGGTGGTCACGGCCAACGTGCGGGGTCGCGACATCGCTTCGGTGGTGGCGGAAGCACAGGCGAAGGTGAACGAGCAGGTTGAATTGCCGGCCGGATACTTCGTTGCCTGGGGCGGCCAGTTCGAAAACCTGGCGTCTGCCCGCCAGCGCATGCTGGTCGTGGTGCCCGCCTGTTTCTTTCTGATCTTCCTGCTGCTCTACTCTGCGCTCGGTTCGCCACGGGACGCGCTGCTGGTGTTTTCCGCCGTTCCGCTTGCCCTGACGGGCGGCATCATCGCTCTGTGGTTGCGAGACATGCCATTCTCCGTATCGGCCGCCGTG
Source organism: Hyphomicrobium sp. (assembly GCF_041674905.1). Classification (GTDB taxonomy): domain Bacteria; phylum Pseudomonadota; class Alphaproteobacteria; order Rhizobiales; family Hyphomicrobiaceae; genus Hyphomicrobium_B. The sequence goes on from NZ_JBAYUV010000011.1 coordinate 72,908, forward strand.
GGATTCATCGCGCTATCGGGGGTCGCGGTCCTCAACGGTCTGGTGATGATGACCAGCATCAATCAGTTGCTTGAGCAAGGGTTCACGCGGAGGCGCGCCATCTTCGTGGGCGCTGTCACCAGACTTCGACCCGTGGTGATGACCGCGTTGGTGGCCTCTCTTGGATTTGTGCCGATGGCACTGTCGACCGGCACCGGTGCGGAGGTGCAGAAGCCATTGGCTACGGTTGTGATCGGCGGCCTGGCGAGCGCTACGGTCCTGACGCTTCTTATCCTCCCGGCGCTGTGCGTCAGGTTCGGAAGCAGGAGCAGACCGGTCGAAAGCCACACGGACCTGTCCAGGAGCCCCGAGGCATTCGCTTAGGTCGTTTGACGGAACATGTTCATGCGCGGCTACGCCAGCGCTGCGCCTTTATGGGCTTCTGCCAGTATGCATTGCTGAGGGTCTTCGTGGAGACCACTCTGACCGTATGATTTTTGTGCGGAGCTCATCGCTTGTTTACTCGAGGTCGTCATCGAGCCCTTGCTCCTCTAGTGACTAGAGGGTTTATCTTGGGGGCTGAAAGGGAATTATATCATGTCCGACGCCTGCCAATCTTCCGCATGCGGCTGTCATTCAAACCCACGCTTTGACGGCCTCGACCCGCGCTACAAGCGCGTCCTGTGGATCGTGATCGCTTTGAACGGCATCATGTTTCTGGTCGAGATGCTCGCCGGCCAACTGGCCGGTTCACAAGCGCTGCAAGCCGATGCGTTGGATTTCCTGGGGGACACCCTCACGTATGGCATCAGCATGGCCGTCATTGGCCGCTCGCTGCAGGTGCGCTCGGCGGCGGCGCTGCTCAAAGGAGGCAGTCTGTTGCTGATGGGGCTTTGGGTGTTCGGCAGCACGCTCTATCACGCCCTGGTCCTCGGCTTGCCGCGCGCCGAAATCATGGGCGGAATCGGTGTCCTGGCGTTGGCCGTGAATCTGAGCAGCGTGCTTCTGCTGCTGCGCTATAAAGACGGCGATGCCAATGTGCGATCGGTCTGGCTGTGCTCGCGCAACGATGCCATCGGCAACGTCGCGGTGATGATCGCCGCTGTGGCGGTCTGGGGCAGCACCAGCGCGTGGCCCGACCTGGTGGTGGCCGGCATCATGGCGGCGGTGTTCCTGTCCTCGTCCACGCAAATCCTCCGGCAGGCCTGGGCTGAGCGTCGGGAAGCCATAACCGCGTAAGCGAGTTCGAGATGCGACTGAGGTATTGCGGCTGGTTAGCGGTCTTGACGTTCGTCGCATCCGCGCACGCCGCAGAGCTGCCTCTCCGTGATATCGTTCAAGCGCTGTTCCAGGCCAAACCTGGCGTGCGCCTCAATTATTCCGGCAAGGACTTGTCGCTTCTCGATCTGAGCGGCGTCAATTTCAAGCAGGCCAATCTGGCCGGCGCCAACATGCTCGGCGATGACCTGACGGGAGCCAACCTCTCCGGCGTGAAACTCACCGGCGCCAAACTCGATCGCACGACGCTGGCCCGCGCGAATTTCAACGGCGCAGATCTGTCCCACGCCACTTTCGCACGCCCGCATCTTCGCGCGCTTGAGCCGTGCGGACTTTCGCAACGCCGATCTTTCAGGAGCGCGGCTGGGCACCGAGCGGAACCAGTTCAAGATGCCAAAGCAGACCGACCTGTCGGGGGCGCTGTTTGGCGGCGCGAACCTCGAGGGCGCGGATTTGACGGGCGCCAATATGATTTTCGCCAACATGGCGGGCGCAAACCTGAACGGCGCGATGTTGAATAGGGCCGACCTGTCCAATGCCGACCTCACCGGTGCGGCCCTCGAAGGTACCGATTTTACGGATGCAAACATATACGGCGTCGTCTTCAAGAACGTGAAAGGCCTCGCGCAGGCGAAGGGCCTGGACCATGCCCGCAATCGAAACACGGCAGTTTTTTAGGCACTTAGCTTTCGAGCGGATGGCCAGAAGGGTATCGTCGCGATGATGCTTGACGAACATCAAATATGATCTCGTCGGACTGAATTACACTTATCCCGTTAGGCCTACGTTTGGAGGTTTCCTCCATCGCCAACAATCAAGGGAGTAAAAGCAATGAATATGCACAAACGGGTATTCATCGGCCTCTTTGCGGCGATGGCGGTCACTGCTTCGGTCGCGTCAGCACAATCGCCCGGCAACCAGGGTCAAGGCTCCGGCATGATGGGAAATGGCGGATGGGGCCAGGGTATGATGGGCAACGGCTACGGCATGATGGGCCAGGGCATGATGGGGAATGGCCGAATGGGTCCCGGCATGATGGGCTACGGAGGCATGGGCTCGGGGATGATGGGGCCCGGCATGATGATGGGCTCTGGGCCGATGTTGCAGGGTCAGCTTACCTATCTTAAAGCCGAGCTCGGAATCACCGACGCGCAGAAGGCCGTTTGGGACGGCTACGTTGACGCGCTCCAGCAGCGTTCTACGGCCATGCAGGGCATGCACGCAACGATGATGCAGACGTGGCAGTCCGGCAGCGCGATCGACCGCATGAATGCCCACCTTGAAGCCATGCAGGGCATGCTCGACAGCATGAAGTCGATCAAACCCGCCACCGAGGCATTGTACAAAGCCCTCAGTGACGACCAAAAGAAAAAGGCCGATTACCTGCTCGGCAATGGCTGCTGCATGATGTGAGGGGCCGTGAGCTACTACTTTAACAAAACGCTGCCACTCGCATTTGACGCTGCAGTGGCGAGGGTCATCGCCAAGCTCAAGGACGAGGGTTTCGGCATCATCACCGATGTCGACGTCACGACGACGCTAAAGGCGAAACTCGGCGTGGAATTCCGCCCTTACAGGATCCTGGGCGCTTGCAATCCTACACTCGCCCACCAGGCGCTTGAGCTTGAGGATAAGGTCGGAACCATGCTTCCCTGCAATGTTATCGTTCAGCAACTTTCTCCAGGGGTGGTGGAAGTTGCTGCAATCGATCCTGTGGCGTCGATGGCGAAGATCGACAATCCGCTGCTACTGGAGAAAGCAGGCATCGTTCGCGGCAAGTTGGAAAAGGTAATCGCATCGTTGTGAGTTTCGTCGGCCCGCAGATTTAACCAGGTCGCCGTAGGCAAGCCATTCCCACAGCTTTAGAATGAAATCAGGGTGGCCGCCGCGATCCCAGCTGAGTTGTGATTCAGCTGAAGCTGTGCCATTCTCCGTCCGTGAGAAACCGTTTGTTCCAGCGCTGGTTTGTGGTCCTCGGCATGGTCGCCATGTTCGGGGCGCTGCTGTCCATGCCTGTGACCGCGACCTACGCCTTCGCGATGGCGGGACAGGCCAGTGCGATGGCGACTGGCGATCACGCGATGGATACGGCCTCCATGCCGAAAGACATGGATTGCGCCAAAGCCGCCAAACACTGTCCGAATTGCCCGCAGAAGTTCTGTCCGGAAATGGGCAGCTGCCTGGTGAAATGTTTCCAACCCCTGTCGCCACCCGCCGCCGAGGCGCGCCTTCGAGGCGTTGTGCGCAGCGAACGGGTGATGCCGACGCCGTCGCGCGTCACCGTCAGTTCCCTCATCCCGCCGCTCCTCCGTCCTCCCAGCGTCTGAACCGCGCCCATCGGGCGTGACTGTGGCTACGGCTGATGCCGTGGCTTCGCGCAGCGTCGGCCATGGTGGCCCGCGCCGGTTCACGACAATAGGAGACTACCAACATGCAACCTTTCTCGTTGCGCGCGGCCGCCGTCGGCGTCGCGTTGCTCATGGGTTTGGCCGGCACGGCTCTGGCCGATGCCAAGGACTACCAATTCCAGCTTCTCGACAAGGAAGTAAAAGAGGGCGCGGCCGTCATTTCGGTCAAGCTGGTGCACAAGCCTTCGGGCCGTGGCATCGCCGACGCCGTGATCTTCGCCAAGCGCATCGACATGGGCCCGGACGGCATGGAGATGATGACCGCCCCGATCGAGCTGACCTCGTCCACCGAGCCCGGCGTCTACCGCTTCAAGACCGACCTCGGCATGGCCGGGGAATGGGCCTTGTCGCTCGGCGCCAAGGTGCAGGGTGAGACCGGGACGGTTGAGGACAAGCTCATCGTCAAGGCCACCGAATGAGCTCGCTCAAGGGATTGGCTTCCGTCGCAGCCATATTGGCTGCGGCGGCAGCCGGGCTGTGGGCCGGCCAGACCGGCATGCTCAAGCTGCCGATGACCACCCCAGCGGCCATGACCGAAGTGCATCCCGCCGCCAGCGGGCCGGTGATCTATTACCGCGATCCCAATGGCAAGGCGTTCTATTCGCTGACGCCGCGCAACACCGACAGTGGGCAGGCCTATGTGCCGGTCCTCGCCAGCGAGGACGTGTCCTTCGGTCCGAAAGCCAAGGCTGTGGCGCAGGTTGCCGACGCACCGGGTGGCGCGAAAAAGATCAAGTTTTACCGCAACCCGATGGGTCTGCCGGACACCTCGCCCACGCCCAAGAAAGACTCGATGGGGATGGACTACATTCCGGTGTTCGAGGGCGAGGAGAGCGATGATGGAGCGGTGAAGGTTTCTCCGGGCAAGATTCAGCGCACCGGCGTGGAAACCGTGGTGGTTGGCCGTCATCACATCACCCGCACCATTCAGGCGCCGGGTACGGTGGCAATCGACGAGCGCCGCGTCGCGGTGGTGGCGCCGAAGTTCGATGGCTACGTCGTCAAAGTCGGCGAGGCCACCACCGGCACGCACGTCAAGGAGGGCGATGTGCTGGCAACGGTGTTCGGCCAGGCAATCCTCGACCAGGCCGCGCGGCTGCTCATCGAGCAGAATTCCGGCTTCACGCGCGGCGACGACGCGTTCACGCCCCCCGGCCTCAAAGGTCCCGGCGGCGTGGTCGGCGCCAGCCGCCGCCTGCAGAATCTCGGCGTGACCCAGGACTTCATCGACCAGGTCAAGCATGGTCGCAGTGTGCCGGACACGTTCACTATTCGGGCACCAATCAGCGGAGACGTGCTGGAGCGTAACTGGAGCGACGGCCAGGGCTTCAAGGCCGGCGACGTCGGCTTTCGCATCGTTGATCACTCCATGGTGTGGATGATGGCTGATGTGGCCGAAGGCGACATCGCGCTGGTCAGGGCCGGACAACGCGTGAAGGTGATGACGCGCGCCTATCCCGGCCGAACGTTCCAGGGCCGGGTGACGGTGGTTTACCCGCATCTGATGAAGGAGACGCGTACCGCCCAGGTGCGGATTGAGCTGCCCAACCCCGATATGGCGTTGCTTCCCGACATGTACGGCAATGTCGAGATCGCGACCGGCGGCAGCGGCGATGCCCTTTCGGTACTGGCCAGCGCGGTGATCGACAGCGGCAACCGACAGGTGGTGCTGATGGACCTCGGCAACGGCCGCTATGAGCCGCGCGACATCAAACTCGGCAGGACGGGTGACGGATTTCGCGAGGTCGTGAGCGGGCTTTCGGAAGGTGACAAGGTCGTGGTCAACGGCAACTTCTTGATCGACGCGGAAAGTAACCTGCAATCGGCGCTGAAGGGCTTTGACGCGCCTTCGCCCACCATACCGTCGAGCACGGAGGCCACCCAATGATCGCCCGCCTCATCGCCTGGTCGGCGAAGAACCTGATGTTGGTGTTCATCGCCACCGTCTTCGTGGTGGTGGCGGGCGTTTGGGCGGTGAAGACTTTGCCGCTGGACGCCATCCCCGACCTCTCGGACACCCAGGTCATTGTGTACACCGAGTTCCCCGGCCAGTCGCCGCAGGTGGTCGAGGACCAGGTCACCTATCCGCTGACCACCGCGATGCTCACCGTGCCGCGCTCCAAAGTCGTGCGCGGGTTTTCCTTTTTCGGCGTCTCGTTCGTCTACATCATCTTCGAGGATGGCACGGACATCTACTGGGCGCGCTCGCGCGTGCTGGAATATCTGAGTGCTGCCGCCAAGCGCTTGCCCACCGGTGTGACGCCGACGCTGGGTCCCGATGCCACCGGCGTGGGCTGGGTTTACCAGTATGCCTTGCAGGCGCCGAACAAATCATTGGCCGACCTGCGCTCGATGCAGGATTGGGACGTGCGTTTCGGCCTGTCTAAGGCCGAGGGCGTGGCGGAAGTGGCCGGCGTCGGCGGCTTCGTCAAACAGTACAATGTAATCGTCGATCCCAGCCGGCTCCGCGCGCTCAACATTCCCTTATCCAAAATCCGCGACGTCATTCGCGGCAATAACATGGACGTCGGTGGCCGCACGCTTGAGCTCTCTGAGCATGAGTTCATGATTCGAGGACGCGGTTATCTGCGCGGCATCGATGACCTCAACAACATCATGGTCAAGTCCGACGGCGGCACGCCGGTGCTGCTCAAGGACGTGGCCCATGTCGAGCTCGCGGGCGACGAGCGTCGCGGCATTGCCGAACTCAACGGGGAAGGGGAGGTTGCAAGCGGCATCGCCCTGCAGCGCTCCGGCGCCAACGCGCTCACCGTCATTGATAACGTCAAGGCGCGCCTCAAGGAGATCATGCCGTCGCTTCCGGCCGGGACCGAGATCATCCCGGTCTACGACCGCTCGCAGCTCATCAACCGCGCCATCGAAACCCTCAAGCACACGCTGTTCGAGGAAAGCGTGGTGGTGGCGCTAGTATGCATCATCTTCCTGCTGCACGTTCGCAGCGCGCTGGTGGCCATCCTGATGCTGCCGGTCGGTATCCTCATGGCCTTCACCGCGATGAAGATGCTGGGCCTGGGCTCCAACATCATGAGCCTCGGCGGCATCGCCATCGCCATCGGCGCGATGATCGACGCGGCCATCGTGATGATCGAGAACGCCCACAAACACCTCGAGCGCGCGCCTCCCGGCAAACCGCGCCTGCAGATCCTCATCGACGCGGCAAGCGAGGTTGGTCCGGCGCTGTTCTTCTCGCTGCTGGTTATCACCGTGTCGTTCCTGCCGATATTCACGCTGGAATCGCAGGAGGGCCGCCTATTCGGTCCGCTGGCCTTCACCAAAACGTTCGCCATGGCTTCGGCGGCATTGCTGTCGGTGACGCTGGTGCCGGCGCTGATGGTGATTTTTGTACGCGGCCGCATCATCCCTGAGAAAAAAAACCCGATCAACCGGGCGCTCATCGCCATCTATCGCCCGGTCATCAAAAGGGTGCTGAAAGCCAAGACGCTGACCATCGGGCTCGCGGTGCTCATCCTCGCGGTCTCGGTGTGGCCTGTGACAAAAATCGGCAGCGAGTTCATGCCCAGCCTCAACGAGGGCACGCTGTTGTTCATGCCGACCACGTTGCCGGGAATTTCGGTGACGAAATCGGCGGAACTGCTGCAGACGCAGGACCGCATTATCAAGTCATTTCCGGAGGTCGCCTCGGTCTACGGCAAGGCGGGACGCGCGGAGACCGCCACCGACCCGGCGCCCACCGAGATGTACGAGACGGTGATCAACCTCAAGCCCAAGGAGGATTGGCGGCCGGGTATCACGACCGACGGCCTCGTGGCCGAGATGGACAAGGCGTTGCAGTTCCCCGGCGTCTCCAATGCCTGGACCATGCCCATCAAGGCCCGCATCGACATGCTATCGACCGGCATTCGCACGCCGGTCGGCATCAAGGTCATCGGTTCCGACCTCACCGCCATGGAGCAGGTCGCCCGCCAAGTCGAAACCGTCCTCAAATCCGTCCCAGGCACCTCCAGCGCTTATGCCGAGCGAGTAATGAGCGGCTATTACCTCGAAATCATCCCCAATCGGGAGCAACTCGCCCGCTACGGGCTGATGATCTCGAACGTGCAGGATGTGATCTCGATGGCGCTTGGCGCCGAGCCGCTCACCACCACGGTGGAAGGGCGCGAACGGTATACGGTCGCCTTGCGCTATCCGCGCGACCTGCGCTCGGACCCGCAAGCCATCGCCAAAGACGTCGTGGTGTCGTTGCCAGGCGGCGGCACGGTGCCATTGGGAGAGGTCGCCGATATCAAGCTCACGCAAGGCCCGACCACCATCCGCACCGAGAACGCCAAGCTCGCCACTTACGTCTACGTTGATATTCGCGACCGCGACCTCGGCGGATATATCGCTGATGCCAAGAAAGCGGTGGATGCGAAGGTAAAGCTGCCGCCGGGGACCTATCTCGTCTGGAGCGGGCAGTTCGAATTCATGGAACGCGCCGAGGCCCGCCTTGAAATGGTGGTGCCGGTGACGCTCATGATCATCTTCCTGCTGCTCTACCTCAACTTCCGGCGCCTTACCGAAACGCTCATCGTCATGCTGTCGCTGCCGTTCGCGCTGGTCGGGGGTTTCTGGCTGATGTGGTGGCTTGGCTTCAACCTCTCCGTGGCGGTGGCGGTGGGCTTTATCGCGCTCGCCGGCGTCGCGGCCGAGACCGGCGTGGTGATGTTGATCTACCTCGACCAAGCCGCGCGCGAGATCCATGCGGAGTGCCTGCTCGCCAAGCGCCCATTCACGCGCGAGGACCTCTATCACGCCATCATGGTCGGCGCGGTGGAGCGCGTCAGGCCGAAGATGATGACGGTGGTCGCCATCATGGCGGGGCTTCTGCCCATTCTCTGGAGTACCGGGACTGGCTCGGAGGTGATGCAGCGCATCGCGGTACCGATGATCGGCGGCATGGTGTCGTCCACGCTGCTGACGCTGATCGTCATCCCGGCGATCTATGGGTTGGTGAAGGGCTGGCGCTTGAGAGGCAGGGTAACCACTCACAGTCATAGAGCTTCACTGAGAGCGAGTGGAAAGCAAAACGATGGCGCTTCGGAAGAAAGCCTCAAGGGACTGGGTGAGTGAGATCAGGCCCGTGCTGACAAAACAACTGATCTCGTTTGGCGAGATGCTGCTTAGTAGTGCGTCACGCCTAGCCCCTTGATTCCGAGATACGCCGTATACAGTCCCACCAAAATGATCAGCACGCTGGAAAAGTAGGGCGCACGTCGTGCGAGGTCTCCAAATCCTGACCAGCGCTTGGAGGCGTGCTGGACGCTTAGCGCGGCTGCCGCCCCTACAGCCACCATTGTCGCCGCCAACCCGATGCTGAAGCATAGAACCAAGGCCACGCCCAGTGTGAATTTCTTCAATTGCAGGCATAGCAACAGCACCGTTATCGAGGCCGGGCAGGGGATGAGTCCACCGGTGAGACCGAACATGACGATCTGACCAGTCGTCACGTGCTGATCGGCGAAACGCCGGCGGATGTCCTCCGCATGCTCGCGTTCATGGGCATCGGCATACTCACCGTCGCTGACATCGAGGCCGGTGTTCTCCGCGTGATGATGATCATGCTCGTGGAACGCCACGGCATAGCTGTGCGCATGGTTTCCATGGCTCAGCGTGAGGCTGGCCTTGAATTCGTGGGGTTCGGGAATTTCTTCAAAGGACTCGAGGTAGTCCCCGCGCGATGCGAAAGTGAAGTCCTGCGTCGCCCCGTCAGGGCGGGTGGTCTTAACGGCGAGATCTGAGGCGATAAGCGCGGACCCGGAGAGAGAGCGAATCCGCCATCGCGGCGGCACACCGCCTTCGAATACTTCGAGGCTTAATACGCCGTGGCCGGTATCGATTTCTCGTACCTCATCGCTGTGATGATGGCTGTGAGCCTTCACCTCCTGCCGGGTACGCCACACCATCCAGAGTGCAACGCCAATGATCAGCACGGCGGAAACCAACTGCAGGTAGGGCTCTGTCGCTTCGGTGTTGAATTGCGAGCCGAAGTGAAGCCCCGCGAGCGCGATGGCCCAGACCACGGCGGTATGAGAAAGGGTTGCCGCCAGTCCGAGCAAAATCGCCTGACCGACGGTGCCGCGAACGGCAACGATGAAAGCGGCCATCATGGTCTTCGAGTGCCCGGGCTCAAGGCCGTGAAGGGCACCAAGAAGAATCGCGCTTGGGATGAATAGCCAGGCGTTGCCAGATTGAAGAAGAGAGAAAAAATCACTCATGGGTACGGACATTCTTATTCGAGGCGTTGAAACGCTCCCTACGCCACGTTGTGGCATGTTTTTCGTCGGCGCAGGCGCTGGGTACCAGGCTATTCTTCAAAGTAACTTCTTCATTTGAGGTATGAGCGCACGACATCGATGAGTTCGTCGGCACCTGCCGCGCGCTCATCATTGTTCTTCGCTGCGACGACATGATTCCGAATGTGGTCTTCGATCAGCTCGACGGTGAGCCCATTAAATGCGCCGCGAACGGACGCGACGAGCTGCAGAATGTCAGCGCATCCAACCTCGGCTTCCAGTCCACGTTCTATGGCATCGATTTGGCCCTTGAGCCGCCGCACCCTGGCAACGAGCCTCGATTTCTCTTTGATCGTGTGTGCCATGAGCGGGCCTCCCGGAGCGTTGATAATATAGTGGGGTACCCTATAATGGTCAAAGTAAAAATGATGACATCGATTTCGTGCTTCACACAACGACGCAGTGGAAACCGGATCATTCTTCGGAATTTGTGCGCTTGAACTCCAGCACGAATACAGGCTAGAGCGGCAGTTTAGCGGCGCGATTGACGTCTTCGGGGTGGTGAGACTCATGCTCGTCGATGAGGCGCCACTCTTCGGCGGTTCCTTCGCCCGCCAGGTGAAAATCGTTCTCAAATCGGGCCCAGGCACCTCCAGCGCCTATGCAGAGCATGTCATGGGTGGGTATTATCTCGAGATCCTCCCCGATCGCGCACAGCTCGCACGCTACGGCCTGACGATTTCGGGTCTGTAGGACGTGATCTCGATCGCGGGACGCATCCCCCGACAGGAGCGCAGGGTCAATCCGAGTCCCGCTCCAACTCTCTTGCCACCATACAGGCGCGTGGTTGATTTCCGTTACCGACGAACACCGGCGCGAATCCACCACCTGGTGTCCGGAAATTGGTGGTTTGTCCCTCGTAAATACGGGCGGCGATCAATTGAACTTCGCCACCGTAAGTATAATTTCGCAGGTCCGCCTTCATGCTCTGAATTTGGCCGTCTACCGAGATTGTCCGAGTGCTGGGAGGCACAATGGCCTGCGCCACGTAATCTTCCATTAAGATCTCGTTCCATACCTTGCGCGTAAGTTTCTCCCCACGATAGGCGCCTTTGCTGCCGAATCCTGAACTCGGCTTGAAGAACAGCTTGTTGCGTCGGCCCCACAATTCGTTGGGGTCGGCGAGCTTCACCAACTCAGTCCGAGGTATGCCGTTATTCAGCGTGGCGATCAGCTCCTCGGCCACACCCCAATGCCGAAGCAGGGTCTCGTCGGTGAGGACGGCTAGGTTGCTCTTGTTCGCAAACAGCGCATGTGCACGCGGATTTGGCGTTAGCACCACTTGACCTGCTCTATAGGCGTTTCGAAGGGCTTCGCTCTCCGGTTGGGACAAGTTGAAATCCGTAAGACGGTTATAGACGAGATCCACACGCTGCTCCCCATGCCACAAGGCGCCATCACGAAAGGACAACGCCTCCGGCGTCGAAATGAATGCGGCTATGCCGTAGGCTTCAAACATCTTTTGGAACAGGATGAATTCAGGATAGAGGTATTGCTCTTTCGGAGATTGATCCACGATCGCGATCGACTTCAGTTTGCTTGTTCGGCCTTGACGGGACCATTCACTTTCAAAGCTCGCCATGAACCGGCCTACAAGTGTTGGCAGATCGCAAGGCATATCAGCTGAGATTGCCGTCTCACTGCAACACGCGCGTTGAGCTTGCAACAGGTAGGCATTGATTAGAGCACCACCGGCATTGGTGTTGATCTCTATAAGTTTTGGCCCGTCCGCTCCTAAATGGAAATCATAGCCCATGAAGACCCCAACGGGCCCCGGCTGGAAGCGCGAGATCTCGGGGGCATGCTCCAAGACGGCGGATTGGTAGTATGGAAGACCGGCAATCCTCTCGATGCCGCGTATGATCGTCTGCATTTGCGCGGCGTGAGCTGCAGACAGGAACAACGGTTGCGCCGCGAGCAAATAGGGGTGCGTCTTCGCGAGCTCGCGGAAGAAGGCGGGATCGTTCACGACTTCTTCAGCCGCTTGCCGCAGAACCGCAATATCGAGCGTGACGCACGCACAGTCGGTATTGAGCCGTTCGATATCGTGCGCCGCTTCTGTGTTCATGCTCGTTCCTTCGGTGTAGTCGTTGCTCGTGGGGGCAGTCACTATTTAGCACGACCAGCCACATCACTTGGGAAGTTGCGCCGCAACAACAAGCATGCGACACCGGAACCGTGTCGCCTGTATGCGCTTGAGTTAGAATCGATTGGTGTCGAGAATAGCGCGGAGATCGAGGACCGAATCAGTTGCGAGGCTGGCTTACATTTTTTGCGCTGACCGTGTTCGTGCTGCTGGGGCTCCCAGCGGCCGCCAACGCGCACGGCGCATACGGCCATGAACATCCGCCAACCGCATCGGCCGACATGGGCAGCGGCGGCGCCGACCAAGCGTCCCATTCCAGCTATTTTGAAAATGGATCTTCGCTTCCGGGCGGGCACTGCAATGGGTCATGCTGCTGCGAGGGAATGTCTCACTGCGCGCCCTGCGGGCCTTCTGCCTCGGCAATCACGGATGGAACATGGGCGCTGCCCCAGCACGCCCGTAGCGAACGCGTCGGACCTCCGCATGACGAGCCCTCAACGCACTTAAGAGCACTCTTCGGTCTTGAAAGGCCGCCAAGAGTCTAATTGCGTCCAGCTAGACGTGGGCTAACGCGAACAGCCCCCTCGCGGTCAGGCGCATCGCCTCCGCGCAATTCACATTCATTCACCGGTCGATCGAGCCTCTGGCTCGGTACCGACGTCATACCTCACCTTACGAGGCTCCCATGCTGTATCGCTTGGCGATCGCAATGCTCATCCCGGCACTCGCGGGTTGGAGCGATGGACCACCGTGGCCTGTCAGCGGCCAGATGCCCGACCGCCCCGTCCGAACCGGCAGCGGCCAGTACGCACCCGTCAATGCCGGGGCCAAAAGCTTCCAGCCTGTGGATCCCGCACCGTGGGGCGACGTGAACCGGCGCGTCGCGCCCGCACCATCCAACGGAAAGGCCGTGCCGGAACATGACAAGCACTGACCAGCGCACACCTGAGGAGATGTGAAGTCGATGCAGGGGGGAGAGCAGGGGATGGGACGGCGCGGGGGCGCAGGGACCATCATCGCAATCGCGGCAGCCGGCTTATTGCTCGGCGGCTGCGCGACGTTTTCAAAGGACGGCGGAATGACACTCGTCGCAGACCAGACCGGCGCCATCGTCGGGACAGCCGCGCTCAAGATCAGGGACGAGGCCGATGCGGCCGCCGCGCACGCGCGCGTTGCCGCGCTGCTCGCGACGCCGCTCACCGCCAACAAAGCTGTCGAGATTGCTTTGCTCAACAACCGCGCACTTCAGGCGGCCTACAACGAGCTGGGCGTCTCCGAGACGGAGATGGTCGAAGCAAGCCTGCCTCCCGCGCCGTCATTCTCCCTGGTGCATCTGACGGGTGCCGAACTCGAGATCGAACGCCAGGTTACGCAGAACATCCTGGCGTTGCTGACGCTGCCGCGTCGGCGGGCCATCGCCGAAGACCGTTTCAAGGTGGCGCAAGCGCGGGCGTTGCAGGCCAGCCTATCTGCGGCATGGGAGGCGCGTCGCGCGTATTATCGCGCGGTGGCTACGGCACAATCGGTGACCTTCTTGGAACAGTCGCGCACCTCGGCCGAGGCGGTGTCGGAACTCGCGAAAAAGCTGGGCGAGACCGGCGCCATGCCCAAGCTCGAGCAAGCCCGGGAACACGCCTTCTATGCGGAGGTGGTGGGCGAACTCGCGACCGCGCGCCTCATGCAGCGCAGCGAGCGCGAGGCCCTCAACCGCGCGCTCGGACTTTGGGGCGGTGACCTGACCTACCGTTTGCCGAATAAGCTCCCGCCCCTCCCATCCTCGCCGATAAAGGTGGCTGACGTAGAGGCGCAAGCCGTGATGTCGCGGGTCGATATCCAAATCGCCCGCATGGACCTTGCCGCATTGGCCAAGGAGTATGGCCTTACCCACGCGACGCGCTTCATCAACAGGCTCGAGGCGAGCGGAGTCGACCGCAACGAGATTCGGCAGGGAGAACGCACACCGCGCAGCGGCTATCAACTCACCTTCGAAATCCCGATCTACGATTTCGGGGAAACGAAAACCCGCCGTGCCGAAGAAACCTATCTGCGCGCCGTCAACATGCTCATCGACAGGTCGGTCAACGCGCGCGCCGACGCCCGTCAGGCTTACCAGGCATACCGGGGCTCGTACGATATCGCCCGCTACTACGAAAAAACCGTCTTGCCGCTGCGAGAAACGATCTCCGAGCAAACTCTCCTCAACTACAACGGCATGCTCTCCGACCTTTTCGGGTTGCTGACCGATTCCCGCGACCGCATTGCGGCCAACCAGCGGGCGATCGATGCCAAGCGCGATTTCTGGATTGCCGAGGCCGACCTGCATGCCGCGACGGTCGGGGGAGGGGGGCTGTCCGGAGCTTCATCAGGGCCGACGCAAGCCAGCTCACAAAGCAATTAGGAAGGATACCAGCGCATGAGTCTCTCGCGCCGCAGTTTCATCGCAAGTTCAGGCATCGCGCTTGCCGGCGTGAGCCAAGTCACCGGACGTGTTGCATTCGCGGGCGTGCCAGAAGCGCCGACCCAACCGTCTCCGCTCATGCAGCCGCCGCTATATCCCTCGAGTGGCCCTGATTACCAGCCGGTCGTCACGCTCAATGGCTGGTCACTTCCGTGGCGCCGCAATGGCGACTGGAAAGAGTTTCACCTGGTCGCGGAACCGGTGGTGCGCGAGATCTCACCGGGAATGAAGGCGCACCTGTGGGGATATAACGGCCAGTCACCCGGTCCGACCATCGAAGGCGTCGAGGGCGACAAGGTCCGGATCTTCGTCACCAACAAGCTGCCGGAACACACCACAATCCATTGGCACGGAATGCCGGTGCCGAACGGAATGGATGGCGTTGGTGGACTCACCCAGCCGCAGATCAAGCCTGGTCAGACCTTCGCATACGAGTTCGAGCTCAGGCGGTCGGGCACCTTCATGTACCATCCGCACGCCGACGAAATGCTGCAGATGGCCATGGGAATGATGGGCTTCTTCGTCGTGCATCCCAAGGATCCCACCGTCCATCGCGTTGACCGCGACTTCGTGTTCCTGCTCAACGCCTATGACATCGAGCCGGGCTCTTACGTGCCCAAGGTCAACACCATGCTCGATTTCAATCTCTGGACCTTCAATAGCCGCGCGTTCCCCGGCATCGACCACATGGTGGTCCGTAAGGATGATCGGGTGCGCATCCGGTTCGGCAACCTCACCATGACGAACCATCCGATCCACCTTCATGGCCACGAGTTCGAAGTGACCTGCACCGACGGCGGCTGGACGCGGCCGGAAGCGCGCTGGCCTGAAGTCACCGTCGACTGCGCGGTCGGCCAGATGCGCGCAGTGGAGTTTGTCGCGAGCAACCCAGGCGATTGGGCGTTCCACTGTCACAAGTCGCACCACACCATGAATGCGATGGGACATGACGTGAAAACGTATGTCGGTGTCGATCTCAAAAGTATGCAGAAGAAGATCGCGAAGGTCATCCCCGACGGCTACATGCCCATGGGCCAGGCTGGCGGCGCCGACATGGCCGAGATGGAGATGCCGCTGCCCGATAATACATTGCCGATGATGACGGGCTTTGGGCAATACGGCCCAATCGAAATGGGCGGCATGTTCACGGTGCTGAAGGTCCGGGAAGGTCTCGACCGCAACGACTACAAGGATCCTGGTTGGTTCAAGCATCCCGAAGGTTCGGTCGCACGGGAATGGACCGGTGATCTCGCGAAAGCGGATGAGGCGCAGCAGCCTCCCACAACGCCCGGCGACGTCGAACTGCATGTCGTGAAACCCACCGGTCCCATGAATCACTGATCAGCAATAGGGAGTAGTTGATGAATCGTACCATGAAGGCTTTCGCCGTCGCATTTGTGCTCGGCACCGCGATCCATACCATGCCGTCGGCGCTGATGCAGGCCAGCGCGCATGAGGACGATGATGATTATGCCGCCGGCGAGCCCGGCGATCCTACGAAGCAGTTCCGAACCATTCAGATCACAATGTCCGAGCGGGACGGCGCGATGATGTACGCGCCAGCGAGCATTGAGGTCGCGCGTGGAGAACAGATCGAATTTGTCATCAACAATGCCGGCGCATTGAAACACGAGTTTCACCTCGCGTCGGTCGCGCAAAACGCAAGCCACCTGATCGAAATGCAGAAGAACCCCGAAATGGTTCACGATGAACCCAACGTCCAAACGGTGGAGCCCGGCAAGACGGCTGAGCTTCTCTGGCGGTTCACAAAGCCCGGCGTGTTCGAGTTCGCGTGCCTTATCCCTGGTCACTACGAAGCCGGGATGCACGGGAAGGTCGTGGTCAAATGACACGACTGCATCAGCGGAGCATTCCGCATCCATCCAACAGCACTAGGAGTATCCCTATGAGACGGTCCCCCCAGGCATTGATACTTGCTCTCGCAGCCTTGGCGATCACCGGAATGGCGCACGCCGCCGACCTCCCGATGATCAACGGCGAGGTCAAAAAGGTCGATGAATCCGCGAGCAAGATGACCATCAAACACGAGGCCATCACCAATCTCGACATGGGCGCCATGACCATGGTCTTCAAAGCGAACGACCCAGCCCTGCTCAAGCAGGTGAAGCCGGGCGATAAAGTCAAGTTCAGTGCCGACAAGGTAAATGGCCAGATAACGGTCATGAGCATCGAAAAAAGCCAATGAGCTTCTGCCGTGAGCCGAAAGGCTCACGGCAATTCGTACAAAATCAAACAAAAGGTTCCGGGAGCTAAGATGCAGCTGGCCAGCATAATCGTCGCTCTCGCATTGTCAGGCGCAGGAGCTCCGCCGCAGACAGAGTTCACCCTCGTCGATACGCGCAAAGACCGTCATTGCCATAACGATCGCGGTCGCTTTGCCGTCTGCTTCAAGAAAGATCCACGGGAGCCGCTGACGCCAAATACCGCAAGGTTCTCAGGCAGTGGCGAACATCGCAGGGCGCACCCGCATTCCCGTCAGCATCCGCATCATGACAAATGATCCATATGGAATTCTGACGAGAACGTCGCGTTTTCCCAATGGCGCGAAACCACCAGCAGACGAAGCTGTTGTGCAGGTGGTGACATCAACAAGTAAGGAGTTCAATGAATGAACCAGATCTCTTGCATCGTTCTATCCCTGGTGATGATGGCGGGCCCGGTGCTTGCCGAGTCCTCATGGGTACATGACGGCGATGCAGCGGATATAAGTCCATGATGGAAGCCAACTCGCCCGACCCGGACGTGGCATTCGCGGCCAAGATGATTCCCCACCACCAGGGCGCCGTCGACATGGCCAAGATTCAACTGAAATACGGGAAGAGCGAGAAGGCGCGGGAAGAAGCGCAGAACATCATTTCTGAAAAGGAAAAGAGCATCCGCAGGCTCCAGACCATTATTCACGAACACGGCAAATGATACGCGAACGAATGGGTAACCCATAAACCCGTAGGAGCAAACCAAGCAGGAGACCGTAAAGTGGTCCCACAGTGGCTTCATATCCTGTCAGTGGCTACCCTCCTGCTGGGTGCAGGCTGCGCACTTGTCATCGTCGTCGATGAAGTGATTCACCCACAGCACATGTGGATCATGAACGTCGTTTGGCCGATCACTGCGCTATTCGGAACTGTATTTTGGCTTTGGGCCTATTTCAAATACGGACGGCTTGCCACCAAGGAGCAGGTGATGCGAGCGAAGGAACAGAAGCACCCACCTCCGAACCAAGGCAAGCCTTTCCCAGTCATGGTTGGAGAAGCAGCCTCTCATTGCGGAAGCGGCTGCACGCTTGGTGACATCATCGCGGAATGGCTGGCCTTTAGCTTCCCAGCCATAGCGGTCTGGCTTGGATGGCATACGGTATTTTCAGAGAAAATATTTGCGGTTTGGATCCTTGATTATATATTTGCCTATCTCTTCGGCATTTTCTTTCAATATTACACGATTGCACCCATGCGGAATCTTGGGTTTGCAGAAGGTATTTGGGCGGCGATAAAAGCAGATACGCTGTCTCTGACGGCTTGGCAGATCGGAATGTATGGCTTTATGGCGGTGGCATTCTTTTGGATTTTCCGAGATATTCTAGGGACTGAACTCAAAGTCAATACGCCCGAATTCTGGTTCATGATGCAAATCGCGATGATTTGTGGGTTCATCACGAGCTATCCGGTGAACTGGTGGCTTCTGCGGACAGGGCTTAAGGAAAAAATGTAAGAAAGCGCGCGGCCATTTAACATAAGATACATTATGCGTGTCTAATTATTTGAATTATATGGCTTTGCGCATTTTTCAAATTATAGCAGTGTCAGCTTATTCAAAAATACTTTTGTCGTGTTGTGCAATAAGTAATAAGATACGCACAATAAAAGCACACGCATATGGCAAATACCGAACGATTCAGCATCAGCGTTGATAAAGACCGCGCAGCTCTTATTCGCGAACTCGTCGAAAAAGGTGCCTACCCCAGCGTAAGCTCTGCCTTTGATGCCGCTGCCGACGCGCTGATTGCGCGTGAGGCTGAAAAAGCCGCGTGGTGGGAAGAAACCCTCCGGCGTGCAGCTTGCTCGCGACCTCGATGTGCAGCACAAAGCGGCTTGGGTGATGTTCCACAAGATCCGCGAAGCGATGGCGTCAGAGAACGTGAGGCAGACCGCGTTGATCGTCGCTGCGGAAATCACCCAACAGCCTTTCCGGATACGCTCGCGCCATCACTGGGCGGCGGCCGTCGTGGAAAACGTGTTGTACATCGGGAGACTCCTGGTCTCGATTCCGTACTTCAGGCGGAGCCAGCTCGCGAACATCAAGCCTTCTGAGATGTCCGGCCAAAGGCGTTCCGGCAGCGTGTAGCCAATCACCTCCATTGGGGCGATGAGAGCAAGCGTGATTTCGGTGAGAACCGAAAAGTGTCCGGTCGGAACGTTGTTGTAGTTCGCCATGTAGCGGCGCAAATGGAAGGGTACCTCGGCCTTTTTTGTCCCCTGCTCGGGTCATCCAGTCGTAGATCCATTTCGAAACTTGCACTGCGAAACGCGGTGGCAACCAGACAGCCAAGTTAATGGCAACCTGCGGGCGCGCCCACGTACCCTGCAATTCCGGAAAGCCGCCCCTAACCATCTGAATTTGTTCCCATATGGGAGTTCCCATATCGGCTTCCAGTGCGACGACGATTTTTTTGGATGACTTCAGACGGAGATAGTCCGCCCAAAGTCTCTTGGCGGCTTTGCACATCGCCGTCGCATTGATGTAGCCATCTCTTACGCGCTGTCCGACGACCTCGCCTTCAATGTTATGCGGAACAAGATTGTTCACAAGCACCCCCGTGATGATAGCGGTGTTGCGCGGTGGCGCTTAACCAATAGGGGGCGAATACGCGAGACAAGATTCGCTTGGTATGGCGCCATGCGCCACCAAGGTTTCAAGGGTTCATCTGCGCTATTCCCGTCCAAAGGATTGCAGGTGGACCCTTTCTGCTTATTTGTCTCGGCAGTTGCGCGTCAAGCCAAGCGCCGCTTGTTTCGCGTTTGTGCAACTCTGCGCGCGCAAGATGACGCCGCGTTGTTGCCGAAATCCATCTCGATCAGTCGAAAAGTGATACACGCGGGCAACGGAAGCCGTGGATCAGTCAAGATCGCCTCATCTCGATAGGCACCACAAGACTGACATTTCCGGTTCCGGTTCGGATCTGGCCACATCGCGATCCCGTAAGCCTCTGAGCGCCCCGCCAACGCGTTTCGTCATCAGCCGATGCAGCATGGCGTCTGTCTGATCCAACGCCCGCTCCGCGATCAATCCAACAGCGATATCGGAGCTGGTCATCGGTTCCGTTGATTGCCGCAGTATCCCGGAATGATCCGAGACATCTCTCCCCGCTTTGACCGGTCTTCCGCTTTGGGTTTGATGCACTCGATTTTGTAGTCAGGATGGAACATCAAAAGCGTCTTGTCCAAGGACTCTAGGTCCAAGATCATCTGCCGGAGTTTGGCTTGGGTGGCTTCGATGTCGCCGGAGAGTTCGGCACGTTTCTTAACAAGTGCGGTGGCAACATGAGGGTCGGCCATGCTCATTGGCCCAGGAAATATCATGCGCGCTCCAAAGCCGACGAAGCTGCCGAAACCGCCCAAGCCCATCTTCAGACCGATCTTCCAACCTGGGCGATCATCAGGACACCCCAAGTTCCGGCATTAATGTTCGCTTATAGAATCTAGCGGCACGGTGTCCGCTGGTGTCGCGTTTTGAGGAGCGGTCGGAAGTGATCAGTCCGCGCAAAAGACGGTGCTCTGACCGTTCCTTCGCGACACCAAATTAGGAGAATCTGGCATTCATCGCCTTCCTGCATTTGCTAAGCAAGGTCGCAAATCACCAAACATGACTGCGTCGAGGGATGGCCGGCGGCGTTCATCTCGGGCTCCTGCTCAACGCCGCAGGAGTGAGTCCGCAGGCGCGGTACGTGGTGTTCCACTGCGCCGACAATCTTTCGGGCAAGCCCACGAAAGGTGGTGAGCAAAGTCCTGGGCAATATTACGAGAGCATCGGTCTAAAGGATGCCTTTCACCCGCAAACGCTGATTGCTTATGCGCTCAACGGAAGTGCGCTTGACGTGCCGCTACGGCTACGGTTGGCGACAAGCAAGCTAAGTACATCCAGAGCATTCAGATCACAGACAGCTTCGCAAATATCGCAGGTGGTAATGGGGGCTACTGGGAGGACCGTGGCTACGAATGGTACGCGGGGATCTAGGGCAAGCTGCATCTCATCAGGTGCCTCGCAATTTCACTTCTCTCCGTTAAGCCACAATCTGTTAATCAGCATGGACCAGGCCCATCAATCGAATTCGTAACCAGCCGTCAATCGCACGATCGCGTCTTCACTTTGATCCGTGAGCCCGAACGCGCCTCCAATGCCGGCGTGGAAGTCGTTTTTGAAGTCGGCCCGAAGATTGAGGCCGACATATTGCTCGGTCTTGCTGCCGCTAAATGTGAAGCCCTTTTCAGAGTCGCCGAGACCGCCGTAGAGTTCAAGCCCAACTGTCATCTTCTCCAACCCAGATTCTCCGGCGTCAATCAGGTTCGACGCCTCGGCTGCACGGAAGAACGCATAGTTCAGGCCGGCTGCGTATCCGAAGGACCAGAGCCCATTGTTGAAATTGATTTCCTGGATAGTGTTGAATGCGACATTCAAATTGCTCGTCAAGTCGCGTCCGATAATCAGCTTGGTTTCGAGTTCGTGCTCGCTCTCTTGCGTGCCTCCCTCTTCCCCTTCTTTCTCCCCGTCAGTGCGACCGACAACCGCGCGGACAAAGCGGCTCAACGGCTTTTTGTATTCGTACTCAGCGTAGAGGACCGGGTTGAGGAGGGTCTCCTCTTCGAACAGGCGTAAGCGGTTTTCGAACCGAAAACTGCCAAAGTCATAGTTCTGATTGCCTTCGAACGTCTTCACCCCTTCGAGATAGACGGCAGTCGTGAGGAGTTCGGTAACGCCGTACTCGAATTCAAAAAGCTGAGCGGTATAATTGGGATCGCCTTTGCCGACGTGGGAGTAGTCGGAGAAGACCTCGAATTCGGTAGAGCCTTTTTCCTCCATATGCTGATTGTACAAAATGAAGTTGGCGTCTTGTCCGGCGCGCGTCCCCGATGCGAACAGCAGCGAGACGCATAGAGTGAAGCCCCCAACGGATAGCCCAAGATGCTCCATGTTTCCCCCGACCGCGCGAGGCGCCTCTTGCCATCGCTCGTTCAGCTAGGCGAATATTACTAAAAAAGTCAACTATGCAGTCTTGCAAAAAATTTGGCGCGAGTGACCCGGAGGAGCTCAATTACCGGCCGTTCCGCTGCACCAAGACCGCAACGACCGAAGGATCCTCGATCCTGCTGGAGCAGATCGCAATCTTCATGGAGTAATTCGCTTACGCTCTCGGTCGGCGGGGACTGGGACGAACTATGGATAGGCCCGCGGCTCCCCGGCCCGTTGGAACGTGATGCCGCGCAGGTGGTTGGACCCAACCCACGCTGCCCGCTAATCGTCATGCATTCGGCTGTAGTGTTGAGACGTTCACGCGGAAACTGCTGCCATCCGGAGAGATAGCGATCCGAATTGCCAATCTCGTCGCGGTGATGAGCGTGAAAGTTGGCGGCCTGCATCCGCAAGTTCAGCCAAAGACGTCCTGAAGCTCGAACCCCCACACCGGATCTTTGCTAGCGCCCTGCTAAAGCAGAACCGACAGAAGCTTTGCGAGTTGCAAATCAAGATGGTTGCACGCCCCCGCAATCAATTGTCGACAGGGTGATTAGCAGGGTGGCTAGTGCAAAACACGTCAATTATCTCAGATATTTCAGTCGTCAGTTCGCTGCGAGGCGGACACTCTCTCCGCCATTTTGCATTTCCCGCCCTGAACCGCCTCTAAAGCCTTGAACGGTAAGGTGGTTTGCGGGGTTCTAAACCCTCCATTCCGGCAGTAGGCCAAGCGGTCTGCGAAGGTCAATTTCAGCACCAGCCGCTTGTCGTCCAGTCGCTCAGAAACCCAAAGTTCATGCGGGTTTTCGAGGAAGCGGAAGGCGAGTTCAAACTGAGCGGCAGAGCCACGCTTGGGGAAGGCGTTGGATTGCAGCTTTTCGATGATGATGAGCTTCTCTCTTTCGAGATTGGCGATGCGGCGCTCATAGGCCGCGATGACGGTGGCTGTCGATGTCCCCACGATGCGGTCAAGCATCTGTTCGATCTGCTGCTCGGTCTTGCGGAGGTCATCGCGCAGGGCCTTGGCGATTTCTTCGGTACGGCTGCCGCGCTCATCCCACGCTTTGAAGAACAGGTCTTTGAACAAGCCAGCGGTTTGCGCTGACGGGCGCAGGCCCTCCAGCAACGCGCCGAACTGCTCCTCGAGCATATCGCGCTTGATAGACTTGCCACGGCACGCGCAGCCTTTGGTGAAGCAGAGATAGTAAGGGTGCTTCTTCCCGGTCTTGCTCTTTGACCAGCCTGCGGTGAGCGGCCCGCCGCAATCGGCGCAAGCGGCATAGCCTCGCAGCGGGAAGTCTTCGCCGATATCGTTGGCAGAGAACAGGCGTAGCCCGCCCTTGATGCGGCGCTGGATGGCCTCATAGGTCTGAAGATCGATCAGGCCCTCGTGATGGCCCTTGCGAAGGGATACTCCCCACTCTGGTGCTTCGATATATCCGGCATAGTGCGGACGGGTGAGAAGGCGCAGCACTTCCTCAAAACGAACAGCTCCTGCTTCGGTCTTGCAGGGATATTCAGGCTGGCTTTCAAGGAAGCGCTTAACGTCTGCTTGCGTCTGGAAGCGCCCTGACGCAAAGCCCTCAAGTGCTTCCTGCACGATGGAAGCCAGCGGTTCATCGCGCACCAGCAGTTTCCCGTGCCCGGCAACCTTCCCGTATGTGTAGCCCGTTGGCGCACGAAACACCCAATAGCCGTTCATAGCGCGGGCGCGCATCCGGTTCTTGGTCTGCTCGCCGTTCTTCTGGCGCTGATGCTGGCTAGCACTAGCAAGCACGTTCTCAACAAAGATGGAGTCGGAATCATCCCCAAAGGTAATCGAGGGGCTTTCCAGCTTGCCGCCAGCCAGGCTGATCGCAAGGCGCAGATCGGTATGAACGCGGGTGTCACGCGCAAGACGGCTGATATCGTCGATGATGACAGCGATTTCGCCCGTGCGGCTGTGGTGCTTGAGATAGGAAAGCATGGCCATCACGCCGGGCCGTTCGGACAGAGAGCCGGAGATAGCCTTATCGAAAAAGGTCTCTACGACCGCATAGCCCTTCCGCTCGGCATATTCCCGGCAACGCATGGCTTGGGATTCAAGGCCGTGGCCCTCCTCCACCTGCTTGACGCTGGAAACGCGGGCATAGATGACGGCGCGGGTGGTCTGCGTTGATGTGTTGTCGTTGGCGCTCATGCTTTTTTCCTTCGGGCGCTAGGCTCCTTCTTTGCGCGCGATGCGGCGTTGTCGTTCGCTGCTGTGGCGCGGGTTTGTCTGAATGCAGACAAGTTTACAACATTGGCAGCGTCAAAGCCCGATTTTAGTTGAGAAACATCGGGTGCCGCGCTCCCGCTGTACGCATCATCGACGAAGCACTGCGCAATCAGCCAAAGCGTGCGGATGAACTCGGCTTTCTCAGCCTCGTTGAGATCCATGCCTTCGAGGTGATGGAGGTAATTTTGCGGATCGAATGACGTATGAGGCATGGCGCACTCCCTTCTGCGCCAATCTATCAACGCTAGCGGTTCTGCTTGGGTGGAAGCGCTCAAGATGGCGCTAGCACTAGCATCACTTGAAATAAGAAAGGGGGTGCGCATGCACCCCTGCCGCTCGGCGAGAGCGGGGGTCGAAAGCGCAAGGAGGCTCCGAACGAGGGGTGTAAAAGCCGGAGCAATAATCCCTCACAGAAGCGGCTGATTTGTTCGGCCGCGCCGGACTAAAAGTGCGGCAGATTGGAGCCCTGTGCCTGCGTCGGCGCGAGGGCGGGGATGAAGC
>NZ_JBAYUV010000012.1:0-96370 GCF_041674905.1 Hyphomicrobium sp.
AAACCGCGCAGCAATAAGGCTCCATAAGCAAGAAGGCCCCCGATATCGGGGGCCTTCTTGCTGGCGTCGGTGCTGCACTTTTGCTCCGGAAATCTGCTGCACATTCTCTCCGGCGTTGACAGAAGGGAGCAGTTCTTTTCAATCGACACCTTCTGCAAGGTTTCAAATTCGCCTTTTAAACGTCCAAGCTCGGCGGCGGATTGACCATCACCCTTGATGAACAGCAACGACGGCCAGAAAAGAACAAGGCCAACCCCCATTGCAACCGAGTCACTCGTGGCCTTTGAGTCTTGAACACCCGCTAATTCAGACGCTCGGGCCGATACCCGTTGAGCTTCAGTTCCGATCTGTTGGCAATTATAATTGCTATATTGGAGTGGGGAGACATATTGCGGGGCAATGTCAGTCGACGATGAAGCGCACCCCGCTATTATCACGCAGACAAGAGTCAACCCCATTACCTTTTGCATTATAACCTCCCCCAGCACAACGCGAGCAACCTAGTTGTGCTCGGAATGATTCGCTGTTGTTGAGGGGGAATTATCCACTGTCGCGTAACGCGATATGCAGAGGCTTGGGGGGCATCGTCCTCCCCCATTTCGGTTTTGCAATTAGGCTAATGCAATCTAGCTTCTGGCAAGCGCCCCGCAACGCCGACTTTCGCTCAAGCTGCTAGCGAATAAGCAAACGTCCCCGAATTGATGCGCCGATAAAGAACACCAAAATAAGGGTGAGAATTTTCTGCGTAGCCTCAAGCAAAGTCGCGACCATGCCTTGACGTCCTTGTGGCCCGCTATTTCCTAGGCAGGCATCGATACGAGCGTCGCGGGCTTCATTTTCGGAGGCGACAATCAAAGCATTCTTCACTGACAAATCTAATGCCGCCGAAAACGCGTCGCCCTCTGCACCATTGCGACATGGGAGCGTTTGGTGTGAGGCAAAATTCGCAAGACCATCTCTGCTTAATGGAAGCGTGCCACTGTTCGTCAAATACAATGGCGGGAAAATTACAAACGCGAACAAGAAAAGCCACAGCGTAGGACGGAGCCAACTCTGCCCGTAATTTGCAATCAACCCATAGAACCGGCTGGCGACACCACCGCCTAGTTTCAGTTCGCGGACCAGAAAATCTGCCTCGGTGCGTTTCTCGTCCGCTTGGCCTGCGATCTTCCGGAGCGCGCCAATCCGTGACAGCGTATCTTCCCGCGAACCGGGCAGCTTCTCGTTCTCGGGGAGTTGGGCTTCTGAAAGATTTGGCGCCAACGTCAAGTTAGCCTGCCTAAAATCAGGATATTGCTTGAAGCGAGCGGCAGCCAGATAGACGTCAGACCGCATTTGGGCACGCTGAAAGATTGCGTCTCCGGAGAATGTGCAATCTTCGAAGTCCACTTGCTCTTGAAATCGGGCATGCGTGAAGTTAGCCGCCACGCACTCGTGAAAATGGGCCTCTGAAAACGAAACCGGACCGTTGCACGCCATGTTCCCGAAGTTTGCTATGACGTCGCGTGGCTTACCCTCGGAATACCAAGGCTTGAAGTGAGTTCGCTCGAATGAGGCGGAGCGATGAAGGTTTGCGTCACCGAATTTCGCATCCTTGAAAGAGACGACCTCTGCCTCACCCGGCGCAGACAGAAATACCGCGCCGTCAAAATTTGCAAAAAGATCAGCCGTTCCATAGCTTGGCGACTGTTCGCTGTCGTCCTGCTCTTCGGTTTGCTCTAGCGAAAACCAGCTTCCTTCGAACGTCGCACCTTTGTGAAACTCAACAGCTTCGAAATCCGCATTCCCCGAGAATAGAACCGAATTGAAGGCAGCCGGTCCTTTGAAAATTGCCTCCGAAAAGCGTGCGTGGCTGAGTTGGTAACGAAACGTTGCATATTCGAAATCGGCTTCGCTGAAGAACTCCGACTTTCTAAACTCTGCCGCACCGTTGAAAGTGACCTTGGAGAAATTTGCGGTGCTGCGAAATTTTGCACCATCGAAACAGGCTGACGAATAGAATCTTTGGCCTTTGAATGTGACCATCGATACGAATTCAGCGTTTTTGAAGTTTGCGCGGTAAAGCGCGGATTTATCTTTGAAGTAGACTGACGAAAAGAATTTGGCGCCGGCGAAATCTGCTATGCTGCCAGTCCCCTTGTCGTTCCAAACTCTATGGAAGCGCACCGGACCGAGAAATCTCGCGCCGGCAAAGCTGAAGCCGCGAGTAAATCGGACGTTCTTTAATTCGACCGGGCCATTGAATGTCACGCCACGGAAGTCGGACATGTCCGAGACGACCGTGTTTTCCAGGCGCAGACCATCGCGCATCTTGATGGCTGGCGGTTCTAGCGTCTCTGGTTTGCTTTGAGTTTGAAGAAGCTCTTCGTCGTCTTCTTCCTCTTCGATGGCCGACCTAAAACGCGCAACACCGTCCGACGCAGCCATGAGACGTTCCCCCCACTCATGCTCAACGCGATTGTTAAAGCGCAGGGGCAGAACGTTGTCTATGCACTCTCGTATGGCGATTGATTTTTATTCTCAGAAATCGAGCGCCGTCTATCTGAACCGATACAAACTACACGGGTCCCATAGGCGCGTTTTGGCTCCCGGGTGCCCTCGTGCTTATTCGCGAAGGGAGGCGGCCTTTCGCCTATTTGGCTGGCGCATGGGGTCTCGGCCATCTCGCGTCATTGGCGGGACGACGGCGCTGCTCGTTCGGCGTTTCAATCCAACTCTTCACGCCGCGCGCGAGACGGACCGCCGCGATTGCAAAAAACGCACTCCCGAGGAGATGCCGGTTCGTTCAATAGCGGACTGATTTCAATGGGATGTGATGGTGCCGCTTGGGTGACTCGAACACCCGACCCCGTCATTACGAATGACGTGCTCTACCGGCTGAGCTAAAGCGGCAAACCGCCCGAAGGATTTAGACCTCGCGGGAAGGCGCGAGGGATACCCTCACCGGTTCAGAATTGCAAGCCTCCAGCATGCGTCCGTTTCGATCGCTTGGCGGGCACGGCAAGCTGCATGTGCGACCTTTCGTGACGGCCTAGCTGACTGCACGGAAACTGCGGCGCGCTATCGGCTGTTCGGGTTCTGGCACGGGCGGTTCCGTTCCCGGATCGTCGGGTGCGCGTGGCGTGACGAAAAGCTTCGAACCGTCCTTTTGAACCGATTGAACGGGGCGAATTTCGCGTGGAGGTTCAGTCGCCGGGACGTCGGCTGTTGCGATTTTTTCGGTGGTGGCGGCGGGCTTTGCTGCCGTGGCTGGCGCGGCGTGCTCGGCCGGCTTTTCCGCGACTGCAGCCACGGTCGCGCTTGCCGCCTCAGGGGCCGGCTTGACGGTGACCGTGACAGGCTCGGCGTCGATGACGTCCGCCTTCGTTTCGCTGGGGTTATCGCGGGAAGAGGATGCAGGCGTCTCGGCCGGAGCCTCGATCGCGATCAGCTCTTCGATGCGGCGCGCCAGGATTTCGTTGCGCGTCGCATCGCGTGTCTCGACGGGGACGCGCCACTGGAAGGCATCAAGTCTGCCGTCGACCGGCGAAATCGGTTCCCAATGATCGGAGATGACACCGTCGGCGATCCATGCCGGATCGCGAGCCGCGTTCATCGCACGCGCCAGCCATTCGCGGACGCGGCCTTTCTCGCCGTTCTCGCCTGCTTCGATGCGCGCCATCAGGGTTGCGACGCGCTGGGTCAGGCGCTCGGGCAGCAAGGGCTCGAGAACGCGGCGGGCTTCGTCGTACATCCGGGCTTCGATCGCGGCGGTCGCCACGGCAATCGGGCTCTCGATCGAATGCGGATTGAGCGCCGCGAGCTGACGTTCGCGATCGAACCGATCGCGCGTGCTGTCGCCGACGCGGGCGTATGCATAAGCCGACGCGAGATCGGGATGGGGAGACTT
This sequence comes from Hyphomicrobium sp., assembly GCF_041674905.1. Classification (GTDB taxonomy): domain Bacteria; phylum Pseudomonadota; class Alphaproteobacteria; order Rhizobiales; family Hyphomicrobiaceae; genus Hyphomicrobium_B. The sequence goes on from NZ_JBAYUV010000012.1 coordinate 3,890, forward strand.
GGCCCACGTCTTCTGCAGGACCTTCGCGGCCTTGGCGGTATTTCCGCGCGAGGCCAGGATGCGTCCGGCGATGGCCGCGGCGGGCACGAGGTCGGGTGCAAGGCCATGGGCTTCAAGCGCCAGAGCGAGCGCCCGGTCGGGAGAATCTTCCTCGACATTGCGGGCCTTGGCGGTGAGAAGAACGGCGCGCTTGCGGTCGGCATCGGCCTTCGCGATGTGCCCGGTCTTGCGCGCGTGCTGCAACGTCTCGAGAGCGGCGGTCCAATCCTTTTGTTTGCACTGCTGCTCAAACAGGGCGGTCGCCGACCAGCCGAGCTTCGGGTTGGCTTTGAGCGCGCGGTCCGCGAACTGGCGGGCGGCCTCGTCGGCGCCCTGGCGCTGCGCCTCGAGGAAAAGTCCGCGCAGGCCGAGTTGCTCTGTCTCGGGCGACGCCAGCATTGCCTCGTAGATGCGCCGAGCGGTTGCGCGGTCGCCGGACAATTCCGCCGACTGGGCGCGCAGAAGGTGGGTCAGCGGTTCGTGCGGCAGCGATTTGCGGGCCTGCAACGCGAAGCGCGACGCCAGCGTACCGTCGCCTGCACCGATCGCGATCAGGCCGCTCGATACGGCATCAAGGCCTTTGCGCTGACGCCGCTGCACGAGCCGATCGCCGATGGCGGCCGGGCTGTTCCAGAGCGCGCGAAACACCGACCAGAAGAAAACGATCGCGGCGACGGTCGCGGCGAGGAGAACGACGGCGCGGAATACCGACGTCTCGATATCGTATCCCTGCCAGACGATCTGCAGCGTGCCGGGGCGATCGGCGAGCCAGGCAAGGCCCGAAGCGATCAACGCAATTGTGACGAGATAGACGACGAGGCGCACCATGACGCAAACCCTTCGCTGGACTAAGGCGCTGACTTGGCCACGGGCGCGGCGCCCGGAGCAATCGATGATTTGAGCTGTGCTTCGAGCTGGGCGAGCGTGCCGTCAACGCCAACACGCGCATTCAATCTGTCAAGGAAGGGACGAGCTGCGTCCTGTGCCGGTTGCGACAGGTCTTTCGAGGTTTCGAGAACATCGCTGAGACGACCGTCGTTCAGCGCGACCTGCATCCGTCCAAGCACGGCTTCGGTGCTCTTGTCGTCGGGCTTCAGATCGACGCGGCGGACGCGAACCACGGATTTTGCTTCCGCCCAAAGGCGATCCATCACCCCGGAATTCTGAGCGCCGGTTTCGGCGTCCATAGCGGCGTTGGCCGCCGGGCGGAACTCAGTCTTAAGCTCGGCGAGCGTCGGCGCGCCGGTGTTCTGCAAGTCCTTCAGCGCATTCAAATCGAGCGAACCGGCAGCGATATTTTCGATCTCGGCGAGTTGCGACGAATATTTCTGGCCGCTGTCGATGACGCGTTTCAAATTTTGCAGTTGCAGGGCGAGGACGACCTGCTCGGCGGTCTTTTGCCGTGCGCCCTCGCTTTGGACGACCTGCTGAATGCTGTTTTCGAGAGAGGCGGTGCGCTCCGCAACCGGCGCGACGGCGGCGGCGACGTCGGCTGGCTTCGCGACGTTCGCTTTCAGCGTATCGAGCGCCGTCGCGACTTGGGCCGTCTGATCCTGAACGGTTTTGAGATCGGTGGCGACGCGAGCGGTCGCATTTTTGTTGGCGTCGATGTTGGCGTCGATGCGCGCGGCATCGGTCTTGAGGCTCGCGACGTCCTTGTCGAGGCGCTGGGTGCCCGCCTGCGCGGTTTCGCTCGCGGCGGTGGCGACCTGCACGCGGCTGTCGACGTCCTTCGTCACGTTCGCACGCAAAGCGGCGAGCTGTGTCGGCAAGCTGGTCTCGAGATCCATGACTTTCGCCGTCAGACCGGCCAATTGCTCGATGCGGGTCGGATTTGGATCGTTGACGCCGGCATCAGCCAGAGCCTTGAGCTTGTCCTCGAGTTTGCCGACGCGCTCGATGACCTGTGTCGAGCCGCTATCCGATGCGGCGGACGCAAGCGCGGCTTTGGTTTCCGCGACGAGACGTTTCTGGCTGTCGGTCAACGCGGGGATCGTCTGCGCGGTCTTCTCGAGATCGGCGAGGCGATTGGTAACGGCATTGAGATCGGACGCGGGCGCGTTCTTCGACACTTTTCTTTCAAGTGCGCCGAGGCGCTCGGAAAGCGATGCGGTGTCGTTGGCGAAGCGCGACGATGTCGTTTCGAGTCCGAGTTCCGGGATCACCCATTGCAAGGCCAGGAACGAAAGCACGCCGCCAACGATACCGGCGACGAGATGGCTGAAAAAGCTGCCGCGCCGTTCGACGACGACTTTCGCGTTTGCCGGTTTGTCGGTCGTCGATGATGCGGACTTCGCTTGGTCGGACTTTTGCGGTTCGGCTTGCATCCTGGCCTCAGAGTTCGATTGGGGGCGGGCGCTTTCTGGCGTCGCATAGGTCGAAGCGGCGGCGGGGAAGGGGACTTGCTGTTCGGGCAATGAGCTGGCGCGGGATGCGCCCTTTGACGCCCCGGGATCGGCGCCTTTTGCGACCGGCGTGATCTTGATCTCGGTCGCTTTCAGGTCGAGCGTCGCATAGGGACGTTTGGCGGGGGCTCCGGGAGCGCTGCCCGAGCCCTTATTCGATTTGTCGTCTGCCATTAGTACTCACGACTCCGTACGAAACTCGCAACGAGATCCGGGAGCTTTAAAATTCCCGGAAAACTATCGAGCCTGCTGAACTTTGCTGGCGGGCCTCGAAATCGCTCCTGCTTGCGCCTTCTTACTCTGCTTCCAGACGTGCCGCGAGACGTTTCAGCACGATAAGTATTTCTTCCTGGTTAGGGCGGTTGGCAACAATGATGTTTTGCGGTTCGAGGCGAGACTTCAGGACGTTTGCGACGGCTTCAGAAATGCAGAGGTAGCTTATTCCTGAAAGATCGTTCGGTTTTGCGGCGACGGGGGCAATATTTGCCCAGGTTTCGGCCGTTCGCGGCGACATTAAAACGACGACATCGATGGCGCGATCACGAAGCGCATCGGCAACGCGGGGCGATAACGTTTCCGCTGCAACAGATCGATAGGCGACGACCCGCCGGATCTTTACGCCCTGTTCGGCGAGAACCTTTGGGAGGTCGAACGCCAGTTGTTCGGCCGCAAGGTAAACGAATGTTCCGCCAACGGCTTTCGCTCTTCGCACGATTTCGGGAACAAGCTCGGCACCGGTGCCCGGTCCCTCAAAGATGTCCTGGAATCCCATTTCGCGCGCCAAGGACGCGGTCCCGGGTCCGACGGCGAGCAGCGGCCGCGTCAACGCGGGTGCGAGCGCCGGGGACGCTGCCAGCGCTCGCAAGGCGTTGCGGCTGGTGATGATCAGTGTCGACGCGTCATCGATAGAAGTCGGAGGGATGTCGTTCGGGACGATGCGGATCAGCGGCTCCAGGCTGACCTCGCAGCCGAGCCGTTCAAGCTCCGCTTTCAGCGTTTCTCCGTCGCCCTTGGGACGCGTGACCAGAACGTGCATCAGGCGCTCGAGCGGACAAGAATGGCCGGATCGGCCTTGCTCAAGACTTCATCGGCCGCGGCGAGGCCGATGTCTCGGCCCGCGTTCGAGGCGCCGGTGCGGGAGACGTCATATCTTTGCCTGCCGTCGACGGACAGGATTTGTCCGCGAAACGACAGGCGGTCGCCGTCGATCGTCGCATGAGCCGCGATCGGTGTGCGGCAGGAGCCTTCGAGGCGCATAAGAAAGGCACGTTCTGCGGTAACTGCGCGTTCTGCCGCGATATCGTTCAGCGGCGCGACGAGTGCTTCGGCTTCCTTGTCGTCGGCGCGGATTTCAAGACCGATCGCACCTTGCGCGGCGGCGGGCAGCATGTCTTCGTCGGAAACGATTGCGGTGATCCGATCGGCAAGACCAAGCCGGTTCAATCCGGCAACGGCGAGGAATGTCGCCTCGGCGACGCCGTCTTTCAGCTTGCGCAAACGCGTTTCGACGTTGCCGCGAAAATCGATGACGCTGAGATCGGGACGCACGCTGAGCACTTGCGATTTGCGCCGGAGCGACGACGTTCCGACGACCGCACCGGTAGGCAGCGCGGCGATGTTCGCGTGTTTCAGGGCGATGAAGGCATCGCGCGGATCTTCGCGCGGCAAGACCGCGCCGATCGTGAGCCCGTCCGGCAGCGCCGTCTGCATGTCTTTCATTGAATGCACGGCGATGTCGATTTCACGGGCAAAGAGCGCGTCCTCGATTTCCTTGGTGAACAAGCCTTTGCCGCCGATGTCCGACAGGGGCCGGTCGGTCACGCGATCGCCGGTGGTTTTGATGATTGAAATCGCGATAAAGTCCTCGGGAAGGCCGTGCGCCTTGGCAAGCCGGGCTCGGACTTCATGGGCCTGGGCCAGCGCCAACGGCGAGCCACGTGTCCCGATACGAATGCGGGCAGCTTGCAAAGAGGTTTCTCCGGATGCTAGGCGGGGCGCTCGGCGCGCTGGCCAATTCGGGCGCCATTAATGCTCTAAAGGAAACTGAATTCCAACCTCGCCCCGCAAGAACTTAACGAGATGATGCCGCACGTCGATTCCGCTCAAGGTTCCTCGCTCGTTCTCGGGATTGAGACGAGCTGCGACGAAACGGCTGCGGCCGTTGTCGAGCGGCGGTCCGATGGACAGGGCCGCATCCTGTCCAATGTTGTTCTATCTCAGTTCGACAAGCACGCGATCTACGGCGGCGTGGTTCCGGAAATCGCCGCGCGCGCCCACACCGATTGCCTGGATCGGCTGGTGGAGGTTGCCTTAACGGAAGCAAAAATCGGATTTTCCGATCTTTCAGGGATCGCTGCGGCGTCGGGACCGGGGCTTATCGGCGGTCTCATTGTCGGGGCGACGACGGCCAAGGCGCTGGCGCTCGCGACGGGGAAACCGTTTCTTGCGATCAATCATCTCGAGGCGCATGCGCTGACCGTTGGTTTGACCGACAGCGTCAGGCCGCCCTACCTGATGCTTCTCGTCTCGGGCGGGCATACGCAACTGCTGCTGGTCGAGGATGTCGGGCGCTATCGCAGGCTTGCGACGACGATCGACGACGCGCTGGGCGAGGCCTACGACAAGACGGCGAAGCTTTTGGGTCTGCCGATGCCGGGTGGTCCGGCCGTCGAGAACGCGGCACTTAGCGGTAATCCCAAGCGGTTCAATCTGCCGCGTCCGATGGCCGGGCGCGAGGATCCGCATTTTTCATTCGCAGGTTTGAAAACGGCTGTGCGGCACGCGGCGGCGAAGATCGCGCCCTTGTCGCAGACGGATGTCGCCGATCTCTGCGCATCGTTCCAGGCGGCAGTTTGCGAAAGCGTCGCGGACCGCGTGCGGCGTGCGATGCGCGTTGCTCTTTCGTCGCTTCCCGAAGATCGGCCGAAACCTTTTGTCGTTGCCGGTGGTGTTGCGGCGAACAAAGTTCTGCGCGCCGCACTTGTTGGCGTATCAGAGGAATTCGGCTTCACGTTTCATGCGCCGCCGCTCGGGCTTTGCACCGATAACGGGGCGATGATCGCGTGGGCTGGAGCTGAACGGCTGGCGCTCGGGCTTATCGACGGACTCGAGGCGCCTGTCCGGCCACGCTGGCCGCTCGATCCGGACGCCGTCAAGGCGGCAGGTGCGGGGATCAAGGCATAAGTCTGAAGCACGCTTCATCATGGCGTGCTAAGCTTTGGCGGCATCGGAGTGGGGGACGCGTCTTTGCAATTGCGATCGATCAGCATCATCGGCGGAGGCGCGTGGGGAACAGCGCTGGCGCAAACGCTCTCGTACAACGATACCGGCGTGACGCTGTGGGCGCGCGAGCCGGAAATCGTCGAGGACATCAATGCGCGTCGCGTCAATCGCGTCTTTCTGCCGGGCGTGGACCTCAACGCGTCCATCCGCGCGACCGGCGAGCTTGCGAAGGTCGCGACGGCGGACGCAATTCTCGCTGTCGCTCCGGCACAGCATTTGCGCGGCGTACTAACTGAGCTGGCGCGACATCTGCGAGGCGGCGTTCCTATCGTCATCTGCTCGAAGGGGATCGAGCAGGAGACCGGCAAGTTCATGGGCGACGTGCTCGAAGACGTCGTGCCGCAGGCAACCCGCGCCGTGCTCTCCGGTCCAAGCTTTGCCGCCGATGTCGCGCGCGGGTTGCCGTCAGCACTGACGCTTGCCTGCCGTAATGAAGCCGTGGGGCGGGCGCTTGCCGCGTCGCTCTCGTCGCGCCAGATGCGGCTTTATTGGTCGAGTGACGTGCTTGGCGCGGAGCTTGGCGGCTCGGTCAAGAACGTGCTCGCGATTGCAGCCGGGATCGTCGAAGGGCGCGGGCTTGGAACCAGCGCGCACGCGGCCATCGTTACGCGTGGCTTCGCTGAATTGCGCCGTTTCGGAGAGGTGATGGGCGCGCGCCCGGAAACGCTGCTCGGGTTGTCGGGCCTCGGGGATCTGATTCTGACGTGCGGCAGCGCCCAGTCGCGCAACATGTCGCTCGGCCGAGCATTGGGCGAAGGGCGGTTGCTTGCAGAAATTCTCGGTAGCCGGTCGGCTGTGACCGAGGGCGTCTATACGGCTGCCGCGCTCGTTCGCCTGGCGCGTAAAAAGAATGTCGAAATGCCGATCGCGGAAGCGGTGCACGAGATCATCGAGGGGCGGCTCGGCGTCGACGAGGCGATTTCCGGACTGATGCAGCGTCCGCTCAAGGCCGAAGACTGAGGACGGCGTCGCTACCGTTCGATAAGCGGCGACGCCTTTACCGAATTTCAAGATAGTTCCGACAAGGTGTCCTCAACAGGCGGCCACGACCCCACAGGGTCCAGGCGCCACGCTTGCGCAAAGCGTCCGTTGTCGTGTCGCGTCCAAAGACCCCGTGCTCGTCGAGCATGGGGTCTTTGATTTTTTGCGACGGGTTGAGCGGATTTGCGTTTCACGCTAGGCATCGCCTCGATGATTTATAAAGGCGCCTGCCCATGCCTGCCTATTGGCTGTTGAAATCAGAGCCCGACGCGTTCTCGTGGGACGCGCTCGTGTCGCGGGGCGCCAAGGGCGAGTCCTGGGATGGCGTGCGCAACTATCAGGCGCGCAACAACATGCGTGCGATGAAAATCGGCGACCTCGGATTCTTCTATCATTCTAATGAGGGGAAGGACGTGGTCGGGATTTGCCGCATCATCGCGCTGGCACACCCGGAAGCGAAAGACGAAACCGGAAAATGGGAGTGCGTCGACGTCGCGGCTGTCGCGCCGGTGCCGGAACCGGTGACGCTTGATGCGATCAAAGCCAATCCGAAGCTCGTCGGCATGGTGCTCGTCAACAATTCGCGCCTTTCGGTTCAGCCTGTTTCCGCCGATGAATGGAAAGAAGTGTGCCGCATGGGCGGGGTCGATGCACGGAAGTTCAAGGTGTGAGCAGCGAGCGTCTCGACCGCGCGGACCCGCAATCGCTCGCGGATTTCATCAAAGCGAACACCAAATTGCTGGCGCCGCCTCTGGTTCCGGAAATCGTCCTGTATCTCGCCGCGGAGTCGCTGCCAATTTGGCAGAAAACGGAAGATCAGCTCGGCGAGATGAACGTGCCGCCACCCTATTGGGCCTTCGCCTGGGCCGGGGGACAGGCGGTGGCGCGCTACCTGCTCGACACTCCTGAAATCTGCCGGGGGCTGCCGGTGCTCGATCTCGGTTCGGGGTCCGGCATATCCGCGATCGCCGCCGCAAAAGCCGGAGCCGCCCGCGTTCTTGCCGCCGACATCGATGCCCTGGCCCTTGCCGCTATAGGACTAAATGGTAAAGCGAACGACGTGCAGATCGACGTCACGGGGGCCGATCTCCTGGCGCAACCGGGAGCGCGGGAAGGCGTCGTGATCGTTGGGGACCTTTTTTACGAACGGAACCTTGCCGATCGCGTCCTCAGGTTCATAGATTCCGCGAAATCAGAGGGGTGCGTGGTGTTCGTCGGCGACCCGCAACGGAGTTATTTTCCGCGAGACCGCTTCGAAAAGCTCATTGAATATCAGGTTCCCGTGACGCGCGAACTCGAGGATGCGGAAATCAAGCGGACGGCGGTGTGGCGGGCCTGAATGCTGCGATTTCGCCCGGTCCTACCTTCGAGCATGTTGTGGGGCACGGATTGTCGCATCATAATGAGCGGAATAATGGCCGCATTCTAGACGGCTAGCCGGAGGAACGTTCGAATGTCCGACAAAGTCTATCCTGTCCCAGCGGAGTGGGCGGAACGCGCTTACATCGACGCCGACCAGTACCGGAAAATGTATGAGCAGTCCGTGTCCGATCCGGAGGGGTTTTGGTCGGACGCCGGCAAGAAGCTCGATTGGATCAAGCCCTATAGCCGCGCCAAGAATACCTCGTTTGATCCCGGCAACGTCGATATCCGCTGGTTCGAGGACGGGACGCTGAATGTTTCGGTGAACTGCATCGACCGGCATCTGGCGAAGCGCGGCGATCAGGTGGCCATCATTTGGGAAGGCGACAGCCCGAACGATAGCGAGACGATCACCTACCGGCAGTTGTCCGAGCGTGTGCAACGGTTCGCGAACGTGCTCAAGAAGCACGGCGTCAAGAAGGGTGACCGCGTCACGATCTATCTTCCGATGATTCCGGAGGCAGCCTACGCGATGCTCGCGTGCACGCGCATCGGCGCGGTGCATTCAATCGTTTTCGGAGGCTTTTCGCCGGACAGCTTGCAGAACCGTGTCGAGGATGCGGAATCGACGGTCATCATCACGGCGGATGAAGGTTTGCGCGGCGGCAAGCCCGTTCCGTTGAAAAAGAACGCCGATGCCGCGCTCGCCAAATGCGCGGGCGACAAAAAAATGCTCGTCGTGCGCCGCACCGGCAATCCGGTGGCATGGATCCCGGGACGGGACCTTTGGCTGCATGAGGAACTGGAGTCGGTTTCAGCCGAATGTCCGCCGGAAGAAATGAGCGCGGAAGATCCGCTCTTCATTCTCTATACGTCGGGATCGACAGGAAAGCCGAAGGGCGTGGTGCACACGACGGGCGGCTACCTGCTCTTCGTCTCGATGACGCATCAATACGTTTTCGACTATCACGACGGCGACATCTACTGGTGCACGGCCGACGTCGGCTGGGTGACGGGCCACAGCTACATCGTCTATGGGCCGCTTGCGAACGGCGCCACGTCGCTGATGTTCGAAGGCGTTCCGACGTATCCGAGCGCGTCGCGGTTCTGGGACGTCATCGACAAGTGGAAGGTCAACATCTTCTACACCGCGCCGACGGCGATCCGCTCGCTGATGGGAGCGGGCGATGATCTCGTCAAACGCTCAAGCCGCGCATCGCTTCGGCTTCTCGGATCGGTCGGCGAGCCGATCAATCCCGAGGCTTGGGAATGGTATCATAACGTCGTCGGCGAAGGCCGCTGCCCGATCGTCGATACGTGGTGGCAGACGGAGACTGGCGGCATCATGATCTCGCCGCTTCCGGGCGCGACCGATCTGAAGCCCGGTTCCGGAACGAAGCCGTTCTTTGGCGTGCAGCCTGCGCTCGTCGACGACAAGGGACAGTTGCTCGAGGGTGAGGCCCAGGGCAACCTCGTTATGCTCGACAGCTGGCCCGGGCAATCGCGCACGATCTACAAGGACCACGACCGGTTTGAAAAAACGTACTTCTCGGCCTACCCAGGAATGTACTTCAGCGGCGATGGCTGCCGGCGCGACGCCGACGGTTACTACTGGATCACCGGCCGCGTCGACGACGTCATCAACGTTTCGGGACACCGTATGGGAACGGCGGAAGTCGAGAGTGCGCTGGTCTCGCATCCCAAGGTCGCGGAGGCCGCCGTCGTCGGATACCCGCATGATCTCAAGGGGCAGGGCATCTATTGCTACATCACGCTCATCATGGGTGAGAATGGCGATGATGGTTTGAAGAAAGACCTTGTCGCGCACGTGCGCAGGGAAATCGGACCGATCGCGTCTCCCGATCTCATCCAGTTTTCGCCGGGCCTGCCGAAAACGCGATCGGGCAAGATCATGCGCCGCATTCTACGCAAGATCGCGGAAGACGATTTCGGAAATCTTGGCGACACCTCGACGCTCGCCGATCCAGCGGTCGTCGATGAGCTGATCACGAACCGGCAGAATAAACGCGACGTAGCCTAGAGTGCTTCCGGAAAAGTGGGAACCGGTTGCCCGCTAAGAAGCACGAGAAAGCAAAGAGCTAGAGCCTTTCCGCGATTCCAGCAAAATCGGAAAGGCTCTAGAAGTCCGAGGCGATGCCACCCGTTTCCCAATCGCCGAAACGGGTCGGCTCGGGTCCAGAGCGCCCGCCGACTTCGGCCGGTCGCGCCTGATTGGCGGCCTGCTGGCGGCGTGCTTCGGCCTCCGCCAGGGCCCTTTGGGCTTCCGGCGTCAGCGACCGCGCCTCGCTTTTCGCCTCTGAAGGCTCGACGTTGCTCTCTCGATCAGGATCGGTGTTCACGGCGGAGGTGCCCTTTAATTATGGCCGGAGACCGGCTCCTTCAGGCCTTTATACGATCTTGACGGGACCATATATATGCTGCGGTCGGCCGCACGATGGCCGGTGGTCGCTTATGGGATCGTCACGAATGCCGATGAACTATGCCAGGACAGCGCTTCTTCTAGCCGTGCTCACCGCGATTTTCGTGGCGCTCGGCGCTGCCGTCGGCGGAAAGTCCGGTCTGGTCTTCGCCTTCTTCGCGGCGATGGTCATGAATGCGTTCAGCCTTTGGAAGTCCGATACGGCCGTATTGCGCATGTTCAAGGCGCAGGAGGTCGACGACCGGTCGGCTCCGGAATACGTGCAACTCGTTCGCGATCTCGCCAAGCAAGCCGGACTGCCGATGCCGCGTGCCTACGTGATGAACAATCCGCAGCCCAACGCATTCGCGACCGGGCGCAATCCATCAAACGCTGCGGTCTGTGCGTCGACAGGGCTGCTCGAAACGCTGAACCGCGACGAGCTTGCGGGCGTCATGGCGCATGAGCTTTCGCACATCAAAAATCGCGACACGCTGACGATGGCCGTCGCGGCCACGATCGGCGGCGCGGTTTCGATGTTCGCGCAGTATTTGCAGTTTGGAATGCTGTTCGGCGGCGGACGCAGCGGTGAGCGCGGCGGGCTCGGCGTTCTAGGGACGCTGGCGGCGGTGATCATTGCGCCAATGGCGGCCGGGCTCGTGCAAATGGCGATCAGCCGGTCGCGCGAATATCAGGCCGACCGCATGGGCGCGATGATCTGCGGCAACCCGCTGTGGCTCGCATCGGCGCTCCGGAAGATCGACAGGTCGGCACGACGGATCGAGAATCCGGAAGCGGAATCCGTTCCGGCGGCTGCGCACATGTTCATCATCAATCCGCTCAACGGGCACGGCGTCGATAATCTTTTCTCGACACATCCCAACGTCGAAAACCGTATCGCCGCGCTCGAATCTCTTGCCCACGAGATGGGCGTAACGTCTGCTTCGCGCGGTGAAGCGGAGCCGACGGATTGGGACGCGATGCCCGATACGTCCGACGACAGTCGCGGCGAAGTCTGGATCGGCGGTCAAAAGTACACGAAGCCTCCGAGCCCGTGGGGTTGACGTGTCGAAAGCGATGAGCAACGACCGCGGCGCCCGGTTTGGTAAGCGCACTCCGCAGCGTCCGCGCGACGCGTTGAAGCCGTCACCGTCACCTTCGCCAACGAGCGGCGATGGCTTGCCGGCACGCGACGTCGCCGTTTCGGCGCTGTTTTCCGTGCTTGTCGAGAAGCGTCCGTTCGACGACGTCTTTGCAAAAGCCTCGGCGGCGCGGGCTCTAGCGCCGCGCGATCGCGCTTTCGCGCGGCTGATCGCGACGACGGTTCTGCGCAATCGCGGGTCGCTGCAGGCGGTGCTCCGGACTTACCTCGAAAAGCCATTGCCCGAGCATCTCGGCCGACTCGAACACATCCTTCTCGCTGCGGCCGCGCAGCTTTTGCTGCTGCAAACGCCTCCGCATGCCGCCATTTCGCTTGCGGTCGATCAGTGCCGGGCGGATCGCAACGGGCGGCGCTTCGGCAATCTCGTCAATGCCGTGTTGCGGCGCTTGAGCGAAAGCGGCAGCGGGCGTTTTGCGTCGCTCGATAATGCCACGCTGACGTTTCCGGACTGGCTGCTCGACAGGTGGAGCCGCACGTATGGGGTGGCCGAGGCCCGGCACATCGCGCGTGCGTCGCTCTCCGAGCCGCCGCTGGACATCACTGTCAAATCCGACACCGATACGTGGGCGTCGCGCCTCAACGGCATCGCGTTGCCGACGGGCTCGATACGCTGCTCGCATGTCGGGCGCATTGAAGAACTCGATGGTTATGCCGATGGCGCATGGTGGATCCAGGACGCCGCAGCCGCCTTGCCGGTGAAGCTTCTCGGCGATGTGAGCGGGCTTTCGGCGCTCGATCTTTGCGCCGCGCCGGGAGGCAAGACGGCGCAACTGGCGGCGGGCGGTGCGCGCGTCGTCGCCGTCGACAAGTCAGCGGGACGATTGACGCGCCTCAACGAGAACTTGCAGCGGCTTGGGCTCTCGGCTGAGGTGTCCGTGGCGGATGCGCAAAGCTATACCAGCGAGATGACGTTCGATGTCGTTCTGCTCGATGCCCCGTGCACGGCGACGGGAACGATCCGCCGTCATCCCGACATTCTCTATCTGAAGCGGCCGGAGGACGTTGCGGCGCTTGCGGCGTTGCAGGCCAAGCTGTTGCGGCAGGCGGCTCGGCTCGTGAAGCCCGGCGGCACGCTGCTCTACTGCACGTGCTCGCTGGAACCCGAAGAAGGTGAGGATCAGATCGCAGCCTTCCTTGCGGAGCATGGCGATTTTCGTCGCAGGCCGATCGCGCTTGGCGAGGCCGTTGTGCCGCTGTTGTGGCGAACGGCCGACGGCGATCTCCGGACGCTTCCGTCTAATTTTCCGGAACTTCCTGAAGGACTTCGTGGCCTCGACGGCTTCTTTGCGTCGATGCTGGTCAAATCCGATTGTTAACGGATAGCTGGTCGCCGCGCCTTGTTTTCGTGCCGTCGCAAGGCTAGGTCGGAAGCTATCGCGCGTCAGCCAGGGAAACGCATGCCGAGCCTCAACGTCACGGAGCGTTTGAAAATTCGCTCGCTGTCGGTCGAGCGGCTGCGGCGCCGGGCTCTGACGCGCACGCTGTCGTCGCCGACTTTCCGCTGGCGTTACGCCGGAGCCGGAGCCGACCAGATTCTCATCGTGCCCCAGGAGCTGCGGGCGGCCGATCCGAGTTTCTGGAGCGAGGTTGCGCACGGCCATTTCGGTCTGGCTTCGCAAATCGCCGACCTCAAGGGCGCGTCGCCGTTCCGTGTCCAGCCTCCGAGCCTTGCTTGGGCGCGTGAGCTTCATGGTTTCGGCTGGCTTCGTCATCTTGCGGCGACGGAAGAAGAGGAAGCCGAGGCGGCGGCGCGCGAACTCGTTCTCGATTGGATCGCGCTGCGGAATACCGCAAGCGGCATCGCCTACGAACCGGAGATCGTCGGACGGCGGCTCATTTCGTGGATCGCGCAGGCGGGCATGCTGCTTGAAAATCTCGACGCGCGCTCCTATTCGGCGGTCATGTCGAGCATGGGTCAGCAGATCGTCACGCTGAAAGCGACGTGGCGCAGCGCACCGGACGGAATTCCGCGATTGATCTGCCTGATCGCGCTGGTGCTCTCCGATCTTGCGGTCTCGGGTCACGACCGGCAGCTTAAGGATGCGCAGGAGGCGCTGATCGAGGAATTGCGCCGGCAAATCCTCGAAGATGGCGGGCATGTGAGCCGCAGCGCCAGCGTTCTCGCGGATCTGATCCTCGATCTGCTTCCGCTCGGCCAGTGCTTCCATTCTCGCGGCCGCCAGCCGCCCGAGGAGATCAGCGCCTCGGTCAAAAAATCGCTGGGTTTCCTGCGATTCATGCGTCTTGGCGACGGCATGCTGGCGCGTTTCAATGGCGTCAGCACCGGGTCTCCCGCGACGGTCGCGACCGTGCTTGGCTATTCGGGTTCCGATCTCGAAGTGCCCGCTAAGGCGCGCGCGTCCGGTTACGTCCGGCTGGAGCGCGGCGATACGGTCATCGTCGCAGACGTCGGATCGCCGCCACCGCTTGAAATGGCGACGGAGGCGCAGGCTGGCGCGCTTTCGTTCGAACTGTCGTCGCGGCAATATCTCGTTCTGGCGAACGGCGGTTTTCCGGGGCCGGCCGATCAGAGCTGGGTTGCCGCCGCGCGCGCGACCGCAAGCCACAATACGCTCGTGCTTGCGGAAACGTCGTCATCGCGCCTCGTGCGTCACCCGCAGCTCGAGGCGATGATCGGAGGCATGCCGATCAAGGGTCCGGACAACGTCTTCTCGGCCTCGGGCGACAAGGATGGTCATGTCTTTATCAATACCAGTCACGACGGGTATTTGAAGCGCTTCGGGCTGATCCATTCGCGCCGTCTTTCGTTATCCGCCGACGGCAATAGGCTCGAAGGCGTCGACGCGCTGAGACCGCCGAAAGGGCAGCTCCGGCTTAAGACCGATCTTCCCTACGCGATCCATTTTCATCTGCATCCGGATTGCCTTTGCACGCTCGATCAGCCGACCGTCTGCCGTGTGAAACTCCCCGACGGGCGCGTTTGGATTTTCAGCACCAAGGATGCGGCGCTGACGATCGAGGAAAGCATTTTCTATGTCGACAGTGCAGGCCCGAGGCCGTCGCTCCAAATCGTACTTCGCGGAACGACGTTCGGTGAAACCGACGTTCACTGGTCGATGCGTTGCGATCCCGCCATGCTTGGCTAAGCCGCAGGATTGCTCGGCATAACGCGGCACAATCGCGCGTTTCTCTTTGAGTAGGATGGTTTTGCGCGTGAGAGCGTGATAACCGCGTCTCGCAACCATGCGGGGTGACTATGGCCGATCCGACAATACGACGCGCGCTGCTCTCGGTTTCCGACAAGGGTGGGCTTCTTCCCTTTGCCAAGGCATTGGCCGAGCGGGGTGTCGAGATCGTATCGACCGGCGGCACGGCGTCGGCACTGAAGGCGGCCGGGCTAAACGTCATCGACGTTTCGGAGCTGACTGGCTTTCCCGAGATGATGGACGGCCGGGTGAAGACGCTGCATCCGCGCGTGCACGGCGGGCTTCTCGGTATTCGCGGCAACGCAGAACACGAAAAGTCCGCGAGCGATCACGGCATCCTTCCGATCGATCTTTTGGTGGTGAATCTCTATCCGTTCGAGGCGACGGTCGCGAAGGGCGCGTCCTATGAGGACTGCATCGAGAACATCGACGTCGGCGGTCCAGCGATGATCCGCGCGGCCGCGAAAAATCACGAGAGCGTCGCGGTTATCGTCGAGACCGAGGATTATGCGCGGCTGCTCACCGAGCTTGCCGAGAACGGTGGTGCAACGAAGCTGGCATTCCGCAAGCAGCTCGCGGCGAAGGCCTTCGCGCGCTCGGCGGCTTATGACGCGGCGATCAGCAATTGGTTCGCGGGCGTGCTCGAAACGGCTGCGCCGGAGTGGCGGGCGTTTGGCGGCAAGCTCGCGCAGTCCCTTCGCTATGGCGAGAACGCGCATCAGTCGGCGGCGCTTTACATTTCGGATCGCGGCCGCGCCGGTGTCGCGACGTCGCGACAGCTGCAGGGAAAAGAACTCTCCTACAACAACATCAACGACACGGATGCAGCTTTCGAGCTGGTGTCGGAGTTCGATGCGAAATTTCCGGCGGTGGCGATCATCAAGCACTCCAATCCGTGCGGGGTGGCGATCGGCGGTTCGCTGAAGGACGCTTATCTGAAGGCGCTTGCGTCAGATTCCGTCAGCGCGTTCGGCGGAATCGTGGCGCTCAACCAGGCGATCGATAAGGACGCGGCGGAAGAGATCACGAAAGTCTTCACCGAGGTCGTCATCGCGCCGGACGCGACGGACGAGGCGAAGGCGATTTTCGCGGCGAAGAAAAATCTGCGGCTGCTGTTGACGGGCGGCCTTGCGGAGGGGCGCGCCGCGGGCCTGCTCGTCAAGTCCGTGGCGGGCGGTTTCCTCGTGCAGACGCGCGATAACAAGAATTCCGATGATCTCGATCTCAAGGTCGTCACGAAGCGGGCGCCTTCGTCAGCGGAGCTTGCCGATTTGAAGTTCGCGTTCAAAGTCGCGAAACATGTCAAGTCGAATGCCATTGTTTACGCGAAAGGCGGCGCGACGGTCGGTGTCGGTGCCGGTCAGATGAGCCGCGTCGACTCGGCGCGCATCGCAGCCTGGAAGGCGGCAGAGGCCGCGAAAGCGCTGGGTTTGGATGCGCCGCTGACGATTGGTTCGGTCGTGGCGTCGGATGCCTTCTTCCCGTTTGCCGATGGCTTGATCACGGCGGCGGAAGCGGGCGTGACGGCGGTCATACAGCCGGGCGGTTCGATGCGTGACGACGAGGTGATCAAGGCAGCTGACGAGCGCGGGCTGGCGATGGTGTTCACCGGAGTTCGTCACTTCCGGCATTGAAGCCGTTCGCTTCCCCCACACCTGACCCCTCCCCGCAAGGGGGAGGGGAAATATTGGGGCTACGACTTAGCTTGTGTGCGGCTTCGTTCGGACGAACAGCATCAGCACGACGCCGGTCAGCAGGAATGCGAGCACGGCCGACATGCCGATGCGTTGGCTGCCGGTTTCCTGCGTCAGGAACGCGACGGCGAACGGCGCGAGGAAGGCCGTCACCTTTCCGGAAAAAGCGAAGAGGCCGAAGTATTGCGTGATCTTTTCCGCCGGCGCGAGGCGGGCGAGAAGCGAGCGGCTGGCGGCCTGCACGGGCGCCGCGACGAGGCCGACCAGGACGGCGAATGCGAGGAAGACTTGCTCGCCTATCGACGAGAATGGCTTTGATCCCGGCACTTTTTCCGCGACCTCGGTCGTGAACAGGATGTGCGTTTTATCGACCGAGAGAATTCCAATCGCTCCGACAACGAGCGCCAGGAGCGCGCAGACGATGACGGTCTTGGGTCCAAACCTGTCATCGAGACGGCCGCCGATCAGCGCGCCGAATGCGCCGACAAGGGTGAGAACTATGCCGAAGATACTCAGTTCCAATGGTCCCCAGCCGAAGACCGACGCGCCGTAAATACCGCCGAACGCGAAGATCGCGGTCAGGCCATCGGTAAAGATCATGCGCGCGATCAGGAAGATCATCAGGCTCGGCATTGACGGCAGAGATTTGATCGTGTGCCAGAGTTCCGTCGCCGCCGAATGCCGCGGCTCGGTTGAGCTGCGCGGCACTCGCTTGTCCGGGACGAACAGGAAAAACGGGATGATGAAGATCGCGAACCATACGGCGGCGAACGGGCCGGTGATGCGGTCACTTTGATGCGAGGTGCCGTCGAGGGTCAGCAGCGGATCGAGGCCGAGAAGCGTTGTCGTTGCCCCCGGTATCGGGACAAGGAAGCCGGCGACGAGCGCCAAGCTTACGAGGCCGCCGAAATAGCCGACGGCCCAGCCCGTTCCTGACAAGCGTCCGAGTTCGCTTCTCGGCACGAGGCCGGTCATGATCGCGTTGGAGAAGACGCTCATCAGCTCGGCGGCCAAGGTCGCCACGACGAAGCCCGCGAGCACGAGCAGGATCGTGGTCAATGGCGCGCCGGGTGTGCCGAGCCAGAGCGTGCTCAATCCTGCGAGAAAGACGAGCGAGAGCACGCCCATCCAAGGCTTGCGCGCGCCGCGGCCGTCCGCCGCCGCGCCGAGAAACGGGCTCAGAATTGCGATCAGCAGGCCGGCGACCGAAGCTGCGTAGCCCCAGAGCGCCTGTCCGCAGGCAGCCTTCTCGCTGCCTTCCGCGATCAGCGTGCCGCAGACTGGGTTCTGGACGATGGCATTGGCGAAATAGGGAGCGAACAGGAAGGTCTGCACCAGCGTGTAGTGCGGCTGCGTCGCCCAGTCGAACAGCATCCACGATACGAGGGCTCTTGGCGGCGCGCGTTCGGGTTCAAGAGCTGCCGCCGATGTTCCGTTCGCGGCTTCGCCGACATCGCCTGTCGCCATGGATTTCCCCTTCGTTGGTGCTTGCGAGCGCGTGCCCGGCGCGCCTCAGCAGATTTGGGCTGTCAATCCCTAAGCACGATCAGATGGTCGGGAAGCTCGTTCGGGTCGATCGAACCTGGCGGGAAATGCTCCGACAGATGCGCGCCGATACGCTCGATGGCGTGGACGAAGCCGTCGGTCGCTTTTCCGGCACCGATCTCGCTCGTGAATTCATCGACGATCGATTGCCATGTTCCTTTCGGGACGCGCCCGTCGATGCCGCTGTCGGCGATGATGTCGACGCGCTGCTCGGCGAGCGACACGAAAATCAGGACGCCCGTGCGGCCGGTCGTCGTGTGAAGGTTCTGCGCGAGGAACTGTTCGGCGGCGCGACGGCGCGTGTTGGCGCGCAGGATCGAACGCGGCACGAGCGCCATCCGGATTTTCGGGTGCCATGCGAGAAAGAACAGCGCCAGAAAGACGATCAGCTGGATGAGGAAAATGATCTGAACCTTCATCCAGGTGAAATAGATGAGCGGCCAGGGAACGATTAGCGCCAGAAGCGCCGCCCACATCAGCGGAATGTGCTCGTAACGGCTGCTTTGATCCGCGACGACGGCGACGATCTCGCCGGACGTTGTGCGCTCGGCGTTCGTGATCGCCTGGGAGATCCGCTCGGCGTCTTTGCTGTTGATGAAGCCCATCGATCGCAATCGTTCCGTTGTTTTCGCCGTCATCGTTACCAGCTTCCCGATGCTCCGCCGCCGCCAAAGCTGCCGCCGCCACCGGACCAGCCGCCACCTCCGCTGTCGCCGCCGGACCAGCCACCTCCGCCGCCCCAGCTTCCCGTGCCGCCGGGAATGACGACGATGCCGCCGCGCCGGCGCCGTCCATCGGGCGTGCCTGCCTGCATGGACTGGGAGTTCCTGTAGTTGATCCATAGGATAAACGCGACGAACATCAGGAAAACGAGCAGCTGGAACATCTCCGCTGAGTCGTCCTGATGAGGCTGTCCGCCTTGCGCCCGGCGCTTCACCTCTTCGGGATCGCCGAGAACGACCGTTCTGATGTCGCGAACGCCGTCCTTGATGCCGCCCGCGTAGTCGCCGCGCCGGAACTTAGGCAGGATGGCATTCTGGATGATGAGCGCCGCCATCGTGTCGGTCATGAAGGGTTCGAGGCGGCGGCCGACCTCGATGCGGACCTTGCGGTCGTTGGGCGCGACGATCAGCAGAATGCCGTTGTCCTTGCCCTTCTGGCCGATGCCCCATTTGCGCGCGAGGCCGATGCCGTAGTCCTCGATCGCGTAGCCCTCGAGCGATTTGACCGTGACGACGGCGATCTGGTCGGTCGAGGTTTGCTCGAGTTCGGCGAGAGTGCTTTCGAGGTCAGCCTTGTCTTGCGGCGAGAGCAGTCCGGCCTGATCAGTGATGCGGCCGGAAAGGTCCGGATAGTTCGGCGCCGCGTAAGCCGGGGCGATCATAAATGCGCACGCCGCAAGCAGGGCCAGCAGTGCGTTGCGCACGCTCGCCCAAGGCTCGCGACGTGACATCAAGGACCGAGCGGCGATTGCTGCGCCAGTCATTGGATTGACTCCGCCAAGGCGTTCAAGCCGCAGCCGTTACGACTTGCCGAAATCGACCTTAGGCACCTTCTGGTCCTCGGCCGGGATATCGAATGTCGCCATTTCCTTCGCCGAAGGATAAAGCGCGGTTTTCCAGAGGCGTCCGGGGAAGGTGGTGATCTCAGTATTGTAAGCGCGGACGGCGTCGATGTAATCGCGGCGGGCGATGGCGATACGGTTTTCGGTGCCAGCCAGTTCACTCTGCAGCGCCAGGAAGTTCTGTCCCGACTTGATGTCCGGATAGCGTTCGACGACGGCCATCAGCCGCCCAAGCGCGCCGCCGAGCGTCGATTGCGCATCCTGGAATTTTTTCATCGCGTCCGGATTGGTCAGGATGTCGGGCGGAATTTGTATGTTCGTCGCCTGCTTGCGCGCTTCGGTGACTTCGGTGAGCACCGTCTTTTCCTGGTCGGCGAAGCCTTTCACGGACTCGACGAGATTGGGGATGAGGTCGCTGCGGCGCTTATATTGGTTCAGGACCTCGCTCCAGTTGGCCTTGGCCTGCTGCTCATATGTTGGAATCGTATTAATTCCACAGCCGGCCATTGCGAGCGCAGCTCCGATGATCGCGAATAACGCGAGCGGCCGTACGACAAACTTTCTGGTGATGGCGGTCATGACGCGGGTCGTCCTGTTCTGGCGCCTCGCGGGCGCGCACGCAGTGAGCTTCGCAAGGCCGTTACGGCCCGCCCTTTCCTATGAGCTTCCAGGACTGCGTTCAAGTGACGGAACGTAGGGGACGCCGCCTTTCAACGATTAATGCGCCTCCGGCGTACCCCGTCGGTTGCAAAGCGATGCCTCGGATGGCAAAGCCGCATTTCGATGCGGCCTTTTTCAATTCCGGCAAAATCGCGCTAAGTTGGAAGCCTGTTATTCGCGGGGGGATGAATTGGAATGAGTTGCTTCCAGCGCGATAACGATACATCGACGCGTATCGGGAAGGCGGTCGCGAATACGGGAATACTGAAAACCGCGGCCACCATAATCATACATGCCAACGCAGCCTGCATGACCTGAATGATGTGCTTCAATCGAATGCACCCTTCTGTGACATTGCGGGTGCATTTTGCAGATCGAGTATGGCTTCAGGTGGGCGCCTCTGCGGCGCAGAGAAGAAAGTGCGGCGAAGGAACACCGCCGCACTTCTCAGACTGTCACGACCAGCGGCAAAAGCGGCGGCCATGTCTCCACCAGCAATGACGGTGGCGATGATGCCAGTTGCGGCGCCAATACACGTCCTGTGTGGGCGAAGCCTGTTTGGAGATCAGGTTTAGAGTGTGGATGTTTCCGTTGACGGTGGCGCTGGCGTATCCTGCACCGAGCACCATCGTGACAGCGAGAATTGCTATCCCCAATGTCGTCCTCATTACGTCGTCTCCTCGATTGGCGGCGCCGCCTTGACGCCGGGAGCAACTATAACGAGCGCGTTTTCGTGCTTCTCCATACGGATTTGTGAGAAAGTGTATTTTCGCGGGACGGGTGCATCCGCGATACGCTTACATTTTCGTATGGCGACTTATGCTTGTTCCGACGTGAATGAATTGCAGCTGTATTTTTAAAGCCGCAAATTACCAGCGAAGCCATTCGAGCGATTTCGGCCCGCGGCAAAAATCCTGGCGATGCAAATAGTGGCAGCGGCGGCCGTCGAAATAATCATCTCTGGCAAATGGGTCGCCGGCATAGGTCGAGAAGCCGAACCCATACCCATGAAGCGGGCCGCGACGCGAATAGCCTTTGCGCTTGTGAGCGGCGTGTTTGTGACGGGTCGCGGCATGCGCGGTGTGTGGGTGGTGCTTATAGGAGTGGTGCGCGCGAGGGTGAGGGAGCGTGCTGGCGTTTGCAGCGGGCGCGAGCCATGCCAATGCCAGAGTCAAACTGGCGAACGCGATCGTGCTCTTGGTCATGTGCTGCCTCTCGATGCGACGTGGTGCGGCCTGCGTGGACTGCAAGGATAAATAGTCTTGATTGCCAGAGCGCAAGAATGGCTCCGGACGGTTAAATCCGGAGCCAGCCCGCTCAACTTCGATATTGAATTGCGGTTTAGTAGCTGCAGTAACGCCGTCCGTGGCGCCAATAGCAGTCGGAATAGTCGAAATCATAATAGTCGTCGTCATAATAGTATGGATCGCCCAGGTAGATGCCCGGGCCCCAACCGTACCAGCCGCCGCGCCAGTGGCCGCCACGCCCTCCGTGGCCATGCCCGCCGTGCCATCCGCCGTGAGGACCGCTGAAGTTGCGGACCATCCGGGCACCGCCCAAATTTCCGCCTCTGAAGCCGCCGCCATGCATGCCGGAAAAACCGCCGCCGCCGCCATGACCGCCGAATTGCGCGGCTTCAGCCGCCGGAACAAATGCTGCTAACGATAACGCTGCGCCGATCGCAGCCAGTGCGCTTACATATGTCTTCATATGAACCTCTGCGTTTCCGAGCCGCGTTCGCTGTTTCGCATTGCCGACGGCTCTTCATGCATGAGCAACGCATTCTTCTGGCGAAGGTTGCGGAACGTGTGAGAGCGTTGCAGCAGATCTGAGAAATTCGCACGGCCCGGACGAGAATGTCCGGTGAGAAGGTGCGCGGCTGCAAAGTGGGGAATGGGCACGCATTTCCTGCGCCGCAGGAGCGGTTTCCAAGCGCGAATTTCGGCGATTATGGCATTGGCAACAGGGTGGGGCGTCCCTGTAAAGTCTGGAGCGGGCGAAGGGATTCGAACCCTCGACCCCGACCTTGGCAAGGTCGTGCTCTACCCCTGAGCTACACCCGCAAATCCATGACCTCGACACCTTGCGGCGCCGAGAGACACGCCTTATGGCGCAAGTGCCAACCCATTGCAAGGGGCGGAAAGCGACTGACCACCACGCCGCAGGACAGGCGCCGGGAGAGACTGCTAACGGCTTTAAAGCGAAGGAAGAATGCCGATATGCCTCTCACCCGCGACGAACTGCTGGCCCGGCTCAGTGAACTTGGTATCAAGACGACGACGATCGAGCACCCGGCCGTGTTCACCGTCGCCGAAAGCCAGACGGTCGAGATTGCGTTGCCTGGGGCTCACACGAAGAACCTGTTTCTCAAAGACGAGCGCGGCAGGCTTGTCCTCGTCATCGCAAAAAGCGCCACGGGCGTCGATCTCAAAGCGCTTGCCAAACGTTTGGGCATGGGGCGTTTTTCGTTCGGAAAGCCGGAGCTGCTGATGAGCACGCTTGGTGTGACGCCGGGATCGGTGACGGCATTCGCCGTCGCAAACGATGAAGAGGGGCGTGTGAATGTGGTCATCGACGAGGCTCTGATGGCGCATGACAGCATGAACTGTCACCCGCTGGAGAATACGGCGACGACCAACATTGCGTGTGAGGACCTTTTGCGGTTCATTCGATCCACTGGCCATGAGCCCCGCGTCATGGCGCTGACCGCCGCCGACGTTGCGGCGAGGAGTTGAGATCCATGGAATTCGGCACGAAAAAGTCTGGCCCGGGAGCTGCTGCTGCCGGGGACGTCATCAAGGATACGACGACGGCGTCGTTCAAGGCGGATGTGATCGACGCATCCAAGTCGACGCCCGTGATCGTCGATTTCTGGGCATCATGGTGCGGCCCGTGCAAACAGCTGACACCGATGATCGAAAAAGTCGTGCGCAGCTACAGCGGCAAAGTCCGGTTGGCGAAAGTCAACGTCGATGAAAACCAAGCGATTGCGGCGCAGCTTCGCGTGCAGTCGCTGCCGACGGTCCTGGCGTTTCGCGACGGTCAGCCGATCGACGGGTTTGTCGGCGCGCAGCCGGAAAGCGCCATCAAGGCGTTCGTCGATCGCCTGATCGCCGACGATGCCGATCTCGGTCTTGGCGAACTGTTGAAGTCGGCTGAAGACCTGCTGGAGCAAGGTGATCTGCAAGGCGCGGCGGAGATCTTCGCGACGGTCCTGCAAGAGGATCGGACCAATGCCGAGGCTCTAGCGGGTCTCGCGTCCTGCTATTTGCGCAGCGGCGATGTCACGCGCGCCAAGCAGACGTTGGCGCTGGTGCCGCCCGACAAGCGCGACGTGGCCGCCGTCAGGAGCGTCGAAGCCGCCGTGCTGCTCGCGGAAAAAGGTTCGACAGCCGGCGATCTCTCGGCTCTGAAGCGTCGACTCGAAGGAAATCCCCAGGATCATCAAGTCCGTTACGATCTTGCCGTCGGGCTGGCGGCCAACGGCGAACGAGGCGAAGCCCTTGATCTTCTGCTTGATCTCGTCAGGATGGACAGCCAATGGAACGATGAGGCGGCGCGCAAGCAACTTTTGCAATTCTTCGATGCCTGGGGTCCGAAAGAGCCGCTCGTGAACGAAGGACGCCGCAGATTGTCGTCGATCTTGTTTCGTTGAGAGCACGCGTGCCTGCGGAGATGAATTTGACGCTTACTGAACGTTATGCGCGGCCGGCGGATTTGCCGGCCAGAATTCCCATATTTCCGCTGCGCGGCGCAATTCTGCTGCCACGCGCAACCTTGCCGCTCAATATCTTCGAGCCGCGCTATCTGGAAATGATCGACGATGCGATGTCGGGCGCGCGTGTCATCGGCATCCTGCAACCGATCCTCGCGGACGACGAAGATCAGGAAAGTCCGCTCGACAAGGCAGCGAAATTACGCTCCGTCGGTTGCGCGGGGCGGGTAACGTCGTACCAGGAACTCGACGATGGCCGGCTGATCATCACGTTGACCGGTATCACGCGGTTCGAATGCGTGGGCGAAGCCGAAACGGAAAAACCGTATCGCATCATGAGCGTCAGCTATGACCGGTTCGCGCAGGATTTGACGGAAGGGCTCGGAGAAGAGCTCGTCGACCGGAAAAACCTGCTGCGCGTGCTGAAGATCTATCTCGAGGTCAACCGTCTGAAGACGGACTGGTCGACGATCCAGCGCGCGTCTAATGAATTTCTCATCAACGCGCTGTCGGTCATGTGCCCATACGGACCGGAAGAAAAACAAGCGCTGCTTGAAGCGAAAGATTTGAAATCACGCGCCGAGGTGCTGGTGGCGCTCGCGGAAATCGATTTGGCGTCGAATGGGAGCAGTGGTTCGACGCTGCAGTAAGGCATGGTAGAATCGCGCGAGGTTGTCGCACGTGGTCTCGGACATCGAAAGAGAAGACGAACAGGCGAGCGCGGTCGATCCGAGACTCCTCGAATTGCTCGTCTGTCCGCTGACGAAAACACGGTTGATCTATGACGCGCCGGCGCGAGAGTTGATCAGCAGGGCGGCTGGGCTCGCTTTTCCAATTCGGAACGGCGTTCCATTAATGATCGAGGATGCCGCGCGCGCCTTGACTGATGACGACCTCAAAAAGCGTTAGAATTATTATGTATCGCGCTTGGCGGCATGCTGATGACTGCTACGATTTCTAAGAAATTGGTCATAAAGTTTGATCATTTTTGCCGCTTAACCAAATCTCTTTAGAGTCCATAAAACATGATCGCCGACTGTCCGGCTCCGCATTCCAGGGGCAGCGGCTTTGTTTCAAAAATTCATTCAGGCGAGATTTTTTGATTGGCGCCCGCCGCGCCGGGCGATCGCGTTTGTTCAGCGTCTAGCGAAGTCTCGGCGCGTTGCGCAGGCATTGGCGTCGGCGGGTATCGTTGCCGCGATCTGCGGTTTGGCTCGCGAATTGTTGATACCCAATTCCGGGATGCCGCTTGTCGTTGCCGGGATTGTTTTCCTTTCGCTCAGCTCAATATGGGGCTTGCTTCAAACCGGCCCGACGGATCGCGGCGCGATGCGCCGTTCGGATGATCTGGGTCATCACGAAACAGCAGTTCTCGAAGATGCGAAGGATGCTCATTGGGAATTCGCGGACCGTGCGTCGCAGTATCGTGAGCTTCTCGATGTACAACGCGATTTCGTCGTCCGCCGTTTGGCCGACGGGCGCCTCGTTTTTGCAAACCGCGCATTTTGCGAAGCGTTCGGTGTTCGCAGCGACGCTCTACTCGGCTCGAGGTTCGAGCCGCCCGTGCTTGCGGAGGATGATCATTCGGATGCTGCCGCTTATGACTGCCGCGGCGCGCAACTCGTTCATACGCAAAAAGGGAAACGCTGGATCGCCTGGGATTTCCAGGAGATTAGGGGCGAACATGGCAGTGTCGAATTTCAAGGCGTCGGGCGCGATATTACGGTCGAGCGCGGGATCGAACGCGAGCTGAAGGAAGCGCGCAACCAGGCCGAAATGGCGAGCCGCGCCAAGTCCCGTTTCCTAGCGTCCATGAGCCATGAGATCCGCACGCCGATGAACGGCATCCTCGGAATGATCAGTCTTATGCGCGATACGCCACTCGATGCCGAGCAACGGACGTGTGCGCGCATCGTCGAAGATTCCACGCGGGCGTTGCTCAATCTCATCGACGACATTCTCGATTTTTCAAAAATCGAGGCCGGCAAACTCGATCTCGCGAATAAGGCGTTCTCGCTCAAGACCTGCGTCGCGCAGGCGATGCAGCTTCTGGCGCCGAGCGCTGCGGCAAAGCGCTTGTCGTTTACCTCGACGGTCACGGGCGACGTGCCGGAGTGGGTGCTCGGCGATGAAATGCGCGTTCGTCAAATTGCCCTGAACCTGCTGTCGAACGCCATCAAGTTCACCGAGAAGGGCGGCATCGGTGTCTGTGTCTCGCTCCTAGAGGAGAACGGCGACTCCGGCCGCGATTGCGCAGTCGCGATCAAAGTCACTGATACGGGCGTTGGGGTTCCGGCAGAGTTCATTGCGCACTTGTTCGATGAGTTCGAGCAGAGCGCCGTGACGAGGACGCGTCAACCTGGGGGGACGGGACTCGGGCTTGCGATCTCGAAACGCCTCGCGCAGGCGATGGGCGGCGACATCCTCGCTGAATCGGATGCCGATCAAGGTGCTTCGTTCACAGCGGTTCTTCGTTTCGATGTCGCCGAGCGGCCGGACTCCTATGTCCCGGTCGCGCCGGTCTCGCGACTTCCTTTCGCGTCCGAGGTCAGGGTCGCAACCGACATCGTAATGGACATGGGAACGGCCGGCAACGGCGGCGGCTTCAATGTTCTCATTGCCGAGGACAATCCGATCAATGCGCTGCTTGCCCGCAAGATCGTCGCGCGAGCCGGCGGGACTTCGACCATCGTTGGAGACGGCCGCCTTGCGATTGCGGCCGCGCGTGAGACGCTGCAGAATCGTCAACCTGCATTCGATCTCATTCTGATGGATGTTTTGATGCCCGTCGTCGACGGTTTGACGGCAGCGAAGGCGATCAAGAAGCTTTTTGACGAGCGCAGGAATTCCGGGCTCATTTGCCCGCCCATCGTCGCGCTCACGGCCAACGCTTTCGCGGAAGACCGCGAGCGCTGCTATACGGCCGGAATGGACGACTATCTTGCGAAACCGTTCGAAGCCCAGCAGCTGCACGAGGTGCTGTTGCGCTGGATGCCGCAACGGGCAAAAACTGCGTCACCTGCGGCCTAGTCCGCGCGTTAAAAATCTCAAAACTGTCACGGAATCATGCTAGCTCCGGCAGGGGGAGTCAGGTGAGGAAGGTGTGCGATGTGGCAGCCTATTGCGGCCCGCGAGAAGCGGCGCGCAGGATTGCCGGTAAAGTTTCTGGCGGGACTCGGAGCCCTTGATGCGCTGAAAAGCTCGTCGCGGGGCTTCAAGGTTTTTTCTCGCAGCATCGAGCCTAAGATTTACGGCCGCGTAGGAAATCTCGAGGTTCGGCTGGCGCGGACGTGGTCCGAAATCAAGCTGGCTCAGCGGCTCCGCTATCAGGTCTTTTACGAAGAGATGTCGGCGACGCCATCGCGGCTGGCGCAATTCCGCCGGCGTGATGAAGACGCTTACGATGCCATCTGCGATCATTTACTGGTCGTCGATCTTGACCAGACAAAGCCAGCGCGGAGCGGTCGACCGGAGCGCCCGAAGGTCGTCGGCACATACCGCATTCTTCGCCAGGAGGTCGCCGAGCGCGGACCCGGGTTCTATTCGGCGAGCGAGTACGAGATTTCCGCGCTTCTCAACGCTAAGTCACGGACGCACCGCTTCATGGAGCTGGGCAGATCGTGCGTGCTTGCGCCCTATCGCAGCAAACGTTCCGTCGAGCTTCTCTGGCACGGCCTGTGGACGTATGTGCGGGAAAACCACATCGACGTGATGATCGGATGTGCGAGCTTCGAGGGTATCGACCTCAAAGAGCACGACGTGGCGCTCAGCTATCTGCACCACCACGCTCTGGCGCCAAAGGAATGGCGCTGCCGGGCGCGCGACGAGCTTTATGTTCCCATGGATCGCGTGCCCGCAGGCTCCATCGATATGAAGGCCGCGCTGCGAGCCATGCCGCCATTGATCAAAGCCTATCTGCGCCTCGGCGCGTATGTCGGAGACGGTGCGGTCATCGACCGGCAATTCGGTACGACGGACGTCATGATCATCATGCCGGTCGCAAATATTGATCCACGGTATTTCGAGCACTACGGAACGCCGGCGGAGACCAAGAGCCGGATTGCCGCCGACGCCTGATTGAGGTGAGCCGCGAAATTCGCAGACCGGTCGCGCAAATCGGCAACACTCGCCGTTTGACGTGAATTGTCCCGTTGCAGAGCCCCAAGCAGGCTCGGCGCGTCCGGAGCATTGGCAACGTGGCTCTGGATAGCGGATGCCCAGCCGGTTGCCGTCCAAGCTGCCGCAACCTATGCATAGCGCTGGGTCTCTCCGGATTATGGGATATTTGTCCGGGGGCCGCTGGGGCTAACCGGAACGATCTTCTGAATGTCGAAACACGACGTGCAACGCCGGAACCGGCACGTTGAACCGGACGCGCCGCCAGCTCCGACGGAGGCTGGCGCGAACGCGGGCGCCGAGCGCGCAGCCGCGATCACCGACGCGACGCCGTCGATGGCGCAATATCTTGAGATCAAGGCTGCCAACCCGAACAGTCTGCTCTGGTATCGCATGGGCGATTTCTACGAGCTGTTTTTCGAGGATGCGGTCGCCGCATCGGAAGCGTTGTCCATCGTTCTGACGAAGCGCGGCAAGCATCAGGGCCAGGACATTCCGATGTGCGGCGTGCCCGTGCATCGCGCCGACGAGTACCTGCAGCGGCTCATCCGGAAGGGGTATCGCGTCGCCGTTTGCGAGCAGCTCGAAGATCCGGCGGAGGCGCGCAAGCGCGGCGCCAAGGCCGTCGTCAAGCGCGACGTCGTTCGCCTGGTCACGCCGGGCACGGTGACGGAAGAGGCCCTTCTCGACGCCAAGGCGCGCAACTATCTGACGGCCGTCTATTGCGAAACGCCGCACGAGATCGGAACGACCGACGCCGAGGCGCGCCTCGCTCTTGCTTCGCTCGACATTTCGACGGGCGAGTTCGAGGTCGGCGACGTTGCTGGCTCCGATCTCATCGGAGAACTGATCCGGCTGGCGCCGAGCGAGGTCATCGTCGCGGACGGCTTGCTCGGCGATCAGAATTTCGTTCGCGCGGTTGACTATGCGGGCGGCAAGGTGACCCCAATCCCGGATGCCTATTTTAACTCCGGCGCGGGCGGACGCGATCTCAAGGCGTGTCTCGGCGTCGCGGATCTTTCGGCCTTCGGAGCCTTCTCGGCTTCCGAGCTGGCGGCGATCGCGGCGGTTCTGAAATACGTCGATCTCACGCAGATGGGGCGGAAACCACTCATCAACCCGCCGCGTAAAACGGCGGGGGCGCGGCTGTTCATCGACGCAGCAAGCCGGGCCAGTCTCGAACTCGTCCGGGCGGCATCGGGGGAGAAGTCCTCGACGCTGCTCGCCGCCATGGATCGCACGGTGACCGGAGCCGGATCGCGCGAGCTTCAAGCGCGCTTGTCCAGTCCCTTGACCGATCCGGCTGCGATCGAGGCGCGGCTCGATGCCGTCGCGTGTCTGCTTGACAACCGCCGTCTTCTGGACGAACTCCGCGCCACGCTCCGTTCGGCGCCCGATCTGGCGCGTGCGTTGCCACGTCTTGGGTTCGGACGCGGCGGACCGCGCGATCTTGCGGCCGTGCGGGACGCGATCGATGTCGCGCGGCGCGCGGTATCGCTGCTTCAGCAGTCGGCGCAGCCGCTCGGTTTGCCGGCGAACCTCAAGTCCGTTTGCGTGCGGCTGGCGCAGGTTCCTGATGATCTTATCAAGGCGCTGGGCACGGCGCTCGTCGATGAGCCGCCATTGCTTCGCCGCGATGGGGCTTTCGTGCGTCCCGGATTTAGTAGCGACCTCGACGCAGCGCGTGCGTTGCGCGACGACAGCCGCAAAGTCATGGCCGAGCACGAAGCGCGCTACATCAAGGAAACCGGCGTCAAGACGCTTCGTGTTCGCCACAATAACATCCTCGGTTTTTTCATCGAGGTGACGCAGCTCAACGCGAAGCCGCTTCTCTCGCCGCCGCTGAGCGACAGATTCCGGCATCGGCAAACGATGGCGAACGCGGTGCGTTTCGCGACGGCCGAGCTTCTTGAAACGGAAGGGATGATCGCGTCGGCAAGCGAGCGTGCGCTCAATCTCGAGCAGGAAATCTTCGTGGATCTCGCCGGGAGTATCGGCGCGGCGGCGGCGGATTTGGGGGCAGCCGCGGCGGCGCTTGCTGAACTCGATGTCTTCGCGGCGCTGGCGCAACTTGCGCTCGAACAGGATTATGCCCGGCCTCAGATCGACGCGAGCATGGCCTTCGAGATCAGGGGCGGCCGTCATCCCGTGGTGCAGCAAGCGCTGGCCAAAAGCGGGGCGCCGGCGTTCATCGAAAACGATTGCGTTCTTGGTGGCGCGGCGCGCGAAACGCCGTCAGACGCAGAGGCTGCTCCCGATGCGCGCATCTGGCTCGTCACGGGACCGAATATGGCGGGTAAGTCGACGTTTCTCCGGCAGAACGCGCTGATCACGGTGATGGCGCAGATGGGGTCTTACGTTCCAGCCCGATCAGCGCACATCGGCGTCGTCGACAGGCTGTTTTCGCGCGTCGGAGCTTCCGACGATCTGGCGCGCGGGCGCTCGACGTTCATGGTGGAGATGGTCGAGACGGCGGCGATCCTCAATCAGGCGAGCGAGCGCTCGCTCGTCATCCTCGATGAGATCGGGCGTGGAACCGCGACGTTCGATGGATTGTCGATTGCGTGGGCGACGGTCGAATATCTGCACGGCGTCACGAAAGCGCGCGCATTGTTTGCGACTCACTATCACGAGCTGACGGCTCTGGCGCGCAAACTTAACGGTATCGCCAACGTGACGATGGACGTCACCGAATGGCGCGATACGATCGTCTTTCTGCATAAGGTTAAAGCCGGTGCGGCGGATCGATCTTATGGCATTCAGGTCGCCAAGCTGGCCGGGTTGCCTCATGACGTCGTCGTCCGGGCGCGGGAAGTCCTCGATCGACTCGAGAAGGCGGACCGCCGGCCGCGCGCCGGTGACGATGGGCTTGAGGATCTGCCGCTTTTTTCGGCCGTGCGCCCCAAAAGCGGCCTTAACGAGCGGGCACCTTCCGCCGTTGAAAAGATGCTGCGGGCCATGCATCCTGACGAGCTGTCGCCCAAAGCGGCGCTCGAGAAAATCTATGAATTGAAGGCGCTGGCCGAAACCGAAAAGAAGACGAAGTCTTGAACGAAGAGACGCTGACCAGGCTCATTCCTCCGCCCTATTTCGACGGGGTCGCGGCGCGTCACGAGCTGACGAAACATTTTAACTCCAGCACGTCGGCGGTCGAAGCGCGTCCCAAGGTCATCGAAAGCCTCAAACGTCTGGTGAAGGTCGGACGCGAGTCGGCGCGGACGGCGCTTGAAGTCGATGGCAACGGGCGGCGGTGCGCTGTCGGGCTCTGCCAATTTCAAGACGAGCTGATCCGGTTGATCTACGATTACACCGTTGTCCACGTCTATCGGGCGACCAATCCGTCGGACGCGGAACGCATGGCCATCGTTGCGACCGGCGGCTATGGGCGCGGCCTGCTCGCACCGGGATCGGACATCGATCTTCTGTTCCTGCTGCCCTACAAGCAGACGCCCTGGGGCGAGAGCGTTGCGGAATACATGCTCTATCTGCTCTGGGATCTGGGCTTCAAAGTCGGGCATGCGACGCGCACCGTCGATCAGTGTCTCAAGCTCGGTTACTCCGATATCACTATCCGCACCTCGCTTCTCGATTCCCGCTTGATCCTCGGCGACAAGCAGCTGTTCGCGGAATTCGAGAGCAGATTTCGCGCCGAGGTCATCAATGGGACAGCGCGGCAATTCATCGACGCCAAGATGGCCGAGCGCGATCAGCGCATGCGACGTTCGTGGGAGAGCCGCTATAAGGTCGAGCCGAACATCAAAGATGGCAAAGGCGGGCTGCGCGATCTCCATACGCTGCAATGGCTGTCGAAATATATTTTTGCCCAGGACGTCGGTTCGGCCGCCGTTGAAGCGGGTATTTTTACGCCGGAGGAAGTCCAGACGTTCCGCCGATGCGAGGATTTTCTTTGGCGCGTGCGGTGCTTTCTGCATTTCATGACGGGGCGGCCGGAAGAAGTTCTCTCGTTTTCGGTGCAGCCGGCCATGGCGCAAAGTCTTGGCTACACCGACCGCGGCGGGATGCGCGCCGTCGAGCGTTTCATGAAGCACTATTTTCTCGTTGCAAAGGATGTCGGGGATTTGACGACGATCCTCTGCGGCGCGCTCGAAATGCAGCAGCTGAAGTCGGCGCCGACCTATAAAACGCTTTTCAATCCGCTCAACTGGAAGACGCGCCGCGAGATTCGTCAGCGGACTGATTTTCGGGTCGACAACGACCGATTGAACGTGGCGGACGCCGATGTCTTCGCGCGCGATCCGGTCAATCTCATCCGCTTCTTCGCGCAAGCGGCGAGCATGGGGATTTATCTTCATCCGAGCGCCATCCGATTGCTGCGAAGCTCGCTCCGGCTCATCGATGACAAGCTGCGCGCCGATCCGGAAGCGAACCACATTTTTCTTTCGCTCCTGACAGCGAAGGGTAATCCTGAAGCCTCGCTGCGGCACATGAACGAAGCTGGCGTGCTGGCGCGGTTTCTTCCCGAGTTCGGCCGCATCGTCGCGATGATGCAGTTCAATATGTATCATCACTATACGGTCGATGAGCATCTGCTCCGGACGCTCGGCAATGTCACGGCGATCGAGCGCGGAGACCTGGCGGCAGAACTGCCGTTGTCGACGTCGGTGTTCCGGTCGATCAAGAACCGGCGAGCTTTGCTCGTTGCCGCGTTTCTACACGACATCGGCAAGGGTCGAAAGGAGTCGCATTCGATCGTTGGTGCGCGGATCGCGCGCAAAGTCTGCCCGCGTCTTGGATTGACGGCGGCCGAAACGGAACTTGTCGCGTGGCTCATCGAAGAGCATCTGACGATGAGCAACTTCGCACATTCGCGAGATGTGTCCGATCCCGACACCATCCGCGCGTTCGCAAACATCGTGCAGAGTCCCGAGCGTTTGAAGCTGCTACTCGTGCTCACCAGCGCCGACATCATGGCCGTCGGCCCGGGCGTTTGGAACGGTTGGAAGGGACAGTTGCTGCGCACGCTCTATCACGAGACCGAGCCGCTGGTTGCGGGCGGGCATACGCAAATTCCGCGTGGCCAGCGTATCGATGCCGCGCTTGTGGCGTTGCGTGAAGCGCTCGCGGACTGGCCCAAAAGCGATGTCGATGATTTCATCGCGCGCAGCTATCCGAATTATTGGCTGCGTACCGATACGGCGACGCAAGTTGCGCACGCGCATGTCGTGCGCGACGCGATCAAGTCGCGTACCAAGCTCACGACGTCGGTCAAGACTGATGCGTTCGCGGCGATCACGGAGCTGACTGTTTTCGCACCCAACCACGCGCGGCTGCTCGCGCTCTTCGCGGGTGCGTGTGCCGCGTCGGGCGCAAATATCGCGGGCGCGCACATCACGACGACGCGTGACGGGTATGCGCTCGATACGTTTCTTCTCAATCGCGAGTTCGACGACGATGCGGACGAGCTTCGCCGCGCGAAGCGGATTTCCGATACGATCGAGCGGTTGCTCGAAGGCAAGGAGAAATTGCCGGTGCTTCTCGAGCGCCGCAGAGCGAACGCGCGCAGCGTCGAGGCCTTCGCGGTCGAGCCGGAGGTCATCATCAATAATGAGCTGTCGGGCAGGTTGACCGTCATTGAAGTTTCGGGGCGCGACCGCCCCGGGCTTCTCTATGAGCTGACGTCGGCGCTGTCCGATCTGTCGCTGGACATCGCCTCGGCGCATGTCACGACGTTCGGCGAAAAAGCTGTCGACGTGTTCTATGTCACCGATCTCACCGGAAAGCAGATCGTCAGCGAAGCCAGGCAGCGGACAATACGAGATAGGCTCCAGTCGATCATGCTGGACAATGACGCTTCTGTCGCGCCGGAGCGGCTCGCCCACAGCTGACATGGGGAAGCGTCCGCTGTAGAGAAACCGGGCCGGGCGGGCTCCGTTCGAACGAACGAGTGGCGGGCGGGCCGGTCCGCGGCCGTGGGGGAAGGACTTGCGCTTGCATACGGGATCGAACCTCTATACGCGGCTTCGGCCATGAAGCTTTACAGGTCGTTCGCTACCGTCGGGGGATGGACGCTGCTCAGCCGCGTGTTCGGCTTCGTGCGCGACATTCTCATTGCCGCGACGCTCGGCTCCGGCTGGGTGGCCGACGCGTTCGTCGTCGCCTTCCGCTTTCCGAACCTCTTCCGGCGGCTGTTCGGCGAAGGCGCGTTCAATTCAGCGTTCGTTCCGATCTTTGCAAAGAAGCTTGAAGGCGAAGGGCCGGAGGCCGCTCGTACGTTCGCCGAAGAGGCGATGGCCGGATTGCTGTTCATTCTGCTGATCGTGACGATCTTCGCGGAATTGACCATGCCGTTTCTGATGTACGGGCTTGCGCCCGGCTTCGATGCGACGCCGGACAAGTTCGAACTCTCGGTCGTGCTGACGCGCATCACGATGCCGTATCTCCTGTGCATGTCGCTCGTCGCGCTGATGTCGGGAGCATTAAATTCGGTCGGGCGTTTCTTCGAGAGCGCCGCGGTGTCCGTCGTGCTCAATCTGGTCATGGCGGTTGCGACCCTGCTCTCGCTTTGGCTTGGGTATAAGCGCGAGCCGGAAGCCGGCATCATCCAAGCCTGGGCGGTTTTCGTCGCGGGTTTCCTGCAGCTCGCGCTGCTGATGTGGGGCATGCGTAACGCCGGAATGTCGCTCGGTCTCAGGTGGCCGCGCATGACGAACGATATGCGCAGGCTCGTGAAGCTTGGGATTCCAGGCGTCATTTCGGGCGGCGTGACGCAGATCAACATCGCGATCGGAACCATCATCGCATCGCTCGAGCCCGGCGCGGTGTCGCAACTCTATTATGCCGATCGCGTCTATGAATTGCCGCTGTCGATTGTCGGCATTGCCGTCGGCATTGTGCTGCTGCCGGACGTGGCGCGGCAACTCAGAGCGGGCAATACGGCAGCTGTTATGGACAGCCAAAACCGCTCGCTCGAATTCGCGATGCTGCTGACGGTGCCCGCCACGCTGGCGCTCGCCGCGATCCCGCACGATATCGTCCGCGTGCTGTTCGAGCGCGGAGCGTTTCACGCCGAGGATACGGCGACGACGGCGTCGGTGCTCGGGATGTTCGCGCTCGGCTTGCCGGCGTTCGTGATGATCAAGGTTTTCTCGCCGATTTATTTCGCGCGCGAGGATACCAAGACGCCGATGCGCTTTGCGGTCATCAGCCTGACCGCAAACACCATCGGCTCGATCGTGCTGTTTTTCGTGTTGCGGGAACTTGGCATGATGCCTCAGCTCGGCATCGCCATCGCGACGACGCTCGGCGGCTGGCTCAACGCCTATCTGCTTTGGGCGAAGCTTCGTAAACATAACGATTTCATCGCCGATGCGAGACTTCGCAGGAATTTTCCGCTGATCATCGTTGCCAGCGTCGCGATGGTCGTGGCGTTGCTGGCGACGAGCTCCATGCTGGCGCCATATCTCGGAGCCGAGGCCCGGTTTCTTGAAAAGACGCTAGCGCTGGCAGTCGAGATCGGCGTGGGAGTTGCGGTTTTCGGCCTCTTAATCCTGGCTTTCGGCGTCATGTCGCTTCGTCAGCTCGGAGCCTTCGTGGGGCGCGGCGGCAAAGCTTGAGAGCAGGCTTGCCTCCGGGCGCTCAGCACGCGATAACGCGGCCCGATCCTCACAACACGGTAATTCCCATGAAAATCGCGCCGCTCGTTTTTTCCGGTATGCAACCGACCGGAAGCCTGCACCTCGGCAACTATCTCGGCGCGATGGTCAACTGGATCGAGATGCAGAAGACGCACAGCTGCATCTACTGCGTCGTCGATCTGCATGCGATCACGGTTTGGCAGGACCCGGCCGAGTTGCGGCACGCGATCCGGCAGGTGACGGCAACGTATATCGCCGCCGGACTCGATCCGAAGAAGAGCATTCTGTTCAATCAATCGCAGGTCAGTGCGCACGCGGAGCTTGCCTGGATCTTCAATTGCGTGGCGCGGCTCGGCTGGCTCAATCGCATGACGCAGTTCAAGGAGAAGGCGGGCAAGGATAAGGAACAGGCTTCCGTCGGGCTTTACGCCTATCCGAACCTGATGGCGGCGGATATTCTGGCGTATCGCGCGACGCATGTGCCGGTTGGCGAAGACCAGAAGCAGCATCTCGAGCTGGCTCGCGACATCGCGCAGAAGTTCAACAACGACTTCAACAAGGAGATCGTTGCGGCGGGCTTCGAGGACGGCATTTTCTTTCCACTGCCCGAGCCTGTCATCACGGGACCGGCGACGCGGGTCATGAGCCTGCGCGACGGCACGAAGAAGATGTCGAAGTCCGATCCGTCGGACCTGTCGCGGATCAACATGACCGACGACGCGGATACGATCGCGAAAAAGATCCAGAAGGCGAAGACCGATCCGGAACCGCTGCCGAGCGATGAAAAAGGTTTCGAAGGACGCCCCGAGGCGGAAAATCTGGTCGGCATCTATGCGGCGCTCAGTGGCCAGCCGGTGGCCGACGTTCTGAAAGATTACGGCGGCCAGCAATTCTCGTCCTTCAAAAAGGCTCTCGCCGAAGTCGCGACGGAGAAAGTCGGCCGTATCGGGGCGGAGGCTCAGACGCTGATGGGCGATCCCGCCGAGATCGACCGCATTCTGGCCGACGGCTCGGCGCGGGCGCGTGCCGTGACCGAGCCGGTGATGGCCAAGGTCAAGGATATCGTCGGCTTCATCCGTAGCTGACGCCCGGCGGAGGTGCGCTGAGCGCGACGTTGCGGCGAAGCGGAAGGAGTGGCAGCATCTGAGGATGAAACCACGCCGCTCTTTCGAAGAAGGCCATCGTCGCAAGTTCCTGATCGTCGTTGACGAGAGCCAGGAAGTTGAGAGCGCGCTTTATTATGCGGCGAGCCGCATGCAGCGCTCGTTCGGGTCTATCGTCATGCTGTACGTGATCGAGCCGGGAGAGCTGCTGCACTGGTCCGGAATGCGGCAGGTGCAACTCGAAGAAGAGACGACGAAGGCCAAGGCGCTGTTTCGTCTTTTTCGCAGAAAGCTGTCGCTCGCGGGGTTCGACGGTGTCGAAATCGAGGATGTGATTCGCGAGGGGCGCCTCGCGGAAGAGGTGGTCAACGCTATTGCCGAGGACGAGGACATCGCGGTTCTGGTTCTCGCGGCGTCCCTTGATGCCAAAGGGCCGGGACCACTTGTCGCTTCTCTGGCGGCAGGGCGGGCCGCGGGCGGGTTTCCTGTGCCGGTTACGGTCGTGCCGGGGCAACTTTCCCTCGCCGAGATCAAGGCGTTGGCTTAAAATCGTCCCGAGGCAAGGCCAAACAGCCGCGCTCGACAGCGCTTTCGGCCTTCCTATATTAGAGGAATTCTAACGGACGATGTGCCGGATGCTGCTATCCTGCAGTCGTGAGCCGAACCCAAGCGAGATGCCATGTTCATTCAGACCGAAGCTACGCCTAATCCGGCGACCTTGAAGTTCATTCCGGGCAGGGACGTGCTTGCCGGAGGGACTGCCGATTTTCGCACCCGGACGGATGCAGCAGCCTCGCCGCTCGCGACCCGGCTGTTCGCGATCGATGGCGTGGACGGCGTGTTCCTCGGCTCCGACTTCATTTCGGTGACCAAAGGCAACGTCGATTGGCAGCACCTGAAGCCAATGGTGCTCGGCGCCATCATGGAACACTACATGTCCGGCGCTCCGATGAGCGACGAGGAAGACTCCAACGATGAGGCGGCGGAGAATTACGATCCGGAAGACGAGGCGACCGTCGCGACCATCAAGGAGCTGCTCGAGACGCGCGTGCGTCCGGCCGTGGCGCAAGATGGCGGCGACATCACCTTCTCGGGATTCCGCGACGGCGTCGTCTACCTGCATATGCGTGGCGCGTGCTCGGGATGTCCGAGTTCGACGGCGACGCTTCGCAACGGGATCGAGAATCTGCTCAAGCACTTCTGTCCCGAGGTCGCTTCGGTGCAATCGGTTTAGAGCCGAAAAAGATTCATCAGTGCCCCGCTTCGGCGGGGTTCTTTATATCTGCATTGGAAATAACGAGGATCGAATGGCACAACCCCTCGACAGCGCGGTGCTCGATCAATTGTTCGACAAGGCGCGTACGAACAATAAATGGCAACCGCGCGAAGTGCCGGACGAACTCCTGGCGCGAATTGTCGATCATATGAAATGGGGGCCGACGAGCGCCAATTGCTCGCCGGTTCGAATTGTTTTCGTCAAATCGAAAGACGCGAAAGAGCGCTTGAAGCCGCATCTCAGCGAAGGCAACGTCGCGAAAACGATGGCGGCGCCTGCGACGGCCATTATCGCCTACGACCTCAAGTTCTATGAGTATCTGCCGCGGCTTTATCCGCCCGCGGACGCCAAAAGCTGGTTTGCCGGAAAGAAAGAGCACGCGGATACGACGGCCTTTCGCAACGGCACGTTGCAAGGCGGCTATTTTATTCTGGCGGCGCGTGCGCTGGGCCTCGATTGCGGCCCGATGTCGGGTTTCAACACTGCGGGTGTGGATGCCGAGTTTTTCTCTGGAACGGATATAAGGTCGAATTTTCTTTGTAATCTTGGTTACGGCGATCCGGCCGGCGTTTATCCACGCTCTCCAAGATTTAATTTCGACGAAATCGCCAGGATCCTATAGTCTGCCTAAGGATGAATATTCTTTCGCTCGACACATGTTTTGACGCGTGCTCGGTGGCTGCCGGGAGAGGGCTCAGGACCCTTACCCCAGCCATTTCTTTTGCATTCGAGCCGATGCAAAAGGGGCATGCGGAACATTTTCTTCCGATGGTGCAGGCCGTCATGGCCGAGGCGAACCTGGAGTTCAACGCGCTCGACCGCATCGCGGTGACGTATGGACCCGGGACGTTCACCGGCACCCGCATTTGCGTTTCAGCGGCACGCGCGTTTGCGCTTGCGACCGGAGCCGAGATCGTTGCGATTTCCAGCCTGCGCTTGATGGCGATGAGTTCTTTCATCCCAGCGGCGCAGACGCGTCATGTCGCGATCGCGACCGATGCCCGGCGCGACGAAGTCTATTTCGAGGTTTTTGACCGGCATTCGTTGCAAAGCGTCGGCGGCCCGCGATGCGCGGTAATTGCAGATGCCGCGCGGATGCTCGGGTCATCGCCCATCGTCATCGCAGGGTCGGGGGCGGAAGCGCTGGCCGAGGCGGTGCGCGGATTGGGCGTCGAAGCGACCGCGATCCTTCCGGGGCTTTTGCCCGACGCGTTCGACGTGCTGTTCATGGCCGCCGAATTGCCGACGTCCGCGACGGTCAGCCCGCTTTACCTACGCCCGCCCGACGCGAAACCGCCGGCGCCAAGTCCGTTCGTCGGAGCCGGAGCATGAGCTCCAACGTCACGCCGTTCCGCAACGTCAAACACGCCAGCATGCTTTGGGCCGCACCGGAACGCGCCGAAGAGATCGCGGCGCTGCATGTCAAACTTTTCGATCCGCCGTGGGATGCGGCCGCGATCAAGGGGCTGCTGGAACATCCGGCTGCGACGTCGCTGATTGCCGTTGCCGGCTCGCCGAAAGCCGTCATCGGGTTCGTCATCGGCCAACTCGCGGCCGACGAAGCGGAAATCCTTTCGATTGGCGTTTCGCCAAACTGGCAGCGCGCGGGCGTCGCGGCCGGATTGCTTGAAGGTCTGGCGCGTGCGGCGCGCCGGGGCGATGCAAAGCGGATTTTTCTCGATGTTGCCGAGGACAACGAAGCCGCACGGGCGCTCTATCATAAGCTCGGATTCGTCGAGGTCGGGCGGCGCAAGCGATATTATCAGCGCGTGGGCGCCGAGCCCGTCGATGCGCTGACGCTGGCCTGGACGCTTTAGCGAAAGTGGACGGAACGCCCCATATAGACGCGGCACCCCGCTGCTGCCTATAACGCGATCCAGTCCCAGCGATTCAGGTTCAGACTGAGAGCCGCCTCAATTCGATGCCGGATGCCATGTCCGCGAGACGCGCGAAAAGCCTTACGCCCATTGAATCCCGCTGCGCCGAGTACGGCCTGCGCATGACGGGACAGCGCCGTGTCATCGCGCAGGTGCTTTCGTCGGCGACCGATCATCCCGACGTCGAGGAAGTGCATCGGCGCGCACACGCGGTCGATCCGCGTATTTCGCTTTCGACCGTCTACCGGACGCTGAAACTTTTCTCGGCGAAGGGCATCCTTGAGCGGCACGATTTCGGACACGGACGCGGCCGCTACGAAGCGACGATGGGCAACCACCATGACCATCTGCTCAATGTCGAGACCGGGCAGGTGATCGAATTCTCGAACGCCGATATCGAGGCTTTGCAGGAGCGCGTGGCGCGGGAGCTTGGGTTCGAGCTCGTCGGACATCGCCTCGAGCTTTACGGCGTGCCGTTGGCGAAAAAGAAAGCGGCAGGCCGCAAGGCCGAGTGACGCCGATGGCAACGGGATCGCTTCGCGCCTCTGCCGTGCTCACCGCATTTTTTGGGCTGACGGTGCCGTTGATGCCGGTGCAGGCGCTTCTGCTCAGGGTGTCCGACAGGGCGGCACGGCGCTTTCCGCACTGGTATCACCGGCAGGTGTGCCGGCTTCTCGGCGTTAAACTGAACATCGAGGGAAGCGTCGCGAAGGGCGCGCCGGTTCTGCTCGTCTGTAATCACACCTCGTGGCTCGACATTCCCGTGCTTTCGGCGCTGGCGCCCGTCTCGTTTGTTGCGAAACTCGAGGTCGGAGGATGGCCGTTCGTCTCCGCGCTGGCGCGGTTGCAGCGCTCGGTCTTTGTCGACCGGACGAAGCGGCTGGCGGCGGGCGATGCGGCGAACGCGATCACGACGCGGCTGCAGCAGGGCGACACGATCGTGCTGTTCGCGGAAGGAACGTCGAGCGACGGCAATCGCGTGCTGCCGTTCAAGACCTCGCTGTTCGGCGCCGTCGCGGGCCAGGGAATGCCAGCCGCGGATCAGGTCGTCGTGCAGACCGCGGCGGTCGTCTACACGCACATTCACGGGATTCCGGTTACGCGCGCCGACCGGCCGCGTCTCGGCTGGTACGGCGACATGGAAATGACGTCGCACGCGTGGGGGGTTTTGAAGTCGGGGGCCATTACGGTCACCATCAAGGTCGGGCCGCCGGTGCCGCTTTCTGAATTCAAGGATCGCAAGGATCTGGCGCTGAAAAGCGAACGCGCCGTGCGTCGCGACGTTCTGTCTATTCTGCGTGGCAGGGAGGACGGCGATTTGACGCCGGTCGAGCCATCGGATGAGGCCCGGCGCGCCAAGCTGACGGTGCCGGTGCGAAAAAGCGACAAATGGACATGAGCGGCCGCTTTTGTGCTATGCGCGTTCTTCAAAATGTTTTTGTTGCAACCTTTTTCCGGCTGATCTGACGACGTGAACCGTCCTGAACGCAAAACCTACTTTCTGAAGACCTTCGGCTGTCAGATGAACGTCTATGACAGCGAACGCATGGCGGAAGCGCTGGTGCGCGACGGGTATCGCGAAACGTCCGACGTCGACGGCGCCGATCTCGTCATTCTCAATACCTGCCATATTCGCGAAAAGGCGGCGGAGAAGGTCTATTCCGAACTCGGCCGTATTCGCGACGTGAAAACTGCGCGCGCCAAGGACGGCAAGAACACCGTGATCGCGGTGGCGGGTTGCGTGGCGCAGGCCGAGGGGGCGGAGATCACGGCGCGGCAGCCGGCCGTCGATCTCGTGATCGGGCCGCAGAGCTATCACCGGTTGCCCGAACTCATCACGCGCACAACGGTCGATCGCAAGCATATCGTCGAGACGGAATTTCCGGGAGACGAGAAGTTCGCGCGCATGAAAGCGCCGCGACGCGTTTCGTCGCCGTCGGCGTTTCTGACTATTCAGGAAGGCTGCGATAAGTTCTGCACGTTCTGCGTGGTGCCCTATACGCGCGGTTCGGAGTATTCGCGATCCGTCGCGAAAATCGAGGCGGAAGCGCGCGAACTCGCCCGCGCAGGCGCAAAAGAG
Organism: Hyphomicrobium sp.; assembly: GCF_041674905.1. GTDB lineage: Bacteria > Pseudomonadota > Alphaproteobacteria > Rhizobiales > Hyphomicrobiaceae > Hyphomicrobium_B. The sequence goes on from NZ_JBAYUV010000012.1 coordinate 45,932, forward strand.
CTTGTGCTCCTCGGTCAGAACGTCAACGCCTATCACGGCGAAGGGGCTGGCGGACGGACGGCGAGCCTCGCGGATCTGATTGGAACGCTGGCGGCTATCGAGGGCGTCGCGCGCATTCGCTACATGACCAGCCATCCGCGCGACATGAGCGACGATCTGATTGCCGCGCACGCGGAGGTGCCGCAGCTGATGCCGTTCCTGCATCTTCCGGTGCAGTCGGGCTCCGATCGCATTCTCGCGAAGATGAACCGCAAACACACGGCGGCCGAATATGTCGATCTGATCGCGCGCGTTCGCAAGGCGCGTCCCGACATCGCGCTGTCGAGCGATTTCATCGTCGGGTTCCCGGGTGAGACGGACCAGGACGCCCGGGACACGATCGCGCTGATCGAGGCGGTCGGCTTCGCCCAGGCGTTCTCGTTCAAATACAGCGCACGGCCCGGAACGCCCGCCGCCGGGCACGATGATCAGGTCGATGAAACGGTCAAGTCGGAACGGCTGCTGCGTTTGCAGGCGGTGCTCGATGCGCAGCAGGTTTCGTTCAACGCCCAGAGCCTCGGCGGAGTCGTGCCGGTTCTGTTCGAGCGTAAGGGGCGGGAGGCTGGTGAATTTGTCGGGCGGACGCCCTATCTCCAGCTTGTTCATGCCGCCGGAGAGGGCGACCTTGTCGGGAAAACGGCCAATGTCGCGGTCAATGAAACACGCCGGTCGAGCCTTTCGGGTGTCATTTCGGCGGCATAATGTGACTATAATGCGGGGCTCCGACGTGGTGGGTTAACCACAGGAGCCTGTGCCGGTCGCCGTCGGCGCGTGGTAACGTCGGCAGGCTTGGTCGATTCGATTGATCGTCAAAAGGAGTGTCGGGATTGGCAGCATTTCGCGGGGCGTCCGCGCCAGCGTCGAGACGGCCCAACAAGCCGGAACAAGACACCGCTCGCGTCGTCGTACCCTTTGAAGACAACCGCCTGCTGACGCAGTTGCTCGGCGAATACGACAGCCATCTCGCACTCATCGAAGACCGCCTGGGCATCAACGCGCATGCGCACGGAAATGTCGTGATCCTGACGGGCGCCGCAAATTCCTGTGACATTGCCCGCGGCGTTCTGGAAAAGCTCTATGCGCGCATCGGCAAGGGCGAGACGGTCGGAGCCGGCGACATCGACGGCTTGATCCGCCATTCCCGGTCTGAAGACACTGCGAGCGACGGGCAGGCGCAGGTTGCGACGCGGCGCAAAGTCGTCAAGGCGCGGACGCCGACGCAAAGCACCTACATCCGGGCGATCGACAAGAAGGACCTTGTTTTCGGTCTCGGTCCGGCCGGCACGGGCAAGACGTACATCGCCGTCGCGTTTGCCGCGCATTGTCTCGAACGCGGTCTCGTCGAACGCATCATCCTGTCGCGACCGGCCGTCGAAGCCGGTGAGCGGCTGGGTTTCCTGCCGGGCGACATGCGCGACAAGGTCGATCCCTACCTCAGGCCGCTTTACGACGCGCTTTATGACGTTCTGCCGCCGGAAAAGGTCGAGCGCGACATCGAGACGGGCGTCGTCGAAATCGCGCCGCTGGCGTTCATGCGCGGCCGCACACTTTCCAATGCGTTCGTGATCCTCGACGAAGCGCAGAACACGACCAGCATGCAGATGAAGATGTTCCTGACCCGTATCGGCGAAGGCTCGAAGATGGTGGTGACCGGCGACCCGTCGCAGATCGACCTTCCGTTCGGGACGAAATCGGGGCTCGTCGAGGCTGTCGATCTGCTGGCGAACGTCGATGATATTTCGATCGTGCGGTTCGCGGCCCAGGATATCGTGCGTCGTGATCTCGTTGCGAAGATCGTCGACGCCTACGAAAAGCCGAAGACCGGCTGATGTCGGAACCTCCACAACCGGCGATACCTCACGTTCTTGAGGTCGATGTCGTCGAAGATGACGGCGATTGGTCGTCGTTGCCGGACGCGTCGGACCTCATCGCGAAAGCCGCCGCAGCGGTCGCGCAGGAACTTGGCGGCAACGCCGGCTCAGGCATGGTGGCCGTGGCGCTGTCGTCAGATGCCAGCGTCGAAGCCCTGAACGGGCAATTTCGCGGCAAGCCGAAGCCTACCAATGTGCTTTCCTTCCCCGCGGGTGAGGGTTCGCCGGAGGGTTTTGTCGGCGACGTCATCCTGGCGGCCGAGACGCTTCGCCGCGAAGCCGACGAGCAAGACGTGCCGCTTTCCCATCACCTGCAACATCTCATCGTCCACGGCATCCTGCATCTTTTCGGCTACGATCACATCTCAGCCGACGATGGCGAACGCATGGAAGCCATTGAAATTTCTGTTCTTTCAAGGCTTGGCGTCGCAAATCCCTACACGGGCGCCCTGGAAACCGGTACAAGTGACTGAGCATCCCCCGAATTCATGGCTATGACCGACCGTACACACGACAAGTCTACATCCGACATCCTCGCCGAGGGAGGCCGCCAGTCCAGCGTCTCCACCTGGCTGAATATTCTCCGCGCGAAGCTCGGTTTCGCTGTTCCCCAGAGCGTCCGCGACGCTCTCGAGGGGGCGCTCAGAACCGATGCATCGACCAGCTTCACCGATACCGAGCGCAAGATGCTGGAACGCCTGTTGCGTTTCGGGTCCAGCCGCGTCGTCGAGCTTATGGTGCCGAGGGCCGAGATCACGGCGCTCGACGAGAACGAGTCGATCGCGGAGCTTCTGGAGACGTTCGAGGAAGCGGGCGTCTCGCGAATTCCGTTGTTCCGCGAAACGCTCGATGATCCGCGCGGTATGATCCACATTAAGGATCTGTTCCGGTGGTTCATGACGGAAACGTCGGGCCGTCCGCTGCGCTCGGCAAAGACGGAGGGCGCGGAGGAAACGGCCGTTCCGAGCAAAATCGTATTGCAGAACATCGATCTCAGCCGCCCGATCACGACGGTCAAAATCCGCCGCCAGATCCTTTATGTGCCGCCGTCCATGCCCGCCGTCGACCTGCTGATCCGCATGCAGTCGACGCGCATTCACATGGCGCTCGTCGTCGACGAATACGGCGGCACGGACGGGCTGGTCACGATCGAGGATCTCGTCGAGCAGGTCGTCGGCAACATCGAGGACGAGCACGACGACGATGAGGAAGTCAATATCGTTTCCGATCCGAAGCTCGGCGTCGTTGCGGCGGGACGCACGGAAATCGAAGAGCTTGAGAAGCATCTCAAGCTGAAGCTTACGCCGGAAGACGAGGAGAGCGACGTCGATACGCTTGGCGGCTTGATCTTCTCCATGCTCGGCCGGGTTCCGGCGCGTGGCGAGCTGATCCATCATCCGTCAGGCATCGAGTTCGAAATTCTCGATGCCGATCCGCGTCGCGTGAAGAAGGTCAAAATTCATCCCGCGCGGGCGTTGCCGCAAAGCACCAAGACATTAGCCGAATCGCCGAAGGCCTGATGCAGGCTGAGAGCCAGACAACGCGTGCGGCGTCGCCGGGAGCGCCCGTGGCGGCTCTACGTGCGCGCGTGATGGGGCTTGCCGGCTGGAAGCGGGCGGCCGTGGCGATCGCGGCGGGCGGGCTTTCCGCATTGGCATTCGCGCCGATTTTTGCCTTTCCAGTGCTTTTCCTGACGTTTCCCATTTTCGTCTGGCTGATCGACGCAAGCCCCGGATGGCGGCGCGCGGCAAGCGCCGGATGGCTGTTCGGATTCGGCTATTTCTTCTTCAATCTGTTTTGGGTCGGCGAGGCGTTTCTCGTCGAAGCGGACAAATTCGCGTGGTTGCTGCCGTTCGCGGTGACGCTGCTGCCGGCCGGTCTGGCGCTGTTCTGGGCAGCTGCGGCTGCGCTGGCGCGACGGTTCTGGCAGCAGGGCATTGCACGGGTTTTCGTGTTCGCGATTGCGCTTGGCGTCGCCGAATGGCTACGCGGCCATGTCCTGACGGGGTTTCCCTGGAACGTCGTTGGCTATTCGCTGACGTACCCGCTGCCGCTGATGCAGAGCGCGGCGCTGTTCGGGGTCTATGGGCTGACCGCCATCGCGGCTTTCGTCTTTCCGGCGCCGTTGGTGATGATGGCGGACCGGGACGAGCGGCTGCGCTGGGCGGACATTACGCGAGCGATCGCCGTCGCCGTCGTCCCGATCGCGATGCTTTGCCTTTACGGAGCCTGGAGGCTCGCCGCGCCGGAAGACTTCGTTCCCGACGTCAAGCTGCGCATCGTTCAGCCGAGCGTGCCGCAGCGCGAGAAATGGATGGCCGAATACCAGCGGCGTATTTTCGACGATCATATCGCGCTGTCGCTCGGTAATCCCAAGGGCGAGAAAGATTCGCTCGCTGGGATCACGCATCTCGTCTGGCCGGAAGCTGCGATGCCGTTCTTTCCGCTCGAAACGCCGGAAGCGCTCGATGTCCTCGCCGCGATGCTGCCCCAGGGCACGACGCTGATCACGGGCGCGATTCGGCACGATCCGCCGCTCGGACCGGACCGGCGGCTGCTTCCGACGACGCGCGTACTGAACAGCATTCTCGTGTTCAACGAGCAGGCCAAGGTCGATGCGGTGTACGACAAGATTAAGCTCGTGCCGTTCGGCGAATACGTGCCTTTGGAATCGGCGTTGTCTCACCTTGGCATTCAAAAGCTGACGCACGGGCGAGGCGCTTTCGCCGAGGGCGTTACTCCGCGACCGCTGATGAGCATTCCTGGGTTGCCGCGCGCGCTAGGGCTCGTTTGCTACGAAGCTCTGTTTGGGGGAGACGTTGTGCAGGGCGAGGGGCGACCGGGTGTTTTGCTCAACGTCACGAATGACGGATGGTTCGGCCAGTCGACGGGGCCTTACCAGCACTTCCACCAAACCCGTATCCGCGCGGTGGAAGAAGGCGTGCCGCTGATCCGCGCCGCCAACAACGGGATCTCGGCCGTGGTCGATCCCTATGGCCGGGCGCGCCAAACGCTCGGTCTCGACATTCGGGGCGTCATCGATAGCAGGCTGCCTCAGGCGTTGCCGCCGCCCGTCTATGCGAGGGCGGGCGATTGGATGCTAGCGCTGGTTCTTGCGGTATTTTCGATACTGGCGGTTGTTTCCGCGAAATTTCGCCGTTAATCAAGGATTTGAAGGCAACTTGTCACGGCCTCGCTCGACGATTGACCTTAGTCACTCGTACACCTAGGAAGTGTGCAAGCTACTCAGGTTTTACTGTTGGCTGTAGAGCGATGGCGGACGACATTTTGATCGCACAAGATTCAGGCGAGGAAGTTGTACGCGGTTCGCGCCGTGCGAACCCCATGGACGTTCACGTCGGTACGCGTGTCCGGTTGCGCCGCATGCTGCTCGGCATGAGCCAGGAAAAGCTCGGCGAGCACCTGGGCCTTACATTCCAGCAGGTTCAGAAATACGAAAAGGGCGTGAACCGGATCGGCGCCAGCCGTCTTTTCGACCTTGGGAAGGTCCTTGGCGTGCCAGTGCAGTTTTTCTATGACGAGGCGCCGTCGGGCGTTCAAACGACGGGCAACGCGATCGCAGGCTTCGCCGAGCAGCCCGGCGAAAGCTACGTCGTCGATTTTCTCGGAACACGCGAAGGGTTGGAGCTGAACAAAGCTTTTGCCCGCATTTCCGATCCCAAGGTTCGGCGGTCGATCGTCGATCTCGTCCGCTCACTGGCGGGCGAAGAGAGCTGAGCGAAGCGGCGTTTCCGCTATCGCGGCGCGGCTTGCGAATTTCGCGAATATCTTTCGCGTGGCGGTCCAAGGCGGACGGCTTGCTCGCTGTAAACTTGACCGCAAAAGCTAGGACTGCGACAAACCGGCGCTTTTCCGAAGGTTGGCACCTGCTACATCCGCCTTGCCTTCCGTTGGGCACACCGGAAGCAACTTCCTTCAACATGGGGGCCAAAGTGGCGCGAAAGTCTTTCCTCTTCACAAGCGAATCCGTTTCCGAGGGCCACCCGGACAAAGTCTGCGACCGTATCTCGGATGAAGTCGTCGATGCGTTCTATCGCGAAGGCCAGAAAGAAGGTCTCGATCCGTGGAGCATCCGCGCCGCGTGCGAAACGATGACGACGACCAATCGGGTCATCATCGCCGGTGAATCGCGCGGCCCCAAGGACGTCACTGTTGCAGCGATCCAGGCGATCACGCGCGACGCCATCAAGGATATCGGTTACGAGCAGGACGGCTTCCACTGGGCGAACTGCAACATCGAGGTTTTGCTGCATTCGCAATCCTCCGACATCGCGCAGGGCGTGGACGCCAAGCAGCCGACCAACCAGGAAGAAGGCGCGGGCGATCAGGGCATCATGTTCGGATACGCCTGCAACGAGACGCCGGAACTGATGCCGGCGCCGATCTACTATGCGCATAAAATTCTTTTCGATCTCGCGACGGCGCGGAAGGGTAAGGTCGGCGATGCCGCCAAGCTCGGTCCGGATTCGAAGAGCCAGGTGACTGTCCGTTATGAAGACGGGAAGCCAGTCGGCGTGACGCAAATCGTCGTGTCGCATCAGCATATCGATGAGGACCTCACCTCGCGGCAGGTTCGCGAGATCGTCGAGCCTTACGTTCACAAGGCGCTCCCCCAGGGCTGGATCGGCAAGGACACGATCTGGCACATCAATCCGACGGGTAAGTTTTTCATCGGCGGTCCAGATGGCGATACCGGTCTTACCGGCCGCAAGATCATCGTCGATACGTACGGCGGCGCGGCTCCGCACGGTGGCGGTGCGTTCTCTGGCAAGGACCCGACCAAGGTCGATCGCTCGGCCGCGTATGCGGCGCGCTATCTCGCGAAGAACGTCGTCGCGGCGGGCGTCGCGGATCGCTGCACGATTCAGCTCGCTTATGCCATCGGCGTTGCGAAGCCGCTGTCGATCTATGTCGATACGCACGGCACCGGCAAAGTCGATGAAGCTGCGATCGAAGCGGCGCTCGGAAACGTCATGGATCTGACGCCGCGGGGGATTCGCGCGCATCTCGATCTCAACAAGCCGATCTATGCGCGGACGTCGGCCTATGGCCATTTCGGTCGTCCGGCCGAGAAGGACGGCGGCTTCTCGTGGGAGCGCACGGACCTCGCCCCGGCGATCGCCAAGGCTGTTGGCTGAGCCGCAGGCCCAGCGGAAAAATTTCAAAGCGGCTGCGAAAGCGGCCGCTTTTGTTTGCAGCCATTGAAGTCTAACCACGTTCTGACATGGCCGAGTCAAAACCGGTCGTCAGGTTATGGACGTTTCGAGCAGCCGATCGATGATTGAAGACGACGATCACGACCACGAGCTTCGGTCGTATGGACGGCGGCGGGGGCGCAAGCCGAGTGCGCGGCAGGAGGCGCTTTTGCGCGACGTCCTTCCGCGCGTCGCGGTCGATCCTCAATCGTTGCCCGAGGCTGCCGCGACATGGCTTGAGATCGGTTTCGGCGGCGGCGAGCATTTGCTGGAGCAAGCGCGTCGTAATCCGCAAGCCCTTCTCATCGGCTGCGAGCCTTACGAGGACGGCGTCATCAAAGTGTTGACGGCCGTCGAGGGCGAAGGGCTCAAGAATATCCGCGTTCACATGGGCGACGTGCGCGACATACTGCGTCAACTCGCGCCGGGTTCGCTCGATCGCGCTTTCGCGCTGTTTCCGGACCCATGGCCGAAGCGCAAGCACCGCAAGCGGCGGCTGGTTAATTCTTCGTTGCTCGATCTGCTGGCGCAGGCGTTGAAGCCCGGCGCCGAGCTTCGGATTGCGACGGATATCGGCGATTATGCCCGGACGATGCTTGAGGCTTTCCGGCTGGAGCCGCGTTTCATCTGGCGGGCCGAAGGCCCCGATGATTGGCGTCTGCAGCCTACCGACTGGGTCGAAACCAAATATGAATCCAAGGCCGCCGAGGCGGGACGGCGGCGATATTATTTTCGCTTTTTGAGGGCCTGACGATATTCGAGAGCCTTGCGCATCGGCTCGATTTCGCCTATCTAGCGGTCATTCCAATAACTCGATGATCAAATTGAGAGTGGACCTCCGGGCCCGCGTCGAACGGACATTAAGCTCAGGACCTCCATTGCAGGACGAGATCGTCAGCAACGTACCGCTTGAAGAAGGCGGCCCCGATACGCGCCGTTTTCTGCGCGAGACCGGCGTTGCCGCCGAGATCGCCGCGATTGTGGAGCCGGTGCTTGAAGATCTGGGCTTCCGGCTGGTGCGCGTGAAAGTGCAGGGCGGCGGCGCGACCGCTGATAAAATCGTACAGCTGATGGCTGAGCGTCCCGATGGCTCGATCACCATCGATGACTGCGAGACGATTTCGAAGCAGGTTTCGCCTGTGCTCGATGTCGCGAACCCGGTTTCGGGGGCGTACCGCCTCGAGGTTTCGTCTCCCGGTATCGACCGGCCGCTCGTGCGTCCGAGCGATTTCGAGGACTGGTCCGGACATGAAGCAAAGATCGAATTGACCGAGCCCGTCGGCGGGCGCAGAAAATTCAAAGGCATGCTCGAAGGCTTCGAGGATGGCGAAGTTCGCATCGAAGCCGATACGGGTGAGCACGGCATTCAACATCTGGGCCTGCCCGTACATTTGATTTCGGATGCGCGGCTGGTGCTGACGGATGAACTCATCCGCGATGCGCTTGCTCGCGCCAAGAAACGCCACTCTGACCGGCCCGGTGACGGCGCCGAACTCGACGAAGACGATCTGGAGGATTGATCCCATGGCCACGGCAGGCATCAGCGCCAACAGGCTTGAGCTTTTGCAAATCGCCGACGCTGTCGCGCGCGAGAAGACGATCGACAAGAAGATCGTCATCGAGGCGATGGAAGATGCCATCCAGAAGGCCGCGAAATCGCGCTACGGCGCGGAGAACGACATCCGCTGCGAGATCGATCAGAAGACGGGCGAAGCGAAGCTGACGCGCGTGCTGGCCGTCGTCGAAGCCGTCGAGAACGATGCGACGCAGATCAACGTCGAAGACGCCAAGAAGCGCAATCCGGAAGCTAAAGCCGGCGACATGATCGCCGAGACGCTGCCGCCGCTGGAGTTCGGCCGCGTCGCGGCCCAGAACGCCAAGCAGGTCATCGTGCAAAAAGTGCGCGAGGCCGAGCGCGACCGGCAGTTCGCCGAGTACAAGGATCGTGTCGGCGACACCACGAACGGAACAGTGAAGCGGGTCGAATACGGCAACGTCATCGTCGATCTCGGCCGCGCCGAGGGCATTATCCGCCGCGATGAAATGATCCCGCGCGAGAACGTCCGGCTCGGCGACCGCATCCGTGCTTTCATCTATGACGTCCGTCGCGAACAGCGGGGTCCGCAGATTTTCCTGACGCGTGCACGTCCGGAATTCATGTCGTCGCTGTTCCGCGCGGAAGTGCCGGAGATTTACGACGGCGTCGTCGAAATCAAGTCGGTTGCGCGCGATCCGGGCAGCCGCGCGAAGATCGCGGTTATTTCGAAGGATTCTTCGATCGATCCGGTCGGTGCCTGCGTCGGTATGCGCGGCGCGCGCGTGCAGGCGGTCGTCAACGAACTCCAGGGCGAGAAGGTCGATATCATCCAGTGGAACCCGGACGCGGCGAGCTTCATCGTCAACGCGCTGGCGCCTGCGGAAGTCACCAAGGTCGTGCTTGATGAAGATTCCAACCGCATCGAGGTCGTCGTTCCGGAAGCGCAGCTGTCGCTTGCCATCGGCCGGCGTGGCCAGAACGTGCGGCTCGCGTCGCAGCTCACGGGCTGGGACATCGATATCCTGACGGAACAGGAAGAGAGCGAGCGGCGTCAGAAGGAGTTCGCGGAACGCACGCAGCTCCTGATGGATGCGCTCGATGTCGATGAAGTCATCGCGCAGCTTCTGGTGACGGAAGGTTTCGCGAACGTCGAAGAAGTCGCCTATGTCGACATTTCGGAGATTGCGCACATCGAAGGTTTTGACGAAGGCACCGCGGAGCAAATCCAGACGCGCGCGCGCGAGTTCCTGGAACAGCAGGAAGCCGAGCGCGACTCGAAACGCCGCGAACTCGGCGTCGTGGACGAATTGTCGGAAATTCCGGGCATCAATACCGCGATGATGGTGGCGCTTGGCGAGAACGGCATCAAGACGGTCGAAGATTTCGCCGACTGCGCGACCGACGAGCTCGTCGGCTGGACGGACCGCAAGAAGGACAAGGACACAGAGCCCGTCAAACATAAGGGCTTCCTCGATGGCTTCGAGCTGTCGCGGACCGACGTTGAGAACATGATCATGGCGGCGCGCGTTCATGCCGGCTGGATCAAGGCGGAAGATCTCGAGAAGCCTGCGGAAGGCGAACCTGAAGCCGCGTCGGAAGACGCCGGCGCTCAGGGCTAAGGGAATGTCCGGAGGAGCAGACAGAGCGCGTGATGGAAGAGCGGCAAGACCAGCCAGCGACGGACCGGGGCGACAACGCCTCCGGGCCGGAACGCATGTGCGCCGTCTCGCGGCAAAGCCTTGATCTGAACCTTCTGATCCGGTTTGTGTTGTCGCCTGACGGTGCCGTCGTCCCCGATCTCGAACGGCGGCTGCCGGGGCGTGGTGTTTGGATCGGATGCGACCGTCGGCTTGTTGAAAAAGCCGTCAAAGCCAATACGTTCACAAAGAGCCTTAAAACTCGCGCCGAGGTCTCATCAGACCTTGCCGAACGCGTCGACGGCCTCATGGTTAAGCGCCTTATGGGGACGCTGTCGCTCGCAAATAAGGCTGGAATTGCGCTTTCGGGCTTCGAGAAAGTCTCGACGGCCCTGGATAAGGGACCTGTGGCCGTGGTGCTGCACGGGGCAGAGGCGTCACCGGACGGGCGATCCAAGATCGACCGGAAATTTAAAGCTATTCAAGGATCTCGGGGGCTCACGGCGTCGATCGTTGATGTTCTATCAATCGATCAAATGAGCTTGGCTATTGGCCGGGGAAGTGTGGTACATGCTGCCCTCACACCCGGAGGCCTGTCGGAGCGGTTTCTCGAGGAAGCGGAACGCTTGACGCGTTACCGGTCCTCGGCGACAGAGACCGCCAATATATTTTCTGAAACGCAAAGCGAAGGCTGAACGGACAACGCATGACGGATTCGAACGACCAGACCGATAAGACCATTCGCGGCGGAGCGCGCAAGCCGCTGTCGCTGCAGCGAACGGTCGAGTCTGGGCATGTGCGGCAGAACTTCAGCCACGGGCGATCAAAGTCCGTCGTCGTCGAAAAGAAGAAGACGCGGCGGTTCGGTTCCGGACCCGAAGCCGGCGATGCGCCTCCGCTTCCGGTGACAGCAGAAGCGCCTCCGCCGCCGGTTAGAACTCCGTCTGCTCCGCCTTCGCGGCCGCAAGCGTCGAACCCATCGCAAGCGCGCACGCTTTCCAGCGAAGAGCGCGCGGCTCGCGAGCGCGCACTTGCTGCTGCGCGTGCGGAAAGCCCGACGCGTGTCGAAGCCGAGCCGGTGCGTTTCGAACCGGTGCGTCCGCCTGCGCCCGAGCCGCGTGTCGAAGAAGCGACAGTGCAAAGCGCACCGCCCGTTGCCGCGGCTCCTGTTGCGCCGAAGCCGGCGGAAGCTCCTGCTCCCGCGCCAGTCGCTCGCGCGACGACCGCGCCGCGCGAACGACGTGATAACAACGCGCCGCAATCGCGCGATGGTGGACGCCCGCCGTTTCAAAGGCAGGGCGCTCGACCGACGGGCAACACGGCTTACATGCCGCGTGAGGCCGGACGCCCGCGCGAAATCGAACTGCCGGCGCCGCCGCGGCGCGGCGCTGCTCCCGCCGATGCAACAACGATCGAGAAGCCGACTCGTCCGGCGCGGCCCGTGGTCGCCGCTCGTGAACAAGTCGAGGACGACGATAGCCGCAAGCGCGGTCCGGGCGGCGCAAAGGTTCCGCGCCCCGCCGTCAAGACGAACGACGACGGCCGTCAGCGCCAGAAGCTGACGATCACGAACTTCGATCGCGAAGCTCAGGTCCGCTCGCTCGCTTCGCTGAAGCGCAAGCGCGAGAAGGAAAAGCTGAAGGCGATGGGCATTCAGCAGCCGCGCGAGAAAATCGCTCGCGAGGTGGTCATTCCGGAAGCGATTACGATCCAGGAACTGTCGAACCGCATGGCGGAGCGCGCCGTCGACCTCATCAAGTATCTGATGCAGCAAGGCGCGATGCACAAGATTACCGACGTGCTCGACGCCGATACGGCAGAGCTCATTGTTCAGGAATTCGGCCATACATCGAAGCGCGTTTCTGAAGCCGACGTCGAAATCGGTTTCGTTGGCGATATCGATGCCGATGACACGGCGCTGGAGCCGCGTGCTCCCGTCGTTACGATCATGGGCCACGTCGATCACGGCAAGACGTCGCTGCTCGATGCGATCCGTTCCGCGAACGTCGTCGCGGGCGAAGCCGGCGGCATCACGCAACACATCGGCGCTTACCAGGTGACAACCTCGAACGGCGACAAGATCACGTTCATCGACACGCCAGGCCATGAAGCCTTTACCGCGATGCGTGCGCGCGGCGCCAAGGTGACGGACATCGTCGTCCTGGTCGTTGCGGCCGACGACGGCGTCATGCCGCAGACGGTCGAGGCGATCAATCACGCCAAGGCCGCGAAGGTTCCGATCATCGTCGCGATCAACAAGATCGACAAGCCGCAGGCCGATCCCAATCGCGTGCGCACCGATCTCCTGTCGCAGGAGATCGTCGTCGAGAGCATGGGCGGCGAGACGCTTGAAGTGCCGGTTTCGGCGCTGAAGCGGACGAACCTCGACAAGCTGCTCGAAGCGATCCACCTGCAGTCCGAAATTCTCGATCTCAAGGCGAACCCGGTTCGCACCGCCGAAGGCATCGTCATCGAAGCGAAGCTTGAGCGCGGCCGCGGCCCTGTCGGTACGGTTCTCGTCCAGCGCGGCACGCTGCATGTCGGCGACATCATCGTCGCCGGTATGGCGTGGGGCCGCGTCAGAGCGTTGCTCGATGACCACGGCGCGAACATCGACACCGCCGGGCCGTCCGTGCCTGTCGAAGTTTTGGGCTTCGATTCTGCTCCGGACGCGGGCGATCAGTTCGCCGTCGTCGAAAACGAAGCGCGCGCCAGAGAGCTGACGGATTATCGCGTCCGCAAGCGCCGCGAGACGCTGGGCTCGGCGGGCACCAAGAGCACGCTCGAGCAGATGATGCAGCAGCTCAAGGACGCCGAGCGCAAGGAATTTCCGCTCGTGGTCAAGGGCGACGTGCAGGGTTCCGTCGAGGCGATCGCGGGAGCACTGCGCAAAGTCGGCAACGACGAAGTCGAAGCGCGTCTCGTGCATTCGGGCGTCGGCGGAATCACCGAGTCGGATATCGCTCTTGCCGCGGCATCGAAGGCCGTCGTCATCGGCTTCAACGTTCGCGCCAACGCGCAAGCGAAACAGGCCGCCGACAACCAGGGCGTCGAAATCCGCTACTACAACATCATCTACGATCTCGTCGATGAAGTGAAAGCGGCGATGTCGGGGCTTCTCGCTCCGACGAAGCGCGAGGTGTTCCTCGGCTACGCGTCGATCAAGCAGGTCTTCAACATTACGAAGATCGGCAAGGTCGCGGGCTGCCAGGTCACCGAGGGCAAGGTCGAGCGGGGCGCCAAAGTTCGCCTGCTGCGCGACAACGTCGTCATTCACGAAGGCACGCTGGCGATCCTGAAGCGCTTCAAGGACGACGTGAAGGAAGTCGTCGCGGGCCAGGAATGCGGCATGTCGTTCGCGAATTACCAGGACATTCGCGAAGGCGATCAGATCGAATGCTTCCAGGTCGAGACGATCGCAAGAAGTCTTTAGTCGCTCGCGCAAGCTGTTCCGCTCGCTAAGAAGCGCGCGGGTTTGCTCCGCGAGGGGCGCGGCTTGCCGCGGCGGCCCTTAGCCGCCCGGCTCTTTGAGCCGAAGTATTGTTCATTGATTGACTGAGAGGCCGTGCGCGGTTCAAGTCCGTGACGGTCGGAAGATGACAGAAGCGATCCAGTTACCCCTCAAATTGTCGTTCCGTCTGACGCGCGCTGACATCGCGGCGTACGAACGCTTGCCGCGCGAGTTTCCGCGCGCGGGCGTGCTCGCGTTTTTCGGTGTGTTTTTCCTCATCGGAGTTGCGCTCGGCGCGTTCGAGGATGAGTTGAGCGGATACGTTCCGCAATGGCTGGCCGATTATCAGCATTTTGTGTTGATCCTCGCGGCGGCCGTCATCGCTTATGTACTCATTACGCTGGTGTTGACGCTGCGGACGAACTGGCGCATCGCGCGGGCGGCGCTTCCGGCCGGTGAGACGGACGTCGACGTGTCGCAAGCCGGACTGCGGGTTACCGACGGCGGGTCGTCGCGAGACTTCGGCTGGGCGCTCATCGCGAAAGTCATCGAAACGGCAGATCATGTGTTCCTGTGCCTGACGCCGCGAACGGCGCTCATCCTGCCGCTCAGGGCGTTCGCGTCACGTGATGACAAGACTGCCTTCGCGAATTTATCCGAGAGTTTGTCTCGCGGCGCCGAGGCTTGAAAGAGGAATTGGCAGTGCGATCGAAAAACAAAACCGTCCCGTCGAAAGCGCCATCGCAGCGCATGCTCCGCGTCGGCGAGCTCATCCGGCATAAAATTGCCGAGATGCTATCGCGTGGCGATATCCACGACGACGTGCTCGCGTCGCATGTGACCACGATCCCGGAAGTTCGCCTGTCTCCGGATCTGAAACTTGCGACGGTCTACGTGATGCCGCTCGGCGGTAGCGACGTGAAGCCCGTGATCGAGGCACTCACGCGCAACAAGAAATACATTCGCGCCGAAGTCGCGCATACGCTCAATCTTCGCTACGCGCCCGATCTCCGCTTCCGCGAGGACGAAACGTTCGAAGAGGCTACGCGCATCGATCGGCTGCTCGACAGCGAAAAAGTACGACGGGACACGGGGAAATAATATCGATGGGACGCCGCAAAAAGGGTTCGCCGATTCACGGCTGGCTGGTGCTCGACAAGCCTCAGAGCATCACGTCGACGCAGGCCGTCGGCATCATCCGGCGCGTTTTCAATGCGCAGAAGGCGGGGCATTCGGGTACGCTCGATCCGCTAGCAACGGGCATTCTACCGATCGCGCTCGGGGAAGCGACGAAAACGGTTTCGTTCGCAGTCGATGGCGAGAAAGCCTATCGCTTCACCGTCCGCTGGGGCGCCGAGACCGAAACTGACGACACCGAAGGCGCGGTTGCGAAAACCAGCGATCTCAGGCCTGATCGCGGCAGCATCGAAGCGCTGTTGCCGCAGTTCCACGGCGAGATCATGCAGGTGCCGCCAGCCTATTCGGCGATCAAGGTCGATGGCGCGCGGGCCTATGATCTGGCGCGCGATGGGGAAACGGTCGTGCTCGACGCGCGCCCGGTTTTCATCGACAGCCTGCAACTGGTCGATATGCCGGACGCGGCGACAAGCGTGTTCGAGGCGCGTTGCGGCAAGGGAACGTATGTGCGCGCATTGGCGCGCGACATGGGCCGCCTTCTCGGCTGCTATGGGCACGTCATCGCTTTGCGGCGGACGCGCGTCGGCCCATTCGATGAAGCCATCGCGGTCACGATGGATGCCTTGATGGCGGTATCCGACTCGGGTGATCCCGAACGGCTTTCGCGTTTGCTGCAGCCGGTCGAAACGGCGCTTGCCGATTTGCCGGAGTTGCTCGTGTCGCAAACCGATGCCGCAAGCCTGGCGCGCGGGCAGACGGTGCTGATCCGAGGGCGGGATGCGCCGATTTTGTCGGGGCCTGCTTATGCAACCTCCAAGGGGCGGCTGATTGCGCTCGGCGAGCTTGCGAAAGGCGCGCTGCATCCGACCCGCGTTTTCAATCTTGGCTAAGTCGTAACTCAGCGGTTCATGAGCAAGATATTGAAATTGCTAGAAAATATGCACCGTAATTCAATCTCGCGTTTATCCGGGGTTCGTGTATAAGTAGCGCCGACCGCGCGGGGTGCTCGCACTTTCGCGCGGCTTTCATTTGCGACCCCGCTGGACGACATCCCGGCCGTGGCCGCTGCCATTCCACTCCAAATTCGAAAGGAGCAACCGATGTCGCAGATCGCACCTCACCGCCGTGAGGCGAAAACGGCTGTCATCAAGGACAGCGCAACGAAGTCCAACGACACAGGCTCGCCGGAAGTTCAGATCGCGGTGCTAACCCACCGCATCAACGAGCTGACCGACCATTTCAAGATGCATAAAAAAGACAACCATTCCCGCCGCGGGTTGCTGAAAATGGTCAGCCAGCGCCGTCAGCTGCTCGACTACGTGAAGAGCAAGGACAACGCGCGTTATCAGAAGATCATCGAAAAGCACGGTATTCGCCGCTAAGCCGCGAAGTCGCTTCGCGCTCAAGACGGGGCCAATACATGGCCGTACGCGCAAAGATCTAAGAGAAGAGAGACGTTGGCGCCCATTGGGTGCCGACGCAATAGGTGTTCGTCTGGCATGAGGCCGGCGAGCAAGTCCGACCGAACAGAAAAAGCAAAAACGAAAGATCCAACATGTTTGATATCCATCGAGTCGAAATCGATTGGGGTGGCCGCAAGCTGAAGCTCGAAACCGGCCACTATGCACGCCAGGCCGACGCGGCCGTGATGGCGCAATACGGCGACACGACGGTTCTGGCGACCGTCGTCGGCGCACGCTCCGTGAAGCCCGGCATCGACTTCTTCCCGCTCACCGTGAACTATCAGGAGCGCACGTACGCGGCTGGTAAGATCCCCGGCGGCTATTTCAAGCGCGAAGGCCGTCCGACTGAAAAAGAGACGCTGACGTCGCGTCTCATCGATCGTCCGATCCGTCCGCTTTTCGTCGGCGGCTTCAAGAATGAGACGCAGGTCGTCGTGACGGTGATGTCGCACGATCTCGAAAACGATCCCGACATTGTCGGTCTGGTTGCTGCTTCAGCGGCACTGACGCTTTCCGGCCTGCCGTTTCTCGGACCGATCGGCGGCGCCCGCGTTGGCCTCATCAACGGCGAACTCGTGCTGAACCCGATGGTCGACGAGATGAAGGACAGCGCGCTCGATCTCGTCGTTGCCGGTACTGCCGATGCGGTGATGATGGTCGAATCGGAGGCCAAGGAGCTTCCCGAAGCGCAGATGCTCGAAGCCGTCGTGTTCGGCCACAAGCACATGCAGCCCGTGATCCAGGCGATCATCACGCTCGCCGAAAAAGCCGCGAAAGAGCCGTGGGACATCAAGATCCCCGACAAGGCGAAGTATGCGGGCGAGGTGAAGAAGCTCGCCGAGAAGACGCTCAAGCAGGCGTTCTCGACCAAGGAAAAAGGCAAGCGTCAGGATCTCGTCTCGGAAGCCAAGAAAGCGATTTCCGAAGGTATTTCGATTCCGGCCGACGATCCGAACGAGAAAGTTCTGCTCTCGGACGCCTTCAAGGCGCTCGAGATGGAAATCATGCGCGGCGACGTCCTGAAGACGAAGATGCGCATCGACGGCCGCGACCTGAAGACGGTCCGCCCGATCCTTTCGGAAGTTCACGTTCTGCCGCGCACGCACGGCTCGGCGCTGTTCACGCGCGGCGAGACGCAGGCGCTGGTCGTCGCAACGCTCGGCACGGGCGAGGACGAACAGTACATCGACAGCCTCGAAGGCACGAAGAAAGAGCGCTTCCTGCTGCATTACAACTTCCCGCCCTACTCGGTCGGTGAAGTTGGACGCATGGGGTCGCCGGGCCGCCGCGAAATCGGTCACGGCAAGCTTGCTTGGCGCGCCATCCATCCGATGCTGCCGTCGCAGGAAGACTTCCCCTACACGCTGCGCGTCGTTTCCGAGATCACCGAGTCCAACGGCTCGTCGTCGATGGCAACGGTCTGCGGTTCGTCGCTGGCGCTGATGGATGCGGGCGTACCGCTGAAGTCGCCGGTCGCGGGCATCGCGATGGGTCTGATCAAGGAAGGCGACGATTTCGTCGTGCTTTCGGACATTCTCGGCGATGAAGACCATCTCGGCGATATGGACTTCAAGGTGGCGGGCACGGCAAACGGCGTGACCTCGCTGCAGATGGATATCAAGATCACGGGCATCACCGAAGAGATCATGCGCATCGCGCTCGATCAGGCGCATGATGGCCGCATCCATATCCTCGGCGAAATGGCAAAGTCGTTGACGGGCGCGCGCGAAGAACTCGGCGAGTTCGCGCCGCGTATCGAGACGATCAAGATCCCCGTCGACAAAATCCGCGAGGTCATCGGTTCGGGCGGCTCGGTCATTCGCGAGATCGTCGCGGAGTCGGGCGCCAAGATCGACATCGAGGACGACGGCACGGTGAAGATCGCGTCGGCCAATCGCGAGTCGATCGAGAAGGCGCTGGCGCGCATTCGCGGCATCACGTCGGAGCCCGAGGTCGGACTGATCTACAAGGGCAAGGTCGTGAAGGTGATGGAGTTCGGCGCGTTCGTGAACTTCTTCGGCGCGAAGGATGGCCTCGTTCACATTTCGCAGCTTGCGCCGGGGCGTCCGGAGTCGGTCGGCGCGGTCGTGAAGGAAGGCCAGGAAGTTTACGTCAAGCTTCTGGGCTTCGATGATCGCGGCAAGACGCGTCTGTCGATGAAGATCGTCGATCAGGCGACGGGCCAGGAAATTCCGCGTGCGGAAGGCGAGCCGGAAGAAGTCTTCGAGAGCCGTCCGCCGCGCCGTGAAGGTAGCAGCCGTGGCGGTCCTCGCGGTCCGCGTCGCGATCGCAACTGATCGAATTCAAGAGCTAAAAGAAAAGGGCCATCCCATCGGGTGGCCCTTTTTTAGTTCAGAAGTTCTTAGAGCCTTTACGATTTCGGCGAAATCGCGGAAAGGCTCTGGCTGTTTGTTTCGACGTGCTTCTTATCGGAAAACCGGTTTCCACTTTTCCGGAAGCACTCCAGTGGCTCAGTACCAGTAGCACTTGCCGTGCTTGCAAACGTGGTTGGTGCACTGGACGCGGCCGATGCCCTTCACGTGCTTGTGCCAGCCATTCAGGCCGCGACGGCATTTGCGATGCCAGAAATGCGCCTGCACGACGTTCGACGATTGTGCGCTGACGTCCTTGAGCAGGCTCAGCAGTGCTGGCGACGCCGCGTTCGCCGATGCGCCTGAAAATGCGACGCCGGCTGCGAGCGCGACGGCCGCGAGCCAAACATTCTTTTTCATGGGTGTACTCCTCTCTCCCAAACGCCGGAGGTTTTTTTGGTTTAGCGAGGTCACGCTAGCCTCGAGACATCAGGCCGCCAACAGATCAATTGCCGGGACACGAGAACGGTGCGCCGCTGTTGCAACTTGGCGTCTCAGTTAGCTCTCAGGCGTGCGCGAAGGCGGGAACATCCGGCCAGAAGACGCGGGCTTTTTCGCTAACCTCGACGGGATCGCCGGTTGTCAGCAATTTCAGCGATCCCTGTTCAGGGCCGTTCAGATAATGCGATCGCCGCGCGAGATAATCTTCGAAGCTGTCGGAAACGACCTCGGGCTGCGAAAGGATGCGCGTGAACGGCGGCAGGTGTTTGCGAAACAGATGCTCGACGAGCGGGAAGTGCGTGCAGCCAAGGATCGCACGATGCGGCGGCATTCCGTCCGTCTGGTTCAATAGCCTGGCGATGCCTTCGCGCACGAGGTCTTCGAGATGTGCCTCGGGCTGTTTTTCCTCGATTGCGCCCGCAAGCTCCGAGCAAATCTGCTGGACGACGGTCACCTTTGGGCAGCGCTTGCCGATCTCTTCTGGATAGACGCCGGACGTGACCGTGCGTGTCGTTCCGAAGACGCCAATGGTGTCGGTGTTGTACTTCTGCGGATATTGCGGCGACGTCACAGCCCAGGGCGTTTGCGTTGCGGCTTCGACGGTCGGCGCGACGATGCCGAGCACGTTATGCGTTCCGGCCCAAGCGCTCCGTGGCAGCCACTCCTGTTGCAGGCGTCTCAATGCGACGGCGGTTGCCGTGTTGCAGCCCAGGAGAACGAGTTTGGCGCCGCGCCCGAACAGATCCTCGACGCAATCCCGCGTGTAATCGACGATCGCATCCGACGGGCTATTGCCGTAGGGGACGTGCGCGTGATCGGCCAGATAAACGAAGTCGGCGGCTTTGAACCGCTGGGTGAGGACGCGCAGAACGGTAAGGCCGCCAAGACCTGAATCAAAGACGCCGATCATGGCGAGTGTTTGCGACGCCCGGCGACGAACGTCAACGGCTTCGAAGTCTTACTCGGCGGCCGCGGAGGGCGATACGCTCGGTCCCTTGGCTTCGCTGTCGTGCTCTTTGAGGCTATGGAGCGACGGCATCGACACTGTGTTATAGCCGCAGTCGACGAAGTGGACTTCGCCTGTCACAGCGCCGGACAGCGGCGAGAGCAGGTAGAGGGCGGAGCCCGCAACCTCGTCGAGCGTCGGGGTTCGCTGCAACGGCGAATTATCGCGCTGGAAATTGAAGATGACGCGAGCGTCGGAAACACCGGCGCCCGAAAGCGTGCGCATCGGTCCGGCTGACAGCGCGTTGACGCGGACGCCCTGCGGTCCGAGATCGGCGGCGAGGTAACGGACGGAGGCTTCGAGCGCGGCCTTCGCAACGCCCATGACGTTGTAAGAGGGCACCCAGCGGGTCGCGCCACCGTAAGAGAGCGTGATCAGCGAACCGCCGTTCGGCATTAGCGCGGAGGCGCGCTTCGCAATCTCGGTGAACGAGAAGCACGAGATCACCATCGAGTTGATGAAGTTCTCGCGGGTTGTGTCGGCGTAGCGTCCGGCGAGTTCTTTCGGATCGGAAAAGGCGAGCGCGTGGACAACAAAGTCGAGGCCGCCCCATTCGTCTTTGATGCGCTTGAAGACGTTGTCGACGCTGGCGAGATCGAGGACGTTGCATTCCTCGATGATCTTCGAGCCGAGCGACTGAGCGAGCGGAGCCGCGCGGCGACCGAAGGCGCCACCTTGATAGGTAAACGCGAGTTCGGCACCCTGGCCCGCGAGAACGCGTGCGATGCCCCAGGCGATCGAGCGATCGTTGGCAACGCCCATCACAAGGCCGCGTTTGCCCGCCATGATCGGACCCGGCTTAGCGATGTCGATGTCAGTCATTGAATGCCTCGTTTTATCACCAAATGTGCGCCCGCGGACGTCAAACCAACCGCTTCCACGCTTATAAACTCTCATTATAAATCGCCAGCCCGCCGGACGACGACAAGCAGGCAAGGCGCAGGATCGCGCGTTACTCAGGCATCGTGGCGGCCGAAAATCAGAGTGGCATTGGTGCCGCCGAAACCGAAGCTGTTCGACATCACACAGTTAAGTTCAGCGTTGTCGATGCGACTCAACGCGATCGGAACGTCGGCGAACGCCGGGTCCAATTCGTCGATGTTGGCGCTTTCACAAATGAAGCCGTTGTTCATCATAAGGAGGGAGAAAATCGCCTCCTGAACGCCGATCGCGCCCAGCGAATGGCCGGTGAGCGATTTCGTCGCAGAGATCGGCGGGATGGCTTTTCCGAAGACGGCGCGGATGGCGTCGATTTCCTTGGCGTCGCCGACCGGCGTACTGGTGCCGTGCGGGTTGATGTAGTCGATCTTGGGCAGGCCCTTGCCGTCGAAACCTTTGAGGGCGAGGCGCATGCAGCGCTCGGCGCCTTCACCGGAGGGCGCGACCATGTCGTAGCCGTCCGAAGTCGCGCCGTAGCCTTTGACCTCGCCGTAGATTTTCGCGCCGCGCGCCTTGGCGTGCTCCAGCTCCTCGAGAACGACGACACCGGCTCCGCCTGCGATCACGAAGCCGTCGCGGTTTTTATCGTAAGCGCGGCTCGCCTTATCGGGCGTCGCATTGAAGTGCGTCGACATCGCGCCCATGGCGTCGAACAGGTTCGACAGCGTCCAGTCGAGTTCCTCGCAGCCGCCGGCGAACATGACGTCCTGCTTGCCCCACTGAATGAGCTCTGTCGCGTTCCCGATGCAGTGCGTGCTGGTCGCGCAGGCCGAGGCGATCGAGTAGTTGACGCCCTTGATCTGGAAAGCCGTCGCGAGTGCAGCGGAGGGTCCGGAGCACATGGCTTTCGGAACTTCGAACGGCCCGATCTTTTTCGGTCCGCCCGTTTCAAGCGTCGTCTCGGCGGCTTCGACGATGGCGCGTGTCGACGGGCCGCCGGAGCCGAGAATAACGCCCGTGCGTTCGTTGACGACGGTCGACGGTTCGAGACCCGCATCGCGGATCGCCTGATCCATCGCGATCCAGTTCCAGCCGACGCCGGGGTTCATGAAGCGGCGAGGTTTTCGCGGCACCATGCTTTCCCATTCGAGATGGGGGGCGCCGTGAACCTGACATTTGAAGCCGAGATCAGCATATTTCTCAGCGCGCGAAATGCCCGACTTCGCCTCTCTCAGGGAAGCAAGCACTTCCTGAGTATTGTTTCCGATCGAGGAAACAATGCCCATTCCGGTGACAACAACGCGCCGCATGCGCTCCTAATCTCCTGCGGTTTTTGCAAAGCCCGCGAGGCTATCGGGGCAGTGCGCAACGCTTAAGGGCCTTCGCTCGATTTGAGTAGGACCCTCAGATCCTTGGCTGTGTATATCACTTCGCCGTCAGCTTTAAGGACGCCATCGGCTTCCGCGAGTTTCAATTTGCGAGCGATCACCCGCTTGATGTCGATGACATATTCCAGCAGCTTGACGTCCGGCGTCACTTCGCGCGTGAACTTGACCTCGCCGACGCCGGACGCGCGGCCCTGGCCGCTGAGGCCGAGCCAGCCGAGAAAGAAGCCGGTCAATTGCCAGAGGGCATCGAGACCGAGGCATCCGGGCATGACCGGGTCGCCCTTGAAATGGCAGGCGAACAGCCAATCGAGGCGCTCGTTTCCTGCGACTTTAAGCTCGGCGACAATCTGGCCTTTGCCGTGCGCGCCGCCCGTCTCGGAAATTGCTGCAATGCGGTCGACCATCAGCATCGGCGGTAGCGGAAGCTGAGCGTTTCCGGGACCGAAAAGCTCGCCACGGCCACAGGCCAAAAGATCGTCAAATTCGTAGCTCGAACGGCGCTCCGCCATGCAATCCCCTCGTCTCCTCCCAGCCCAGGTGAGATTTATTCTAAACAGTCTCACGCCGGTCGTGCGGGAGCGGCTCGTAACACAACCCCGTCATAACGCCTAGCACACCCCGGTGTGGCGTTGTAACGACGAGATTTCGCACCAAATAATGTATTGTTGTCGCAAGTTGCGGGTTTTCGAACGTCATACTATACTTAAATGCGAAAGTGCGTTGTGCCGCGATGGGTGCAACGTGGGAACTTCAGAGCGATTGTTCAAACAGAAATGTCCGAGAAATCACCGGCTGAGCCGGACGTCAGATCGACAGTCACGATACCTGGTATGCTGCGGCATGCGGGTTTGCGTCCGACGCGACAGCGTCTGGCTCTCGGCCGGCTTCTGTTCGGAAGCGGCGACCGGCACGTAACCGCCGAACAACTGCATGCGGAAGTTTCGTCACTCGGCGAGCACGTGTCGCTGGCGACGGTCTACAATACGCTGCATCAGTTCAAAAAAGCTGGCTTGGTGCGTGAACTCGCGATCGAGGGCTCGAAGGCGTACTTCGACACCAACACCTCGAACCACAACCATTTTCTGCTCGAGAGCAACGGCGAGCTGATGGATATTCCAGGAGACGCGATCCGCGTCGATGGATTGCCGCAGCCGCCGGACGGGATGAAGATCACGCATGTTGACGTGGTCGTTCGCCTCACCAAGGACGAAAGCCGCTAAGCGGCTAAACGATCGGCGGACCGGTCAATCATTTGATCGTTTCGCCTTCATACGCGCCCCAGAGCTTTTTCTGCTCGATGTAGCCGGTGTAGGCATCGACCGTCACGCGGCACCAACGTCCGTCACACGAATGGAGATCGGCGATCACGCCGGCTTCGACGTTGACGACGACGTTCGAGCGTGCGCTGTCGCTGGCGTGAATCGGAACCAACGGCGGTTTTGTGCTGGCCTTGCGCTCCCAAGGCAGCACCAGGGCCGTCCTGCGGCCGGACAGAAACGATTGCAGGACCCATCCTGTGGCGCCCTCGGAATCGCGGACCTGACGCCAGCTCTCGAATTCCTTGACGATCTCCAGAGGCAGGCCGGCGCGGCGATAAACCCAGCCGGTCGGGTAATCTGTGCCCGGCCCGTTCCTGAGATTGACCCGATCGGACTTCAGGCTGACGAAGCGTGGCACGGCCAGGCCGCTGCCGGATGGAGCGGCGGAGGTTTCGCCAGGCTCGGCGTGCACGGGGGCGAGCGCGGCTGCGGCGATCACGGCCACATAGCAAATGGCGGCCGCCAAGGTCCGTATGCTCCGGCCTTCGGGCACGAGATTTGATCGAGAAATGAGCGATGCGGTCATCTGAAGCGTTTCACGTGCTTCTCATTGGCGATGGGTTCAGAGATAAAATGCCGTCGCACTTAGTGAATCAGCACTTTGTCTTCGCGAAGGCCATCTGATAGACACGGGGCCGCACTTTCTCAAGCGGGCACGCCATTGGGCCGAATTGGTCGGCCGTTGTGCAACGGAAAGCGAATGCCAACTTCCACAAAAAAACCTGTCGTCATCGTTACGCGCAAACTTCCCGACGTGGTCGAGACGCGTATGTGCGAACTGTTCGATACGAAGCTCAACGTCGAAGACAAGCCGTTGACGCAAGCGCAGCTCGTCGAAGCGGTGAAGACCGCTGACGTTCTCGTGCCGACGGTGACGGATCGCATCGACCGCGCCGTGCTGACGCAAGCGGGTCCGCGTCTCCGGCTGATCGCGAACTTCGGCACCGGTGTCGACAACGTCGATCTCGATACGGCGCGCAATCGTGGCATCCTGGTTACGAATACGCCCGGCGTTCTGACCGAAGATACCGCCGACATGACGATGGCGCTGATCCTCGCCGTGCCGCGCCGGCTCGCGGAAGGCGCTGCCTACATGCGCGATCCGGCGACGAAATGGTCGGGATGGTCGCCGACGTGGATGCTCGGGCATCGGATTTACGGCAAGCGCCTCGGCATCATCGGCATGGGACGCATCGGTCGCGCGGTGGCGCGGCGTGCGCAGGCGTTCGGGCTGCAGATCCACTATCACAACCGCCGCCGTTTGCCGGAGGACATCGAGTCCGAATTGGAGGCGACGTTCTGGGAGAGCCTGGACCAGATGCTGACGCGCGTCGACATCGTGTCGATCAACTGTCCGCATACACCCGCGACGTACCATCTCCTTTCGGCGCGGCGTCTAAGGCTGCTCAAGCCTTCGGCCTACGTCGTCAACACGGCGCGCGGCGAGGTCATCGACGAGAACGAGCTGGCGCGACTTCTCGAAACGGGCGCGATCGCCGGAGCCGGGCTCGACGTTTTCGAGAACGAGCCGGTCGTCAATCCGCGGCTGCTGGCGTCCGAGCGCGTCGTAGCGTTGCCGCATATGAGTTCGGCGACGATCGAGGGCCGTATCGACATGGGCGAGAAGGTCATCATCAACATTAAGGCGTTTGCTGACGGTCATGCGCCGCCGGACCGCGTCCACGTCGCCATGCTCTGATTGCTTGATCGCTTCGGCTTTTGGGCGGTTTGCGCAGTTATTCTGCGGCGCAGGCGCTGCCACCTGTCGGCCGGTGAAGCGAGAGATCGGTGATCGTCGGCGTGCGGCCGGATAGCGGATTGTCGGGATCCCACGGGATCGACACGACTTCGAAACGGCTGGCCAGCACGTCGCAGATCAGAAGTCGCCCCGCGAGGCTTTCGCCAATCCCTAAGATGTCCTTGACGATCTCGGCTGCTTGCAGCGTGCCGATGACGCCCGCGACCGGACCAAGCACGCCGGCCTCGGCGCAATTGGCGACCAAGCCGGCGGGCGGCGCTTCCGGGAACAGACAGCGCAGCGTCGGATAGGGCGTGCCGTCGGCACTCGTCTCGTGTGGCTTGAAGAGCGAAACGTAGCCGTCGAACGCGCCGAGCGTCGCGTAGGCGAGCGGACGTTTCGCGAGGTAACAGGCGTCCGAAACGAGATAGCGGGTCGCGAAATTGTCCGAGCCGTCGGCGACGATGTCGTAGCGGCCGATGAGATCGAGCGCGTTGACGGCGTTCAGGCGTTCGGCGTGAACTTCGACATTCACCAGCGGATTGAGGCGGTGAACGGTGTCGCGGGCGCTTTCCACTTTGAGGCGTCCGGCGTCGGCGGTGTCGTGAGCAATCTGACGCTGCAGATTATCGAGCGAGACGCGGTCGTCGTCGACGATGCCGATCGTTCCGACGCCCGCCGCCGCGAGGTACATCAGAACGGGTGAGCCGAGGCCGCCCGCTCCGATGACGAGCACGCGCGCCGCCTTGAGTTTCTGCTGGCCGGGCGCGCCGACGTCGCGCAGCACGAGGTGGCGCTTGTAGCGTTGCACCTCCTCGGCCGTCAGCGTCGTCATTTGTCTTGCCTTTAGATCCTAGAGCCTTTCCGATTTTGGTGGAATCGCGGAAAGGCTCTAGCTCTTTGCTTTGCCGTGCTTCTTAGCGGAAAACCGGTTCCCACTTTTCCGGAAGCACTCTAGCTTCGGGGCTGCGGTTCGACGAACAGCTCGCTCGAGAAATAACGCTCGGCCGAAGAGGGTGCAATTGTGACAATGGTTTTACCGGCGTATTCCGGCCGTTGCGCAACCGAGATGGCGGCCGCTACGTTGGCGCCTGTCGAAATGCCGCCGGGAATGCCCTCGACTTTCGCGACGGTGCGCGAAACTTCGAATGCGGTGTCGCTCGCGACGGTCACGACTTCGTCGATCAAGCCGGTATCGAGGTTGTCGGGAATGAAGCCTGCGCCGATGCCCTGGATTTTGTGCGGACCTTTGGGCTGGCCGGAGATGACGGCGCTGGTCGTCGGTTCGACGGCGATGACCTTCAGGCCGGGGATGCGCTTCTTGAGGATGCGGCCGCAGCCGGTCAACGTGCCGCCGGTGCCGACGCCGATCACCAGAGCGTCAACTTTGCCTTGCGTGTCATTGTAGATTTCTTCGGCGGTCGTTTTCTCGTGAACGAGAGGATTCGCGGGATTGCTGAACTGGCCGGGAATGACGGCATCCGGGAAGGACTTCGCGAGTTCATCGGCTTTCGCTAACGCGGCGGGCATGCCGCCCGCGCCAGGTGTCAACTCGAGCTCAGCGCCGAGATGGGCGAGGATTTTGCGGCGCTCGAGCGACATCGTTTCGGGCATCACGAGGATGAGGCGATAGCCGCGCGCCGCTGCAACGAACGCCAAACCGATGCCGGTGTTGCCGGAGGTGGGCTCGATCAGAACTGTTTTGCCGGGCGTGATGCGTCCTTCGGCTTCGAGAACGTCAATCATGGCGACGCCGATGCGATCCTTGACCGACGAAAGCGGATTGAAGAATTCGAGCTTCAGAAGAATGTCGGCCTTGAGATTCGCGGAGGCTTTGATTTTCGAAAGGCGCACGAGCGGCGTGTGGCCGATCGTTTGATCGATGCTGTCATAGACGCGTCCGCGTCCCCATGTTTTCGTGGCCGCGAGTGTCTTGATATCGGGCGTCTGTGTCATTGTGTTCTCTTGGTCTGCGTTGGGTGCGGAAGCGCACTTTCGAATGTGGCGGCTTTTCTCGCAGTTTCAGAGACTATCCTCAAGTCCTTCGCGGCGCTAATAAGCATTTAATAAGCATAGCTTTTTTTCGTATTTAGCGGCTTTGCAAACTCTTCTTGCTGGAAAATTTTGATTTCTTATTGACCAGCTTTTTCGCAACGACATTTTGTTTTTTCGTCTTCGGGGAGGATGTGCTTGTTTTTATTCCGGTCGAGCCGAAACCGCCGGTGCCACGCTTCGTTCCGGTAACCTGCGCGACTTCTTCAAGATCGGCGCGGACGATCGGTGCAATGATCATTTGCGCGACCCGTTCGCCGCGATTGACCGTGAACGGCTTTTTGCCGAGGTTGATCAATATGACCGAGACCTCGCCGCGATAGTCGGAATCGATCGTGCCGGGACTATTCAAAACCGTAATTCCGAATTTCGCGGCAAGTCCGGATCGCGGTCGCACCTGAGCTTCGTTTCCCGGTGGCAATTCAAATATCAATCCGGTCGGTATTAGCGCGCTGCCGCCGGCTGAGAGTGTGATCGGGTTTCCAGCGGGGACGGCGGCGACGAGGTCGAAACCGGCAGCTTCCGCGGTTTGATACGCGGGCAATGGAAGGTCAGCGGCGTGCTGTAGGCGCTGGACGTTGACCTTTATTTTTTTTACCTCGGGGCGTCGAATCATTCCGCTGCGGCTCGCTTCAACGTCGCCAGATGATTGGCGGCGCGCGTGACGATTTTTGTCGCGACCTCGGCTTTGCTCATCTCAGGCCAGCTTTCGGTTCCTTCGCTCGTCAGAAGATGAATTGCGTTATGTTCGCCGCCCATGATTCCGGTTCGCGAGGAAACGTCGTTTGCGACGATCCAGTCGGCGCCTTTCGATTTCAATTTCTTTTTTGCGTGAGCGAGGACATCGTTGGTCTCGGCGGCGAATCCAACGACCAGAGTCGGGCGTCCTTTTCGAAGCTGCGCGATCGTTTTCAGAATGTCGGGGTTTTCTGTGAGCGTCAGCTCGGGCGGCGCATCCGAACCGGACTTTTTGATTTTCGATGTGTTCGGCGTGGAAACGCGCCAATCGGCGACGGCGGCCGCGAATATCGCGAGGTCGGCGGGAAGCGCAGCCTTGACCGCGCCAAGCATCTCTTCCGCCGTCGATACGCGCACGACGTGGACACCTTGCGGCGCGGCGATTGAGACGGGTCCAGAGACGAGCGTAACGTCGGCGCCGAGCCGTGCGGCTGCGGCGGCCAGTTCATGACCCTGTTTTCCCGAGGATCGGTTGGCAATGTAGCGCACGGGATCGATGGGTTCGTGCGTCGGACCGCTGGTGACGAGGACGCGGCATCCGGCAAGCGGCTTGCCTTCGGCAGGAATCGCAAATTGGCTTTCGATCGCGGCGAGCAATTCCGGCACCTCGACGAGGCGGCCCGGTCCGGCTTCACCGCGCTCCGCCATCTCTCCCACCGCCGGCCCGACGAAATGAACGCCGTCGCGCTTCAGCTGTTCGACGTTGCGGCGCGTCGCCGGGTTGAGCCACATGCGCGGGTTCATTGCAGGCGCGACGAGCACGGGCTTGTCGGTTGCGAGCAGGATCGCGGTCGCGAGATCATCGGCGTGGCCACCGGCCATCCGCGCGATCAAATCCGCCGTTGCTGGTGCGGCGACGATCACATCGGCATCGCGCGCCAGGCGAATGTGTCCGATCTCGCGCTCGTCATCGAGGTCGAAAAGATCGGTGAAGACGCGCTCGTTGGTCAGGGCCGCGACGGACAGGGGCGTGACGAACTGCTGAGCAGCCTTGGTCATGACGACGCGAACGTGATGGCCGCGCTCCCTCAGGCGCCGGATGAGATCCAGGCACTTGTAAGCGGCGATACCACCGCCGATGAGGAGTAAAATGCGCTTCGCCGATGCCAAATTCGTAAGACCCGATGACGATCCGAGAGGCGGAGACTTTATCATATTCCGTGCTGCCGGAAGTTAAGGCGGTTGGGCCGACAACCAAAATATGCGGGTAGTCCCGCATGGTCGACAGGGCCCATCTGGCCTATATGCGTCCCAACATTCGTTTTGGAGGCTCATCCATGCGCTTTAGAATTCTGCTTTTGAGCTTAATGGCGTTGCTGCCGGCGACGGCTCATGCCCAGGAGACCACAAGCAAAGGGGTCACCGTCGCGAACTCCTGGGCACGTGCGACGCCCGGTGGCGCGACTGTCGGGGCGGTTTTTCTCGAGATCCGCACGGACAAAAAAACCGCCGACCGGTTAACAGGGATAGCGTCTCCGGCCGCCGACAAAACCGAAATTCATTCAAGCTCGATGGAGGGCGGCGTCATGAAGATGCGTCGCCTCGATACGATCGATCTGAAGCCCGGCAAGACAATCGCATTGAAGCCGATGGGCGATCACATCATGCTCTTCGGCCTGAAGCAGCCCCTGAAAGAAGGCGATACCGTCGATCTAACGTTGACGTTCGAAAAGGCCGGTACCATTGCCGTCAAAGCTGGCGTCAAGGGCATTGCGGCGATGGGGCCTGCCGCGCATCAGCATCATTCCGGCGGCGGCATGGACTCAATGTCGCATGACGGATCGATGTCACATGATTAGACGTACGGCGACATGCACCATTCATGGCATTTTCCGTGATCTGACGGTCTCCGGTTGAGACGAATTTTTTATGTCGCGCGGTTACTTGACGCAGAACGGATGATGGTACATGGTGCGCCCACCTTCGACGGCCGGACCGGTCGTTGGTTCCAATAAAAAAGAATAAAGGTCCAAGTCTAGGGACGAAACTATTGGGGTGGAGCGCTCTGTCGCTCCACCCCAATTCAGTTCAGACGCAATGTAAATTGCGTACGGTGTAAATTCCGCACGATGCAATTCCCGCCCGATTCAGTCTTGCCGCATTCTATTTCGTCCTTCGGTAGCGCGGAGAATGATCTCAGAAGCGCAACGGCAACGGCCGTTCAACCGGTGCGATCTGCAAGCCAAAGCAATCCTGCCCCTCAACCCTCACCAAAATTCTGGACGCCGCGCCGATGGGCTGCCTTGATCGGGGCGTCTTTCTCGCGGCAATAACGCGCGCCGTCAGGCTAGGATCGGGGCCGAGGGGAGAAAATGCGCCGACAAGGGGACATTACCGACGCCAGCCGACCGTCACGCAGCCTCATCATCGCGAGCGTGGCGATCTGGCTGATCGTGACGCTTGCGCTGCCGCTGTCGGCTCTGACCCTCAATTTCTTCCGGCTCGGCGGTTCGCCGCTCGGCTTCTGGATCGCCGCCCAGGGCGCGTTGGTCGCTCTGGTCATTCTTGCGTTCTTCTACGCTTGGCGTGCCGGAGGCGTCGCGCCGGCCGAACGTGTCTGGCCGAGCTTCGCGTTTGCGGGCGAGGCGACCGGCGCGGCGGCGATCATCGGTTTTACGGGATTCATTGCCGCCATCGGATATGACGCGCTGGCGTTGCCGCTCGGGCTCGTCGCGGGCTTGACGTTGCTCGCGATCCTCGTCGCCCCGCGCTTCGTCCTCTACCCGGTGCGCTCGATCGGCGGTTTTTTCGCCATTCGATACGGTGGGAATTTCGCGCGCCGGCTGGCGTTGCTGATTACGGCGGCGGCGACGATCGTTCTGCTCGCCGCCGACCTGAAAGCCGGTGCCTATGCCTTGCAAAGTCTGGCGCGTATCGAATCGGCGGAAGCCGTGACGATCCTCGTCGTCAGCGTGGCGGCCGTCTGGCTCGTCGGCAGTGTGCTCAATGTGCGGACGCTTGCGGGCATCAGTTTCGCGGCGATGGTCGTCGGGGTGCTTGTCACGCTCGTCGCCATCGCGGCGCGTGCGCGGGGCTGGACCATTCCGCACCTGACGCTTGGAGCGGCGCTCGAAAATCATCTCAGCCTCAACATGACGCTGGTCGTCAACCGCCTTGCCGATGTCGATGCGCTGACGCCGTTGGCGTCGCCCTTCCTGCAGCTTTCGATGCGGAATTTCGCGGGACTTCTGCTTGCCGTTGCGCTTGGCGTGGTGGTGGCTCCGCATCTTCTCGGACGCCATATTTCCCAGTCGGCCGTTGCGCCGGGAGGTGCGGTGCGGCGGACGGCGTTGGCGCTGATCGGGGTTGCCGTCGTCGTGGTCAGTCTGCCGCCGCTCGCCGTTTACAACCGCGTCGCTTTCGAGACGGTGCTTTCGAAGGGCATAGAGGACGCGGTCATCCCGAAGAAGTTCGCCGAGGCCAGCGACCTCGGATGGGTGAAAATCTGCGACAAAAACTCTCGCGACGTCGCCGAGCTTGCGACGGCCTGCGCCGCTGCTCCGGAGCAGCGTGGCTTTCTCAGGCTGCAGGACCTCGTCTTCTCGACGGATGGGTTCGTCGTCGCGGCGCCGTTCATGGCCGGTCTCGATCGCGCGTTGCAGTATCCGTTGCTGATTGCGGTTCTTATCGCGACCTTGCTGATGGGCAACGCGCTTCTCGCCAGTCTTGTTGATGCCGATGCGGAAGTCCGAAAAAATGGATCGCAGGCGCGAGGCGATCTCGATTTTCGTTCGGCGACGCTCGGGGCAAGCGTGCTCGCCGGAGGATCGATTATCGCCAGCGTTTCGACGCTCGGCAGTGGCCTGCTTTTCGCGGAGGGGTTCGCGCTCACCGCCGCAGGGCTTTTCGTGCCGATCGTTCTCGGTCTTTATTGGCGGCACATGAATTCCACGGGGGCCAGTGTCGCGATGGCTGCGGGTGCCTTGATTACAGCAGTCTATCTTCTTGGCGTGCACGTTTGGCCGGTCGAGTTCTTCCGGATCTCAGGCTCATTGTCGGACGCGGGCGAGGAAGCGGCACAGCAATTCAGCGAGCTTGATACGGCTTTCGCTCTGGCCGCCGATCCGCACGCGCGCGCCGTGGCGTGGACCGCGCTGCGGGACCATGCGGCCACCGTTGCCAACTGGGGCGGATTGAAGCCGGCCGCGATTGTGCTGGTAGCTGTGCCGGTGGCATTCTTCCTGTCTGTTGCCGTCAGTCTTCTGTTCCGCAATCGAAAGACGGTGCAACCTGCGCGCTGAGGCTTCGCGCCCAGGGCTCGAGTCGCCTAAGCTCGTTTGCGGACGGATGATGCGGAGCGGCGCCACGGAATGTCCTACGAGATCTATGATCTTGTCGTGATCGGCGGCGGTATCAATGGCGCCGGTATTGCTGCGGACGCGGCGATGCGTGGACTGCGCGTATGCCTCGCCGAAGCCGACGATCTGGCCGGCGCGACGTCGTCGGCGAGTTCGAAGCTCATTCACGGTGGTCTCAGGTATCTCGAGCACTACGAGTTCCGCCTCGTGCGTGAAGCGCTGGCGGAGCGCGAGGTGTTGCTTTCCAAGGCGGCGCATATCATCCGGCCGATGCGTTTCATTCTGCCTCATGCTGCTGGCATGCGGTCGCGGCCGTTGATACGGGCCGGGCTTTTTCTCTACGATCATCTCGCGGCGCGCCGGACGCTGGGCGGTTCGCATGCGATTAATTTCGGTGCAGATCCTGCGGGTGTGCCGCTGGCGTCCAAACTGAAGCACGGGTTCAGCTATTGGGACTGTGCGGTCGACGATGCACGTCTTGTCGTTCTCAATGCCATTGCCGCGCGTGAGGCGGGTGCGCGCATTGTAACGCGGACACCGGTTCGCGCGCTTCGCGCCGAGGATGGGTTTTGGATCGTGACGCTTGGAGATGAAACGCGTCAGGCGGCGCGTGCGGTTGTCAATGCAGCGGGTCCTTGGGTCGGCGATGTCGCGCGGCTCGGGAAACCGTACGGTGTGCAACCGGCGGACGTGCGACTGGTCAAGGGCAGTCACATCGTCGTGCCGCGCATTACCGGCGCGAACGATGCGTATACCCTGCAAAATGCCGACGGCCGCGTCGTGTTCGCGTTGCCGTATGAAACCGACTTCACGCTGATTGGTACGACGGAGCAGCAGCAGACGGAAAGTCCGCGTTCCGCGCGCGTGACGGCCGACGAGGAAAGCTATCTTCTCAGCGCCGCAAACCGGTATTTTCGCGTGCCGCTGAAACGTGAGCAGATCGTCTGGAGATTCGCGGGCGTCCGGCCGTTGGACAACGACGGCAGCGACAATGTTTCGGCGATTACCCGTGACTATCGGCTCGTTCTTCAGTCGGATGGCACGCCGCCGATCCTGCATGTCATCGGCGGCAAGATCACAACGTATCGCAAGCTCGCGGAAGCGGCGCTCGATCTTCTCGCGAAATATTTTCCGGCAGCCCGTCCTGGCTCGACGAGAACGGCGCCGCTGCCGGGCGGCAATTTCGAGGGGCGCACATTCGAAGCGTGGTTCGACGACTTCGCGCGCCGTCATGTTGGTTTTGAAAGGAGCACGTTGCTGCGGCTTGCGCACCGGTACGGTACGCGAACCATGCGCGTCATCGAGGGCGCAGCATCAGAACGTGATCTTGGAGTGGATTTCGGCGCGGGTCTCAGCGCCCGGGAGGTCGCCTATCTCAAATCCGAGGAGTGGGCGGACGTGGCCGACGATGTTCTCTGGCGGCGGACCAAAACGGGTCTGCACATCGCTCCGGAGGCGCGTTCAAGCGCCGCCGATGCAGTCCAGGTTTATCTCGACAAGTTGTGAGAGACCCGCGTTTGCGATCACATCAAGCGGCGACGTTTGGCGCGAAGTGCGCATGTCGCTGGGCAGACGGACTCGAGGCACAACAGCTGGTTGGCTTTGCTCAGCGCTGCGGCGAGAGCCTGGGCGCCGTTGAGCGTGTCACCGATGTCGTCCGAGCCGATCAAGGCCGCTGCCGAAGCCGTCAATGCTTGACGCTCGTCATGCTGGCATGCCGCGATGATCGAGATTGCCAGACATTCGTCGCGGCAGAAGCTGCGGCAACCGGACGGCGAGATTTCGATATCGCGCTGGGCGTTGGCTTTGACGGCGCGAACGAACTTGGACAGATCGAGAAGCAGGGCTTTCGCGTGCTCGGGACCGAGAATGCCCGAGAACGAGTTCCAGGCATCTTCCCAGCACTTGATGTCGCCAGTCGAAAGGCCGGCGAGCCAGCATCGAAATCCGACGCCGACGAGACGCTCAGGTGCTTTTGCAGGCAGCGGCACGACCTTTGCGGTCGAATGCGCGAGAGTTCGGGTGTTTGCTGAAGGACTAGCCACGGGTGCGTACCTCCGTTGGCTGAGCCGGTCTGAGAGGACGGCTATTTGCGCGACGGACCGCGCAGGAAACTGGGTTCATTTTCGGCTCCAATATGCGGGGTTCAAGGCCCCGGTATCGGTTGGCGCCTGAGGTTGGCGCGTGATGCCGCTACGGCACCGTAAACGTGTGCTAACCTGATCGGAACGGGCAGGTCAACCGTTAGCGAACGGCACGCATAACATTAGAATTCTTATAATTTTTAAGTACCTATGCTCGGGAACTTATGTCCAAAGCGGGCGACCATTTTCAGGACGGCCATTGGGCAAATCCAGGGAACGTGATCCGCGCCAGTGTTCCTATTTCGGGAGCGCCCTCGATTTCGAATTCGGCGCTCATTTCGTTGGCGAGCCGTTGGACGAGCGGCAGCCCGATGCCGCTGCCGCTTAGCCAAGGCTGCTTCGCGACGCTCTGTTCCGATGCGGTTGCCGTCGCCGCGCTGCCGCCGATCCCGCAGCCGGTGTCGCGCACCGCGAGAAACACGCGACCGTCGGCGCGATATCCGGTTTCGACGTGGACGTCGCCTCCCGGTGGCGTGAACTTGATGGCGTTGGTCAGAAGGTTGAGCAGGATCTGGCGCAGTGCCGTCGGATTAGCGACGACGTGCGGCCGGCTTTTTTCCGCCTGGAACGCCAGGAGGAGATTGCGCGACTGCGCGAGGGCTTGAACGCTGGAGACGGTCCGCTCGACGACCGCGTTGAGGTCGAGCGCGATCAGGCGCGGCGGTGCAGTCGCCTGCTTGCGGCTTTCCGAGAGAAGCGACGTGATGACGTCGAGCGCGTGCGTCGCGTTTTCGTGGATGTCGGCGGCGTAGTTCAAATAACGGGCATTGCCCATCGCGCCCAAACGCTCGTCGCGCATGACCTCGGCCGCCGCCGCGATCGCCGTCAGCGGCGTTTTCAGCTCGTGCGCGAGCTTCGCAAGATGGTCGGGATCGAGAAGCGATGCCGGAGCTGGACGCAGATCGGAAAATGCCGACAGGGCATTGTGCGCATCGATCGGAGTTGCTTCGGGGTCTGCCGTGTCCATGACGTGCAGGACAAAAAGTCCCGACCGGTCGACCGCCTGCCGTGTGACCGTGCAGCGAAGCGACTTCAAACGGCCGTTGCTCCAGAACGTCAACTTTTCGATCGACTTGCCATTGGCATTGCCGAGCGCGGCGATCTCGCGCAATCGCGCAAGAGCCGGGGTCGATGCATCGAGAGTAAGAGGGAATTCCGCGTAGGCGAACAGGCCCATGGCGTGCGTGCCCGCGGTATCGGCAGCCACGATTTCGGCGCGTTCGGGGTCGACAACGATGACGCCGGGATCGGTCCCGATGTCGAGCGCCGGATCGTTGTCGCGCGGGTGCTGGAGTGCGGGTGTAAGTGCAGCCGTCATAGCGGAATTCTTCAAATCCCAAGTGCTACTCAGACACCTTGCCCGATGCATGTAAGCGATTTGCCGGCCGCATTTATATGGAATTCGCTTATTGTCCACTGTTGTCCGACGCGTGCGGCGTTCATGGACGCGGACATCGACCGTCCTGCGGCCATTTCTGGCTTTCGTTGGTGGCACAAGGCGGCAAACAGCGTACCTGCAACAGCACAACTGGCACAGGCGGGACGGTCCTGACGCAGGACGTTGGGCGAACGCGGAAATTTTACCAACCTGCCACGGCTGCTTTTTCGCGCTGGGAGTAGTAGTAGGGCGGGCTTTGCCGTGAGGGGCGGCAAGGCACGCTGGGTTTGGAGTTCAAGTTGCAGACGGCGCGCCAAAAGGATGACGGGGACAAAGCCGGCATCAACGGTGGGGTCTTGGATCGCATCGACTGGTCGATCGTCGGGGCGATCGTCGCGCTCGCGGCATTCTCGTATGCGGCCACCGTTCTCTACAAGACTCTCGACAGCATCTCGTGGGATCAGGTCCGTCAGACAATCGTCGCGTTTCCGACAGCGCGGCTGGCTCTCGCAGGACTTGCGACCGCCGTCTCGTATCTTGCCCTGGTCGGGTATGATCTTATCGCATTGCGATTGGTCGGCGCTCGTCGCGTTCCGCTTCGCACGACCGCCATCACGTCATTCATCAGTCATGCGGTGACGTTCACGTTTGGGTTCGGGGTTCTGACCGGCGGTGCCGTCCGCATGCGTCTTTATCGCCCGTGGAAGGTCTCGACCGATCAGGTTCTGGCCGTCGTCCTGCTGTGCGCCTTGAGTTTCTGGGCCGGACTCGCGGCGATCGCCGGCATCTGCCTGACGCTCGATCCGGAGCTGGTCGCCGCCTTGGTCGGCCTCAACGCGGCGACCTGCCGAATTCTCGGTCTTGCCATTCTGGCGGCTCTAGCGATTTGGCTCGCGATCGCGACGCGCAAGCGGACGGTGATCGCCATTCGCGACTGGCAGTTGCCGTTGCCGGGAGCGGGCACAACGCTTGCAGCGATTTTTGTCGGCATGGCAGACGTCGCCGCTGCGGCGGCCGCGCTGTGGGTGCTGTTGCCGAACGATGTCGCGGTCACGCTGCCGGGATTTCTGGTCATCTTTTCATTGGCGATCGTGGTCGGCGTGCTCAGTCACGTGCCCGGCGGATTCGGCGTGTTCGATGCCATCGTTCTGCTCGGTATCGCCAAAGGGGCGCCATCGCCGGAGCTTGTCAGCTCGCTGCTGCTTTTCCGGCTCGTTTATTATTTCGTGCCGGTCACGATCGCGGCGATGATGCTCGTTGCCTACGAAGTCCGGGCCAGATCGCGGATCTCGCGCGACGACAGCAGCCAGACCGCCGCGCTGTTCGATTCGATCATTCCACCGCTGGCGGCGGTCGCTACGTTTTTCGGCGGGCTGGCGTTGCTCATTGCGGGGACGCTGCCGGCGGAACGCATCGCGGTCGTGCGCAATTTCATCCCGTTGCCGTTCGTCGAAGCCTCGCATTTCATCGCGAGTCTCGTCGGGACCATCCTGCTCGTTGTTGCGAACGGCTTAGCGCATCGGCTGCGGTCGGCGTGGCAACTTGCTCTTCTGCTGCTCGGCGGAGGCGCCATCTTCTCGGTGACGAAGGGCTTCAATTTCGGGGAAGCCTTCATCTGTCTCGCCGCGGCGGGATTGCTCATTCTCGGCCGGAAGGAATTCTATCGCCAAGGCGGCGTGTTCGCGGCTCGTCCGTCGGCGTCTGTTTTGCTCGCCGTCGGGGTCGCCGTGGGAGCTTCGGCCTTCATCGGCCTCGCCATCTATCGCGGTATTCCCTACGACAACTCGCTGTGGTGGGAGTTCGCGTATCACCAGGATGCGTCGCGCTTTCTGCGCGCCACGCTTGGCGCGGCGACGATCGCGATCGTCATCGCGGCCTACCAGCTGATGCACAAGGTTGCGCCCGAGCGGCGCAACGTTTCGCCATCCGAGATGCAGGACGTCGAGGCGATCGTCCGCGCGTCGACGCAGATCACGTCGGAGCTTGCGCTCATCGGCGACAAGCGATTCCTATTTTCGCAAAGCGGCGACGGTTTCGTGATGTACGACGTGCGCGGCTCAACGTGGGTCGCGATGGGCGATCCGATCGCGAACGGCAGCGCCGATCTCATCGACCTCGTCTGGCGGTTCAAGGAGAATGCGGACGAGCGTCGTGGTTCGCCTGTTTTCTATCAGGTCGCGGCCGACAATCTTCCAGTCTATCTCGATGCGGGGTTCTCGCTGATCAAGCTCGGCGAGGATGCATGGGTCGATCTCGAAGCCTTCACCCTCGACGGCAAGGTCGGGCGGCGGCTCAGGCAGACGAGGTCGCGCGTTGAGCGCAGCAATGTGTCGTTCGAAATCGTCAAAGCTGAAAATGTCACGAAATTTTTCCCTGCGTTGAAGCGCGTGTCGGATGCCTGGCTGCAGGTGCATGGGCGGCGCGAAAAGGGCTTTTCTCTCGGCTTCTGGAACGAAGACTATCTCGGACGGCATGACGTCGCCGTCGTTCGTCACGATGATCGCATCGTTGCTTTCGCGAATATCCTGCGCAAGCCTGTAGCGGCGACGGCGTCGCTCGATCTGATGCGGCATGTGCCGGACGCGCCGGAGAGCGTCATGGATTATCTGGTCGTGATGCTGCTCGAACAAATGAAGGCCGAGGGCTACAAATGGTTCAACCTCGGTATGGCGCCGCTCTCCGGGCTGCCCGAGCACCGGCTTGCGTCGCGCTGGGCGAGATTCGCCGGGCTGTTCTTTCGTTACGGCGATCGGCTCTATAATTTCGAGGGCGTGCGCATCTTCAAGAGCAAGTTCAAACCGGAATGGCGGCCGAAATATCTTGCCTACGAGCAGAGTCTGCGCCTGCCGCAGACGCTGCTCGATATCGCCGGGCTTATCAGCTCGAGCCCGCAGCGCGTCGACGCGGAACGGCAGCGGCATGAGGTCTAGCGTGTGGTTGAGCGGCGTTCGTTGCAGATCTGTGCTTGCTGCAACCTTAGCGCTGGCGGCACTCGTGGCGGCGAACGTTGCGACGGCGGCAACGTCCGTGACGCATCCGCGCTTCGGAACCGTGGAACTCATCACGCCGAAAGCTCGCGCGTCGGCTTTCGTGATTTTGTTGAGCGATCCGAATGATCCGACATCGTCCGGTCGCGATATCGCGACGGCGCTTGCGGATCGCGGCGCGGCGGTCGCCGTCATCGATGCCGCTGCGGTCCGGTCCGTTCTGCAATCCTCCGACGGCGCCCACGCCTGCATCGACTTGTTCGGCGATCTCGAAAGCCTGGCGCGCACGGCGGAGCGGCAGATCGGGATGCAAAGCTGGCAGCAGCCGGTTTTGCTTGGCATCGGGGGCGCAGGCGCGGTGGCGTATTTCGGATTGGCGCAAGCGCCGTCGAACACGCTCGCGGGTGCGGTGAGCTACGGGTTTTCCCCGACGCTCGTCTCGACGCGTCCCTTTTGCGATGTTACGGCGTCGGCCGGCGCGAAGCCCGAGGCGTTCACATATGCGCCGGCGCAACTGGCGGGACGATGGATCGCCGTTACGGCAAAGCCTGATGATCCGAGTCTAAAGCCTTTTCTGGAGGCTCATCCGGGCGCGAAGGCGGTCGCGGGATCGTCCGAAGATAAGGCGTCGCGAGACGTTGCGATCAAGGCTGTCTTC
This sequence comes from Hyphomicrobium sp., assembly GCF_041674905.1. Taxonomy (GTDB): domain Bacteria; phylum Pseudomonadota; class Alphaproteobacteria; order Rhizobiales; family Hyphomicrobiaceae; genus Hyphomicrobium_B. Next base: position 85,681 of record NZ_JBAYUV010000012.1, read on the forward strand.
GAGGTTGCGGCGACGACGGGTGCCGCGCTTAGCGATCTGCCGCTTGTGGAGCTGCCGGCGAAGCATCCCAAAATCCTGGTGATCTTTTTCTCCGGCGACGGCGGCTGGCGCGACATCGACAAACAGCTCGGCGAACTGCTGTCCAAGGATGGCGTCGCCGTGATCGGCGTCGACGCGCTGCGCTATTTCTGGAGCAAGAAGGAGCCTCGGACGATCGCGGCGGATATCGATCGCATCGTCGCTCACTACGGACCTGCGTGGGGCGTGAGGTCCTTCGCGCTCGCGGGCTATTCCTTCGGCGCGGGTATCATTCCGCTGACGTGGCCGAAGCTCGCGCCTGCTACGCAAAGCGAGATCAAGCTGATCGCGATGCTCGGGCTGGAACCGGTTGCGCGTCTGCGGATGTCGATGGCGGGCTGGCTGGGATTGAGTTCTTCCGCCGATATTCCGCTCGGCCCGTACCTCGCGCAACTGCCGAAAGAGCGCGTGATGTGCGTCTATAGCGTCGAGGAGCAGACGGAGAACAACACCGGCTGCACGCTGCCCGAACTCGACGGCGCGATGCGTGTCAGCCGGACGGGCGGGCATCACTTCGGCGGCGATTACGATGAGATCGCGCGGATCCTTCTCGAACGGCTCAGCGCCGCGAGCGGGAAGTGACGGAAAAGTTCGCTAAGGTTGAATGGTACCGCCTCCCAGATTTGAACCGGGGACCTCTAGATCCACAATCTAGCGCTCTAACCAACTGAGCTAAGGCGGCACAGGCTTTGTTTACAAAGCAATAAATCGAGGATGGTGCGGCCGTCCATGGTTTTCGGATCGGTGCTCCTCGATGTCAGGGTCCAGCTATCACCACAGCTCTCTCCATGGGTCAAGGGCCGAATGCCCCTGTCAGATTGTTCGCGACGGGCCGCCGCGCCCGCCGAGAAGGAAGGCCAGCACAAGTCCCGCCACGAAGCCGCCGACGTGGGCCATGTAGGCGACGCCGCCGACGTCGGCCGTTTCGTCCGTTCGGGCGATCGACCCGACGCTGCTGAAAAGCTGCAGCACGATCCAGAAGCCGATGACGGCGAGCGCTGGGAGCGAGACAATCTGGCGGATGACGAACACGTCGACGCGGGCACGCGGGAACAGCAAAATATAAGCGCCGAGCACGCCCGCAATCGCGCCGGAGGCTCCGACGTTCGGGATGCTGGAGCCGCTGTTGACGTAATACTGCGCGAACGTCGCCGCGATGCCGCAGGCAAGGTAGAAGGCAAGGAAACGGAGGTGTCCGAACCGATCCTCGACGTTGTCGCCGAAAATGTAGAGATACAGCATATTGCCGAGGAGATGCATCCAGCCGCCGTGCATGAACATGGCGGTAAAGAGCGTCGGCATGTTACCAGCGGGATCGTCGCTGAAGCGGCTCGGAATGAACGACCAGTCCTGGATGAACCGGTCGCCACCGTTGAGTTCGACAAGAAAGAAAAGAACGTTGATGGCGATCAGGCCGTAGGTGACGACCGGCGTGGATCTGAGCGCACTGTCGTCGTCACCGATCGGAAACATGCGCGCCCCCTGTTCTGGCTATGCCGGCACCGGCCTTTTCGCGGACATCAGATAATTCACATCCGTGTCGGGATTGCGAGCCCAGACGTCGCGCATCGGGGTGTAGGTGATGCCTTCGAACTGCGGTTCCGTGAGACCGGCGGTCTCGGCGTAGCGCCGCAGTTCGTCGGTGGTCACGAACCGGTCCCACTGATGCGTGCCACGCGGCAACCAGCCGAGGACATACTCAGCGCCGACGATGGCCAGCGCCCACGCCTTGAACGTGCGGTTCAACGTCGAAAATACGGCGAGGCCGCCGGGGCGGACGAGGGCCGCGCATTCGGCAATGAATTTTTGCGGGTCGGGGACGTGCTCGACGACTTCGAGGCAGGCGACGATATCGAACGTGCGTTTTTCCGCGACGAGGTCTTCGACGCGAACCGGACGATAGTCGATGGCAAGGCCCTGTGCTTCGGCGTGACTTTTGGCGATAGCGATGTTGCGTTCGGACGGGTCGATCGCCGTTACGGTGGCGCCCATCCGGGTCAGCGGCTCAGAGACGAGGCCGCCGCCACAGCCGATGTCGAGTGCTGTCAGGCCTACGAGCGGTTTCAGGATTTTCGCGTCGCGGCCGAAATGGGCGACGGCCTGGTCGCGGATGAACGAGAGCCGGGGCGGTCCGATCTGATGCAGCGGCCGGAATTTTCCGTTGGGATCCCACCACTCTGAAGCAATCTGGGAAAAGCGGCGCACTTCCTCAGGATCGAGGTTCGCGGCTTCGGGCGTCGGATCGGCGTGCGGGCGGGTGGCGGCGGTCATTCTGGGCTCCGGTTCGCGGCTAGTCGCCAGCGGCGCGGGGGACTTGTCAAGCGCGGCACGATCCCGCTCGCCATTTTGAATTGCTACTGGCAGTTGCCGGGGGGCTCGCGAGCCGCTAAGAAGCCGGGACTCAATCCAGATATCAAGGCTCGACAGGTCCTTTCTGGGCCTTTCCGAGCCTATAGCAGGTGCAGGAAAGCCGTTCAGGATGGCGACCGTTGTGATGAAGTTCGGCGGCACCTCGGTCGCCAACATCGAGCGCATCCAGAACGTGGCGCGGCACGTCAAGCGTGAGGTCGACGCCGGCAACAAGGTCGCTGTGGTCGTCTCGGCGATGTCGGGCGTTACGAACCAGCTCGTCGCCTGGGTCAAGGACGTCTCGCCCCTTTACGATGCGCGCGAATACGATTCCGTCGTTGCGACTGGCGAGCAGGTGACGGCGGGACTTCTGGCCTTGGCGCTGCAAGCCATGGGTCTCAAGGCGCGGTCCTGGACCGGCTGGCAGGTGCCGATCAAAACGGATGCGGCGCACGGGGCGGCACGGATCATCGATATTCCGGGCGGCGATCTCAAAAAGCAGATCGATGCCGGAGAGGTCGCGGTCATCACCGGTTTCCAGGGCATCGAAACGGAGAGCAATCGCGTTGCGACGCTCGGCCGGGGCGGCTCGGATACGAGTGCGGTTGCGATTGCGGTCGCGCTCGAAGCCGACGTCTGCGATATTTATACGGATGTCGATGGTGTCTATACCACCGATCCGAGGATCGTGCCGAAGGCGCGGCGGCTGGCCAAGGTTTCCTACGAAGAGATGCTGGAAATGGCTTCTCTCGGTTCGAAGGTGCTGCAGACGCGCTCTGTCGAGCTGGCCATGGTCTACAAGGTGAAAACGCGCGTTCTGTCGAGTTTCGTCGCGCCGGACGCGATGCAACCTTTCAGACCCGATAACGTCGAAAATATCGGAACTATCGTTTGCGACGAGGATGAGATCGTGGAACAGCAAGTCGTGAGCGGCATCGCCTATGCCAAAGACGAGGCCAAGGTCACGCTGCTGAAGGTCGACGATAAGCCGGGCGTCGCGGCGCGCATTTTCGGGCCGCTGTCGGACGCGAGCATCAACGTCGATATGATCGTTCAGAACGTCACGCCGGATGGCAAACACACCGACATGACGTTCACCGTGCAGGCGGCGGAGCTGCCGCGCACGCTCGACGTTCTGAAAAAGGCCAAGGCCGATATCGGCCACTTCGACGTCAAAAGCTCGGCGGACGTCGTGAAAATCTCGGTGATCGGCGTCGGCATGCGCAGTCATGCGGGCGTTGCGGCTCAGATGTTCAAGACTCTTGCCGAAAAAGGCATCAACATACACGCCATCTCGACATCCGAGATAAAAATCAGTGTATTGATTGATGCTGTCTATGCCGAGCTTGCTGTTCGCACGCTGCACACCGTCTACGGTCTCGACAGCGACTGAGCGCGGATTCGTTCCGGCCGCGCTTTTCTTAGCCACTGATGGACCGTCTAGATGGGCGGTACGACGAGCATGATCGCGCGGCCCAACGATCCAAGACCGCTTCCGAGCGAAACTTCGCTCAGGGTGATCATGCGCGGCTTGCGCGAAATCATGTCCGAGGGCGGCGAGGGCCAGGAGAAGCTCGACCGCATCGTGCGCCAGATCGCCGGCGTCATGGTCGCCGACGTGTGCTCGATCTATCTCAAGCGCCAGGACGGTTCGCTGGAGCTATTCGCGACCGAGGGTCTTAACCCGTCAGCCGTCCACAACACGCGGATGAAGCGTGGAGAAGGCCTCGTCGGGCGATGCTCGGAGCTGGGCGTGACGGTCAACGAGCCCGAGGCTTCGAGCCATCCGGCATTCTCCTACCGGCCGGAAACCAGCGAAGAAATCTACCACTCGCTGCTGGCGGTGCCGATCTCGCGCTCGGGCAAGGTGCTCGGCGTGCTCGTCATCCAGAACAGGATGTCGAAGGAATATTCCGACGAAGACGTCGAGGTGCTGCAGGCGACGGCGATGGTGGTCGCGGAAAATCTCGCTTCGGGTGCGGTCGCGGGTACGGTCGCGGCGCTCGAAGGCTCGCTGTTGCAGCCGATGATCATCGAGGGCGAGCCGCTGTCGGAAGGCATCGCGCTCGGGCATGTGGTGCTGCACGAGCCGCGCATCGTCGTCACGCATCTCCTGTCGGACAATCCCGTCGCGGAAATGGAACGGCTCGAGCAGGCGCTCACAAAGCTTCAGGTGAACATCGATGAGATGTTCGAGCACGAGCATATGTCGGCGGTCGGCGAGCATCGCGACGTGCTCGAAGCCTACCGCATGTTCGCGCACGACAAGGGCTGGCACCGGCGCCTACGCGAGGCGGTCGAGGGTGGGCTGACGGCGGAGGCCGCCGTCGAGCGCGTGCAGAACGCCATGCGCACGCGCATGCTGAAGCAGCACGACAATTATTGGAAGGAACGGCAACGCGATCTCGACGATCTTTCGGACCGGCTGCTGCGTGTGCTCGCGGGACGGCTTAAAAGCTCGGAAGACAGCAGTGGCCTGCCCGCAGAAGTCATTCTCGTCGCGCGCACGATGGGGCCTGCCGAGCTTCTCGATTATGATCGCAACAGGCTACGCGGTCTGATCGTCGAAGACGGATCGAGCCAGAGCCATGTCGCCGTCGTGGCCAAGGCGCTGGGCATCGCCGCGATCGGCCAAGCTGCCGGTATCGTCGATAGGGTCACGGCTGGAGATGCCGCTATCGTCGATGCGGTGACGGGCGAGGTTCATCTTCGTCCGACGAATGAGGTCATTGCCGCCTATTCCGATAAAGTGCGTTTCCGAGCGCGGAAACAGAAGCGCTATCAGTCGCTGCGCGGCCGGCCGGCAATTACGAAAGACGGCATTCGCATCGCCTTGCTGATGAATGCCGGGCTACTCGTCGACATGTCGCATCTGATCGAATCCGGTGCCGATGGCGTCGGGCTCTATCGCACCGAATTACAATTCATGCTGTCGGACGCTTTTCCGAGGCTCGACCGGCAGACGCAGCTTTACCGCTCGGTGATCGAGGAAGCGCAGGGCAAGACGGTCGTGTTCCGCTCGCTCGATATCGGCGGCGACAAGGTGCTGCCATATCTCCGGCAGCCGAAAGAAGAGAACCCGGCCTTGGGGTGGCGCGCCATCCGCATGTCGCTCGATAGGCCCGAGCTTTTCCGCCTGCAAATACGTGCGCTTTTGAAGGCCGCCGCCGGACGCGAACTCAGGGTGATGATCCCGATGGTTTCGGCGTCCTATGAACTGGGCGCGATCCGGGCCTTGATCGAACGCGAAAAGACGTTTCTGACGACGCATGGCCACCAGCTGCCGAGCAACATCCTGGTCGGGGCGATGTTCGAGGTTCCGGCGCTGCTGTTCGATCTCGACGCGTTTCTGACGCGGGTGGATTTCGTGTCGATCGGCTCGAACGACCTGATGCAGTTCATGTTCGCGGCGGATCGCACCAATGCACGCGTCGCGAGCCGTTTCGACGTCTTGACCGCGCCGCCACTCAGAGCGCTCAGAATGCTGATCAAAGCGGCCAAGAAACATAAAGTGCCGCTGACGCTTTGCGGCGAGATGGCGGGCAGTCCGATCGAAGCCATGACTCTCATCGCTCTCGGGCTTCGCTCGCTGTCGATGGCTCCTGCTTCGATCGGTCCGATCAAGACGATGATCCTGTCGCTCGATGCGGAAAAAGCGACGGCTTACCTCGAGGATCTTCTCAAGGAAGATGTCAAAGACATCCGCATGTCCTTGCAGCAGTTTGCTGAAACCGAAGGCGTCGCGATCGACGGCTGAGTCGCGTCGAAAGCCTTTGACAAAAATACTTTTTTAACCAAGATAGAGGTGAGGGTTGAGGGGCCGGTGCGTAGTGCCGGATTGTGTATGCGTCGAGGCGTTGGGCGGAACGTTTCGGTCGGCGGCCGTGTGCGGGTGGAGCGCACGGCTCGCGATCGCAGCGAGTTCTCAAATCAAGTACAAGTTTCTAAAGACCGTGAGCTGATTGCCCGGTTTTTTATGGATCTTCGCCGCGCATTGCGGCTAACGCTGCCGCAAGCTGCCTATTATCTCAAGGTCCAGACGAGCGTCGTCGAAGCACTGGAAACCGGACAAGTCGAATATCTTCCGCCGTGGCCGCAGACGGTGCAGATCGTCATGGGTTACACGTCGATGGCGGGTGTCGATGGGCGGCCCGTGTTGAACGCCGTCGGCAACCTGATCATGATGCTCCAGCCGTCGCCGGACGAGCCCGAGGAGCACGCGGCGGGACATGAGATACCGGCTGGCGGACATTTCTTCCGAGCCGGTTCGGCCATTGCGAGCGGGGCCCGGCGGCTGCCGAAGGATGCCATGCACCAGATCCGCGAGAGGCCGCAGCGGGCGCTTTACGCCCTGTCGCTGCCGCTGTTCGTCCTGCTTTTTTTCCACGCCTCGATTTTGCAGGTCATCGCGCAGCCCTTCAGCTCGGCCGTGGGGCAGGTCAGCGTTTATTTTCAGGAGCATTTTGCGCCGGTTCAGGACGGTTTGCGCTGGATCGACGTAAATGATCCCCGGTCGCGCCGGACCGATAAATTGCGGATCGCAGGCGGTTCGTATTAGATGCGCCCGAGAGTGCCGCGGTCGTCTGATCGCGGCCCAGCCGGACCGCATCATCGGACATCATGACTTCATTGCCGCGCGATAAACTCGACCGCCTTTTCGAACGCTGGATGGCGATCCAGGACGAACTCAATCATGGCGTGTCGCAAGCTCAATACGTCAAGCTGACGAAGGAATTCGCGGAGCTGTCGCCGGCTGCCGCGCAAATCGAAGCGTTGCGCAAAGCAGAAGCCGAAAGCGCCGATCTCGAACAGCTCTTTCGCGATCCCTCGGCTGACAAGGATATGGCCGATCTTGCTTACGCGGAGCGCGCAGCCCTTGCCACCCGGATCGGCGAACTCGAGCAGCAGCTTCGGATCGCGCTTCTGCCGAAAGATGCGGCGGACGAGAAAAGCGCGATCCTCGAAGTTCGCGCCGGAACGGGCGGCGACGAAGCGGCGCTGTTCGCTGCCGATCTCTTTCGCATGTATTCGCGCTATGCCGACCTCAGGGGCTGGAAGGTGGAGGTCATCTCAGCATCGGAAAACGATCTCGGCGGTTACAAGGAGATCGTCGCATCGATTACGGGCGAGGGCGTGTTCGCTCGGCTTAAGTTTGAATCGGGCGCGCACCGCGTGCAGCGCGTTCCCGCGACGGAAGCGAGCGGGCGCATTCATACGTCGGCCGCGACGGTCGCGGTGCTGCCTGAAGCCGAAGACGTCGAAATCGACATCAAGGCTGACGACATCCGCATCGACACGATGCGGGCCGGTGGCGCCGGCGGTCAGCACGTCAACAAGACGGAAAGCGCGGTGCGCATGACGCATCTACCGACCGGAATCGTCGTCGTATCGGCGGAAAAATCGCAGCATCAGAACCGCCGCCTGGCGATGAATGTTCTCAAGGCGCGCGTTTACGAGCTTGAGCGCGCGAAGGCGGCAAACGAGCGTTCGGACGCTCGCAAATCGCAGGTCGGCTCCGGTGATCGCTCGCAGCGGATTCGGACGTACAATTTTCCGCAAGGACGCGTCACCGATCACCGGATCAACCTCACGCTCTACAATCTCGATGAAGTCATGATCGGGAACGGGCTCGACACACTGGTCGACGCGCTTATCACCGATCATCAGGCGACGATGCTTGCTGAACTCAACGCCGCCTAACGGATCGAAGATCGTGGCCGGACAAAAGCAGGAAGTCTTCGAGCGCGATCAGACGGTCGGCGATGCGTTGGCGAAGATGACGCGGGCATTCGCGGCCGAAGGGATCGAGTCGGCGCCGCGTGACGCGCGCATTTTATTGCAAGGCCTGCTTGGCATTGACGGCACGGCGCTATTGACCAGACCGGAACAGTTGCTTGGCGATGCGGCGGAGCGCGTCGGCGATGCCATGCGCCGAAGGCTTGCGCATGAGCCGGTGTCGCGCATTCTCGGCGTGCGTGAATTCTACGGACGCGAATTTATCGTCACGCCCGACGTGCTCGATCCGCGTCCGGATACGGAAACGGTTGTCGACGTCGCGCTCGAGATCGTTCGCGCGAATGGTCTTCAATCGGAAGCGCTTCAGATCGCGGACATCGGGACCGGTTCCGGCATTTTGATTGCGACACTGCTCATGGAACTGCCCCATGCGCATGGAGTTGCGACGGACGTCAGCGGGGCGGCGCTCGCGGTTGCGCAAAAAAATGCAGAGTGCCTTGGGGTCGCGAGCCGGACGAGCTTCATTGAGACACGCGGTCTCGATGGCTGCGCCGGGCCTTTCGATCTCATCGTCTCGAACCCGCCGTATATCGCGGCGGGCGACATTTTGGGCTTGGAGCCGGACGTACGCGATTACGATCCACAGCTTGCTCTTGATGGCGGCGCGGATGGTCTGGATGTCTATCGCGAGATCGCGGAAATTGCCCGAAATCCGCAACGGACAATGCGCCTCGTTCTGGAGATCGGGGCGGGTCAAGCCTCTGATGTAACAGATATTTTCATCTCAGCAGGCTGGCGGCCGTTGAAGCAGCGGAAGGATCTGGGCGGCCATGTGCGCGTTGTTGCCATGGAGATACATCCTTAAGCTCTTCAATCATTTCTATTTGCGGAATTACGTTTCCGGAGTAAGGTATCAGCTGACGAGTTTGATCGGATGTGCCTGAATCAGGCGACCCCCCGCGAATGCGGTACTGGAAGCCGGCCGTCCTATCTCAGATCATCAGCGCAAATTTCGCGGACGTTATCGTCCGCTGAATGGCGGGCATCGAGTTGATTGTTCTCGATACCGCGAGTGCTGCACAGACGCTCCTTGCAGATGTTTTGGACGTGAGTTGCTGTCCAACGTGGTGAGGACACCGTAGTTTGCCCCGGTCGCGGGCGTGAGAGCCAAGGGGCTACAGCCTGTGGGGCACAGGCGACTTTAGGACCGTCTTTTAAAATGGAATTGGATCGGAGGATCCATAACGCGGCCCATCGCTGGTGAGCACGCGTGGACGTTAGAATATCAACGAGTGTGAACGGGAGCCCATGAGGCAAGGACAACAGAACCGCCGTGGCCGCGGTCGAAACAACAACAATAATAATAACCGCAAATCGCAAAATCCTTTGATGCGCAGCTTCGAGAGCTCGGGTCCGGATGTGAAGATCCGCGGCACGCCCTCTCATATTGCCGAGAAGTACGTCTCGCTGGCTCGCGACGCGCTGTCATCCGGCGATCCGGTGCTTGCGGAAAACTATCTCCAGCACGCCGAGCACTATAACCGCATCATCCTGAGCTATCGCGAGCAGATGGTGCAGCAGGGTGGCGTCGATCCCCTCGGTAACGGCGCCGCGCGCACGCACACGCTTGCCGGTCCGGAAGGGAGCGACGGCGACGAGTTTGGTGACGACGAAAGCGACGAGTTCGGCGTCCAGGTGCAGCAGCAACAGCCCGCCGGCGACGGGTCGCAGCCGCCACAGCAGCAGCCTTTCGCACAGCAACCGCGCAATTTCGACAATCAGAACCGGTACGAAAACCGCCAGCCGCGCAATGATCGCGATCGCAACGACCGCGATCAGCGCTACAACAATAACCGGAACGATCGCGGCGATCGGCAGGATTTCCGTGGCGACCGAAACGACCGGAATGACCGCAACGGATCGGCCGGCGGCGAAAATCGCTTTCGCGACGATCGCCGGCAGTACGGCAACGGTGGCGACAACCGGTCGGAAGGCGGCGGCTTCCGCCGTCGCGAGCGCTATCAGGATTCCAATGGCGCGGACCGGGACGTCGGCAATGGTGGTTTCCGCCAAGACGCCGGTCAGGCTCCGCAGCCTCAGGCGCAACCGGCAGCGGTACCCGAACGCGCAGCGCCTCCGCCGCCACCAGCCGTGACGCCGGAGCAGGAGCAGCCGGCGTTCTTGAGGCGTCCGGTTCGTCGTCCGCGTCGCGAAGAGCCGACCGAGGTCGTGGCAACGCCGCCCGCCGCGAACGAAGACAAAGACTAAGACGCGCCAGGCGTTCGCAGACAGCAACGCGTTTCAGCGCAGGAACCTATCACGCTGATTTCGCCTGCGATTCATCCGGTGGGATGGGTGCGTCGCGCGCTGCGAGAGGCATGGCTGTTGACGGTCGTTGCGGACGCCCAAGCGGGCGTGCGCCGGGTGGCTCCCAAGTCTGGCCTCTCAAGTCTGGCCTCTCAAGTCTGGCCTCTCAAGTCTGGCCTCTCAAGTCTGGCCTCTCAAGTCTGGCCTCTCAAGTCTGGCC
>NZ_JBAYUV010000013.1:0-88469 GCF_041674905.1 Hyphomicrobium sp.
CGTCGTGCGTCGCCGTTCCGGCCACGCGATCCAGCGTGAAATTTTCATCCGCGCTGCGCGACCAGATCGCGGCCCAAACTTCGGCGACAGCTATCCACTCCGTTATCGAACCTCCGGCGCCATCGCTCGTTCGTTCCGGTCGCTCGATGACAATGCGATGCCGGAGGTCACCGGCTTTGACAGGTGCCTTCATAGCCGAATCGTCCGAAATGGATTGATGAGGTCGCTCACGGCATCCGGAATGCGCGCGCCGTCTTGTCCGATCTCGCGCGGATCGCGATGCTCGTACCAATGCGCGGCCAGCATCAGGATCGCGTGCTTCAGCGGCGCGGGAACACTCGCCGCACTATCTCCGAATCCCGCCGTCAAATCGATTTCGATGCCCTTCGCGGCCCGGCCCGGCAGCGGCGGCACGCTATTGTTCCAGATGAGACGCGGCGGCCGCGAGGCGAGGTCGACGAGATAACTCTGATCCGAAACGGTCGTCGCATGTCCGGAGGCGTCGATGACACGAACGCCGCCGACGGAGCGCAACGGCGCGATCGGCAGCTCGATCTCGCGCGACTTCGACCAGCGATCGAGCGTGAGCTTCCATGACTGCGTGATGAGCGCCAGAGACAGCGCCGTCTCGATGTGCAGTCGCGATGTCAGAACGAGGCTGCCAATCAATATGTCTTCGGCATCGGTATCGATGCGCATGTGCGCCTTGGCTTCAGCGACCGTCACCGGCTCGACAGCAGGCGGGCTCGTCATCACGAGAGACATTGCATTTCCTTATTTGTTTGCGCTCGGCGACTCGCGTTCCGCGAGCCGGCCGCCGAGCGTGCTGATGTTGCTCCGTCCGCGCGACAAGGCCGCGCGTTGCGGCCGGCTCCGCGAAGCGGAGTCGCAACGCGCAAACAAAAATGCGAGATCACCGCACTGCGATGACCCCGCACACTTCCACGCGGGCGGGAGGGAAACCCGCGCGAAACTTTTTGATTGCGCCCGGCGACTATCCCCCGGGGAGCCGGCCGCCGGACGCGGGTTTGCTTACTCCGCGAACTTCAGCAGCTTGATCGCGTCAAAGTCCTGCACGCCGCCGCCGACGCGCTTCGTCGTATAGAAGAGCACGTAGGGCTTGGCGCTGTAGGGATCGCGCAGCACACGGATGCCAGCGCGATCGACGATCAGATATCCGCGCGAGAAATCGCCGAACGCGATCGACAGCGAAGCGCTATCGATGGCCGGCATGTCCTCGCTCTCGGCAACGGGATAACCCATCAGCGACGGCCATTCGCCGGGCGCGTTCGCCGGCTGCCAGAGATAGTTGCCATCGCCGTCCTTGAGCTTGCGCACCGCCGCGACCGTCGAACGGCTCATGATGAATGTGCCGTTGGCGCGATAAGGCGCCTTCGTCGCGTAGATGAGATCGAGCAGCTTATCGCCGGGCGCTGTCGACGGGAACGCACCCGCGGCGCCGGTCGCAACGAACCCGATCTTGCCCCACGCCCATGAAGCGTTGGCGACGGTATCGTAGGCGAGAAAGCCCTTCGGCTTGTTCGAACCATCGCCGGAGACGAAGGCCGTGCCCTCCTGCTCCGCGAACGCGATGCGGACTTCGTCCGCCAGCCACTCGTCGATGTTGACGATCGTATCGTCGAGCAGAGATTGCGATGCGGCGGGCATCGCATAAAGCTCCATCGTCGGGAACTGCAGGTTGGCGAGCGTCGGCGTCGACGTTTGCGTGCGCGACGCGGTTTCGGCGACCCAGCCGGTACCGACTCCGCTCGTCGCGAACGGACGATTGTAGACCGCACCGGAGACCTGGCGAAGTCCCGAGATCGCGCGCATCGGCGAGATCGCCTTCAACGCGCGATTGACGGCAGCTTCCGTTTCCGCCGGCACAAGATAACCGCCATCGGGAGCCGATCCGGTCGACAGGGCTTTTTCTTCGATCCGTGCCATCCGCGAAGCGTCGCCACGGCGCACGTAGCCATCGAAGGCCGCTTTATGCGCGAGTTGCGACGCGGGCGACGCACCGCCTGCGAGATGTGGCCGCGCCGACTTCAGAGCCAGATTGTCCGCGGCGCGCTTCGTGGAGTCGAGCGTCTCCTCGATCCGCGCCAGCTTCTCGGCGACGAGAACGTCGGACGCGCCGCGCTGCTCGATCTCTGAGAGACGCTGGTCGTTGGTTTCCTTGAAGGCTTCGAAGGCTTCGATGAATTCTTCGAAGGCGCGCGCGGTTTCTCCGCCCGCCCCCTTCGTTTCGAGGGAAGTCGTATCGGTCATGTGATGTCCTGTTTACGTTTGAATCCTCTCCCCGCGTGCAGGGAGATGGAACTTACATTGCCTGCATCAGCCGCGCGGCTTCGCGAAACCGCGAAGCAAGCATGGCATCGTCGTCGACTGAGCGGCGCGCATCCCGCAGGGCCTTCAGTCCATGAAAGCCCGAGCGGAGAACCGCCTGCGCTTCCGTTCGCGTCAGCCCAGCATCTCGCGTAAGCCAGCGCTCAAAGTCTCTCATCGTCGGAGTCATCGCCACGAATGGCCGCCTCTTCACGCTTTCGACGCGCGCACCGGGCAGCATCGGAAAGGTGACGACGGATATTTCCCAAAGATCGATTTTTTCCAGACGCCGCACGCCGCTCGCCGCATCGCGACGCGCCTTGACCGTCTTGAACCCGATCGACAAACCATCGAGCGCACCGGCCCGCATCAGTGCGAGGACCTCACGCCCTTTCACGACGGCGGTCATCAATCGGCCGCGCACATAAAGCCCGCGCGCATCCTCGCGGATTTCATCCCAGACGCCGATCGGTTCGGCCGGATCATGCTGGAATAGCATCTTGATGCGTGCCGCACCGCGACTCTGCAGGCTTTCGCGAAACGCGCCTGGCGCAATGACGTCGTGCCCCAGATCCTCGCGATTGAAGAGACTCGCATAGCCTTCGAACACGCCGTCGCCGAGCGACTTCGCCTCGAACGGCAATGCCCGGCTCCGCTTCGACAGCGAAGCGGGCAGCAGAAAGTGTTCGGTCGCGTACATGTGCGCTCCGTCGGTTTGCGAACTGAAGTTATGAGTTTCGCCAGACTGGCGATCTAAATTTTTACGGCGCGCCGAGCGGCCGGCTCCGCGAAGCGGAGTCGCTCGGCGCAATCAAAAGCTAGGCGTTTTCGGAGCACATCGAGTTTGAATCAGATCTTTCCGGTAAGATATGGCTCCTGCTCCAGCCTCTTCAGCAGTGACGAAAGAAAATCTCGCACACGCTCGCCGTCCGTAAAATAAACGCCAGATGGCGTCGACGACCAGAAATCAGACATTTCCTCGGCTGAGAGCTTCCTTGCAAGCAACGATTGGAGAAATTGACGCACAACTGCCGCCTGTGGATGCTCAACACCAATCAATGCATAAGGAACCAGTCCATCCATCGACCCCACTTGTTCAACAACATCGTATCCGATCTGCCGAACCATATGTTTGAATTCAACAGGCATCGCCATTTGGCTCATTTTTTAATCCTCCGTCAGCGGAAACGCCGAGTAAATGTACCATCCCCTCGAATTATTGCCTGTGCGCCGAACGCGAACCTCTAAGCTATTTGTCGGTCTTATAATGGGCTCGGAACGTCCGTTAGGAGCGAATGCCTCATAGCCCGTTGGTGACCTGAATGAACTCGTCGGATACAAATATAGATTTGGCAGCAGAAACAGGAGATTTCCCTCTCCAAAACTCTTAAGTTTTTGCTGATTCTGCGGCTCCGCAATAACTGAGTTTATCAATTTATTGGCCGCTTCCACGGATGTAAAAGATCCTGCTCGTTTTTCGCCGTACTCGCCGACCCCTGGAATACTTTTTCTACTCTCCAGAACGCGTGCTCTGAGATACTGCTCGGATTTGCCCACATGTCTTTCAAGCGTGTGCCCGCCAAGTTTATCCTCCTCTAGAATGTCAACCGGATATCCGGATCGCTCTCCGGCCTGCGCGACACGCACGCGGCCGTCGGAGATGCGGCTCGCGCCGCCACCTCCATCCGTCCACTGCCCTCAGCCCGATTGACCGGCGGGAACGCGCGGCTGGTCTTCTGTATATTTTGCGCTCGGCGACTCTCCTTCGTCGAGCCGGCCGCCGAGCGCGTCATATCCCGCCGCAGCGCGTTTCTCGTCGGTGATGATGAAGGATGCGGCGTCTTACGCGCCGAGCGGCCGGCTACGCGAAGCGGAGTCGCTCGACGCAATCAAAAGCTCGGCGTTTCCACAGCGCGTCGCGTTCGGGTGCCAGCGCTTCAATCTGATCGAGGTCAATCCATCTTCACATAGTTAGGACTATTCGGCCTAGGCCTAGCAAACCATGGGCAACGCTCAATCATCGAATAGGAGTCGTAAGGAACAGGTTCCCATTCCGTGATTATGGCTTCAGCAATTGCCTCTCGGCTCGAGCCGTACTGCGTCTGACGGGTCCAATTAAACCCACTTCCGGGAATATGGCGCACCGGCACAGCTCCTGCATCCAAGAGCGCGTAGATGGCGCGGCGGACGTAATCAGCGAGCGCTTCTCCGGACAGCCCAAAAGCGACGCGTCCATCCGGCACGATCTGCCAAATCCCAACGGCGTCAAGATCCAGTTCTCCAGGGTATTGGGATATAGCTTCGCTCAGTGTTTCCCCGGTGTCCTTATCTCGTGGTTCGTCGATCATTTTTTATGAACCTTGTAGCCGTTCTTGAGAATGGTTTCGTCGGCTGATTTCAATACGTCAAGCGTCTCGCCATACTCAACACTTCGGCGCACCCCAATCTCTGTGCCGTCCGGCCGCTGGTACGCTTTTCCGTCATAGCCACGTGGAGGCTCTATTTCCTTTGCGCCATCGAGGATTTCGGACTTCAATTTTTCGAAATCGTCTTTGTCCAGAGTGCGAATTCCTGGGCGCGCTTTGGCAGCTTGAACACCGAGTTCTTTTCCACCCGGCTTCAACAATTCCTCAAGCGTCTTTTCTGCCGGCTTCAGAACCTTCGGGTTGCGCAGAAGGTAGCGGGCAGCACCTTGGATGATCTTGGCCATCGCGAGGCGATCGCCATCCGTCCACTGCCCTCCGCCAGATTGGCCTGCGGGAACGCGCGCTTGATCGTCATTATATTTTGCGCTCGGCGCCACTAAGAGAGAGCCGTTTCCATAGCGCGCCGCGCTCGGATCAGGATTCCTGATATGGCGGCTGGACCAGTCTGGCGCCCAGCAATCTCAGGAAGCCTTCGACGTGCTCACCGTCATAGAAATAAATCTCTGAGGGCGTTTCGCGCCAAAAGTCTACCCTCTGTTTCGATGAGAGTCCCTTATTAAGGAAGTCATCGATGAACTCACGTATTGCTTTCGCTTCATTCCTATCAATACCGATAATCGCAGTCTGGACGAGGAGAGTATTTGCGTCAGCAACGCTCATCGCTCGGGTTTTGCGCGCAAGATCTTGTCCTAGGTTCCGGCAAGCCTTACGAAATTCTGGGGGTATATCGATCTGCACGTGTCACTCCTCATTCATTGGCCATGCTGAATCGACGTAGTAGCCTCGCTGCACCCTGTCGGTCCTTATCAATCTTACCGTTACTCCAGATGTAGATCTTATTTTCGGAATTGTTCTATCATCGGGCGAATAAGCCTCAATTCCGGTTGGCGAGGAAAAGCTCTTAAAGATCCGCAGTTCCGGAAGCCAAAATGGGAATTTCGCCTCGCGGAACATCTCGATTTTTGAAGCATTTTCAGGATCTCCTACGGTCGAATTAACGAGCTTATTTGCCGCGTCCACAGAGGGGAACGAACCCGCCCGTTTTTCCCCTACGCCAAAGATATATGGAACGCCGGAACGACTTCCGGTGATCCGTGCTTTCAGATACTCTTCTGACTTTCCAACATGCTCGGCATATGTATGCCCACCGACTTCATCTTCTTCCAGTATGTTGATCGGGTATCCTGATCTTCCGCCATCGGCTTGAGCGACACGAACGCGACCATTATTTGAGCCTGACCCGACGCCAGCACCATCCGTCCATTGGCCGCCGCCGGATTGGCCTGCGGGAACGCGCGGCTGGTCTGGAGCATACTTCGCGCCCGGCGGCCTCCCCGCGAAGGCGGGGATCGACGAAGGAGAGTCGCCGGGCGCATCAGAAAGACTCGCATATCCCGCCGCAGCCCGTTTCTCGTCTGTGGTGAGGAACGATGCGGCTTCGAGACGTTTCCACAGCGCATCGCGTTCGGGTGCCAGCGCTTCGATCTGGTCAAGGTCAGGTTTGAGTTCTAGCACGCTTGGCGGCCGGCTCGCGGAACGCGAGTCGCCAAGCGCAAACAAAGACTCATCCCTAGCTCCGAATGCCGAGCTTTTTTCAAATGCCGGCGCCAGCCAGTTCGCCAGCGCCCGCGCCGTGCGGCTTACCAGCGGCAGCACCGTTTGACGCCAGAAGGCGCGCTGCGCCTCCTGATAGTTCGAGTACGTATTATCGCCCGGAATGCCGAGCAGCATCGGCGGCACGCCGATCGCCAGCGCGATCTCGCGCGCAGCGGCGTTCTTGGCCTCGATGAAATCCATGTCCTTCGGCGACAGCGACAAGGGCTTCCAGTCGAGGCCGCCTTCGAGCAGCAGCGGGCGCCCGGCGGCGCGCGCGCCTTGAAAATTCGTTTCGAGCTCGCTTTTCAGCCGCGTGAACTGTTCGTCCGTCATCTGACCGTTCGACGCGGCGTAGACGAGTGCGCCGGAGGGCCGCGCGGAATTATCGAGCAGCGCCTTGTTCCAGGCCGCCGCCGTGTTGTGAATGTCGATCGCGGTTGCGGCCGCCTCGATCGGGCTCATGCCGTAGTGATCGTTGAGCGGATGAAAGAGCTTCAAGTGCAGGATCGGCCGCACATCCTCGACGACCTCGTCGAGAAAACGCACACTTCGTCCGCAGACGGTGTATTCGTAGCCTTCGGGCCAGCCGTCGACGCCAGGGATCACCTTCATGCGGTCGGGCCGCAGGATGTGCAGCTCGCGCAACTCGCCATCAAGAGCAACGGCTTCGACGTAGGCGTTGCCCGAGACGAGTAGGAAGCCGTACCAGGCTTCGAGAAAATCGGTGCCGGTGTGATCGAGGCTCGGCCGCCGGAGCAGCCCGATCAGCGGATGATCCTCGATCTCGGTCGTGCCCTCATAGAGGAGCAACGGGATCGAGGCGGCGGCCTCCGCTATCATGCGCACGCAGCGATAGACGATGGCATTCTGCATGAAGCCTTCGCGCGCGAAGGCGGAGTAGTCGCGCGGCGCCCACACCGGTTCGCCGAGATTGTGATAGGCGATGAGCGGGCCCGTCGCAGTGGCTTTGTTGATTGTGCCAAGCGACTCGCGTTCCGCGAGCCGGCCGCTTGGCACACGACCGTGCACCGGCAGCCAGCGCGTCAGCGCTTCCGAGATTATTGACATGCTAAAACCTTTGAAATTTTCGTATCGTCGAAGGCTCCGCACGGCGGCTTGCAACGCGCGCGGTTGATCGGTTATTCTGTTCAGGTAAGCTTAGTTTGGCAGGTACGCTGGGTTTTTCAGGTTGGGGTTCGAATCCCCATCTCGTGGTCTGTCTCACTGGCCTTCTGACGTTGATCGCACTGAGTTTCCTTCAGTATCTCAGCATCGGCCTCAAAATCGGGGCAGAAAGGAAGGTTGGCATGAAGAAGAATGACAAGGCTCGTGTCTCGTTGTTGTTGAAAGCTTTCACCTCAACGTCTTGGGCCATTGGGACTTCCATGTGGTCTGGTTTGACCCTGTCAAACTAAGCTTACGCCCCCCTCAGAGCATCCTGACCGTTGGCTTCAGCGCGGCGCTCAGCAGCAAATCCGTGATCGCCCAGACGAGCGCGTCGACGCGATCGGGGCTGCGGCCCTTGACCGTACCGTCGCTCCCGAATGCGCACATCTGATCTTCGAGCGCATCGAGCCGCCCGACGTGCGCGACGCGGCCTTCCGCGTAAAGCGCCGCAACCGGCTCGGCACGAACCCATTTTCCCCGCGTCGCTCTGACTTTGACGACGGGGAAATTCTGTCGAAACTGCTGCAGAACGGAGATGACGAGATCTCCGCCTTGATTGACTTCCGCGACCATGCGGTCGGCTTCGTAATCGTCGAACGCTGAGAGCGCCGCACGCGCCCACACCTCTGGCGTTCGTCCCTGTACGGTGCGATCGGCGAGAACATAGGCGCGCTTATCGACACCCAATCCCGCAACAACGATTCCGCACGCATCCGACGACGCCGTCGCCGTCACCGGCGGATCGACCGCCACGACGACACGTTGCATCTCGGGAGCCGCCTCGACGCGCGCTTCCTCGATCCAGTGGCGCCGCCACAAACCGTCGCTCGCATCCTCGACGATCTCGCCGAGCAGTTCCTGCCGCCCGATAGCCGAGCCCGCATAGCGACGCGTCATCTCGGCGAGGAACGTCGGCGCGAGATTCAACGCATTGTCGGCCGTTGCGAGATTGACAGTCACGGTCGCCTCGTCGGCAATAATCAATTTCAAAAGCTTCGTTGCGCGCGGCGTCGTCGTCACGCAGGCGCGCGGTGCATCTCCGAGGCGCAGAGCAAACTGAAGCATGTCCCACGCTTTCTCCGCGTTGCGCCACTTCGCAAGCTCATCGCACCAGGCAGCGGTGAACTGCGGCCCGCGCAAGGCTTCTGCTTCGTCCGCCGAAAACAATTCCGCGACCGCGCCGTTCCGCCATGTCAGCCTCCGCTTCGACGGTTCGAACACAGGCCGCTCGTGTGCCGGATGCACGGCAAGCAATCCCGACTGACCTTCGACCATCACGTTGCGAACATCGGCCAATGTTTTTCCCACTAGCGCGAGTCTTGCTGGCGCCTTGCGACTCCCCTGCGGAGAGCTGGCCGCAAGGCGCGGCCCTGGATCATCGCCACAGGCAAGACTGCGAATCCACTCTGCGCCAGCGCGCGTCTTGCCCGACCCGCGTCCGCCAAGCAGCATCCACACGCGCCATGCTTTATTGATCGGCGCTTCCGACATCTTTTTGTTGGCACCCGGCGAGTCCCCTGCGGGGAGCCGGACGCCGGGCGCGCTTGATGTTGCGCCCTGCTCTTTCAACAAGGCCGCGCCTTGCTGCCGGCTCTGCGGAGCAAAGTCGCAAGGCGCAATCAACAATGGCGCAAGCTGATCGTCCCGCGCCCATAATTCCCAATCATGCGCGATGAACTCCAGCTCGGCCGCACTCAGCTCATTCAGAACTTCGCTGAGACGTCCGTTTTCGATTGAGGCGTTCAAGACGTTCCGCAATTTCGCGGCGTAGGTCTTCCGCATGAGCCAGCGCCTCCTTGCTCTTGGCGTCGCCCCCCGTTGCCTTTCGCTTCGTCATCTCGCGTTGCATCTCAACGGCTTTCTCCAAAGCATTGACCATCTGCGACAGCGCCCGGGACGCACGCTCGCGATCCTGCGAGGTGAGGCCCTTCTGCTTTTCGAGTTTTTCCAGTTCGCCATCGATCGTGTTGTAGACACGTTGCACGAGCGCGCCGGGCTTGGATTTTTTAGCTGGCACCGAGTTAGTTGGCACCGAGCGACTCGCGTGCCGCGAGCCGGCCGCTCGGTGCGGGCTCGTTGCATCGTCTGAGATTTCTTTCCGGCTTCCCTTCTGGGAGCCGGTTGAGTTCTGCTTTTGCGCGCCGCGACTCCCGTTCTTGGAGCCGGCCGCAGCACGTGGCGTGGTTTTCTTCGAGCGGACACGCGTCGTCGTTCGCCGCGCGCTCGATGCCGCTGCCATGCGCTTGCTCACCTTTTCAAAATTTCGGGAAACGCGTCCCGGCACAATGGCCCGCACTTCGGTGAGAGCGTCGTCTCACACTTTCCGCGTTATACAGAGAAGATGCCTGATAAGCGTCGCGCTGTCAATTGACAAAATGCAATAACATATTGAAAATTAAGGCGATTATTAAATTTATAGAGCCAAACCGTCCAAGTATAAATCAGTGCCGGCAAACGAGGATAAGTTTCCTCGACAGATAGCGGTTCGTAGATCGGCACGGATCTTCGTTGCGTGGCCGCGGTCAAATGGCAGCCCACACCCGTCATGGCCGCGAAGGCGGCCATCCACGACCTCAACGGCAGCTTTGCTGACATCGGGCCTGCGCGTCTGCAGACCGACGTTCGACGACGAATGGTTCCGAGCGAGGCGCCCGCGGTGCCTGCTCTAAAAAATAGCTCGCAGAAAAAACGTGGATAGCCGCCTTCACGGCCACGACGTGAAGTGAAGGCTTCTGGCGTCGATAAAACGATGGCAGTTCAAGCCGACGACAACCACCGCTCCATGGCCGGGCTCGCCCCGCCCATCCAGGGCAGCTTGCTCAAACGGCTCCAAATGAAGGCCGCAACGCCCGCCTTAGCTCTTGGAGCTGACAGCACGCTCCTTGGACTTGCGCCGCTGCTGAGGTTCGCCATGATCCTCGCCCTGCCCCAAATCCGGAATGATGTAGCGCCAGTAGTTCTCTTCCTTGACGCGCCGCTCGCTCATCGCGAACGAACTGACGGCGATGCCCGCCTGATGCACGGTCTCGGGCGATCCCGAAACGAGCGGATGCCACCACGGCAGATCGCGCCCCTCGTCGACAATGCGATAGCCGCACGTCGGCGGCAGCCATTTCAGCTCGCGCGCGCGTTTGACGTCGATCTGGAGGCAATCGGGCATCTTGCTGAAACGATTCGCATAATCCCGGCAGCGGCAGGTGCCCACGTTCAGCATGCTACACGCGAGCTTCGTAGTGTAGACCTCACTCGTATCCTCGTCCTCGAGCTTGACGAGGCAGCAGCGGCCGCAGCCGTCGCAGAGTGATTCCCACTCCTCGGGCGACAGCTGCTCGAGCGTTTTGGTCTTCCAGAACGGTTTGCTGTCGCCGTCCAACGTCGGTCTCTCTTTCACTTGCCAGCGCCGCCGAATTGACCACAATTTGGTCGCCTTGGGACGCGTAACGTCCGTCGCCGAGGGTTTGCGGTGCATCCAGAGGGACGCGCCGCAATTGGTGCTTGCAATGCGTCACGTGTTTTGGTGCTGAAGGGGGCTTAAGCCCCCCTGCGCTGCAAGGCAAGTCTGGCCCCGCAAGGCAGGTCTGGCGTCGGGGGCGGCGTGGCAAGGGGTGACGGGTCTTGAACGACTGGTTCTTCAGACAGGGCGGACGCGACCGTTTCATCAACTGGCTTGCCCTTGATTCGAAACTCAACTCGACGCTCGGCGAGAGTTGGTCTCGCATCAAGGATTACTGGAACGCCGGTTCGAGTTACTTCGCGCGCTTTCAGCTCGTGGGCTGGCGCCGCCTGCTGAACGAATTTGCCTCCGAAGGCCTGACGATGCTGTTCGGCGGATTGGTCGTGCTCTACGGCCTTGCCCTCCCCGCCTTCCAGGAATTCGACGAAAGCAAATTCCTGACCGGCAAGTTCGCGGTCACCTTCCTCGACGTCAACGGCAACGAGATCGGCAAGCGCGGCATCCTGCACAACGACGCGGTGCCGCTCGACCAGATCCCGGACGTTCTCATCAAGGCGACGCTGTCGACGGAAGACCGCCGCTTCTTCGAGCACTATGGCATCGACGTGCTCGGCACCATGCGTGCGCTGTTGACGAACGTGCAGGCGAACGAGGTCGTGCAGGGCGGCTCGACGCTGACGCAGCAGCTCGCCAAGAACCTGTTCCTCTCGTCGGAACGCTCGCTGCAGCGAAAGATCAAGGAGCTGTTTCTCGCCTTCCTGCTCGAAAGTCGCTACACGAAGCGGCAGATCCTGAAGCTCTATTTCGATCGTGCCTATATGGGCGGCGGCACGTTCGGCGCCGAAGCCGCGTCGCAGTATTATTTCGGCAAGTCAGTGCGCGACATCAACATGGCGGAAGCGGCGATGCTCGCCGGACTTTTCAAGGCGCCATCGAAATATTCGCCCCTCGTCGACTTGGCGGCTTCGCGGGCACGCACCAACCAGGTGCTCGATAACATGGTCGAAGCCGGATACTACACCGCCGGGCAGGTTCACGCCGCGCGCATGAGCCCGGCAAGGGTCGCCGAAAACCGCACGTCGACAAGTCCGGACTGGTTCCTCGATTGGGCGTATGAAGAAGTGCAGCGGCTTGCCGAAGGCAAGGAACAGTATGTCCTGACCGCGCGCACGACCGTCGACTTGACGCTGCAGCGGCAGGCGGAAGAAGCGCTCAACGCCACGCTGAAGCGCAACGGCCGCTCCGATCATTTCAATTCCGGCGCCATCGTCGTGATGGAAACCGACGGCAAGGTGCGCGCCATCGTCGGCGGCCCCGATTACGGCGAAAGCCAGTTCAACCGCGCGACGCGCGCCAAGCGCCAGCCCGGCTCGTCGTTCAAGGTCTACGTCTACGCGGCAGCTTTGGAGAATGGCTACAAGCCTGACACGATGGTGCGCGACGCCTCGCGCTCGTGCGGAAATTGGTCGCCGTCGAACTACGGCGGCGGCGGCGGCTCGGGCGGCAGGTTGCCGCTATGGCAGGCGCTGGCAAAGTCGTTGAACACGGTGGCTACGGAACTGTCGTTCGCGGTCGGGCGCGAGAAAGTCATCGAGATGACGAAGCGTCTCGGCATCGAAGGCGTGAAGAAAACGTGCTCGATGGCACTCGGCGACGGCGGCATCACGGTGCTCGAGCACACCGGCGGATTTGCGACTTTCGCCAACGGCGGCAAGCGCGCGAAGCCCTACGGCATCCTCGACATCACGACGTCGAAAGGCGATCTCCTCTATTCGCGTGAACGCGACGAGCCGCCGGCGGAGCAGATCGTCTCGCGGCAGGTTGCCGAGGGGATGAACACGATGCTCTATCGCGTCGTCAACGAAGGCACCGGCGGCATGGCAAATCTCGATTTCACCAACGTCGCGGGCAAGACAGGAACTTCGACCGGGCCAAAGGACGCTTGGTTCATGGGCTTCACCGGCAAGTACGTGGCGGGCGTCTGGATCGGCAACGACGACAACCACGCGATGCGCATGGGCGTCACTGGCGGCCATCAGGCGGCGCCCATCTGGCATGACCTGATGACGGTCGCGCACACCGACATGAACATTCCGACTATTCCGGGCCTGCAGCCGCATCCACGCCAGATCGAGGAACAGCAGCGACTGGCGGCGATCAAGGCCGCGCAAGTCGCTGCCGGGCTTGAACCTGCGACGAAGTCCGAGACCGGCAAGCCAGAAGCGATCATGTCCGACAAAACCCGCGCCGTGCTGAAGTCGCTGACGACGGCGCTGCGCAAAGCCGAAGGCGGACCCGGCGATCCTGCAACCCCCGCTCCATCGGACGCGCCGCAAGACCCGCCGAAGGACAACAAGACGCCCGAACGGGCCGACCGGCGCGCGACGCTTTTCGATTCACTGTCCGGCGAGCAGGCGGTTTCGCCCGCCCAGCGCGCGCAATAGGGGGATCGCTGAGTGGCGTCGCTCGAACTCAAATCCTATGAGCGGCCATCGGCGATGACGCTTGTGCGCACCATCGCCGCGATCATCTTCCGCGCCATCAGCCTGATCGCGGCCGTAGCGCTCGCGACCGGCGTCGGCGTCTGGTCCAGCCGTTATATGATCTCGCGCGGCTCGCCGCTCTCCGTCGACACGTATGGCCCCTGGCAGCACTGGCGCGACCTCGGCCGCGAAAGCGCCGATCCGTATTCGAAGGCGCATCTCGCCTCGACGGGAAAGCTCAGGATTTCCGCCGACAGCGCCGGAATATTCGAGGCGAGGACCGACTCGCAAGGCGCGCGCCTGCACTCATCCTGCAACTACAAGATCGATGGCGCGAGCCTGCCGGGCCTTTGGTGGAGCCTTTCGGTCTTCGATTCCCGTGGCCGCCTGATCCGTAACGACGCGGACCGCTACACGTTCACCGCCGATACGATCGCACCCAATCCGAACGGATCGTTCGTTGTGACGCTCGGCCGCGACGCACGTCCCGGCAACTGGATTCCGACCGGCGGCGCCGGACGCCTGGTTCTCGTCTTCACCGTCCTCGATCCGGCGAACGGCCTCTCCGACGACCAGCGCGCCGAACGCAACAAGCGCCTTCCCGTCATCACGCGGGAGAGCTGCTCATGAACCTCTTCAAGCGCATCGACTGGCGGCTCTTGGTAATTTTCGTCTTAGTCGCGGTGATCGTCCACATCGTTGCGACGTTCCTCGCGGTCAACGATCAGCGCGGCACCGCTTACGCTCGGCTCGCAAATCTTCTGCCGCACAACACGATGACGATCGTCGGCCCCGTCGATCAGCAGCAGGCGCTTCTGCCGTACCTCTCGCCAGACGCTCGCTACGCTTTCTGTCCGTTCGATACCGCGGACCGGGCGATGCGCGTGCATGCGCTGCTGCCCGATCTCGGTTGGACGGTCGGCGTCTACGCTCCGGACGGCACGAACCTTTATTTCGCGGCCGCCTCATCCGAGCGCGAGACGACGATCAATCTGTCCATCATTCCCGCCGACGATCGCTTCCTCGGCCTATCGAGCGAAGCTCCGCAAACCAGCGACGCGGACCAGACCATCGCGGCGCCGAAAGGCTTTATCGTTGTGCGCGCGCCCGACCGGGGCGACCCATATCGCTCCGAAACGCAGTCCGTGCTCGAGAAGGCCTCGTGCTCCGTACGCCGCACCTGACGATCACAAAACGATAACGCGCGCCAGATTAGAATTCCCGTGCGGAGCGCTTACCCCACATCGCAAATATTCGCTGCACCGATACTCACGTGGATGGCCGCCTGCGCGGCCATGACGTGGCGGGGGCTTTCGCCTGTCGCGAGTGGCGATGACGACAAGAATGAACGCGATGACAATCTCGTCGGCGCCAAAAGTTGCTAGCCGACATTTCCCTCACATTCGTCATGGCCGCGAAGGCGGCCATCCACGACATGCCGAAGGCAGCAGCGATCCGAACGTCAGCCGTCGATTTCGAGCGTGTCGCGGCCCGGCTTGCCCGTCATCGGTTTTTCGACTTTTGGCTCCGCGGGCCGCTCGTACCTGACGCCGGGAAAGAAAACGATGTCCGCCGAGCCGCCGTCATTCACCGATAAAGGTTCGGTTCGCCGCGGAGTGCTCCTGAATTCCACGATTGTCGCCATGCGTAGCCCCCCAAATACACGAAGCTTACTTCGTGCATGCGGCTCCCCCATCATGAGGCTCACCAACCGCCCGTTATGACACCGTACAAAAACGGTTGCGGCGAGACTGCGTTGTGGCCGCTCGAATCAGCGCATGCTTCAATTAGAAGCGCCGCCTATTAATGGAATGTAAAAACTTGGACTCGCTCGCGCAGGTGAAGCTGCCCCTATGGCAGCAATTCATCGCCGAGAAAGTGCCGCCCGTCGCGATCCTCGATCTCGACGATCCAGAGATCGCTGTCGAAACCCGCCTCTCGTTTCAAAAGCGTTTCCGCCTCGGCCTCCGGAACGAAGCCGTTGTCGAAGCGCGACACCCAGCGCCGGTCGTGATCGGCATCGTCGAGTCCGGCGGGAGCGGGCGCGTAGACGGCAGCCATAAAATCCTGGCGGACGATTTTGATGAAGATCGCGCCGGCATCATCGTCGCCGTGACGCACGACGACGCCGCTCGCACCGTTGACCGTGCAACGGCGCAAATACGCTTTGACCCAGATTTCCGATTTAAGGCGCATGCTCTTCTAGTTAGCAGCAAGGATACCGATAAGCCTAGCGCGCGGCGGAGCGCGACGGCGCGGCATGGCGCAACTTCGCCTGCCCCTGCAGACGGATCAAGCGGCCCATCATCGGCCCCGAGATGCGGCCGCTCGACTTGAGCTTCTGCTCGCCCTCGAAATCGCGGATCGCGCGCCCAAGCTCCGGCGTCAGCGCGCCGCCTGCGGCACCCGTCTGATAGCCGAGCGCACCGAGCTTCTGCTTGACGTCGCGCACCAGCGCTTCCCCATCGGCCGAGATCGTTTTCCCGGGTCGCGCGCTGTTCTGCTCGAGCGAGGACGAGCCGAGCACGATCTGGCTCAGCAGCGGCTCGCTCGGCTTGCCGGTCAGCACCAGCCCGTTGTCGTACTCGTAGGCGAAAATCGCGGCGCGTGTGACAAGCCCCGCAACGCCGTCCGGCTGGCCAACGTCATAGCCGCGCGCATCAAGCTCTCGTTGAATACCGCGCGTGATTTCCGCGGTGTTGGCGTCGTCTTTCAGCGGGCCTGTCGGAGGATCGGTCGGCCCCGGCAATGGCGGCGCCGCCGATGGAGGCGTCGTCGCGCCGAGGCCCAGTCCCGGACCTTCGACCCATCCGCCGCGCGAAGGCAGGCCGCCGGTCTCGATCGCGCTGCCCTGGCTCGCGACCTGGCCTGCTACAGGTCCCTTGCCCTGGAACGCAGCCATGTTGACAGCGACGCTGAGCGTCATCAGCACGGAAGCACCGATGGCAAGTCTGCGGTCCCATCCGATCATGTCTTCGCGGCTCCCGTTCGCCCTCTGCAGGGTCTTCCGAGACTATGGAGACCAGCCGTTAAGGTCTTCTTAACTGTCGAAATTTGGCACGATCGGAATGCGAAGCATTTTATCTAAATTTGCATCAAATTCGCATCGAAGACTGTTCGAATTGTACCGCACACGCTAGCGCGGTCTTGAACCGGCTTTGGTATGACATCGCGACGGGACGCTCTTCTCCCGTTTAACTTTGCGAAGGTCGACCATGGGCTTGTTGCGTATCGCCACAATCGTTGCCATCGGGGTTGCCGTGCTGCCGTCGGACCATGAGCAGCAGCAGCGCCTCTACGAGCGCGCCGGCACAACCGCGCAATGGGTCGTCACATTCTGCGACCGCAACGCCGGCACATGCGCCAAGGGCTCGGAATACTGGTCAATGTTCGTTGCCAAAGCCCAGTTCGGAGCCAAACTCGCCTACGACATGATGCGCGATAGGCAAGGCGCGGGAAGTGACACGGCTGCGGCCGATCATGACGATCGGCCGTATAAGCCGGCCGTGCTCGAGCGCGAGATGGGAACCCTGACGCCGTCCGACAAAGAACCGGCCTGGCGCGGCAAAAAGTCGAGCAAAGGTAGCATCTAGGCGCAATTCGAGCCTTGCCCCGACCGGGTCCGGCCACTTATTTCTAGGTGGCGCCCGATGAGCGGGCTGCTTGGATTTTCCGATGACGATTAACGACATCCGCGCCGACTTCGCGCTCCTCGACGATTGGGAGGATCGCTACCGGTACGTGATCGAGCTTGGCCGGGCGCTGCCGCCGTTACCCGAAGACCTGCGGACCGAAGCGAACAAGGTTCGCGGCTGCGCCAGCCAGGTCTGGTTGGCGACGAAGCCGGCCGCTAACGGCATGGACATGCAGGGCACGAGTGACGCTCTGATCGTGCAGGGCCTGATCGCCGTGCTCTTCGCCGTCTACGAGGGCAAGACACTCGAAGAGATCGCCGCAACCGACGCACAAGGCATCTTCGCCGAACTCGGATTGAGCGAGCACCTCACGCAGCAGCGTTCGAACGGCCTCGCCTCGATGGTGAAGCGCATTCACACCGACGCCGAGATGATGCTCGCCGCCTGATCACGCCGTATCCTGCTCGATCGCCGGACGATAGTCGCTCGCGCCCCAATGACGGACGCGGACTGGCGCGGCGCCGATCGGCTCGGCCTCGCGCAGCAAGCCATAATGGCGGGCAAGCTGGCGCAGCGCGATCTGCAGGATGATCTTGCCGGAACGTTGCGGCCAGCCGCTCGCCTTCTCGCTGGCTTCGAGCCCCTTCAGGTGACAGCAGACGTCGATCAGAACGCCGGCGAGATCGGGACCGACGCTCGCAAGCGCACGTCGCACGCGCTCGCGCGCCGCGATGATGGAATCACGTACGTCCGGCCCGAGATCCGGCGCGCCTCTGCTGCCGCCGCCGCCGCCAAGCAGCATCGACCAGTTGGCCGTGACTCGCGGTGTCATCTGAGCAAACCAGAAATCGGCGCGAAGACGCTCGCCCGCGTCGAATTCCTCATCCGACAGCATCGGCCGCCCGTCCTTGTCCTTGCGTCGCGCGAGCCACGCCAGCGGACTTTCCTTGAGATCGCGCTCGGGCGCTTGATGTTCAGCAGTCTTCGCTGCCGAAGCCGCGGAGCTTCGTCTCGTCGCCATCGTCATACCTCGCAGGAATGGATATTACTTACGAAAGGGCCGCGTCAGTGCGGACGCCGTTTTTCGGCGCGCATGACCAGCGTCGGCAACGCCCAGCCGAGAAGATCGAGCGTCCGGTCCAGGATCGGATCGTCACGCCGGTATTCGACTTTCAAACAGCCATAGGAAACCGTCGTGCGATCCCGGCCGAACATCGCGCCGACATCCGTCAGCGTCATCCCGCAGGACACGTGCGCGAGATACATCGCGATCTGCCGCACCGACGCAATGCCTTTGGCGCCGCGCGTGCCGTGCCATAGTGCGCCGTTCTCGACGCCGAATACGCTCGACATCGCGAGATCGAGCGCCAGACGCGCCTGACGATATTGCTGCTGGTCTGCGACAACCGAAAACGCGGGGCCGCGTTGGCGCGTCTTCAACGCCAAGGTGCGAGAGGCTTCAAGCATGTGTACTTCTCATGGTCTGAACGGATTCCCAAAGCGGATGCGCTTCGTTGCTGCGGTGCCGGCCAAGGTCGCATTGCCGTCTCATGCAAAGGCAACGAGGGGAGGATAGGTCCAGCGCGACGAGCGGGGATAAGTTTTTTATTCGCGCCCTCATTCACCTTACCCGCAGAACACAACTCGCAAACTTATCCCCGTGCCCGTGCGCTGCAGCACAGTACGGCATCATGCAAAGCAACGTCTCGATACGGAACATCACTACGCGGACAAACGGCTCCAAGGCCGGCCGCTTCAATTCGAAGGCCAGATACGTTGATGATTCGCAGCGCGTATTGCCGCTGTGGCCGCACGAGCGCGATGATCGAAGCCTCGAGGGGCGAGAGAAACTTATTGCAGCACTCGAGTGTGCGCTGCGGAGAGAGCGCCGTTACGGCCGCGCGGGTCATCCCGTCTATGACCTTGAACGCCACGCATCGCTCAGCCGGATATTGAAAGAGGAACGCGCAGCGCTCACGGAGCTTCTGTCTCGCGTTCACCAATCGCGGCAGCGGCCGCAAACGTGAAATGATGCGCCAGGGCGAAAATCAGCGCCGCGTTCCGAGGCCCATCTTCTTGGCAAGCTGCGAGCGGGCGTTGGCATAGTTCGGCGCGACCATCGGATAGTCCGGCGGCAAGCTCCACTTCTCGCGGTATTCCTCAGGCGACAGATTGTAGTGCGTGCGCAGGTGCCGCTTCAGCGATTTGAACTTTTTTCCGTCTTCGAGACAGATGAGGTAGTCCGGCATCACGGATTTTTTGATCGCGATCTTCGGTTTGGCTTCTTCCCGTTCCGCCGGAGCACTGCGTCCGGCGGCGCGGCTTAGCGCGGCATGGGTTTCCGCGATAAGCCCCGGCAGATCCGTTGATGAAATCGAATTGTTGCTGACGTAGGCAGCGACGATGGTCGCCGTGATCGTCACAAGTTCAGGCTGGGACGGACTGTCCATCGATATGTCTTTCGCTTCTTCTTTCTGTCCGGCTTCGGAGGTACGCCTAAGAGATGGCAAGCTTCTAGACATATCGCCAGGACGAGTTCTTAGCCATATTTTGGTATTGCATTAACCCGCCCCAAATTGATCTTGTCTTCACTTATGAAAGCTTTGACTACAGCTGATCTTCATTGTCAATTGCGAGACCTTGACACTTCACAGCATCGCTAATGCTTGGCACGGCGGTCACTCAATTGCGACGTTGCTTCGATCCCGGCTCGTCGTTGACGCGGACGGCTAACGGGTCAAGAAACCGTGCGACGCCAATGCGCTCCCGAATGAAAGGCTTCCCATCCCATGACCGCGCCGATCGCCCCCGCTTCCCGAGATCAGGTTCCTGCGACGGCTGAGACATCCCCACCGGAAGCGCGGCGCGAACCGGTGACGGCAACTCATCACGGCGTCGTGCTCACCGACGATTATGCCTGGCTCCGTGCCTCCAATTGGCAGGAGGTCATGCGTAAGCCGGCGACGCTCGCGGCCGATATTCGCGCCTACCTCGAAGCCGAGAACGCCTACATCGATGCGACACTCGCCGATACGAAAGCGCTGCAGGAAACACTTTTTCTCGAGATGAAGGCGCGGCTCAAGGAAGACGACCGCCAGGTGCCGCAGCCGGACGGTCCGTACGAATACTTTCCGCGCTTCGTGAAAGGCGGCCAATATCCCGAGCTTTGCCGTATCGCGCGCGGCGGCTCGGCTGACGATGCCGAGGTTCTTCTTGACGGCAACGCCGAGGCCGAGGGCAAGAGCTATTGGGATCTGGGCGCCGCCGCCCATTCGAACGACCATCGCCTGTTCGCCTACGCGACCGACGACAAGGGTTCGGAGCTTTACACGGTCCGCATCCGCGATCTCGCGACGGGCAAGGACCTCGCCGACGAAATTCCCGATACGCGCGGCAGCCTGGAATGGTCGCGCGACGGCTCGACGCTTTTCTACATTAAAGTCGACGATCATCAGCGGCCGCTCTTCGTCTACAGCCACAAGCTCGGTACGCCCGTGAGCGACGATAAGCTCGTCTACGCCGAAAAGGATTCAGGTTTCTTCGTCGGCCTCTCCTCGACCCAATCGAAAAAGTTCATCCTGATCGACATCCACGATCACGAGACGAGCGAAGTTCACCTGATCGACGCCGACAGCCCGGACGAGCCGCCGCGCATCGTCGCCGGCCGCCGCGTCGGCCACCAGTACAGCGTCGAGCATCATTGGTCGTTGTTGATCATCACCACCAATTCCGAGGACGCGGAGGATTTCCGCGTCGTCGCAACGCCCGTGCACGCGACGAACGAAGCCAACTGGCGTGAGATCGTTGCGCACAAGCCGGGCCGCCTGATCCTCGATGTCGGCGTCTATGAAAACTTCATGACGCGCCTCGAACGCGAGAACAGCCTGCCTCGCATCGTCGTGACGCCGATCACCTCGGGCATCGTCGTCGATCGCGATGTCCTCGATCTCTCCGGCGAGCACACGATCGCCTTCGAGGAAGAAGCTTACGCCCTCGGCCTCGCGTCGGGCTACGAGTTCGAAACGAACAGCATCCGCTTCACGTACTCATCGCTGACGACGCCCGCCGAAACCTACGACTACGACATGGCGACCCGCGAACGCGTTCTGCGCAAGCGCCAGGAAGTCCCGAGCGGCCACAACCCGGCCGACTACGTCACGCGGCGTCTGCTTGCGCCTGCCGAGGACGGCGCGCTCATTCCCGTGACACTCCTTTACAAGAAAACGACGCCGCTCGACGGTTCGGCACCGCTGTTCCTCTACGGCTACGGCGCCTACGGCATTTCGATGCCCGCATCGTTCTCGACGGCGCGGCTGTCGCTCGTCGAGCGCGGCTTCATCTACGCGATCGCGCATGTCCGCGGCGGCAAGGACAAGGGCTTCCGCTGGTACACCGACGGCAAGATGAAGAAGAAGAGGAACACCTTCACGGATTTCATCGCATCCGGCGAATTCCTCGTGCAGCAGGGGTTGACCCAGCGCGGCCGCATCGTCGCCAACGGCGGTTCTGCGGGCGGCATGCTGATGGGCGCCATCGCCAACATGGCGCCGGATCTCTTTCTCGGCATCATCGCCGACGTGCCGTTCGTCGACGTGCTGAACACAATGCTCGACAAGGATCTGCCTCTGACGCCGCCGGAATGGCCGGAGTGGGGAAATCCGCTGACGAACAAGGACGACTTCGACTACATCCTGAGCTATTCGCCCTACGATAACGTCGAAGCGAAGCGCTATCCGCATATCCTGGCGTTGGCTGGCCTCACCGATCCGCGCGTCACCTATTGGGAACCGGCGAAGTGGATCGCGAAGCTCCGCGCACGCAACACCAGCGACAACCTCGTGCTGCTGAAGACCAACATGGGCGCAGGCCACGGCGGCGCCTCGGGCCGCTTCGACGGCTTGAAGGACACCGCACTGAATTTCGCCTTCGCGCTGAAGGTGACAGGGCTGACGGGATAATCCGATGTCCTGAGAGTTCACTGCCGCCACACGCGACAAGTGGAAAACGAAGCGTGCCGGTCTCGCCATGGAGCAGCAAACGAGCCCGCGTCTCATGTCCCGTGGATGGCCGCCTGCGCGGCCATGACGGTAGAAATATGGAACAAGATCCATCGACCTGACATGTGAAATCGTCATTGAACAAATATGCGCAGACCATACTCAACCTCCGTCATGGCCGCGCAGGCGGCCATCCACGCAAGCCATTCAAACGCGGATTAACGGATGCGCGATCACCGTCCGAAGCAGCCGTGTGTTTATTTGCTCGCGAGCCGTCCGAATAGCGTTCTCTACGCCGGGGTTACCAGCGACCTTGCGCAACGCATGTCGTTGCATAAGCAGGAGCTCATCGACGGATTTACGAAGCGCTATTACGTCACTCGGCTTGTCTATTACGAAATGCACGAGACGATGGACGCAGCCATCCGGCGCGAGAGCCAGATCAAAAAATGGAAGCGGGCCTGGAAGGTTCGTCTGATCGAACAGATAAATCCAGAATGGCGCGATCTCTTCGACGAAGCGACTGGAGAAATCTTGTTCGCCCCCGCTGACGTCGAGCGGGAGAGATCATGAGCAAGCATCCAAGCCGTCGTGGATGGCCGCCTGCGCGGCCATGACGTGAGGCGGGATGTCGATATCAAAACCGCCGCAATAGCGTTGGACAAACCATCCGTGTTCGGAGTGCCAGGATTTCGACAGCGATCCATGGAGCGCCATATCGAAGCCGGGAGAGTTACGAAACGCTCTCGCGCAAAACTGGCCGTCAAGATTTCAAAGCCGTCGTGGATGGCCGCCTGCGCGGCCATGACGTTGTGTGATTATTTATTGCGGCGCGAGAGAATACTTTGATCAGCGTTGCGAGATTATATTTGCGCGATGCCCAATTCCGTCCTCGCCGCCTGCGCGGCCATGACGCTTGTCGCTTAAAGCCGATCGAGAACCTCGGGGCGCTTCATGAACATTCGTCTTATCAACGTCATGGCCGCGAAGGCGGCCATCCACGATCGTCCCGACGACTGCTCCGCCTCGCCTTCTCCCAAAAACAAAAAGGCCCGCCGTAGCGAGCCTTTCATCCGCGAAACAAAGTGTCGCCGTTCAGCGCTTGCCGCCCGGCTTCTGCGATTTAGAGAAGGTCGCTGAGACCGAGCCCGATCCGGCCGGCGGCTTTGGGGCGGCGGCCTTTTTCGGCTTGCGGACTTCCTTGTTGGAATGCTGTTGGCCCTTGGCCATGGGAGAACCTCTTGAGGTTGTGCCGTGTCGCCTTTGTTTATAGGGCGCACCGATTCGACTCTTGCATACTGCCTATCTGACGACTAGCGCCGATCATCTGCAGCGCATTGAGCTTCCCCCAAAAACAAAAAGGCCCGCAGATGCGGGCCTTTCGTTTCAAAGGAGCAGCGCTAGGCTGCGACCGTGCCGAAGGTAGGCGATTTCGTAGCCTCCTCAAGTGCCATGTCGGATTTGAGTGCGATACCAATATACCGGACTCGACCGGCCACCTTCTCCTTTTTCACGCCCAGCTCGGCGAATTCACGCGCGAAGCTCGGAAGTGCTGCGGGTTCCTTGTTCTTGGTGTCACACCAAGAGCAATAGTCCTCGTAAAGTTCAGTAGCCGTTACACTTGATCCGTCACGGACCTCGACATTCTCCTTGTAGAAACGTTCGGTGTTATTTTCAGGGGCGAGACGCGCAACCGGAGCTGCGACTCTCGTTTCGACAACCTTCTGCTCGACCTGATGCACTTCTGCGGGCCGGGCTTCGATTGCAGGCACCTGGACAACTTCGCGTTCGAGAGGAATCTCGATCGAGCGGTTGTCGTTGGCGCCGGAACGCGGCTTGCTTTTCTCAACGGCAATCGGTGTGAGCACCGGAGCCGCCACCGCTGCCGCAGCGGTGCTTTCTTCTGCCCTTGCCAGATTCGGCGCGGCAGACTGACGGTCATAGAGCCGCCACTGACTGAATGCGACGTACATGCCGAACCCAGAACCAATTTCGAGCAGCAGCGCCACGAACAACGTCAAGGCCATCTGCACGTTCTCGATCTTGATGTTCGGGAAGAACGCCGACGCAAGCTCGGTCAGAACCTTGGCTTGCGGATCGGCTTCCGACAGCGCAGGCGTACCTGCGGCCGCATCAATCTTCGATCTCAACTCGGACATCCGGACATCGGCGGTCTTCGCCGCGCTCGCGGATGCAAGCTCAGCATCAAGGCCGGTCAGCTTCTGACAGAACGATCGTTCCGTCTTCGAATTGACGTCCTTGCAGCCGTTCGACCATTTCCAGGCCTTCTGCATCTTGAGACCGTCGATCTCGCTTTGCACCGCCTCATAGGGCCGATGCTGCGGAATCCAGCCAGCTTGCTCTTCGGCACGCTTCAGCTCGGTTCTCAGATCCTGATACGACTGAGCCTCCTGCGCGCGATGCCCGGTCGAGTCGAAGCGGTTCAACGCTGCGTGTCCGAGCGCCGAGGTCATCGAGTAGGTCGTCAC
This sequence comes from Hyphomicrobium sp., assembly GCF_041674905.1. Classification (GTDB taxonomy): domain Bacteria; phylum Pseudomonadota; class Alphaproteobacteria; order Rhizobiales; family Hyphomicrobiaceae; genus Hyphomicrobium_B. The sequence goes on from NZ_JBAYUV010000013.1 coordinate 24,576, forward strand.
GACCACCCAGACCAGCGCCGACGCAGCCGCCTGCGACCAGATTCTGTTTCGAACAGCGGCGAAGAAGAAAAACGGTATCAGTGCTTTTAAACAGTCGGCCGCAGCGGAGGCTGCGCCATAGATTTGGCCATCCAGCTCGGTGCGTCCGAGACTGAAACCAAAACGCCAGTTCATTGCGGCCGACACGGCTAATAGTACGCCGGCTGCTAGAACCCCCAACACGCCTAAAACGTGTCTCATTTCGTGTGCCCTCTCCTGTGAGGACCGGTTTCGTGACGCGATACAAGACCGGCCATTTCGGCTTGTGGCTGCCTGCCCGAGGGTGGCGGCGACCAATGCTCCGGAACGCACAACCGGCACGGCTGCGAACGATATCCTGCTTGTCCGGCTGTGAGCTCCACCGTCATCCCCATGACAGTGGCAGACGAGCAACTAGGATACTGCGCAAACCACGCGAGCCAAGAGCTACCAATCTCCGTCGAGTTGAAGATGCCACGCCGGTTCGCCGCTCGAATCCGGTGGATGACTTTTCCTCAAGGTCGACGCGAGGCTGGAAAACGTAAACGCGAATTAAACTCCCCTCGCCCCCAGCCGTAACTGAGTCGACCTGGGTTGTGAATCGTTTTGATAGGAGAATCAGAATTCTAGGTTTTGCCGTGCGCCGAGTTTCGAACGCGGAGCGCCTCTGTGCACAGCGATCCGGCTCGGTTGATAACAGAGCGGTTTTCCAGAGGTTTTGCACCGCCTGTCCCAGCTTCGCCATACAAACGCGATAGCTGCGCACGCTATTCGCGCATTTAATACGGCGTGAGCAAATCGATCCCTCTGTGTCGATCATGTTACAGCATCGCGCTTGCGAGTTTCCCCTTACAACCGTGCGCGCTTTGGTGCATTCTCAGGGGCGGCGCGGATGTATGCGGCCGCGCGACGGCAAGTCCTTCAGCTGGCATGTCCGAGGCCATCGCAGCCGCTGAAAAGGACGAAGGTCGAAATCGCCGATCGCGATGTCGATCCGGTCATTGCGCGTCGCCGAGTTGAGTGGAGTTTGGGCCATGCAGCAGTTCGGTGGATGGCTGTTGTTGCTCTCGGGCGTGGTGGCGTTGGGCGGTTATCTAACTTTACCGCCGGCACCCGATGACATCCCCGATCCCGCCGAGATCTCACACGTTTCAATCGTGCCCTATCATGCGCGGCGTCCGGGCGAACCCGCCATGCGCACGTTCTCGCCTGCGTCCGCGACCTACCGTGATGCGCTGAATGCCGACATTGGGCAGGCAACGCCGGCACGCCAGCCGGCGTCCGCCACCTGGGCCGCGACCGTGATTTCAGAACCGTCGCGGAGCGCCACGCTGAGATCCGCGAAACCCGCCGACGCACGGACCCGCTTCGAGCTTGCGCGCGACCTCCAGCGCGAACTCAAGCGCGCAGGATGCTATTGGGGCGATATCAACGGTCTCTGGAATCCATCCACCCGACGCGCGATGTCGGCCTTCATGGATCGCGCCAATGCGACCCTGCCGATCAAGTCGCCGGACTACATTCTTCTGACCCTCGTTGAAACACGCAGGGAGATTTCCTGTTCATCCGGCTGCCCGTCGGGACAGACGATGGATCAATCGGGACGCTGCGTTCCGCACGCGGTCATGACGCAAGCCTCGAAGCGATCGAAGCGGCCTGATACGCGCGTTGCGTCTGAGACGCGCGATGCATCCAGTGCGCGGGCAGCCGCCGATCCCGCAAGCGTTGCCGCAGTCAAGGCGGAACAACTGCCGTGGCTCGACCGGAGTGGCCGCTCGATCGTAGCGGAGACATCGCCGCGCATAACGCCGCCTCCGGGTATGATGTCCGTCGGCGGCCCGGGCACCAGAGATGGCGCCGGAGAGTCTACTCTTTCAGGCGAGCCGCTCTCTCAGAAGCCGCTCGCTCAGAGGATTGTCATCGAACGCGACGACCGCATGGTCGCCGAAAGCTCAGATGCCACAGACGCAGCAGCGAACCCTGAGAAACTCGCGGCATTGTCGTCCGACAGCGACGACGCATCGCCCGCCGCGACGACAGAGTTTGCACCGGCCGTCAAGGCGGGCAAATCTCGCCGCGCTAAGCACGAGCGCGACTGGAGAGACGAGCGGCCTCGGCGCTCAACTTACGGCAGCCGCTCGCGTCGCGGCGATCCGAGGCCCGGAACGATGCGCTATAATGTGGCGCAAGTGCTCGGCGGCATTTACTGACGCGCAGACCGACGTTGAAGCTGCGCGCGGCGATCAGAACCTCGTCCCCTCGCGTACCCACGCGAGATAATCCGCGTTGCCGCCGGAAACCGGCAGCACCAGCACCGCCGGGGTTTCATAAGGATGCTGCGCCAGGATGTGTGCGACGGCGCGCTCCGCGCCTTCGGCTCCGAGCTTGGCGATCAGCACGGCTTCGTCGGACGTCTCCGTTGCACCCTTCCAGACATAGACCGAGGTCATGCCCGGAAGCACATTGACGCAGCCAGCGATCCCCTGCTCGACCATGCCCCGTCCGGCCGCGAGCGCCGCAACACGGTCAGGGTACGTCGCATAAATCATGACCACGGCCTCCGCTGGCGCGGCAACACCTGCTCCTTTATCAGCCTCTAGGGGCTTGTCGTTTTCCGGCACTTGAGCGAGCCTCCCTGCCGCCGTAGGCCCCGCATCAGCAAAGCCACACATGTCCAAAGAAAAACACAAATTCGAACGCATCGCCTTCGTCGCGAGCGACGTGCCAGAGGCGATCGAGGCCCGCAAGGCGCTGATCAAACGCTACGGCAAAACCGATCCGGCAAATGCCGATGTCATCGTCGCGCTCGGCGGCGACGGACTGATGTTGCAGACGTTGCACCGGTTTATCAACGATAAGATCCCAACCTACGGGATGAACCGCGGGTCCGTCGGCTTCCTGATGAACGACTACAGCGAAGACGATCTCCACGAACGGCTCGCGGCCGCCGAGATCAGCCGCATCCATCCGCTATCGATGATCTCGACCGACAGCACGGGAAAAGCCCACAAGAGCCTCGCGATCAACGAAGTCTCGCTGTTCCGGCAGCGCTATCAGGCCTCGAAATTGAAGGTCGCCATCGATGGCAAGGTCCGCCTCGAAGAGCTGATCTGCGATGGCATTCTGGTCGCGACGCCCGCAGGCTCGACGGCCTACAATCTCTCCGTACACGGCCCGATTTTGCCGATCAAGGCCGCCCTCCTCGCCGTAACGCCGATCAGCCCGTTCCGTCCTCGCCGCTGGCGTGGCGCGCTCGTCTCCAACAAGGCGCACATCACGATCACCGTGCTCGAAGCGGAAAAGCGTCCGGTCAGCGCCGCCGCCGACCATTTCGAAACGCGTGATGTCGTGAAAGTCGAGGTCGAGCAGGCCCGCGCGATCGAGCTTTATATGATGTTCGACCGCAACCACGGCCTCGAAGAACGCCTGCTCGCCGAGCAATTCAGTTATTGAGTGGCGCCTTGCGACTCCGCTTCGCGGAGCTGGCCGCAAGGCGCGGGGCGCCCCCACGTCCCGGGAGGTGAGCTATAGGACGCTCCCGTGGATGGCCGCCTGCGCGGCCATGACGGGAAGTGGGATCGCAACGGCGGCGCAGTCACAGTGACGTTGGATTAGCGCCCCCTGTTCAGATGGCTGTCTTTCTCGTGCGAGGGCAATGTTGCGCCTTTGGCGCCAAGTTTTTTATTCGTCATGGCCGCGCAGGCGGCCATCCACGACAAGGTCCGAAACAATCGCCCGATCGCCGACGCGCCCCCCAAAACCGACTGGCCTCCTCGGCCGCACGGGAAAGACCCGAGGGCGAAGGAGGCCATGATTTGGTGAGTATGCCCGGCGTCTCTGCCGCTGGCGGAGCGGTGCTGATCCCGCCGCAACGGATGACGTCCGAAGCACGCATTTCGTTAGAATGCCGCCAATCCCCTTAACAATCGGTTAAAGGTTTCGCCGCTGGCGGCCCAAACCGCGCACCAGCCTACGCCGGCCACTCGGTGATCAGGGTCTCGATCACCGGCCGCTCTCGCTCATCCGGCTTTTCCATCGGCTGGCCCATATAGATGAACCCGACGATCCGTTCCGACTCCTTGAGGCCAAGCGTCTCTCGTACCGTCTTGCTGTAGGCGACCCACTCCGTCAGCCACGACGTGCCGAAGCCCAGCGCGTTGGCGGCAAGACACGTGTTGTAGCAGACAGCCGCCGCGGACAGGACCTGCTCCCATTCGGGCGCGCCGGGCCGCGCCTTGATCGATGAGACGACGGCCACGACCAGGGGGGCACGCAGGAAGCGCTCGCGCTCCATGTCCAGCCGGACGTGCGACGGCGGCTGGCTTTCTTCCGCTTCGCAGGCCTTGGCGAAAACGTTCCCCATGCTTTTTCGCGCATCGCCCTCGAAAACGATAAACCGCCACGGCGTCAGCTTTTTATGGTCGGGCACGCGCGCACCGACCGTCAGAATTTGCCGCAATTGCTCAGGGTTTGGACCGGGCGAGGCGAGGCGATCCGGCTTCACCGAGCGCCTTGCCGCAAGAAATTCAAAAATCGGGGTATTCATGTCGTATTCCGTCTCGTTCTGGTTGCCGTCTCGCTATCGTAGGCCGTCGCCTGTTACAATTGGAATCAGGACGAAATTGGCGTGAGGGGACGATGCGCCTAGGGATTTTGCAATTCGCCGCAGTTGTGACGGCCGCAAGCGCCGCCGCGTTCTCGGGTGCACACGCCGACGATACGCCGACGGCTATGCTGATCGTTGACGGCTCAGGGTCGATGTGGGCGCGGCTCGCGCCCGACAACAAGCCGAAGATCGACATCGTGCGCGAAAAGCTCGCGACCATTCTTCAGACGCCATCGTCGACGCGCGTCGGGCTCGTATCGTTCGGTCATCGCCGTCGCGGTGATTGCAACGACATCGAGCTGATCGCGACTCCCGATAGTCCGCGCGACGCCCTCCTCGTCCCGCTCGCGAAGTTGAATCCCAGAGGTCCGGGTCCGGTAACGGCCGCTTTGGAGGTCGCAGCCGAAGCTATCGGCACGTCACGTCCGGCGCAGATCGTCATCGTTAGTGACGGCGCCGACAACTGCCAGCGCGACACCTGCGTAGCGGCCGACGAATTCGCGAAGTCGGCGCCTGGCGTCGCGGTGCAGGTCATCGGCATCGGAATACCCGCGTCCGACCGGCCGCGCATCGCCTGCGTCGCACAGGCGACGGGCGGGCATTATTATGACGTCACGGACTCGAACGGGCTCAACGCGGCGCTCGATGAAGCGACGAAATTTGCGATCCTCGCGCCTGACGCACCCGCCGTCGCCGCGAAAAGCCAAGCGCCAGCCGCCCCCCCGCCTCCCGCAGGCGCGACGCTGCGCGCGTCAGCTAGCCTTGCGCAAGGAAGCTCGCTCCTCACGGTGCCGATGCGCTGGCGCATCTTCAAGGCGGGCGAAAAGTCCGTCGCCGGACGCTCGAACGGCCCCGACATCAGCGCCAAGCTCGAGGCCGGAAGCTACGACATCGAGGTCGAACTCGGGTCCGTCGTCGCACGGCAACAAATCACCGTCACGGATGGAGCCGCCGAAAGCATCATCATTCCGCTCGACGCGGCGCACCTCAAGGTCAATGCATCCGCCGCCAAGGGCGGTGCGCCGTCGCCAACCGCAACGATGACGATCGCCGCCGAAGACAAACCCGTCGCCATCGCACGAAACGGCGCGATCGATCTCTATTTGCCGCCCGCCGACTATACCGTAACGATCGCCGACGGCATCGCGCATGCGAGCCGGACCATCTCGCTCAGTGCGGGTGACGTTAAAACCGACGACGTGGCGCTCGGCACCGGGCGCGTCGATCTCTCGGCAACGACCGGCGTCAACGGCGCGGCACCCGATGACCTCGTCTACACGATCTTCGAAGACGATCCTGAAAGTCCGAACGGGCGGCGCGAGGTCGCCCGCTCGCACGCCAGCGAAGCGAGCTTCGTCCTGCCGGCCGGGACGTACTACGTCAGCGCGCGGTCGGGTGCCGCCGATGTCCGCCAGCGGATCGCGATCGGCATCGGCGAAACCGTGAAGCAGACGTTGTCGCTCGGTCTCGCACCGTTGAAGCTTTCGACCATTGTGGCGGGAGCGCCCGCGACGGCGGCGCAGGGCATCGTCTATCGCATCGACAAGGCCGATGGCGACAAGGCGCGCATCGCCCGTGCGGTCGGGCCAGAGACGGCCTTCTCCTTGCCACCCGGCCGCTATAATGTCAGCGCCACGCTTGCAGCCTATCCGCTGTCGACGGCTCAGGAAATCACGCTCGAAGCCGGCAAGCCCGTTGAAGCAACGCTGAGGATCGAGGGCGGAATGGTCAGCTTCCGGCCGCCCGCCGAAATCGCCACCAGCGACATTTATTGGGAAGTGACGGACCAGAGCGGCGCACCCGTATGGCGTAAGACGGGCCGTGATGCGAAGACGCTGCTGGCGCCCGGCCGCTACAAAGTCCGATTTGAATCGCAAAGCATACGCCGTGAAACCGACTTCGACGTTCGGGCCGGCGAAACGAAAGATGTCGAGATCGGCCGAGGATGATGCAGGCTCTGAACCAAGAGAATTCCGCGAGACACAGCGATCCTGTTCGAAGATCGCCTTTGACGATGCTTGCGCGCGTGGCGCTCCGAACGCGATCCGTGGCCTTGGCGCTCGTGGGCATTGTCATGCTGGCCGCGCCGCAGCCCTCGCTCGCGCTCGACCCTATTCCCGACGGACCGCCGAGCGGCCCGCTCAACCTTCACATTCCCCCGCACAAATCAGCGCCGAAAGCGCCCAACACGACGGTCATCGAACGCGGCGGCAAAGCGGGACTGCCGTCGATCAGGCTCGTCGCGCTGCTGACAGGAGACGGACAGCAGATCGATGAAGGCCTCGTCTGGAGAATTTTCCAGAACACTGGCACGGCCGGCAAGGCGAAGCTCGTTCTTGAATCGCACGAGGCAACGCCGCTCGTGAAACTTCAGCCTGGCGACTACACCGTCAACGCCGCATTCGGCCGGGCGAACCTGACTCGCAAGATCGCGGTGAAGACCGATGGCCCGCCATACGAAGCCTTTGTTCTGAATGCCGGCGGATTGCGCGTCGGCGCGACAGTCGCGGGCGCGCCCGCGGCCCCAGGAGCCGTGACGTATTCAATTTACGCCGACGATCACGATCAGTTTGACAGCCGCTCCGTCGTCATCAGCGGCGCCAAACCCAATCTCATCATCCGGCTCAATTCAGGCATCTACCGGATCGTGTCGCAGTACGGCGACGCCAACGCCAAGATCGAGGCCGACGTGACCGTCGAAGCCGGCAAGCTGACGGAAGCAACCGTCACCCATAGCGGCGGCAAGGCGACGTTCAAGCTCGTCACGCGTACGGGCGGCGAAGCGATGCCCGACACGCGCTGGACGATCCAGACGGAAGACGGCGAGATGGTGAAAGAGAGCGTCGGGGCACTGCCGACGCACGTCCTGGCGCCCGGCAAGTACATCGTCACGGCATCGTCCGGCGGCCACCTTTACAAGAACCGCTTCGAGATCGCTGACGGCGATGTGAAAAACGTCGAAGTACTGATGGCGGCTTCGGCGGCGGGCGCCCGTTCAGCCGGCGCGACCGACATCGCTCCGACGACCGGCGAACCGGACATCGACAGCATCGGCAAGCCGTCGTTCGATTTCAAAACTCCGTAAGCACCCAATCCGTGGGGCAGCCGTTGTCGCGCATCAGCTTTTCGACGCGCGCGTGCTCTTCGGCGTGGCCGCTGGCCTGAAACGCCTCGCGCGCCATATGCCAGTGCTCGCAGGCGCTCGTCAGATCGCCGTTGCCGCGAGCGGCTTCGGCGAGTTGCATTCGTGCGTTTGCGTGTGTTGCCTCCGGCCCATGCAGCGCGGCATAACCAGCGGCGGCCGTAAGCGCAGTCATGCGGGCCTTTTCATCGCCGATCTTCTGATAGGCATGCGCTTGCGCGAGGTAGAGATCTGCGAGCGCCATGGTGTTGTCTCCCGCCTTCGCTGCATCGATCCGCCGTGCGATCGCACCGGCGTCGTCCACGGGCATCGAATAGGCCTGCACGACGGAGTCGCGATCCCCGCCAGTGCGCTTGATCGCAATACGCCGGACCAGAAGAAGCACCAGCGTCACGAGCACGGCAAACGGGATCGCGAAAACCGCTTCACTCGTCAACGTCTCGAATATCGTCTGGACGGTCACAACCCTGCTCTTTCGATCTATCGCGGAGTAGCGCTCATGCCGACGTAACGCAGCCCCTTGAAGTGCTTCCGGAAAAGTGGGAACCGATTTTCCGCTAAGAAGCACGGAAAAGCAAAGAGCTAGAGCCTTTCCGCGTTTCCACCAAAATCGGAAAGGCTCTAGCGCATCGGCGCCGAATACATCAGCCCGCCCTTAGTCCAAAGGTTGTTCAATCCGCGATCAAGCTTCAGCGCCGATCCCTGCCCGAGCGTGCGATCAAAAATCTCGGCATAATTGCCGACTTGCCGAACGACCTGATACGCCCAGTCGCGCGTCAGCCCGAGCGGCGCGCCAATGTCGGCCTCGAGCCCCAGGAGACGGCGAACATCGTGCGCAGGCGAGACTTTCATCATCTCGACGTTACTGCTGTTGATGCCCAGCTCCTCGGCCGCGACCAGGGCCATGAATGTCCAGCGCACCACCGCGAACCAGGAATCGCGGCCGATCTTGACGGCGGGACCCAGCGGTTCCTTACTGATGTATTCCGGCAATAACATTTGGTCGGCGCCGCTGGTGAGCCGGCTGCGCTCATAAGCCAGCAATGAAACGTCGCCGGTAAGGACCGTGCAGCCGCCGCTGGCATACGTCTTGACGAGTTCATCCCAGCGGTCCGAGGTGATGAGCTGGTAGCGCATGCGCCGGGCGCCGAAATAGTCCGCGATCGCGCTTTCATCGGTCGATCCGGGCAGCACGCAAATCGACGCTCCGGAAAGCTCGAGCACGCTTGAAATCGAATGATTGCGCGGCACGATGAAACCTTGCCCATCGTAGTAGAGCGTCGCCACGAAGCGCGCGCCAAGCTCGGTGTCGCGGGTGAGCGTCCACGACGTCGCGCCCATCAGCACATCGATTTCGTTGTCCCGGAGCGCGTTGAACTTCTCACTCGGCATCAAGCTCAAAAACTTGACCGAGTCCTTGTTTCCCAAGACCGCCGCCGCAAGAGCTGAACAAAATTCAACATCGAGGCCCTTGCGTGTGCCGCTGCCGCTGATTTCGCTGAAACCCGGCGCTCGATCGCTGACGCCGCAGACGACATGTCCACGCTTGCGAATGGTGTCGATGAGGCTGGCTTCACTCCAGGCCGGGACGCAAAATCCGCCAACCATCGACCCGACGGCCAGGATCAGCGCCACACACCTCATTGCAATTTTCATATGCACTTTCCAGCGAACCCTTTGACCGGGCATTCGATAGGATTGGCGCTAAGCGACGAATGCGAGCGCCCGCCTACCGTGCGTCAATCGTCCCGATTACAGGGGCCACACACATCCCGCGCCAGAGCTTAACGGTCAAGGCCTTGACCGCGCACGAAACTTGCGCCACGAGGTCCGATCGTGCGGCCGGAGACGCGAAGATATGACGGATAAAGACGATCGTTCAAAGCCTATAACGCGCCCGGAAACAAAGGTCGTTCACCTCGGGCGCGAGCCGTTCGAGCAGCATGGCTTCGTCAATCCGCCCGTTTATCGCGGTTCGACGGTTCTTTACAAAACACTCGATGCCATCAAGTCGCGGACACAGCCCTATACCTACGGCCGCCGGGCAACGCCGACCACGCGTGCATTGGAAGACGCCATCACCGAACTCGAAGGCGGCGCAATCACCATTCTGACCTCATCGGGCCTTGGCGCCGTATCGACCGCGCTGCTCGCTTTCGTTTCGGCGGGTGATCATATTTTAATCACCGACAGCGCCTATCAGCCGGGCCGTGCCTTCGCCGACCGGATGCTGAAGCGGCTCGGCGTCGAAACGACGTATTACGATCCGCACGTCGGCGCCGACATCGCGAAACTCTTCCGGCCGAATACGCGCCTCGTGCTCGTCGAAAGCCCAGGATCGCAGACGTTCGAGATGCAGGACATTCCGGCCATCGCGGCAGCCGCGCACGCGCGCGACATCTGGGTGCTGGCCGACAATACGTGGGCGACACCGCTCTTTTGCATACCGCTGGCGCTCGGGGCCGACGTGTCGATCCAGGCGGCGACGAAATACACCGTCGGTCATGCCGACGCGATGCTCGGCACGGTCACCGGCAACGCCCGCGCGGCGCGCTTGCTCGATCACGCCAAGGAAGGTCTCGGCACCTGCCCGGGCTCGGAAGAAACGTACCTCGCCCTGCGCGGTCTCCGCACGCTCGACGTTCGCCTCGAGCGGCATCAGAAATCGGCGTTGACCGTTGCCGAATGGCTCGCCGCACGGCCCGAGGTCGACCGCGTTCTCTATCCCGCTTTGCCGGACGATCCGGGACATGCGCTCTGGAAGCGCGACTATACCGGCGCGAGCGGATTGTTTGGCGCTGTTCTGAAGCCCGTGTCCGAGACTGCACTGGCGGCATTTCTCGACGGGCTGACGCTGTTCGGAATGGGCTATTCCTGGGGTGGTTACGAAAGTCTCGTCATCCCCTTCGACCCGACCAGCTATCGCACGGCAACGACATGGACGGGGCCAGGACCTGCGTTGCGCTTCCACATCGGTCTCGAAGCCGTCGAGGATCTGATCCGCGATCTCGACGCCGGCTTCGCACGGCTCAAGTCGGCGTAATTCAACGAGCGCCGATCAGAACCCGAGCTTCATGCGGATCATGTCGCCGACGCTATCGTTGTAGCGTTTGTATCCCGCATTCGAGAAGCTGTTGGTGACGCCCATCGGCGGGCCGAAACCGTCGCCGTCCTTTTTCGAGCGTCCATCAGCCCGCAGCCGCACCTGTTTCAGCATCGACGTATCGACCGCCGCGAGGTGATCCTTGCCGATGTCGATCTGTTTCCACTTACCAGCCAGCGCGAGAGTAATGCGCTTCTCGTGGCCATAATAGTCCTTGAAATACTGTGGCTGACCGTCGTCGCCGACCCACACCGTGAAGTAGCCGACGTGAACCGGAATGGGCGTCTCGAGCGTGACGTTGTTGTCTTTCGGCCCCTTGCGGACGAGCTGTTTGACATCCGGGGCGGCCGGACCGCGATCGATGTTCAAGAGGTCCTGAGCGAAGACCTGAGGATTGCGCACGCGCACGCAGCCGTGACTGAAAAGGCGTGTCCGCTCATCGAAGAGATGTCGTGACGGCGTATCGTGCAGGTAGACCGAATGCTTGTTCGGAAAAAGAAACTTGACCAGACCGAGAGCATTGTCGTCGCCGGACGGCTGATAGATCGTATATTCGCGCAAATTGGCCTTCGCCCAGTTTATGCGCGTGCTCTCGATTGTGCGGCCGTTGCGCATAACAACGTAGCCCTGCTGCTCGATCGAGCGGCCCGACAGCAGCGCGGTCAACTTGATCGAGTCCGGGAGATTCCATTCCGGCCTCAGCACGATCGTCTTCATGTTCTTCGAAAAGATCGGCGTCTGTGTGCCGGGCGTACCGACCACGACGCGGTCTTCGAAAACCGGGTTGCCGTCCTGCGTCAATCGAATTGAGAACGCGGGAATATTGACGAAGACGTGCGTTGCGCCGAGCGATTGCGGCATCCAGCGCCATTCTTCCATGTTGGCGATGACGGCCGCGATCTTATCCGCGTCATTGCTAGGCCCGCCGCCGGCAAGAGCGGCGCGCGTCGCCGGCCCGACGAAGCCGTCGGCGCGCAGGGACGCGGAGGCCTGGAATTTTTTCACCGCCGCCACGAGCGCGGCATCGAACACGGACTCTTCACCCGGAGCCGACGCAACGCCGAAGCGCTTCTTCAAGATCGCGACTTCAGGACTTTTAGTTTTTCGCTGCAAAGTCGGGCCGCGTCGCGCAATCTGCTCATCCTGCGCCGCGTCCGGCTGCTTGCCACGCAGCGTCGAAAGCAACGCTTTCAATTTCAGGAACTGATCGGACGACGGTTGCCATTCGCGCAGCGTCGCGTCGGGCGTCGTGGACTGCGAGATTCTGCTCAGGATATCCTGCGCACTCAACAGCGTGGGCTGCCGGTCGAGATAGGAAGACAGTTGCGTCTCGGGGTTGGGGATGCGGCCGCCTTGCGCCTGGTGCGCATAGCGCAGGGCCGATGCCGTGATCTCGAGCTCGGCGTCCGCCGTCTCCTCGCCCGTCCAATGCCCGGCGGTTTTAGGCCGGTTGAGAGCCGCGAAGGGAAAATCGGCGGACCTCATTCCCCACTCGTCGGCGCGACGCATTTCGGCGATCGCCAGATCCGCGGCGCGCGTCGTCCCCCTGTCATCGACCCATAACGGTTGGCAGTCCCGCGCCGAATAGAATGCGATGACGGCCGGACGATCCTCGCTATCGAAATTTTGCAGCGCTCCCGATGCCGTCCTCGAGCAGATCGCCGACTGCGATGCGCTCATCTCCTCCGCATGGCCCGGAGACGCAACGAGAGGCAATGAAGCTGACAAGACCGGGAGCAGCCAGCACATGGCTCTGAACGGAAGACGCATCACGATGCCTACTCTCTACAATCACAACTGATGATCGGCCCGCCCAATATAAGGCGTTTTTGCGCCACGACCACAACACCGGCAGCAAAAATGCAGCGGCTCGTTAAATGTTTATGACGGTGTCATGAGAATCGAAGACTTGGCGATCCCGGCAGGGGTCGAACCTGCAACCTTCGGAGTCGAATTCCGACGCTCTATCCATTGAACTACGGGACCGCGGCACGACGCGAGTCGCACGGCGATTTCTTATCTCTCATGACAGCAATTGTCGACACCCATGGACAAAACCCCTCGATCAATCCGGCGACCGCCCTGGTTAATACAAAAAATTTTTACGCTTTCGCGGAACCTGGAGCGGCCGGAACAGTTTGGGCCAGTTGGGGAGCTGATGTGCACATTTCTACTCAGGGGAAGGCGAACCTGATGACTTACGTCGAGCATCACACCGCAAATACAAGGGTTGTACCGAACCGGCCTTATCTTGCGATCATTCATTCCTACGCGGCAGCGTTACAAAAGCTTCTGGGAGGAGCGCATTCCGCGTGCTCGTCCATCTTCGCATATCTCGCGCACTCCCACGGCCCGACGCTTTCCGCCTCGGCGCTGCTGTACGGCGGCGTCGCCGCGGCCGGTAGGGTGCTTTACGAATCTTGGCACGACACCTCCACTGACGGAGTTCAGGCAAGTGGACTGTTTTGCAAGCGCGGATGCCTGCGGCGCTTAACAAACGATCTTCATCTCAAAGCTTCCGACGAACTCCGTCTGCATCAGAACGTTCTCGGTCGGAGTTTCGGATATCGATACGTGAACGATCCGTTGCAGCGAACCTTTCTTCGCGTCGACATTTGAGAATTACCCCCAGCGTATAAAATCCCCGTCGTGACTCGCGCCGAACTCTGTTTCGGCGCTTTTTTTCTGTCGAGGGCTTAGGCGCCATCCCCTCCGACTGTTCCCTCACTTTTTTCCGGAACTCCCAGGCAAGCGAAACATTTGAGCGCAAACCATGAAGGCTGCGCGATCGGGCGAACGCGGTGTTCGAATCTCGGCGCGCGGTTCTGATCTGCGATGATTGCCAACGCAGGAAACCGGCAGAGTAAGCCCAGCACGAACGGAGACAGAAATGCATTCTGAAACGACAATGCTAGAGACCAGCAAGGTGCCGGGAACGTCCGTTTACGGCGCATCGCGTGAATCGATCGGCGAAGTCGACGATCTGATCGTCGACACGGTATCGGGAAAAGTGCGATACGCCATCCTTAGCTTCGGCGGTTTCCTTGGCCTCGGGAAAAGCAGCTACGTTATCCCCTGGACGTCGCTCAAGTGGGACCCCGAACTCAACGGATACGTGACGGGCGTGACCGAAGAGCAATTGAAAATGTCGCCGGATCTCGATCCGACGTCGTTGCGAAATCGGGACTTCGAGCAACGGCTGCACACCAACTACGGCGCGCCCAGCTATTGGGATTTGGAAACGCGCAACACTTAGAAAGGTCAAAAGCAAACCGGCATTCGTGAGTTTCAGCTCGCGGATGCCGGTTTACATTGGAAGAAATCGTCAAACCTTCGTTGGAGCTGCGCCAAATCCGTCGGGCGCGGTGTTCTGTGGATCGAGCATCATCAAGGCACTGTTGACTTCATCGAGCAGAGGCGCCTCTCCGCCGCTCATATTTTCATCGGTCGCCCTTTGCAGAGCTCGAGCATCCAATTCCCACCGTTTCAGGATGTCGATTTTCTGGTCTCGCGATAATCCCGGGCACGCGATCACCTCAAGCGGAAAATCAAAGACCGATACCGGGCTCGTGATGGCATCGGCGAGTTCTTGTTTTGTGAGCGTAACCGACTCCGTCTTCATGGCGAACATCCTAGCGAACAAGTTCCATGATTTTCAAACGTCGTCGGGGGAACCGAAGTTCCTGCGGGCGATGCGATAGCTCGTTGCGTCGAACGGCAACGCCATTTCTCCGGAACGAACGCTTGCAATGCGGGGTTTCCCGACCAGGAACAGCAAGAGAAGGAGAAGATGAATGAATATTCTAAAAGCTGCGGCTGTGGCGGCGGCATTATCTGCTCTCGGCTCTGCGGGAGCGATGGCGCAAAGCAATGATACCGTTCAGCGGCCGCCGTCGATGGCTCCATCTGAAACCCCGTCCACGACGGCGCCGTCGAGCGAAGGCATGAGTTCGGGTGAAGCAGGCGTCAATTCGCCGGCAGGTATCCCTGCCGATCCGAACACCAATCAAAATGTTCAGCCGGGTCCGTCGACCGGAACCCCCAACGACCCGGCGGCGGGTTCCAATCCGGGCGCCAGAGTTCCGACTTCGCCACCCGGAACGGGCACATCAAGTCAGTAAACTTCAGTAAGCTGAAGTTACCCCGATAAAACGAAAGGTTCCGAGCTCTCGCCCGGAACCTTTTTAGTATGATCTGCAATGACCGCGGTGCTTACGCGGGCTCAGTACGCGCAATCCTGATAGCGACGCCACCAGTACGGACTGCCAGTGTTGAGCGCCCGCTGGTAAAGCCAGCCGCAATCGCCGCCGTAGTATCCGTAATCATTGTAATAGCCATAATCATAAAAGTAGGGCGCGCCGATGAAGATGCGCCGGCCGCGATGATGACGCCAGTTGCCGCCATGATGGCGTCCCCAGTTGTTCCCGCGCCCACGGCCATCCCAGCCCGCTACCGGACCGCGACGGCCGCGCATCCCACGGCCATCGCCAAAATTCCCGCCCCGGTTAAAATTCCGGCCCGGATTGAAGGAACGCTGGCTGAAGTTGCCGCCGCGAAAACCGCCCGACCGTGGACCGCTGAAACCGCGGTTGCCGCTAAAGCCGCCGCCGCCAAAGCTGCGTCCTCCGCCGCCACCGAAGCCGCGGCCGCCACCGCCGCCGCCACCAAAGCCTCCAACGCTCGGACCGCCACCGCCACCACCTTGGGGTCTTGCCTCGGCGACAGCGCCGCCGAGCGCCAAGAGCAAGACGGCTCCCGACGCAATAATTAATTTTCTAATCATCGATTTCGCTCCTGACTGGATTTCGTGTCGTGCACGTATTCAACAAACGGAAAAATTCAACGCCCAGTTCCTGCATTGCTGCCGAGCCTTCGCTGGCGACGGATTTGGAACATTGAGTGACCGAGATCATGGCTGGCGGGACGGGCGATGCCTGAAGATTCCTCTTTTCGACTGCAGGCGATCGTTGCTCACCATTGGCCACGAACGCAGGCGCCTATCGATGTCCCGATCGGCCCCTGCAAAGGTCACGGATGTCGAATAGCTACCACCGCGCGCATGAAGGCGCGATGAACCACGCAGGGAATTAACCCTCGCTATTGTCGTCAGAATTAAGCAGGCCATAATCCTGCGATCGCATGGGCTTCAGCGCTCCTTCGAGCTGCTTGATGCGCAGCCCGACATTCAGCAATTGCCGTATAGCCGCTGCGCGGCTCGGCATGCGCTGCTGAAAACGCCAATTATCGATAGCCGCGAGCTCTTCATCGCTCAGCATGATCTGAAGGCGTGTCTCGCGCGATAAACCGCTCATATCCGTCCTTCCCAACAGATGAAGCAGCATCAACTACTCATTCGACATATAAACTGCGTTTGACGTAATATGTTCCCGGGACTCATTGTTCTCGCAATTGGGATTTCGCGGATAGTTCCCCGGCCGCACATGCCCTATGTTCTGGTTTCCAATAACGTTAGTGAGCGAGATGTACTCAGGGTTTAACGTCTTCGCGCCGGAAGATCTCGATCGTGCCGAAAGCATCCTCGGTGAGGTCTGGGCATCGCTGCCGGCAGACGTTCGCAAAGGTCCCGGAGCGGACATCTTGCGCGAGCGCATGGCTCGGCATGTTCTCGCCGCCTTCGCCAACAGCGGTTCCAACCGCGATGAGCTCAAGGAGTCGCTAATGCGTGCCGGCGCCGCGAATTGGGCGAGCGCGTAGCGGACGTAATGGAGCCCGCAGGGAACCTCTTTTATATTTTGGCGTTTTCTGAACCAGACGCATGTATCAACGTGTGTCAGGCGCCGAAAGGTGCTGGGCCGTCCGGGAGCCTCCATGACTCCCCGGCGGTTTTTCTTTATGTTTGAGGCGTCCGCTGGCAGCTGGCGCAGGTCGCAGCTAAGCTCCTGAAGCTTTTCGCGGAGACCGGGGATGGCAACCAAGCAGCTTTCCGAATATCGCGCCAAGCGTGATTTCACCAAGACTGCCGAGCCCAGCGGTTCAACGGCGATCCGCCCAGCCAAGCATCTCCGCTTCGTCATCCAGAAGCACGACGCGACGCGATTGCATTACGATCTCCGGCTCGAACTCGATGGCGTCTTCAAATCCTGGGCCGTGACGAAGGGGCCGTCGCTGGACCCAAAAATCAAACGCCTCGCCGTCGAGGTCGAGGATCACCCGCTGGATTACGGCGACTTCGAGGGCACCATCCCGAAAGGTCAGTACGGTGGCGGCACCGTCATGCTCTGGGATCGCGGCTACTGGGCGCCGCTTGGCGACCCCACGCCGGAGCAGCAATTGCGCAAAGGCGATCTGAAATTCGTTCTCGTCGGCGACAAGCTCGAGGGAAGCTGGGTTCTCGTCCGCATCAAGAACGACCGCGCAGGAAACAAACGAACAAATTGGCTTTTGATCAAGCACCGAGATCAGGTCGCGAAGCCCGGAGAAGGCGACAGCATTCTGGCTGAAGATCGCTCGGTCGCATCCGGTCGAACGATGCAGGATATTACCGCCGGGCGCGGCAAAGGCCCGGAGCCTTTCATTACGAAGCGGCGTCAAGCCGCCAAGCCAGACGCCGTTTGGAATTCAAACCGCTCGGACGGACGCGCCGATAAAGATAATAAAGATGATAAAGCGCCGCCACCGCTTCGCCGCGTGCCGGTGCAAAGAACGGCAAAACCAGCAAAGCGCTCCGCGAAAAAAGGCGCCCCCGAACCCAATGCCGTTTGCGGAATTGCGATCTCGAATCCCGACAAGACGATGTGGCCCGCGGATACAGGCGCCGCCGTTTCGAAACTCGATCTTGCGCGTTACCTGGAAGTAGTCGGACCCTGGATGCTCGAGCACATCAAGGGCAGGCCGTGCTCCGTCGTCCGCGCCCCCGACGGCATCAACGGCGAGACATTCTTTCAGCGCCATGCGATGCGCGGCATGTCGTCCGAGATCGATCTCGTCCGCATATCCGGAGATCGCGAACCTTATATCGAAGTCAACAGCCCCGGGGCTCTCGTAGCGCTCGGACAGATCGCGGCACTCGAATTTCACCCGTGGAATTGCCAACCGTTCGAGCCGGATGCGCCGGGCCGCCTGGTGTTCGATCTCGACCCGGCGCCAGACGTCGCGTTCGCGCGCGTCGTCGATGCCGCCAACGAGTTGCGCGAGCGCTTAGAGGCCGTAGGGCTCGTGCCCTTCTGCAAGACGACGGGCGGCAAGGGCCTGCACGTCGTCACGCCGCTGCAGCCGCGCCGCGGCGATGGCATCAGTTGGAAGGAAGCAAAGATGTTCGCCGGCGCACTGTGCCAGCAGATGGCCGCCGACGATCCGAAGTCCTATCTGATCAAAATGACGAAGAAGCTGCGCACGGGCCGTATTTTCCTGGATTATTTGCGCAACGATCGCATGGCGACGGCCGTCGCGCCGTTATCGCCGCGCGCGAGACCAGGGGCGACTGTCTCGATGCCGTTGACATGGAACCAGGTTCGCAAGGGTCTCGATCCGGCGCGCTTTACCGTGCACACCGTTCCCGAACTCCTCGCAAAATCCAAGGCGTGGGAAGACTACGACGCATGTTGTCGACCGCTCGGAGCTGCGATCAAATCGCTGCTCAGCCGGTGACTGAGCGAGTGACGCGGCGCACGACGGCAAAACCGCGAGACCACCCGCTCGCTCCAGGCTCACTTGCCACTGCCGTCAAAAGCACGCTTCCGGATTTCGTCGAGCCTTGTCTTGCGACGCTCGTTGCAACGCCGCCCGAGGGCGACGATTGGGTACACGAGATTAAGTTCGATGGTTACCGCGTCCAGGCCCGCATCGATGGCGACAAAGTGCGTCTCATCACGCGCAGCGGGCTCGACTGGACCGAGCGTTTCGGCGCGCTTCCCACATCGCTGCGCAAGCTGCATCGCGGCAAGGTGCTGATCGATGCAGAGCTGGTTGTCGAGGACAGCTCCGGGCATTCGAGCTTCTCGAAACTGGCGGCGGCGCTGAAGGACGGACATTCGGAAAGCTTCGTTCTTCAATGTTTCGACCTTCTGCATCTCGACGGCTTTGATCTGAGGCCCGCCGCTCTGATCGATCGCAAGGCGCTACTTCTGCAATTGCTCACGCATCGCGCGCCACCCGAAATCCGCTACAGCGAGCACCTGACTGGCGACAGCTCGCGCATGCTGAGCGAAGCCTGCCGTCTCGGCCTCGAAGGCATCATCTCCAAACGCGCCAGCAGACCCTACCGCTCCGGCCGTCACGATGACTGGCTGAAGAGCAAGTGCATCAAGGTCGACGAATTCGTCATCGCCGGGTACATCGTCTCGAATGTTGCGGCCAACGCCGTCGGCGCGCTCGTCGTCGGATATTTCGAAAGGAAGCGCCTAGTCTATGCTGGGCGAGTCGGAACGGGCTTCACGCAGAAAACATCCGTGGCGCTGATGAAGACATTGAAGCCGCTCGCGACAGCTCCGCCCTCTTTTGCGTCGGAGTTGACGGGGCTACAGCGCAAGGGCGTAGTCTGGATCGAGCCCGTGCTCGTCGCACAAATCGAATATCGCGCCTGGACCGACGACAACCTGTTGCGTCATGCAGCCTTCAAGGGGTTGCGCGAAGACAAGCCTGCCGCCCAGGTCCGTCGGCCCATCGTCAAGTCCTCGAAAAGCCGAGGCAACAAGCACTGAGACGATCAGGCGTGCCGCGATCAACCGCGCGCACGGCTTTTCGCTTTGGCCCGCGGCTTGCTACGTTTCGCCGGCTCAGGCTTCTGCTGCGACGCCGCCGTCTTCGCTCGCGATCGATCGCCTTTTGCCGAAGCCTTGCCGGTCGAGCGGCGCAGCGCATCCATGAAATCGATGACAGTCCCGCCCGCCGGGCGCTCGTCGCCACCGCCGACTTCGGTTTTTTCTCCACCCTCGACCTTTTCCTTGACGAGGTTCCGCAACGCCTCCGCGTAATGGTTTTTGAATTCGCCGGGATCGAATTTGCGCGTGCGCTCTTCGATGAGTTGCTTCGCCATTTCAATGAGCTCGGGCCGGAGCTTGCCGTTGCCGATGTCGGAAAAGACATCGTCCGCGTCGCGCACTTCATTGGCGTAGCGAAGCGTCTCGATCATCAGGCCATCACCGCTCGGCTTCATCGCGATCAGGTTTTCGCGGCCGCGCATCGTCAACTGCCCGACACCGAATTTCTTCGACGCCTTCAGCGCATCGCGAATGATGCGATAGCCTTCCTCCGCGACGTCGCCGTCCGGAAGCACGTAATAGGGATTGTCGAAATATAAGGGGTCGATGGAGCACGCGTCGACGAATTCAGTCAACTCAATCGTGTGCCGCGTCGACAGCCTGAGCTTGTCGAGCTCATCCGGCTCGAACAGCACATAGTTGCCGTCGTCGAGTTCATAGCCTTGCACGATGTCGGATTGCGGCACGATCTTGCCGGTTTCTCCCGCCACCTTCTGATAGCGGATGCGCTGCTTCGATTTGCGATCGACCTGATGTAGCGCGATCTTGTCTTCGGAGGCAGTGGCGCTGACGAGCCGGATCGGAATGGTAACGAGGGCTAAGCGGAGATGCCCCTTCCAGAACGACCGCGCGGTGGCCATGGCTTGCTCTCCCAAAACGCAATACGTGGAGAGGACTATAGCGCACAAGCAGCGCGAAATCCCCCAATTACGCTACGCAACGCCGCGATCCTTCGATCGGTTCCGCTTAACGCTGTTCGGCGCATTTGCTATTTCGGAACGGTGACCGCAACCCAATGATACCGTTGGGTGAGTGTCCGGCGATGCGCTTCCGCCTCCTGCCGGGTTGCGAACGTCATCGCCAGATCGACGTCCGAGACGGCGCCATTGCCGGTCCCGAGATAGGTTTCCTCGCCGCCGGAATAAATGACGTCCGGTTTACGTTCGACCAGCATCCATTTCATCGGCAGGCTCTGTGATCGCTCCTGTAATCCCGCGCGACCATCGCCGGGGATCCGCACCGGAGTTTATCCATTCGTTTGCCCAGCGGAATTCCAAATCTGCGTCATCCCAAGGTTTTAACCACCCTGCTCCGGGGCGTCGGTCGCCGGAATGTCGGCCGACACCTCAGCCGAATGCCTGCGCGGCGGGCCGGCGTATAGAAAGATCGCCGGCCTCGAAATTCTCGAGTTCGTCTGGCCCGCGCGGAGGCGAGAAATAGAACCCTTGGAAGCTGCCGCAACCCATGCTTTGCAACAGCACAAACTGATCGAAGTTTTCGACACCTTCGGCCGTCACGCGCAATCCGAGACTCTGACCGAGTTGAACGATGGCCTTCACGATCGACAGGCTGTCGTTGTTCTCGTGCATGTCCTGAACGAAGGTGCGATCGATCTTCAAGCGGTCGATCGGGAACGCCTTAAGATGGGTCAGTGACGCGTATCCGGTGCCGAAATCGTCGAGCGCGACTTCGACGCCCAGCGCGTTGATGCGATGCATCGCCTCCGCGATGTTCGTCACACCGGCGCCGAGGAAAACCCTTTCCGTGACCTCGATGCACAATTTGCTCGCGGGAACATGATACCGTGCGAGAGACGCCTGCAGCCGGGTCGCAAGGCAACCGATGGTGAAGTCCGCGGACACCACATTGACCGCAATCCGGCCAAACTCCTTGCCTTCCGCCATCCATGTCGCCGCCTGCCGTATCGCCATTTCAATGACGTGGCTGCCGACGGAAGAAGCAAGTCTCGGATCGTCCATCACCTCTTCAAATTGACCTGGCGTCAACAGACCTTGCGCCGGATGCTTCCATCGCAACAGAGCTTCGAATGATAACGGACGCTTCGGATCGGCCGCGATAATCGGTTGGAAGTACAGAACGAATTGACCGGATTCGAGGCCGTGACGGGCTTCATGCTGCAACTCCACACGTCTCCGCAACGCGCTTCGCATGTCGGGAACGAAATGGACGACGCGATCGCGTCCGTCCGATTTGGCGCGGTAGAGTGCAAGATCGGCATTCTTCAGAAGTTCGCCGGCCGACGTCGCGTCTCGCGGAAATTTGGTGATGCCGACGCTGATCGTGCAGCTCCGGCGCGTGCCGCCGATCGTGAGTGGCTTCTCCAAAGCCGCGTGGATAACGTCGAAGGCAGCCGAAATTTCCGCGTCTTCTCCTCGGATCAAGACGGCGAACTCATCGCCTCCGAGCCGCGCGATCTTTCCCACGCCGCTCAACGCTTCATTTAGGCGCCCGGCCAATTGTTTCAGCATCTGATCGCCGACGTCGTGGCCGAGCGTGTCGTTGACCTCCTTCAAGCGATCGATATCGAGCAGCGCCACGGCGAACTGCGCACGGGTCAATTGCGCGAACTGAATTTCATTGAACAGGAGTTCGTTGAACGACAGCCGGTTCGGCAGCGATGTCAGGACATCGAGGTTCGCAAGACGCCAAAGCTCGTCGCGGATTTTATTTCGCTCCGAGACTTCTTCCGTCATCATGATCATTCCGCCGATAGTCTGGTCCGGGAGATACCAAGGGCGAACTTCCCAGCGGATGACGTTTTCGCGGCCGTCGGCGCGAACGAATTTTTCTTCTTCGCAGCGTTCCGTCGCGCCTGCCAGAATGCGCAAATGCTTGCGCTTCCAATGGTCCGGAATTTCGGGAAAGATGTCGTAGTGGCATCGCCCCGTAAGATCGTCGCTTCCGAGATTATAGTCCGCCAGCCAACGGTCGGTATAGGCGACGTAGCGCATATCATTGTCGAACATCGCAACCGCGGCTGGAGCATGCTTGACGAAAGCCTGCAGCCGCGAGTTTGCCTCCTTGAGCGCTTGCTCGGCGCGGCGCTTGTCGCTGATATCGACGCCAACCGTCGTGATCGATTGCAGGGCGCCCTGGGCATCCCGGACCGGCACGACGATCGCGCTCATCCAGACAAGCGAGCCATCCTTGGCCTGGTCGCAAAATTCGCCATTCCAGGAACTTCCCGACAGAACAGACGCCCACATCTCGGACAGCGAGGCGTTCTCATAGTGGAGGCGGTGTCTTGGAAGCTGACAGAGCTCGCGAAGCGAGTATCCGATGCGTGCAAGATATTTGGCGTTCGCATCGATGAGCTGGCCGTGCCCGTTCCACTTCAGCACGTAAAAAAAATGTTCGATCGTATCGTCGTAAGACCCCGGCAGCTGTTCGCGGCGGACCGAACCGTTCGCCTGGAACGCCGAGACACCGGCGACCAGAGCGACAACCGCAGCCGTGGTGATGCCCCAAATGGAGACGCCCGTTAAGGCGAAGATGAGAAGCGCCAGCGTCGCGCCAAGCCCGATAACCGCCCAAATGCGCGGGTTTCTGAGATATCTAACGATAATCGGAGCCGTCATGCTTGGGAACGCTTCTTAACGCGACTTACTGCGGGCGCCCAGCCTAAGACAAAAAGCTAAACGGACGGCGAACGCCCGCGTCATTTCGCCGTTGCGAAATACTCCCAGCCGAAAAGGGTGAATGATCCACCTGCAAATCAAGAGGCGGGACACGGGGCTGAGCTGCCGGCGGATTTCGTCAGCGAGACGCGCAATCGCGCTCCGCGCATCGAGGAGCTTGCTCACCCGCGCCGTGATGCCGGCGGAAGGCTTCGGACGGCAGTTCTCCGAACATCATATTGTAGTCGCGCGCGAAGCGGCCGAAATGCCAGAAGCCCCAGAGGGTCGCCGCCTCCGCTACGGACTTTTCAGTTTTGATCGCGCGCCGCGCGCCATTCATGCGGACGGCCCGCATATAAGCGGACGGCTTTACCCCGAGCGTATCCTGAAACGATTGCTGAAGCGCACGCCGGCTGACACCCAATTCGCGGCACAGATCCGCGATGCACTTGATGTCTTGCGACCATTCCGAAATCAGGTCGCGGGCATCGCGGACGATTAGCGTCCGCTTGGCCTGCGGAACGTCGAACCGGTCGCCATAGCCATGCGCAAGGCCGCCGACGATCGCGGCAATCAGATCGCGTGACATCGACGACAGGCGCACACGATCCTGCGCCGAAGCCTCGGGCTCCGCGACGATCTCGCAGACGTCCAGAAAGATGGTCCGCATGCGATTGAGCGCGCCGATATCCGCGAACCGCAAGTGAGGCCGCGCGAGAGACGGCATGACGTCTTCGAGTTCATCACTTGTGAGCGCGCTGCGAAGATCTTGTACGTCCAGGACGAACCCGACGATGTCCAGTCCGCGTGGAGAAAAAAATTCGAACTGATCCTTGCCCGAGAAGACGTGCAACTGCTGCCCGTCGCACAGCCGCCCGCAAAACGTCGCGTTGCCCTGCAGCAAAACCGGAGCGCCGACGGCGATTGTTCCTTCTGGCAGCGCACCCGTCTGCTGCAGGGAATTACTGGTGACTTCCCGGAACAACTGAACGCAGTCGATCTGCGTTTCGAGGAAAGAGCCGTTGAAGCGCCCCGCCGAAATCTGCTCGTAGGTCTGGTTCCACCCGCGCAGCAGAGCCGCCTGCTCATCGATGTCCGACGTACTGGCCGCGTGGATGAATGCCGTATCGCCCTGGAGCGCGGTCGTCCGAAACCCATGATGGTCGGACTGCAATTCCATGCCGCGATAACACCCTATCTCAAGTGCTTCCCATCGCCTGTCGCGTACCCGACTTAAGTCGGCATGTAATCATGCCGAAATTGGATAGACGACATATTAGCGCAGTTTTACCGTCCTCCGCTACCCGGAACCGGAGAAGTTCCGCCGCTCCTTTGGGGGCTGGAAGTGCCTGAATATTCGTCACTTGAAACATAAGGCGAGCCCATCGGCGTAGCTGACCGATGCGCCAGTGGGACTGAATAATAATTATAATCAAGAGGATTCGGTATGGAGACGACGGGACAGGGTGGAGTCGAATACGACAAAGTCGGTAATGAGTACTTCGAAAAACGGCAGTTGAAACGCGGCGCGGCCGGATGGCTGCTGCTCGTCGGCCTCGGCGTCGCCTACGTGATCTCGGGCGACTATGCGGGCTGGAACTTCGGCCTCGCCCAGGGCGGCTGGGGCGGCCTTTTCGTGGCCTCGCTGCTGATGGCGACGATGTACACGTGCATGTGTTTCGCGCTCGCCGAACTCGCGACGATCGCTCCGACCGCCGGCGGTGGCTACGGCTTCGCGCGCCGCGCTTTCGGGCCGTGGGGCGGCTTCCTTTGCGGCATCGCGATCCTGATCGAGTATGCCATCGCGCCTGCCGCAATCGCCGTCTTCATTGGCGCCTATTGCCAGTCGCTGTTCGGCATCGACGGCTGGATAGTTTATCTGGCTTTTTACGTGGTGTTTCTCGGCATCCACCTCTATGGCGCCGGCGAAGCCCTGCGGCTCATCTTTGCTATCACCGCGCTCGCGGTCGTGGCGCTCGTCGTGTTCCTGGTCGCGATGATCCCGCACTTCAACGTCGACAACCTCTTCGACATTCCTGTGACCAATGCAGCCGGGGCAAGCCCATTCCTGCCCTTCGGTTACATCGGCATCTGGGCGGCCATTCCCTATGCCATCTGGTTTTTCCTCGCGATCGAAGGCGTGCCGCTCGCGGCCGAAGAAACCAGCGATCCGAAACGCGACCTGCCGCGCGGCTTGATCGGCGGCATTCTCGTGCTGCTCGCCTCCTGCGCGCTCATCCTGGTATTCGGACCCGGCGGCGCCGGTGCGGACGCGTTGAAGTCCTCGGGCAATCCGCTTGTCGAAGCGCTCGAATCCGCCAAGGTCTATGGCGGCCCGACCTGGGTGAGCCGCTTCGTCAACTTCGTCGGCCTCGCCGGCCTGATCGCGAGCTTCTTCTCGATCATCTTCGGCTATTCGCGCCTGGTGTTCGCGATGTCTCGCGCCGGTTATCTGCCGCGTGCGCTGTCGCTGACCAACAGCCGCAAAACGCCCTACGTGGCGCTGATCATTCCCGGCATCATCGGCTTCCTGCTCTCGCTCAGCGGGCAAGGTGATCTTCTGATCTTGATCGCGGTCTTCGGAGCGACCATTTCCTACGTGATGATGATGGCGGCGCATATCGCGCTGCGCGTCCGAGAACCCAACCTTGAGCGCCCCTACAGGACGCCGGGCGGCATCGTGACGTCCGGCATCGCGCTCGTGCTCGCGTGCGTCGCGGTGGTCGCCGGGTTCCTCGTCGATCCGCGCGTTGTGATCGGCGCCGCCGTTGTCTATGCCGTCTTCATCGCCTACTTCGGACTTTATAGCCGGCATCATCTCGTGGCGACGGCTCCAGGCGAAGAAGAAGTTTTCTAAAGCTGTCGAACCTCCAGCAACGGCGAGTGCCATATGAGCTA
Source organism: Hyphomicrobium sp. (assembly GCF_041674905.1). Lineage (GTDB taxonomy): Bacteria > Pseudomonadota > Alphaproteobacteria > Rhizobiales > Hyphomicrobiaceae > Hyphomicrobium_B. The sequence goes on from NZ_JBAYUV010000013.1 coordinate 50,701, forward strand.
TACCTATTCCATCGGAGGACACCGGTTCAGTTTCGAGAACCTCAAGGTCCTCATGGCGAAAGCCACGCCTGCGCGGTCCGGAGACTATCTCGCCGGCGTCGCGGCAGGCGACGACGAGGAACGGGTCGCCGCTCAGATGGCGCTCGCCGATGTTCCGCTCAAAGAATTCCTCGTCGATCATCTCATCCCCTACGAGATCGACGAGGTGACACGCCTCATCATCGACGACCATGATGTGAAGGCCTTCGCGCCGGTTTCGCATTTGACCGTCGGTGCCTTCCGCGACTGGCTGCTTTCGGACGAGGCGACGGAACGCTCGCTAGCCCTTCTCGCTCCCGGTTTGACGCCGGAGATGGTGGCCGCCGTTTCAAAGATCTGTCGCGTGCAGGACATGATCCTTATCGCGCAGAAATGCCGTGTCGTGACCAAGTTCCGCAACACGATCGGCCTCAAAGGGCGGCTGTCGACGCGCCTGCAGCCGAACCACCCGACAGATGATCCGACCGGCATCGCGGCCAGCATCGTCGACGGGCTGATGTACGGCAACGGCGACGCCGTGATCGGCATCAATCCCGCGACCGACAGCACCGCGGCCGTGACGACGCTCATCGAGATGCTGCATGAGATCATCCAGCGCTACAACATCCCGACCCAGTCTTGCGTGCTCACGCACGTCACGACGAGCATCGCCGCCATCAACAAGGGCGCGCCGGTCGACCTCGTGTTCCAGTCCATCGCGGGCACGGAAGCCGCGAACGGCAGCTTCGGCATCAACCTCGCGATGCTCAAGGAAGGCTATGAGGCGGCCCAAAGCCTGCAGCGCGGGACGGTTGGCAACAACGCCATGTATTTCGAGACGGGCCAGGGCAGCGCACTCTCCGCCAATGCGCACCACGGGGTCGATCAGCAGACGCTGGAAGCGCGCGCTTATGCGGTTGCCCGGAAATTCCAGCCCCTGCTCGTCAACACCGTCGTCGGCTTCATCGGCCCGGAATATCTCTACGACGGCCGCCAGATCATTCGCGCCGGACTGGAAGATCATTTCTGCGGCAAGCTCCTCGGCGTGCCGATGGGCTGCGACATCTGCTATACCAATCACGCCGAAGCCGATCAGAACGACATGGATACCTTGCTGACGCTGCTCGGCGTCGCCGGGATCACGTTCATCATGGGCATTCCGGGCTCCGACGACATCATGCTGAATTACCAGACGACGTCGTTCCACGATGCGCTGTATGCCCGTAAGGCGCTCGGGCTGAAGCCGTCGCCGGAGTTCGAAGACTGGCTTCTGAGCGTCGGCATTTTCCAGGGTGGCGACGCGCTGAAGCTCTCCGATACGTTGCCCAAGCCGTTTCAGCGCGCACTCGCACACCTTCACTGAGGTTCGCTACGCCAGGCCGGATAAAAAAACATGTCGGATGAAAAGAAGCCCGTTGTCGTTGCCAATCCCTGGGGCAAACTTCGCCAGTACACTCCGGCGCGTATTGCGCTCGGCCGCGCCGGAACGAGCCTTCCGACGAAACCGCATCTCGAATTCCAGCTTGCGCATGCCCGCGCGCGCAACGCCGTCCATCATGAACTCGACACCGCGAAGCTCGATCAAGCGCTCAAAACACGCGGCCACGAAACCTGCTTGATGCACAGCGCGGCCGCAAACCGTCCGATGTATCTCCAGCGTCCCGACATGGGCCGTCGCCTCGACGAGGAGTCGCGCAACGCCTTGAACGAGACGGCGCGCGCAAGCAGCGGCTATGACGTCGTCTTCGTGATCGGCGACGGACTTTCCTCGTTTGCGATCGAAGAAAACGCAGCCCCCTTTCTCGATGTCATTCTGCCGCCTCTCGTCAAGGAAGGCTGGCGCATCGCGCCGCTCGTCATCATCCGCGAAGCTCGCGTCGCGGTCGGCGACGAAATCGGACAGTTGCTCGGCGCCAAGATGGTCGTGGTCTTGATCGGCGAGCGTCCGGGCCTCAGCTCTCCAGACAGCATGGGCATCTATATGACATTGAACCCGCGTGTCGGGCTCACGGACGAGGCGCGTAATTGCATCTCCAACGTCCGCCGCGAGGGACTGAACTATGAGGGCGCCGCTCACAAACTGTTTTATCTGATGACGGAAGCGCGCAAGCGCGGTCTCTCGGGCGTGCACCTCAAGGACGAAGCAGAGACGCCGCAAGGCGCGATTTCGACATCGAGCAAAAGTTTTCTGATCGAACCGGATTCATCCCCGGGGCGCTGAGCGCGATTTAGTCTCCGCCAGAACGTCTCGCAGAACGACCGCCTGATTATGCTCCGTATCCTTGGCGCCGTAGAGCAGCGTCACCGGCTCTTTTTTCGCGCGGTCCCGCAACTCATCCAATCGTTCGCCAAGCTGTCTGAGTTCGGCGCGGTATTTCTCCTGAAACGTCGTCCATCGCGCGGCATCGTGATTGAACCATTTGCGCAACTCCGTGGTCGGAGCGATATCCTTCATCCAGAGATCGATCCGCGCAGCGTCCTTGCTCAACCCGCGCGGCCAGATCCGATCCACCAGAACTCGATAGCCGTCGGACTTTCGCGGAGGATCATAGATGCGCTTGATCTGAATAGACTGCATGGCTTTTCTTTTACTATTTCGACGGGGCACCAATTCAGCAGCATTTTTGCACAGACTTGCGAAGCTCCGGAATCACATCGGCTTCGAACCACGGATTTTTGCGCATCCAGATCGTGCTTCGCCAGCTCGGGTGCGGCAACGGAAAGAAACGCGGGCCATACTTCGAAAACGCCCTGACGGTTTCGGTGACCGACGACTTGCCTTCCAAATCCAGATAATGGCGATGCGCATATTGCCCGACCAGCATCGTGAGCTGAACCTCGGGCAGAAAACTCAGCAGGCGTTCGTGCCAATAAGGAGCGCATTCCGGCCTCGGCGGATTGTCGCCGCCTGACTTGCCGACGCCGGGATAGCAGAACCCCATCGGGAGCAAGGCGATCTTCGTGGCATCGAAAAACGTCGCGCGATCGAGCCCGAGCCAGTCCCGCAGCCGGTCGCCACTCGCGTCGTTCCACGGCACGCCTGTCAGATGAACTTTCCGTCCCGGCGCCTGACCTACGATCAAAATCCGCGCCGTGCTTCCGAGCTGCACGACGGGACGCGGACCGAGCGGCAATTGCGCCTCACATATTCGGCAGGCGCCGACGTCACGCAAAGCTTTCGCCAGGGATCCGCCCGGAGGTGCGACCTGAGATGCCGAGTGTCTTTGCATCGGGAACTGCGGTTCAAACCCTCGCCAGTCAGACGATCGTCCCATTTGCACCCGCGATCGATGATTTGCAAATCCGCTCTGGCACTCGGCCCGGAGCTTAGCGGCCATTTCAGGCATTAATTTTTTGTTGAAAGCTCTATATATCGCCAATCGATACATGTTTCGCCGCGCGATGCAGAAAGGCGTTGAAACGCCGCCAGCCGACGTCGTCCCGGCCGCGCAGCGCAGCACACGCTTCGCCGGCTAAGCGGCACGCCGCCTCAGCTTCGCCAGCAGCCACCAGTGCATCGAGACTGGAGAGCAAAATCGCAACCAATGGAGTAGCGGCGTCACGGCGCGCATCGGTCATGACCGTATCCTGCGGTTCACCATCCGCCCCCGATATCGAGATGCTCCTTTGCATCGTCGCTCATCATGGCCGGTTCCCACGGAGGATCATACGTCAACTCGACCTCCACGCCCGCGATAGACGGTACCGTTTCTGCCGCGGCCCGCGCGCCGTCCACGAGATAGCTCGTCGCCGGACATCCGCGCGTCGTCGTGGTCATCGTGATGTGCGCAATGCCATCGGCCGCGATCCCCACGTCATAGACCATTCCGAGATCGACGATGTTGTATCCAAGTTCCGGATCGATCACGGTGTGCAGAGCCCGCTTGACCTGCCGACCGATATCCTCTGTCGTCTCCGTAGTCATGCCGCCCTCCCGCCATGCTCACCGACGCGCACCAGCACCTTGTAGGTTTTGCCGTCCGGCTCATAGCCACCACGCCAGCTATGCCCGCGCTTTGCCAGCTCCGGAAACAGAAACAGCGGTTCGCGGCAGAGCAACGCCGAGAGCACCTCGCCCGGCTCCATGGCTTCGGTCGTTGCGAGAATGCGAACCATCGGCTCTGGCGGATCGAGATCCCGGTTGTCGAGATTAGTCGTAGGCTCCGGCCAGAGACCGTCACGGCTGGCTGCGGCACCGGCAGGATGCTCGTCTTTGGCAGGCACCGCACCGGCGGGTGAGAACAAGACTTCCCATTCACCGCCGTCGAGTTCCTTTGCTTCGTGCGTGAAACCTTTCGAAGCAAGCATCGTGAGCAGCGGCGTCGGCTTGAACGTCGCGAATAGGCGAAGGCCTTGACCGGGCTTCAGCGTGTTCACCGCTTCCATGATTTGCTCGAAGGGCTCGCCGCCCGCCCGTAAAATCGGCCGAACATCGACCTCGACGAATGGTGTCTGCATGATCGTATCCCTTCCAGGCTATGACGCGCGCGAGAACAGCAGGCTTGGCCTCTGAATATCGACCGGCATTTTCGGCATCGCCTTGACATCGGCCAGCATGCGCGATTTCACGAGTTGCACGGCAATCCCGATCGTCGCGACAAGCATCAGGGCGGTAGCTCCGCGAAACGCGATCGAAACCTCGAACAGCAAAGCCCCCGTCGCCGCCCAGACTGCTAAATAATAAAGGATGAACCATTTGATCGCGCGCGCCTCGGCCACGAGGTCTTGCACGCGCGGCGTCGGCGCCTTGCCGATGATGGGTCCGTAGCATTCGAGCCACGTCATGAACGGCACGATCTTATAGAGCTTGGAAAGACCGAGACCCGACAACCATCCGAACGCCACCAGGAACACGACGGCCGCCGCATGCTGTTCAAATTTTCCGGCAACGAGAAGCGCGATAATCAGCAGCGTTGCGATCGCCAGGCTCGCCAGCGCCAGACCCACCATCCGGCTGTTCAATTCAATCTTCCGGCGCTTGCGTTCGCGATGGAGGAAAAGAATATCACGCCCGTAAAGAGCGACTGCGAGAAGTCCGAACAATCCGGCTGCACCCAGGACAGCAGACAGATTGACGCCGAAAAAGATCGCAAATAGTCCTCCGATGATCGCAAGAGCCAACGCCGTCGCTCCGGAGTAAAGCGCGCCGCGTGAGGTCGGCCCATCGAGATCGGGTGCCAGCATGAACATCGCGAGCAGGCGATAGCTGACGCCGATCGCCGTTGCCGTCAGCCATCCTCCGAGCCCGGCGATGATATGAATGGGCAGACCCTGCGATGCCGTTGCGAGCAGAATATCGTTGCTCGCGCCATCAAGCACCAGCGCGAAGACCGCGCCGAGCGACACGGTCGCAACCACGCTGAACAGTCCGACGACGACGAACCGTGCGGGAAGCGGCAAAGGCCGCGCGGCCCACAGCGTGCGTCCGAGGTTCCACAAGACGAGCGCGAACCCAAGTGAGAGGAGCGCCGCCGCCACGGAAAAATAGGAAAACGCGAAATCGATCTCGCCGCCGAGCTTCAGAAAGCCGAGAAGCAGCACGACGAGACCGGCTACGAGACAGCCCAACGTCGGGAGCGGCAGCCAACTGTCGTGAAGCGGGCGGGCGACAAGAACCGGCACGAATTGAAAAAGAGCGCCGCACATCAGCAGGCTCAGCCAGCCGATCGAAATGACGTGAACCAACGCGAGCGTTTCGGGCGCTCCGACCGCCGCAGCCGGGTAACCGAACCCGGCCGTCATAAGGCACTCGCCAGCCAGCAGCGCGACGAGCGCCGCAGCGAAGTACGTCATTGTCCAGCGGGAAAGCGCGACCCCAACCATCGCAAAATCCCTTCACTTGATCGGTGCCGGCACAATCGCCGACACCGCGGATCTTCTAGTCCTGTCTCACGCGGCCCCCGCAACCCGGCCGATCTCGACACGCCAAACCGACGGCCCACGTTCGACGTAGGTCCACGAGAACTGTTTCGGGTACTCGGCCTCGAGCTGGTAATAGAGAGGCTTGGGATCGTGATCGTTGACCAGCATGAACGACGCTCCTGCGGCAAGTTCGTCGACGAGCCGGAAGATCGTCTCATGGCGTTTCATCGGGATGAGTTGACGAACATCAACTACGTTTACCGTTGAGCCGGTTTGTTCGGGCATGTCCCACTCCTCTCCATGGCGGGGTTTCATCGAAGGCCGCGCCGATTGCCGACAAGTTCGCCGTCGTGCGCGAAGCCTGCGTGAGTGTGTTCCTTAAAGATGCATTGTCAATGCATGTTTACGTGAACCGGGCCGCGACACTTCGAACGTGCCTTTCGCAGAATGCAGAAAGTCGCCGTTCTGGATGCCTCGATTGCCGAGACGTCGCGCGAGCGGATAGCGCGATGAAAAGCATCGAATTCGGGGTTTATCGCGGAAGGGCCGAACTTCTGATGGTCATGGATCGGCCTGCGACTTCCGTGGTGCGCGAAGTCCAGCTATCCTGCCAGCCATCCCGGTTGACAGTGCGTGCGCGGGAAATTATCTGCCGCAGGAGCAGAGGCCGAGCGTTCGCATAATATCATCGCGACCAGGGTTCGAAAAACCGACTGAGGACTGCCAATGACCGCGCGCATTTATAAGCCAGCCAGAACAGCGATGCAGTCTGGCGAAGCTCGCACGAAAGAGTGGATCCTGGAGTTTGCGCCTGCGACGCCGCGCGCGCCCGACCCGCTGATGGGCTGGACGAGCACCCGCGATACGCAAACGCAGGTGCGGCTCGAGTTCGAGACGAAGGAAGAGGCCATCGCCTACGCCGTGCGCGAAGGGCTGAGCTACTCGCTCGCCGAACCGAAGCCACGCAAGCCGATCCGCAAATCCTATGCGGACAATTTCCGCTTCGGGCGCACCACGAACTGGACGCACTGAGAAAGCTGACGAGGAAGCCGACATTGAGCAAGCCGACCAGCCCGCCTCGATGGCCGGGCTGGCACTAGCTCGCGTGCGGTTGAAACTCGCTCACGCGCCTCTTCGCCCAAAATCACCCGAACAGCGCGATCGCCTTCACCAGCGTATTCCAGACGCCCCACAGGAACGGAATTCCGACGGCTAGCCACGCGACAAGCACCGCCGGACTGAAGCCGCCGAAGCCGATGCCATGCGAGCCCCCCGGCAACGTCGCCGTCGAGGTCTTCGTCTGCAGAGCCGCGATCTGCTCGTCGGTCATCATATGTTTATGATCGACCGGACGCACGAGCGCGTTGGCGACAAGACCGATGAACAGGAACCCGGTCAGGATATAGAGCGTGTAGTCATAGACGTCCGCACGCGGAACGCCGGCGGCAATTTCAGCATCGCGAATATAGCCGATAACGAGCGGACCGAGGATGCCGGCGGCCGACCACGCCGTCAGCATGCGACCATGAATGGCGCCGACGAATTGCGTGCCGAAGATATCGGCCAGATAGGCCGGCAGCGTCGAGAACCCGCCGCCGTACATGCTGATGATGATGCAGAGCGCGCCTGCGAAAAGCGCAACCGATCCCATATGCGCGAGCGTCGGCGCCAGCACGTAGAGGATCATGCCGAGAATGAAAAAGCAGAAATAGGTGACCTTGCGCCCGAAGACATCGGACAGCGACGCCCAGGCAAAGCGTCCGCCGCTGTTGAAGAGAGACAGAAGACTGACGAAACCACCGGCGATTCCGGCAATCAGCGCATGCTGCGTGGCGTCGAGGTCTCCGAACTTTAAGTCCGCACGACCGATGAGCGAGCCGCCGAAGATTTCCTGCAGCATCGGCGACGCCATCGACAGCACGCCGATGCCTGCCGACACGTTCATCCAGAGCGCGATCCAGATCAGCCAGAATTGCGGAGTCTTGTGCGCCTCGTTGAGATGCACGTGACCCGTCGTGATCAGGGCATGCCCGCGATCGGTAGAGGGCGTCCATCCGTCCGGCTTCCAGCCATCGGGCGGCACACGATATCCGAACGCGCCGCAAAGCATGAAGACGAGATAGATGCAGCCCATGACGGCCATCGCCTGCGCAACACCTGACGATTGGTCATTCTTGAAATGGTTCATGAGCAGGATGGCCAGCGGCGAACCGATCATGGCGCCGCCGCCGAACCCCATGATCGCCATGCCCGTCGCCATGCCGCGCCGGTCCGGAAACCATTTGATCAGCGTCGATACGGGCGAGATGTAGCCGAGCCCGAGACCGATGCCGCCGATCACGCCGAGACCCAGCCAGAATAGCCAAAGCTGATGGATATAAACGGCGAGCGCGGCGATCAGAAATCCGCCACCCCAGCAGAGTGCGGCGGAAACACCCGCGCGTCGCGGCCCGGCGCGCTCGAGCCAGCCTCCGAAGGCGGCGGCCGCTAGGCCGAGAAAGACGATACCGAGCTCGAACGTCACGAGCAGGCTACTCACCCGCCAGTCGCAGGTGGTCGTAAAAAGCTCCTGTATGAGCGACATGTCGGGGCACGCCACGGGCTTCGAGATGCCGAGGGCTTGCGACAGCGGCAGCCAGAAGACGCTGAGACCGTAGCTCATGCCGATGCAGAGATGGATTGCGAGCGCGGCGGGTGGAACCATCCACCGGTTAAATCCGGCGCGCGCGACGATGCGCGCTCGGTCCAAAAGTCCCGGCGTTCCGTCGGACGTAACCGCTGTCATGTCCCCTCCCCCACGATCGTCGCTGTCTTGTTGGATTTTTTGCGGCTGTTCTCGCACACGATCAGCGACACAATCAACAGATTCGCCGCCTTTGGCGTTCCAGACGATTGATGCCGGCAATGACTTGCGCTCGGAGGCGGCGGCGATTATCCGTTTTCCGCAGCGCTGATGCCGCGTGGCGTCGCTTGTTTGGCTAATATAGCGGAATATGCGGCACTGCACCAACGCGGATCCCGTAGCTCAGTTGGATAGAGCATCTGCCTTCTAAGCAGAGGGTCGCAGGTTCAAGTCCTGCCGGGATCGCCAATAAACTCAATTATTTCTACGCGCGACCGACGAACGCTCGCGCAATATGACACCGCTAAAAGTCTCACACGGGACGTGCCAAGGCCGGTTGCTTCACACCGCCGGCGGCGAAATCGCAATCGCTACTCTTTGCGAAGCGAAAATATGTAACCGGCCAGATCGCGGATCTCCAAGCGCGTGAGATTGAGATTCGGCATCGGCGGATGCGGCTCGGTCAGCCAGGTCGTCAGATGGTCGAGCGTCTGGTTTGGCCGATTGGCGACACCTGCGAAGCTCGGCACGTCGGCGTGAATCGGGCGATCGGACGTTTCCCCAATCAAATGGCAGCTTGTGCAGAGCGTCTGTGCCAACCGGGCGCCGTTTTCTACGTCCGGCTTTGCTGACTCAAGTCTTCCGGGCTCTTCGCGAATGACCGGGCCTTGCGGCTCCACCTGCGCCATTGCTGTCGGCACGTGCAGGGCGAACGCCATTGCGAAGAACGAGAGTCCGATGATGCGCGCTGCAAACAGAGACCCGCCCGCCATTTTTCACTCCCAGCCGCTGTTTAAGATCAAATCGCTTCTAGAGCGCGGGCGATATGCTGCAATTGACCGAGCGCAAAAGCCGTCGAGGAGACGAAATGGAGTTCCGTCCGCTCAATGTTTTAGCTGCGGTCTTCGCTGGTTCGATGCTCGGCTCTGGCGTTGCAGCTCTTGCCGCACCCGATGCGTCGCAAATCAGCGGAGCGGCGATCCTTGAAAAGAATTGCGCGCGGTGCCACGCGATCGGCGCAACGGGCGACAGCCCGCATCGCGAAGCGCCGCCATTCCGCGAGGTGGTCAAGCGCTATCCGCCCGAGAACCTGGAAGAGTCTCTCGCCGAAGGCATCGTCTCCGGCCACGCCGAAATGCCCGAGTTCACATTCTCTTCAGAAGAGATCAGCGCGATCATCGGCTATCTGAACGATCTGAAGGACCAAGTGACCGGCAAATAACGCCGCGAGCAACGATGCCCGTTGCAAGGTGTGAGAAATCGGTTCGGTGCGAGGAGCGCAAGCGGCACACTCTCACGGCCGCTGAAGATTTGGTCGGGGCGACATGATTCGAACACGCGACCCTCTGCTCCCAAAGCAGATGCTCTACCAGGCTGGGCTACGCCCCGACGTGGTTTCAAAAGCCGGCATAGTTATTCACGGGCTACACAAGTCTGCAGTCGTGACGCTTCTCGAAGCCGGTTGCACAACTACGATGGTGTCGGCCGTTACCGGCCAATCGCTGCAGATGGTCGAGCACTACGCACGCGGCGTAAATCAAACAAAGTTGGCTGATGCAGCGATACTCGCCTGGGAAAGGGCGTACGAAAGGGATACTTCAGGCTGAGAAGGCAAGTATCAAAACTTCTGACCTTTGAGATCGGTAAAACTGATCGAAATCGCTACTCCCGGGGCGCCAAACTGGCGCAGAAACGCGATCAACCAATTCTGCAAATTCGGCTTTAATTCATCGTAGTCGAGGTTCGCTCGAAATCCATCGATGGCCCGCCTTGCTGGCCACGACATTTCGAAAGGCGGTCCAAGTATTGTGCCATGCTTTAGCCAGTGCTTTCGTACGTGCCAAGCTAATAGATCAGCCGCCTGAAGAGGCATGCAAACATTGTCGTTTTCAAAGCGCGGAGGCTCACCGAATCGGGCGCGCTCCTCGTCTGGAATATGTTGCATCATCAGTCTGAAACCTTCCGCCACCTCCTGTCTGCTCCCATGCATATCGAAGATGAAGTCTACCGGGTCACAGAAGCCAATCTCGTGCTGAGATTGTGCTGTGTAGTCCAAAATTACACGATAAATGACGGCGTATGGGTTTGCGTATTCTTCCGGCAAGCCGAGCTCGCAGACCACCAACCGGAGCGCTTCAATATCAACCGCGACGGTAACAAGAGCGGCAACATGCTCTTCGATTAACCGATAGAAATAGCCTGCTCGCTCCAATCGATCTTTGCTACCGGAACCAGCGATTTCCGACATCTTGAACGATTGCCAACGCGCTAATCTTAGCGCCTGCATCCACTCGGATGAAAATTCCCGCCAGTTTTCTGGAGAAGAAATGAACCCCGCGAAAACGAGCACTTTACCCGCTTCCATGCTGTCATCGACATAGGCTTGAAGCACTTCGCGCCTCGAAGGGGAATTAATTGGAGCGCGGCCGAAGAACGGAGAACGAACCCGGATTGCAAACCGGGTGACCCGGAAATAACCTAAGTATTGGTCGGGGCGACATGATTCGAACACGCGACCCTCTGCTCCCAAAGCAGATGCTCTACCAGGCTGAGCTACGCCCCGACGCCAATAATGCCGGGCTTAGTAGCACGATTTGACGTTCTGACAATCGGACAAAATCGGAACAATCGGCCAACGCGGACGAGGTCGCCCCCGAATGCTCCCGGAGCGTGAGGCAGCAAGTGTCGATCCCGTGCCACGCCTCCGCCGCGGAAAGGCATCACTTCCCACGGTTGGCTTTGCCAAAGGGCCACTAAAATAGTACCGAATTGCTGAAGCTTGGCCGTCGTTTGACGTGGCGTCCTGGCGTCTGTTCTGTTCCCTTTGGCGTTGGTCGCGAGTGCGTATCCGTGAATCTCGTACGTTCCGTTCTGCCCGATGCGTATGCCGCCAAGGCACGAGGCTTCGTGCTTAGCGCAATCGCGCTCGGTGCGGTTTACGCCTATTACCTCGCTGTCGACGCCGACGACGCCATTCCTCCGGCCGCGGCGGAAGTCATTGCGATGCCCCCCGTCGTTCGGGCCGCATCGATCACGTCTCCGATCTATATCATCCCCGAGGCCACCGCGCAGGAAACGCCCGGACCTTCTGCTCCGCCGCGCGCTAAGATCGCCCGCGATTTGCAGACCGCACTGACGAAGGCACGCTGCTATGACGGGCCACTAACGGGACGCTGGAGCGCCGCATCGCAGGCGGCCATGAGCACGTTCCTCAGCACCGTGAACGCCCACCTGCCCGTCGACGATCCTGACGAGGCGCTTTTGGCCCTCATCTCGTCGAACTCGGACGTGTCGTGTGCCGCACGTCCCATGCTCGTCGCGGACGCGCAAGATACGCGCGCCACCGCGTATTACGACGCAACGAGCACGCAAACCAAAGTTGCAATTGCCACCGACGCTCCCGTTTCCCGACCCTCGGTCTCCGTAGCGGCCATGCCGTCCGACGATCGCTCGATGCTGGATCATCCCTGGGCGCAACCGGAAATGCTGGTGCCCGCCGTCACAATGACACCGCATGCGCCTGCCGCCAGCCCAATCTCGACGAGCAGCGCCGAGCGCGCTGATCGCGATGCCGGTCAGGACGCTTCGCCCGCCGCAGCTGTCAGCGCTGCCGAGCCCCCGCCGCCGGTCGCGACCGTGATGAAGGTCAGCACCACCGCCAACGATGCTCGCCGACTGCGCTTTGAGGGCGGCAGCGTCGTCTCGGATGAAAAGCCGGAGCTTGTGCCCGATCCACGCACGGCAACGAGCGAGCCCGCGCCAGTGAGCGAAGCCACGGCAGCAAGTGCGCCGGCGAAAGTCGCCCAGCGCAAGGCTAAGTCCGCAAAACGCCGGATCACACGATCGGATGACTCAGGGTTCGGCGTGAGTTTCGATTCAATCCAGCGGTCATTCTCTTCGCTGTTCGATTGAGGAACGCGGCGTCCTCGCATCCGCAATTCCAAGCCTTACCGCGTGGCGCTCTTGAACAGCGAATGGCTAACCCTGTCGCCGGGCTTGATGCCGAGACGCGCGGCGGTTCCGGCTTGCAGCTCAAGCACAGCCGCGACGGCCGAACCCGAGGCGATGACCCGGTCCGATAGCGGCTCGGCGCGCTCCTCTATCCGCGCTATCGTGCCATTCGCGCGGATGAACACCATGTCGAGCGAAATGTAGGTGTTATGCATCCACATCGAGATCTCGCGCTCGGCGCCGTACGGAAACAGCATCCCCTCGCTCGCGCCGATCGCGGTCCGATACATCAAGCCGAGACGCTTTTCCTGCTCGCTGGACGCAACCTCGATGTCGAACGCGTGACTTTGCCCGCCCGTCGCCGGCTCGATGGTCAGCTTGTCCCGCCGCATCTTGGCGTAAGCGGGCGCCACGAACTGGAGAAGTCCGGCCTCCTGAAAGAATTTCGGAAGACCACTCCCGGCAAAAGCAAAAAGGGCCACGCAGACGGCGGCCCTTTTTGTAAAACTCGCTGACACTATCGTCATGGATCCCGCGTTTAATTCCGCGACGGCAAACCTGTCGGCACACCATCCGGCCGAAGCTCCGCAGCCATGCAGCCCTTCGATCCATAGCCCCATCGAACCTGAACGATCTGTCCGGGACGAAGTTCTGTAAAGCCAAACCGCCGCAAAGTCTCCATGTGGCAGAAGATATCTGGCGTACCTTCTCCGCGTGTCAAGAAGCCGAAGCCCCGCACGCGATTGAACCACTTGACGTAGGCTCGCTCCCAGTCGCTTTCGGGTTGCACGATGACATGCGTGCGCTGCGGAAGCTGAGACGGGTGGATGGCCGTGCTTTCATCCATGCTGAGAATGCGGAATGCTTGCATTCCCTTGGACCGTCGCAAAACCTCGCAATGGACGCGGGCGCCTTCATAAGCGGTCTGGAAACCGCCTGCCCTGAGACACGTCACATGCAGAAGAATATCCGGCAGCCCATTATCCGGGACGATAAAACCGAATCCCTTGGAAGCGTCGAACCACTTTATCATTCCGGCGACCTCGAAAACCTCGATCGCCGCGTCGTCCATAACCTCCGGCCCGGCCGACACCGGTTGTAGATCAGCCAGAAGATCGGGACGCTTTGTATCCCCCATCACTTGATACCCCGCATACTGTGCGTCAAACGATTATGACTGCTCACGCTCGAAGGCTTCAGTAATCGGTTCTGGAAGAGCCCTCTTCAGAATCGAACACCTGAGCCTCATTGCGAAGCGGCACGAAACATAACACCGGCTTTGCTCAGGGCCAGCGGCATTTTTTTAGCGCGCTACTTGACGCTTGTTTCCCCTGATTCAATCCACATTCGTTTGCACACCTTAAGCGTATGATCGGACAACGAGAAAACGCGATTTAGATTCATCCCCAGTTTCGCATCACCGCAAGATTGCACCGCAAAACCATCCACACCGCCGCAATCGTCCCGCAGGCAAAAATCTACTTTTCACTGATTCGATTTTTACGCACGAATAGCGATGCTTTTTGATCGGTCGCTGACGATCAGCGCGCTGGTTTTTCCAAAGGTCTTGCACAGGCGGCAAAAAATGACACTGACATCGCTCAGACACGCAAAGCGCGATTCGACGTCGAGTGTGGCAATGCTGCCGCTCACGACGTTGCAGCCCATGGCAAGTCTCGGCCGCGATGACTAAAATCGTAATGATAGGCGCAACATCCATGCGCCGCTTAACACACAGAGTTCGCTTGCGCGGGACGGCTCGAGAATTTCGGCGTCGATGGACTCGGATTGAAGAAGAACGATGCGGCGAATCGAAAATATGAAAAGTCGCGCCCCGGCCGATGATCCGGCTCACGCATCGATCCTCGGCAGGAACATCCCGTGACGGCCGCACCCGCTTCCACGCGTCACGTCGCCATCGTCGGGGCCGGGCCTGCGGGCCTCTTCGCGGCCGAGATCATCGCCGCCCACGGACACCATGTGACCGTCTACGAGCGGATGGCGTCCCCAGCGCGAAAATTCCTGCTCGCCGGGCGTGGCGGCTTGAACCTGACGCACAGCGAGGCAATCGCCGCCTTCCTCGACCGCTATGGAGACGACGCCGGCGAAGTGCGGGCAGCCGTCGAGCGCTTTCCGCCGGAAAAGCTGATCGCATGGGCGAACGGTCTCGGCGCGGACACGTTCGTCGGCAGCAGCGGCCGCGTCTTTCCGCGCGCGATGAAAGCCTCGCCTTTGCTTCGCGCATGGCTCCGCCGCCTAACCGGCCTCGGCGTGACGATCAAGACGCGACATCGTTGGACAGGTTTTTCGCCGTCCGGCGGGCTGCAATTCGAAACAGCAGAAAACGCACGAATTGAAATCGATGCCGACGCTGCACTGCTCGCGCTCGGCGGTGCGAGCTGGCCGAAGCTTGGCTCCGACGGATCGTGGGTCGATGCCTTCACACACGCGGGAATTGCGGTTGCGCCACTCACTCCCGCCAACTGCGGCGTGCTTGTTCCGTGGTCTGACGTTTTCCGCGCCCGTTTCGAAGGCACAGCCCTGAAGCGCATCGCCTTGACCATCGACGGCACGACCCGGCGGGGCGAGGCGATCATCACGCGCAAGGGGCTGGAAGGCGGCGCCGTCTACGCCCTCGGTCCTTATATTCGCGCAGCCCTCGCCAAGAACGACGAGACGGCGACGCTGGTCGTCGATCTGAAGCCCGATAGGGAACACGCCGACCTCGTCGCCCGCCTCTCCAGACCGCGCGGCAAGGACACGATGACGAATTTCCTGCGCAAGACTGTCCATCTCGACGCTGCAGGCGCGGGGCTTTTGCGCGAGGCCGCGCTTCCAGACGGGCCAGAAGCGTTGGCGGCGCGGATCAAGGCGACCCCAATTCGCATCACCGGACTGGCCGGCCTGGATCGCGCCATCTCGACAGCCGGCGGAGTTGCGTGGCGATCTCTGAACGCCAATCTGATGCTCGCCGCGCGGCCCGGCGTGTTCCTCGCGGGCGAGATGCTCGACTGGGAAGCGCCGACGGGCGGCTATTTGCTGCAGGGCACGTTCGCGACATCGGCAAAGGCCGCAAACGCTTTGCTCGATTGGCTCGGATCACGAGATTAACCGCTGCATAACTCGCCTTTCACAGCATCAGCATGCTCTGAGGCCGACAAGATTGAAAATGCATTAAGCGGCAATCCTAGAAATAATATCCTATTCCTATTTAGTTATATGCCTTCTCATGAGAAAAATTTTCCATTATATGTTGCCCATCCGGAGGCTCTACATGACTTTGTTCGAAGCAACCGCACCCGCCGCTAGCGGAGCGGCGATTGACGCTCATACCGCATTGCAGCAGGCGAAGGCTGCCGCACTCGATCAAGCTCTCGCAGGTTTGGCGACACTTGATGAGCGGATCAAAGCCGTGCGCGCCGCCATCGATGGGACCATCGCCTTTTCAACCAGCCTCGGCATCGAGGATCAGGCGATCACCCACGCCATCGCCGCGACTGGCACCGACATCGATATTTTCACGCTCGATACCGGGCGCCACTTCCCGGAAACGCTCGACACCCTGTTCGACACCGAAGGCAAATACGGCCTGCGCATTCGCGTCATGTATCCCGAAGCCGCGGAAGTGGAAGACCTTGTGGCGAATGACGGCATCTACGGCTTTCGCTACTCCGTCGAGGCGCGCAAGGCATGCTGCGAAATTCGCAAGGTGCGTCCGCTCAATCGCGCGCTGCAAGGCGCGGCGGCATGGGTCACGGGTTTACGCCGCGAGCAATCACAGGGCCGCGCCCACGTGCACTTCGCGACGTATGACCCGGCGCAGAAGCTCATCAAGCTCAATCCGATCGCGGACTGGTCGCTCGCCACGCTCGAGAACTACGTCGCGTCCAACAAGATCCCCGTCAATGCGCTGCACGCGAAAGGCTTTCCGTCCATCGGTTGCCAGCCCTGCACGCGCGCCATAGCGCCCGGCGAAGACATTCGCGCCGGCCGCTGGTGGTGGGAAAACGAAAACGGCAAAGAGTGCGGACTTCATACGCAAAGTGAAGATCCGGGATTTGAAACAAAGGATCATGCCGCATGACGGCCTCGCCTTCCCATCTCGATCTGCTCGAAGCGGAGAGCATTCATATTTTCCGCGAGGCTGCAGCCCAGTTCCGCAAGCCTGTTCTGATGTATTCGATCGGCAAGGATTCGACCGTCCTGCTGCATCTCGCGCGCAAGGCATTCTTCCCGCAGAATCTGCCGTTTCCGCTGCTACACGTCGACACGACATGGAAGTTTCGCGACATGATCGTATTTCGCGATCAGCAGGCGAAGCAGCTCGGCCTCGATCTCATCGTCCACACCAACGAGGACGGCATCAAGCGCGGCATCAATCCGATCGATCATGCGCCATCCATTCATACCGACGTTTTGAAAACGCAGGCGCTGAAACAAGCCCTCGATAAATACGGTTTCGACGCCGCTTTCGGCGGCGCGCGCCGCGACGAGGAAGCAAGCCGCGCGAAGGAGCGCGTGTTTTCATTCCGCGCCAGCGGTCATCGCTGGGATCCGCGCCGCCAGCGCCCCGAGATGTGGCATCTGCTCAACGGCCGCCTCGGCACGGGCGAAACGGTGCGCGTTTTCCCGATGTCGAACTGGACGGAAAAAGACGTCTGGCGCTACATCCTGCGCGAAAAGCTCGATGTCGTGCCGCTCTATTTCGCAGCCGACCGCCCGACCATTGCGCGCAACGGACAAATCCTGATGCAGGACGATGACCGCTTGCAACCGCGCGCAGGCGAGAAGGTCGAGACGCGCAGGATCCGCTTTCGCACGCTCGGCTGCTATCCGCTGACGGCGGCGGTCGAATCCGATGCCGACACGATCGAAGCGGTCGTCGCCGAAACTCTCAACGCGCAAACCTCCGAACGCCAGGGCCGCCTGATCGACCACGATCAAGTCGGCGCAATGGAAAAGAAAAAGCAGGAAGGCTATTTCTGATGTCCATCCACGCTCTCAAAGCCAATCCTGCGCTGCAGACACCTGCGCGCGCCCAAGACGTGCCGAGCCTCGTTCGCGAGCTTGGCGGCATCACACATCTTTTGACCTGCGGTTCCGTTGACGACGGAAAGTCGACGCTGATCGGACGCCTGCTCTGGGATGCATCCGACCTTTACGAGGACCAGCGCGAGAACGTGCGCCGTTCGGGACGCAAGGCCGCGGGCACGGATCTTCCTGATTTCTCGATGCTGCTCGACGGCCTCGTCGCCGAGCGCGAGCAAGGCATCACCATCGACATCGCGTGGAAGTATTTCGATACCGAGACGCGCCGCTTCGTCATCATCGATTCCCCCGGCCATGAGCAGTACACGCGCAACATGGCGTCGGGCGCGTCTCATGCCGACGTCGCGATCGTGCTCGTCGATGCGCGATCGGGCGTCAAGAAACAGACCAAGCGTCACACGGCGATCCTCGATCTCGTCGGCGTCAAGCATGTCGTTCTCGCCGTCAACAAGATGGATCTCGTCGGCTGGTCGGAAGACGTGTTCCGCAAGATCGAAGCCGACTTCCGCACGCTTTGCTGGAAATTCAATTTCTGGGATTCGGCCACGATTCCTCTCTCGGCCGTTTTCGGCGACAACGTTTCCGCGCCGTCGACCAACATGAGCTGGTATTCGGGACCGACGCTCATCCAACATCTCGAAAAAGTGCCGAGCCGAGTGAGCGAAGCGGGCTCCGTGTTCCGCTTTCCGGTGCAGATGGTGCTTCGCGACGGCCAGGATTTCCGCGGCCTTGCCGGCACCGTCACCTCCGGGACGGTCAAAGTCGGCGATACCGTCACCGACGTGTTGAGCAACGCCAGTGGCAAGGTCGTCCGCATCGCGACCTTCGATCGCGACCTGCAAACCGCCTCGGCCGGTGAAGCGGTTTCGCTGCAGCTTGACGTTGATATCGATGTCTCGCGCGGCGCCGTCCTGTCGACGCCGGAAATGCGTCCCGTTGCGGCGCAGACGCTCGAAGCGCGCTTCGTCTGGCTGTCGGAAGACGCATTCAGCCCGACCGCCGGCTATCTGGTTCGCACATCGACGGACTTGATTCCGGTATCCAACATCGAGATCAAAGCCCTGCTCGACCTCGAGACGATGGCGTCCCGCCCCGCACGCGCCTGCTCGGCGAACGACATCGCCATTGCAAAAATTTCCCTCGGCCGCGCTGCCGCAATCGACGTTTTCTCCGAGACGCCGGAGACTGGCACGCTTCTACTGATCGATGCTGTTTCCGGTGCGACCGTCGCAGGTGGCATCGCGACGTCCGTCGATGCCAAGGCCGAAGCCCCGTCCGAAGGTCACTTCGTACTGCGACGGGATATGCTGGCCAACGGCTTGAATCGCGATCTCTCGCTGAGTTCCAAGGATCGGGAAGAGTTCATGCGCCGCGCGAACGAAGTCGCGATCATTCTGCGCTCCGCGGGTGTTTCCGTCGCCATCGAGCCGCCGCCACCGCTCGACGACGGGATGGACCCAGGACTCTAAACCGCTCCTATTGCGCCGAAGGAACGCGAGAACACGACCACCACATCGCCATGACAATTAAAACAGCGAGGATTCTGCAATTGCAGACCTCGCTATTCTCGCGTACCTCAACCTCTCTCATTTTGTTCGGACCGTGATGCCTGACGTCGATCTGCAAACACTTTGGCCCATGATCATCTCCGGCGGCTTCGTCGTCGGATTTCTGGTCGGATTGACGGGCGTCGGCGCCGGCTCGCTGATGACGCCGTTTCTAATCACGAAGATCGGCATCGCTCCGGCGCTCGCGGTCGGCACCGACCTGCTGTTTGCGTCGATCACGAAAGCGTCCGCCGCCTGGCCGCACCACAACTTCGGCAACGTCAACTGGCGGCTCGTCGGATGGCTCGCGGCGGGCAGCGTTCCAGGCTCGCTCGCAATGCTGGCCGTCTTGCACCTGCTTGATCCCGATACCGCGCGCCTCGCGGTATTCATCAAGTATGCGCTGATCGCGGCCCTTGTGATCAGTTCACTCGCGATCCTTTTGTACCCGATCATCACACGGCGCGGCGCTCAGGTGGCCGACCCGATCGACGTTCCCGTGCGTCATCTGCCGACGCTTCTCCTCGGCGTCTGCCTCGGCTCGATCGTGACGCTGACATCCGTCGGCGCCGGCGCGATCGGCGTCGTCATCCTGACGCTTCTCTATCCGACGCTCCGGACGCGTCGCTTGATCGGCACCGACATCGTGCACGCCGTGCCGCTGACGCTCGTCTCCGGACTTGGCCACATGTCGATTGGCAATACGAGTTTCGAATTGCTGGGGCTGCTGCTTGTCGGCTCGATCCCCGGCATCGCCATCGGCTCGCGCCTGACGGGCCGATTGCCGGATTGGCTCCTGCGCCTGTTCCTGTCGGTTATTCTCTGCTTCGCGGCCTATCAGCTTTTCCAGAAGGTTTAGCGCGACGGCCAGCGGCCCTCACCCCGGAACCTGAAGCTGCATCGTGCGATTACCGCGCCGGACCGCAACCTGCCACATGCGCTGACGCACTGCGACTGCCTGCTCGGCGTCGATGACGTTGAGGATTTTCTTGTCGCCGATCGAAACGATGATGTCGCCCGGCTGGAATCCGAGGCTTTGCGCCACCGATCCGTTGCGCACCGACGTGATCACCACGCCTTCGGTCTCGTCGATACTGAGTTCATCGGCGACGGACGGCAGGATGTTGGAAACGCGCGCGCCATCGAGCGGATTGTTGCCCGAGAGATTTCGCGCGTCGTCCTTCTCCGGTTTCGGCGCGACGACCAGAGGCAACGCGATGTCGATCGGCTTGCTCTTGCGAATGACGCTGAGATGCGCCGTCTGGCCGATGCCTTTGGTCGCCAGCCGATAGTAGACCGCACGGGCATCGGCGACTTCGACACCGTCGACGTTGGTGATGACGTCGCCCTCGCGCAAGCCCGCATCCGTTGCCGGTCCTTTATTGTAGAGCCGCGTCACGACGGCGCCCGAGACGCGATTGAGACCGAGCCCCTCCGCAAAATCGTGAGACATCGCTTCGAGCTTCGCACCGACCCAAGGGCGCTCGACCTTGCGACCGTTCGCGGCGCTTTCGGCGTAGACGCGCACGAGGTTCGACGGAATGGCGAACCCGATGCCGACCGATCCGCCCGACTGCGAATAGATCATCGTGTTGATGCCGACGAGGCGGCCATCCATATCGATCAGCGCGCCGCCGGAGTTACCCGGATTGATCGCGGCGTCGGTCTGAATGAAAACCTGGCTATCCGATTCCGCCATTTCCGATCGCGACAGCGCCGAGACAATCCCGCTCGTCACGGTTTGACCGACGCCGAACGGATTGCCGATCGCGAGCACGAGATCGCCAACCTCGAGCCGGTCTGAATCGTCGAACTGCAGA
Organism: Hyphomicrobium sp.; assembly: GCF_041674905.1. Classification (GTDB taxonomy): domain Bacteria; phylum Pseudomonadota; class Alphaproteobacteria; order Rhizobiales; family Hyphomicrobiaceae; genus Hyphomicrobium_B. The sequence continues at coordinate 71,790 of NZ_JBAYUV010000013.1, forward strand.
AACGGAAACTTGCCGTCGCCGCCTTCGATTTTCAGGACGGCGATGTCGGCCTTCTCGTCCTTGCTGATGACTTTCGCGTCGTATTCGCGACGATCCGACAGCGCCACCCGGATTTCCGTCTCGCCGCGGCCTCTGACGACGTGATTATTGGTGACGACCAGGCCGTCCGGATTGACGATCACGCCGGAGCCGAGCGAACTCATGACGCGCTCGGTCGGCTGACCGAAGGCATCGCCGAAGAAACGGCGAAACCACGGATCGTTCGCAAAGGGCGACGCGACCGTCTGCACGTGGGTGCGGACGTAGACGTTGACGACGGCGGGCGTCGCCTTGCGGACGATCGGCGCGTAGGAATACTGGATGGCCTCACGCGATTGCGGCGCGACCTTCTCCTGCGCCGCCGCTGTGCCCGTAGGAGCCTTGGGCGCGAGCGCGAGAATGCCCGCCACGGCCGCGAGGCCGATCATCACGACCCGTTTTCTCATCGTCATCCGAATGCTCCACATGAGCGCGATTGAAGGAACCGTCCCGGCACATGGGCGGCGGCCAGACTCGTATCGCAGAGGAATATGTAGGGTTCGCGCGTCAGATCAACCTAAGGTCTCGTAATGATTGGACGGCCGCCGTCACGGCGTCGTCGGCGCTCCTGAGGCTCAACCCCAGGTCCGTCCGAACCCTTGCATTTGTGTAATCTTTCTGTTCGCCAAGCTCCGGCAAGATCGTCCGCAGCCGCTTGTCGAACACGGCCAGCGCGCGCACCGCAACGTCGGGGAGTTCGAACTTCGGCACCTTGCCGCGAAGGTCAGGCAGCTCCCGCGCCAGGATCCGGCCAAGCTCATAAAGGCGAAGATGACCCTCGCCGATGAGAAAGCGTTTTCCCGCAGCATCCGGCCTGAGCGCGGCCTCGGCATGCGCCGCCGCAACGTCGCGGACGTCGGTGACGGGAAAGCGGATGCGCGGCGCAGCCGGATAAAGCCCGCGCGCCATTAGCCGGAAAAGGTCGTGCGACGTCGAAAGATCGTCATCGAGCGCCGGACCCTGCACGAACGCCGGATTGATCACCGCCAGCTCGGGCGCACCCGAGGTTGCCTTGACGAACTGCCAAGCCGCTTTTTCCGCGATCGTCTTCGACTTGATATAGGGCGTCAGATCGGAGCGCGTTTCATCAGTGAAATCGTCTTCGGAATAGATGTGCCCGGACGGCAGGCCGCTTGCGTAGAAAATCGCGACGGACGAGGACGTCAGCACCAGCCGTTTGACCTGCACGCGCGTCGCCGCTTTAAGAACGCGGAGCGTGCCGTCGCGCGCCGGACGGATCACCTCGTCCGGATCGTCGGGCTGCGCAATGGGAAACGGGGACGCCGTGTGCACAACGATGCCGGCGGCCGCGACGGCGTCATCCCAGCCGGCATCGCCATTAAGATCGGCGACTGCGAATGAAAGCCCTGCCGGATCGCAGCCGAGCCGCATCACGGCGCGACGCACACTATCCGCCTTTTCCATTCGCCGGACAGTGCCTCGGACCTGATAGCCGCGCTTCAGGAATTCGCCGATGACATACTTCGCAACAAGGCCTGACGCGCCCGTCACGACAACCGGTGCTTCCGTTGGCATCGCGCCTCAACCCCATGACCGCCGCGCCATACGCAGCATGCGCACGGATATTTCGCCAGAACGGCGCAACAAGGGCAATCGCCAAGAAGCACAATCGCAATGAGCGGCGCGCGCAAAAGCAAAAACCCCGGCGTGCGCTGCCGGGGTTTTCGGAAATTCTTAAAGTCGGCGCTCTGAAAGACCGCGCTTGGCGATCAGTTGGCGCTGGCCTGCTCGGCGAGCATCTTCTCGTGGCGGGCTTTATCCTCGGCGCCCTTCACGCTCTCGTCGCGATCGACGAGTTCGATGACCGCGCGAGGCGACGCGTCGCCATAACGGAAGCCGGCCTTCAGCACGCGGGTATAGCCGCCATTACGATCTTTGTAGCGCGCCGCCAGAACGTCGAAGAGCTTCTTGACCATATCCTCGTCGCGGAGGCGTGCAACGGCGAGACGGCGCGAGTTCAAGTCACCGCGCTTGGCCAGCGTGATGTACTTGTCTACGACGCGCTTCAGGTCTTTCGCCTTCGGCAGCGTCGTGATGATCTGTTCGTGTTTGATGAGGGCTGCGGCCATGTTCGAGAACATTGCCTGGCGGTGCCCGACGTGGCGCCCGAAACGGCGGCCGAGTTTCTTGTGTCGCATCGTGTCTTCATCCTTACATTGTTGGCCTGCGGCGCATGCCGCAAGCTTGGATTACCAGCCGCTTTTGCAGTCCGGTTCGGCGCGGGAGGTTCTATGGCCTCACCTTCGCCTTCTCTTAGTTTGCGCTCGGCGACTCCCATTCCGGGAGCCGGCCGCCGAGCGCGGTAGTTTGGTTTGCTCTCGGCGACTCCCGTTCCGGAAGCCGAGCGCGGTAGATTTCCTCAGTACTGGTCTTCGAAACGCTTCGCCAGCTCGTCGATGTTGTCCGGCGGCCAGTTCGGCACTTCCATGCCAAGATGCAGACCCATCGTGGCCAGAACTTCCTTGATCTCGTTGAGCGACTTGCGCCCGAAGTTCGGCGTGCGCAGCATCTCGGCTTCCGTCTTCTGGATCAGGTCGCCGATATAAACGATGTTGTCGTTCTTCAAGCAGTTCGCCGAACGCACCGAAAGCTCGAGCTCGTCGACCTTCTTGAGAAGCGCGGCATTGAATGCCAGCTCCGGATGACGCTGCTCTTCCTGTGCCTTCTTCGGCTCTTCGAAGTTGATGAAGACCGCGAGCTGATCCTGAAGGATACGCGCGGCGAGCGCGACCGCATCCTCGGGACGAACCGAGCCGTCCGTCTCGACGACCATGGTCAGCTTATCGTAATCGAGGATCTGACCCTCGCGCGTGTTTTCGACCTTATAGGAAATCTTCTTCACCGGCGAATAGAGACTGTCGACCGGGATCAGCCCGATCGGCGCGTCTTCCGGACGGTTGCGGTCGGAAGCGACATAGCCCTTGCCCATGTCGGCCGTGAATTCCATGCGGATCGATGCGCCCTGGTCGAGGTGGCAGATCACGTGCTCGGGATTCAGAACTTCGACTTCTGACGACGCTTCGATGTCGCCCGCGGTGACGGGGCCGGCGCCTTCCTTCTTCAGCACCATGCGCTTCACGCCTTCCGAGTGGATGCGCAGCGCGATTTCCTTGATGTTCATGATGATGTTCGTCACATCCTCACGGACGCCCGGGACCGACGAGAACTCATGCAGCACGCCGTCGATCTGCACCGTCTTAATGGCGGCGCCTTGCAGCGACGACAGCAGCACGCGGCGAAGTGCGTTGCCCAGCGTCATACCGAAGCCGCGCTCGAGCGGCTCTGCGACAACTGTCGCGATGCGCGAGCGATCGCGGCCGGTCTGGATTTCAAGCTTCGACGGCTTGATCAGGTCTTGCCAGTTCTTCTGCAGAACGTTCACGAGATACCTCGTCAATTTTGCGCGGACGGGGGAGCGGGCCGCGGAATCTCTTAAGCGGTAACATGCGTCAGCGCGCCGGAAAGCGGCGCGCGCGCGAATCTCTTAGACGCGGCGGCGCTTGCGCGGCCGGCAACCGTTGTGCGGGATCGGCGTCACGTCGCGGATCGAGGTGATCTGAAAACCAACGGACTGCAACGCGCGCAGCGCCGATTCACGACCCGAGCCCGGACCGCAAACTTCGACTTCGAGCACCTTCATGCCGTGCTCCTGCGCCTTGCGGCCGGCGTCTTCAGCGGCCATCTGCGCGGCATACGGCGTCGACTTGCGCGAGCCCTTGAAGCCCTTCGTGCCCGACGACGACCAGGCGATCGTGTTGCCTTGGGCATCCGTGATCGTGATCATCGTGTTGTTGAAGGAAGCATTCACGTGAGCGACGCCCGACGTAATGTTCTTCTTCTCGCGCTTTTTGACTTTGCCGCGCCCTGCAGTTGCTTCTTTAGCCATTTGCGTTCGTTACTCCAAGCCTCTCCGATGCCGAGGCGAAATTCAGTTTATGCGCCTCGACGGAGGTGCGAATGCGATAACGCGCCGAACTACTTCGTCGCCTTCTTCTTGCCGGCGATCGGAACGGCCTTGCCCTTGCGGGTGCGGGCGTTCGTGTGCGTGCGCTGGCCGCGGACCGGAAGGCCCTTGCGGTGACGCAGGCCGCGATAGCAACCGAGGTCCATCAGACGCTTGATGTTCGTCTGCACTTCGCGGCGAAGATCGCCTTCGACCGTATAATCGCGGTCGATGGCTTCGCGGATCTGCAGAACCTCGGCGTCCGTCAGCTGGTTGACGCGGCGCTCCGCCGGGATGTTGCACTTCTCACAAATCTCTTTCGAGAATTTGGGGCCGATGCCGTGGATGTAGCGCAGCGCGATTTCAACACGCTTGCCGGTGGGAATGTTGACGCCTGCGATGCGGGCCACTTCAGTCTCCTGACGTTATCTTGTCGTTTTGTTTCGTCGTGCTTAAACGTGTCTGGTCGAATTTCGATTTCTGAAGCTACCGGGACGCGTTGCTGCGTCCATGCCAATCCTCAAAAGCCAATAGGCGCAACGATCGCGAAACCGGAGCTAACGCCCAGGTCCGGATCAAGTTGAGCCCTAAAGAAAAGTGGGCTGTTTTAGCTCGGTCGCTCCCTTCCGTCAATGCGCGCTTTTTACCTTAAGCCACCTGAAATTCGCTCAGAATTTCATTGATTTGCTGGCTGACCGTCCCGATCGGCGCCATTCCATCGATCGATTTCAGCAAGCCATGGGCAAAGTAGTAACCGGTGATGGGTGCCGTCTCGCGATAGTAGGCCATCAACCGTATTTTCAGCGCCTCGGCGTTATCGTCGGCGCGAACCGTACCGCCAGCCGCAAGCGTTTCGCGCGCCCGGCACTCGATGCGGTCGACCAACTTGCTGTCATCGACCTTGAGTTCGATCACGCAGTCAATCTTGCGGCTCTTGGATTTCAGGAGCTTATCGAGGGCGTCGGCCTGGGCGAGCGTCCGCGGAAAGCCGTCCAGGATGAAGCCCTTGCTGCAGTCGGACTCGGAAATCCGGTCCGCGATGATGCCGATGACGATCTCGTCGTTGACGAGGCCGCCCGAGGCCATGACCTGTTTCGCCTTAAGACCGACGGGCGTTTCCGCCTTGACGGCCGCACGCAGCATGTCGCCGGTCGAGAGCTGAGGAATTCCGAGCTTCTCGGAAATGAGCTGAGACTGAGTTCCTTTGCCCGCACCGGGCGGGCCAAGCAGCATCAGGATCATCGGCGCGTCCCACGAAGCTTGGCCTTCTTGATCAGGCCTTCGTATTGCTGGGCGATGAGATGGCCCTGAACCTGGGAAACCGTATCCATCGTCACGCTGACCGCGATCAGCAGCGAGGTGCCGCCGAAGTAGAGTGGGATGCCAGCGTACGAAGTCAGAATTTCAGGCAGGACGCAGACCGCCGCCAAGTAAAGCGCACCGACGACGGTAATGCGAGTCATCACATAGTCGATGTACTCCGCCGTCTTCTCGCCGGGGCGGATGCCGGGCAGAAAACCACCGTACTTTCTGAGGTTGTCGGCAGTCTCTTTCGGATTGATGACGACAGCCGTGTAGAAGAACGTAAAGAAGATGATCATCGCCGCATAGATCGCGAGGTGCAGCGGCTGTCCGCTGCCAAGCATCGCGACGGCGGTGTTCAGCCATTCCGGCCCCTGTCCCGCGGTGAACTGCGCGACGGTGATCGGCAGCAACAGCAGCGAGGAGGCAAAGATCGGCGGAATGACGCCCGATGGGTTGAGCTTCAACGGCAGATGCGAGGCTTCGCCCTGGAACATCTTGTTGCCGACCTGGCGCTTCGGATACTGCACCAGCAAACGTCTCTGGGCTTGCTCGCAGAACACGATCGCCGCGACGACGGCGAGGGCCAGCACGATGAAGAACACCAGGATCGCCGGCGAAATCGAGCCTGTGCGCGACAGCTCGAAAAGCTGCACGACGGCCCCCGGAAGTCCCGCGATAATACCGGCAAAAATGATCAGCGACGTGCCGTTGCCGACGCCGCGCTGCGTCACCTGCTCGCCGAGCCACATCAGGAATACGGTACCGCCGACCAGCGTAATAACCGTCGTCGCACGGAAGAACACGCCAGGATCGAGCACGACCCCGCCGGCCGAGTTCTGCGAGCCCTCGAGGCCGACAGCGATGCCGTAGGCTTGAAGCGCCGCCAGAATGACCGTCAGATAGCGCGTATATTGGTTGATCTGCTTGCGGCCCGCCTCGCCTTCCTTCTTCAAGGCTTCGAGCTTCGGCGAGATCGACGTCATCAACTGCATGATGATCGACGCCGAGATGTACGGCATGATGTTCAGCGCGAAGATCGCGAGCCGCTCCAGCGCACCGCCGGAGAACATGTTGAACATGCCGAGAATGCCGCCGGACTGCGACTTGAACGTCTCCGCGAACGCCGCCGGATTGATGCCGGGCATCGGGATGAAGGTGCCGAGGCGATAGACGATGAGGGCGCCCAGGGTGAACCACAGGCGCCGCTTCAGGTCTTCCGCCTTCGCGAAAGCGCTAAAATTCAGGTTCGAAGCGAGCTGCTCGGCAGCGGAAACCATTGCTGTCTTCTCCTAAGCGCCACCGTGATGCCGATGGAAGCAACACGCCAGCCTGGACCTGATCCCCGCCTTCACGCGCGAACTCAAAGTCCGGATACGAGCACACGGAAGACGAAGCGCTATCGTCTTCCGCGCGACCGTTATTCCTCGGTTTTTGTGGCCGGCTTCTTGCCCGAAGCTGCCTTCTTGGCCGCCGATTTCTTACGCTTTTCCTCGTCGGCCGCGAGCACCTTGCGTTCGATGACGCTGATGCTGCCGCCAGCCTTTTCGACGGCAGCTTTCGCCTTCGCCGTCACATGATTGACCGTGATCGAGATCTTCGCCTTGATCTCACCATCACCAAGCAAGCGCACGCCGTCCTTGGGGCGGCGGACAATACCTGCCGCGATCAGCGCGGCGAGATCGAGCGGCTTCGATCCGTCGAGACGCTTGTCGTCGATGGCCTGCTGCAGCGAACCGACGTTGATCTCGTTGAAATCCTGCGGACGCCACTTATTGAAGCCGCGCTTCGGCAAACGACGATGAAGCGGCATCTGACCGCCTTCGAAGCCGCCGATCGCAACGCCGGTCCGGGCCGTCTGGCCTTTACCGCCGCGTCCGCCCATCTTGCCGAGGCCAGAGCCGATACCGCGACCGATGCGGACGCGCGTTTTCTTGGCGCCAGGGTTATCTTTGATGCCGTTGAGCCGCATAGTCGTTATTTCCCTTCTACGACCTGCACGAGATGCTGAACTTTCTTCAGCATGCCACGCACGGCCGGCGTATCTTCGAGCGTCGATGTGCGGCCAAGTTTATTGAGGCCGAGACCAATCAGCGTCTCGGTCTGCCGCTCGGGGCGACGATTCGCGCTGCGAACCTGCTCCAATGTGATCGTCTTCTTAGCCGCCATATCGTTACCTCAAGTCCATTTGTGAAGCGGCGCTTCGGCCACTCCGCCATTTCTCTTAGGCGTCGGCGCCGGCATCGGCGGCAGCCGAGCCGTCACGGCGACGCGACACGATGTCGGAAACCTTCTTGTTGCGGCGGGCCGCAACAGCGCGAGGGTTTTCCTGCGCTTTGAGAGCGTCGAAGGTTGCGCGAACGACGTTGTAGGGGTTCGTCGAGCCCATCGACTTGGCGACGACGTCATGCACGCCGACCATCTCGAACACGGCGCGCATGGCACCGCCCGCGATGATGCCCGTACCGGCAGGCGCCGCGCGGAGCAAGACCTTGCCCGATCCGTGGCGGCCGACGCTGTCGTGATGCAGCGTGCGTGCGTCGCGCAGCGGCACGCGGAGAAGATTGCGTTTCGCGCCTTCCGTCGCCTTGCGGATGGCTTCAGGCACTTCACGTGCCTTGCCATGACCGAAGCCGACGCGACCCTTCAGATCGCCGACGACGACAAGCGCAGCGAAGCCGAAACGCTTGCCGCCCTTGACGACCTTGGCGACGCGATTGATGTGCACCAGCTTATCGGTGAACTCGCTGTCGCGCTCCTCGCGGTCTCTGCCACGGTCTCTCTGGGGTCCACGTGCCACGATTTCGTTCCTCTCGGATCTTTAAAACTTCAATCCGCCATCGCGGGCGGCATCGGCGAGCGCTTTCACGCGCCCATGAAACAGAAAGCCGCCGCGATCGAAAATGACCTCGGTTACGCCGGCCTTGACGGCACGTTCGGCGACGAGCTTGCCGACGGCCGCGGCCGCGGCCTTGTCGGCGCCAGTCTTGCCCGAGCTCTTGACGTCCTTCTCGAGCGTCGAAGCCGCGGCGAGCGTCACGCCCTTCACGTCGTCGATCACCTGAGCATAGATGTTCTCAGACGAGCGGTGAATCGAAAGCCGGGGACGACCGTTCGCGCTCTTCCTCAAAGACCGGCGAACGCGCGCCCTGCGGTTCAGAAATTTATCGTTGATGTTGGCCATCGCTGCCGTTCCTACTTCTTCTTGCCTTCCTTGCGGAAGATATATTCGCCCTTATAGCGCACGCCCTTGCCCTGATAGGGCTCAGGCTTGCGAGACGCGCGGATCACCGACGCCATCTCGCCCACGGCCTGCTTGTCGATGCCCGACACCGACAGTAATTCCTGCTTGGCGCCGCCAACCTTGACTTCGACACCGGCCGGGATCTTCAGCACGACGTCGTGGCTGTAGCCGACCGAAAGGGTCAACGTGTCCTTGCCCTTCATTGCCGCCTTGAAGCCGACGCCATGGATCTCGAGATCTTGGCTGTAGCCGTCAGTAACGCCCTTGATGAGGTTCGCGATCTGCGTCCGCGACATACCCCACTTCGAACGTGCGAGCTTCGAATCCTCGAGGAGCGAAATATCGATCCCCTCGTCCGTACGCTGCACCTTCAAGGCGTCAGGGATCGTAAAGGCGAGTTCGCCTTTCGGACCTTTCATCTTCACCGTCTGGCCGCTGATCGTCGCCGTCACATTGGACGGGACGGGGACGGGTTTTTTACCGATGCGCGACATGACTTCTCAAAACCTTGTTTCGTTCGGCCGGCATGCCGGCCATAGCCTTAGAAGATGCTGCAGATGACTTCGCCGCCGACGTTCGCTTCGCGCGCCTTCGAGTCCGACATCACGCCCTTCGGGGTCGACAGGATTGCAACGCCCAAGCCGTTGGCCACCGTCGGAATATCCTTGACCGGCGAATACACACGACGGCCTGGCTTCGATATCCGCGAGATTTCACGGATCGCAGGCTGGCCATTATAATACTTCAGCTCGATTTCGAACTGCGGGACTTCGCCCTTGAGCTCGACGCGGCTGTAACCACGGATGTAGCCCTCTTCGGCGAGCACGTCGAGGACGCGCGCGCGCAGGCTTGAAGCAGGTGTCGCGACCTTCGGCCGGCGGCGCATCTGCGCGTTCCGGATTCGTGTCAGCATATCGCCCAACGGATCATTCACGGACATGGTGCGTTCCTTTTACCAGCTCGACTTGACCATGCCCGGGATACGCCCCTGGCTCGCCAGCTCACGGAGCTGGTTGCGGCACATCTTGAGCTTGCGGTAGTTGCCGCGCGGGCGGCCGGTGATTTCACAGCGATTGCGGACGCGAACCTGCGAGCCGTTACGCGGCATCTCCGCGAGCTTCAGCCTCGCGGCGAAGCGCTCTTCCGGCGTCTTCGTCTTGTCCTTGGCAAGCTCTTTGAGGCGCTTGCGCTTCGGAGCCTGTGCCAGCGCCATCGCGCGCCGGCGGTTATTCTTTTCGATCGAACTGGTCTTTGCCATTTCTTCTCCTCCAAAGGCCTTTCGGCTTTGTGCCGAGGTCCTCTAGCTGCGGAACGGGAAGTTGAAGCCCTTGAGCAATTCGCGGGCTTCGTCATCGGTATGGGCCGTCGTGCAAACGATCACGTCGAGACCCAGAACGTTGTCGACCTTGTCATAATCGATCTCGGGGAACACCAGATGCTCCTTGAGGCCGGTCGCATAGTTGCCGCGACCGTCGAAGCTCTTCGGGTTCAAGCCGCGGAAGTCCTTCACGCGCGGCAGCGCGATCGTGACGAACCGGTCGAGGAATTCATACATGCGGTCGCCGCGCAGCGTGACCTTGGCGCCAATCGCCATGCCTTCGCGCAACTTGTAGGTCGCGATCGCCTTGCGGGCGCGCGTCACGACAGGCTTCTGACCGGCGATCAATCCAAGATCGGTCGCTGCGTTGTCGACCTTCTTGCGGTCGTTGACGGCTTCGCCGACGCCCATATTGATCACGATCTTTTCGAGACGTGGAATCTGCATGACGTTCGCGTAGCCGAACTTTTCTTTCAGCGCGTCGCGGACGACCTTCTCGTAATGCGTCTTGAGACGAGGCTTGTAGTCCTTCGGACGCGGCGCTGCGGGAGCGCGCGGTTCGGAGGCAGCGGCCTTCGCGGCTTTCGCCTTCTTCGCGCCGCCCTGGGCAGCCGCGCCTTGCGGCTTTGCAGCTTTCGCTGGTTTGTCTTTCTCAGCCATGGCCTAGTTCTTCTCCGGGATCTGCTCGCCCGAGCGTTTTGCGATGCGGACCTTCTTGCCGTCGGTCAAGATCTTGAAGCCGACGCGGGTCGGCTTGCCGTCCTTCGGGTCCTCGACTGCAATGTTCGACAGGTCGATGGGACCTTCTTTCGAAATAATGCCGCCTTCCTGGCTCGCGGACTGACGCTGATGGCGACGCACCATGTTGACACCGCGAACAAGCGCACGACGCTCGCTGGGGCGCACCTCGATGACTTCGCCGCTCTTGCCTTTGTCGCGGCCGGCGAGGACGACGACCTTGTCGCCCTTTTTAATTTTAGAAGCCGACATCAGAGAACCTCCGGCGCAAGCGATACGATCTTCATGTGGTTCTTGGCGCGAAGCTCACGCGTCACGGGTCCGAAGATGCGGGTCCCGACCGGTTCGCCGTTGGCGTTGATCAGCACGGCGGCGTTGCGGTCGAAGCGGATCAGCGAACCGTCGGCGCGGCGAATGCCCTTCGCGACACGGACGATGACGGCTTTCATCACCTGGCCCTTCTTGACGCGGCCTTTCGGGATCGCCTCCTTCACGGATACGACGATGGTATCGCCGACGGTCGCGTACTTGCGTTTCGAGCCACCCAGCACTTTGATGCACTGAACGCGGCGCGCGCCCGAGTTGTCGGCGACGTCGAGATTGCTCTCCATCTGGATCATCGCGTCGTTCCTTCTCTTTCGGCTTCGTCCGAAGCCCTATTCTTGTTTGCCTTTGGGCTCGCGGGGTCTTGGGAAATCTCCCAACGCTCCTACGGCTTCAAAAGCGCTCTCATATCGAACCGCGTGAGAGCGAGGCTAATGCCTCACTGAGTAATCGCGATCCAACGTTTGTTCCTGGAAATCGGCCGCGTCTCTTCAATCGAGACCTGGTCGCCAACCTTGAACGAATTCTGCTCGTCGTGTGCGTGGTACTTTTTCGTACGGCGCACCGTTTTCTTCAGCAGGGGATGCGTATAGCGGCGCTCAACCTGAACGACGATGGTCTTGTCGTTCTTGTCGGATACCACCACACCCTGCAACACGCGCTTCGGCATAATCTATATCTCCCTCACGCGCCTTTTCTGACGCTGCCAGCGCGCTTAGCGCTCGCCTCAGTTTTAATACGCGCGATATCGCGGCGGATAACCCGGATGCGCGCGGTGTTCTCAAGCTGACCTGAAGCCCGTTGAAAGCGCAGGTTGAACTGCTCCTTCTTGAGCTTCACCAGCTGGTCGTCGAGCTGATCGAGCGACATGCCTTTGAATTCGTCGGCCACGGCTGTTCCTCAACTCCTATTCGAGACGCGTTACGACGCGCGTTTTAATCGGTAGCTTGGCGGCGCCAAGGATCAAAGCTTCCTTGGCAATCTGCTGGTTCACGCCACCGAGTTCGAAGATGATGCGGCCCGGCTTCACGCGAGCCACCCACAGCTCCGGCGAACCCTTGCCCGAACCCATGCGAACTTCCGCCGGCTTCTTCGACACCGGCACATCCGGGAAGATGCGCAGCCACATGCGGCCGGCACGCTTGGTATGACGTGCGATGGCGCGGCGTGCGGCTTCGATCTGGCGCGCGGTCAAGCGCTCCGGCTCCATCGCCTTCAAGCCGACTTCGCCATAGGCGAGCGTCGTGCCCGACTTGGCGGCGCCGTGAATGCGACCCTTGAACTGTTTGCGGAACTTCGTCCGTTTCGGTTGCAGCATATCTTAAGTGCCTCTCGGGTCCTTACGCTTCCGGCGTCGATGATCCGGCGTCTGACGCTGCTGGAGCGCTGCCGCCTGATCCGGGACCGCCACGTCCACCACCACGTCCGCCACGTCCGGGGCGGCGATTGCCGCGATCCTGACGATCGCCATCGTCGCGACGCGGGCGCGGTGCGCCGCTTTCCTGCATCTCAGCAAGCTTCTTGTCGGCGGCCATCGGGTCGTGCTCGATGATCTCGCCCTTGAACACCCAGACCTTGATGCCGATGATGCCATAGGCGGTGCGGGCAACGCCGTAGCCGAAGTCGATGTCGGCGCGCAGCGTGTGCAGCGGCACGCGGCCTTCGCGATACCATTCCGTACGCGCGATTTCCGCGCCGCCAAGACGGCCGGCGACGTTGATACGAATGCCGACGGCGCCGAGACGCAGAGCCGACTGAACGGCGCGCTTCATCGCACGGCGGAACGCAACGCGGCGCTCGAGCTGCTGGGCGATGCCTTCGGCGATCAGCGTTGCATCGATCTCGGGCTTGCGGATCTCGAGAATGTTCAGGTGAACTTCCGAGCTCGTCAGCTTCGCGAGGTCGGCGCGCAGGCGTTCGATCTTCTCGCCCTTCTTGCCGATCAGGATGCCGGGACGCGCGGTCTGAACCGTCACGCGGCACTTCTTGTGCGGGCGCTCGATGACGACCTTCGAAATGCCCGCCTCGCGCTGCTCCTTCATGATGTGATCGCGGATGGCGCGATCTTCGTGCAGCAGCTTGCTGTATTCCCCACGGGCCGCGAACCAGCGGCTGTCCCAGGTGCGGTTGATGCCAACGCGAAGGCCGACGGGATTGACTTTTTGACCCATATTACTTGGCCTCCTTGGACTTCGCCTGAGCCTTGTCGGCAGCCGGCTTCTTCGCGGCTTTCTTCGTCTCGGCCTTTTCCTCTTCGACCTGACGAACGACGACAGTCAGCTGCGAGAAGGGCTTCAGGATCGCCGAGCCGCGACCGCGGCCACGGGCATGGAAGCGCTTCAAGGTGAGGTTCTTGCCGACGTAGGCTTCGGCGACGATCAGATCGTTGACGTCGAGCGAATGGTTGTTCTCGGCATTGGCGACGGCGCTCATCACGCATTTGCGGACATCGCCCGCAATGCGCTTCTCGCTGAACTCGAGTTCGGCGAGGGCCTTATCGACCTTCTTGCCCCGGATCAATCCCGCGACAAGATTGAGCTTCTGCGGCGAGATGCGCAGCGACTTCGCAACCGCCTGGGCCTCGGTATCCGCGAGGCGCCGCTGATGGCTAGGCTTGCCCATTATCTCTTCACCGCTTTCTTATCGCCGCCGTGCCCGTGGAAAATGCGGGTCGGTGCGAATTCCCCGAACTTGTGGCCGATCATGTCTTCCGTCACGGCGACCGGAATGTGCTTCAGGCCGTTGTGCACGCCGAAGGTCAGGCCGACGAACTGAGGCAGGATGGTGGAGCGGCGGCTCCACACCTTGATCACCTCGTTGCGCCCCGACGCGCGCGACTTATCCGCCTTCTTCAGGATATAGCCGTCGACGAACGGGCCTTTCCAAACTGAACGTGTCAAAGTCGAATCTCCTTCAGTTCGCCGCTACTTCTTCGCCTTTTGGCGCGAGCGTACGATGTATTTCGTCGTGGTCTTGTTCTTGCGCGTCTTGAAGCCCTTGGTCGGCTTGCCCCAGGGCGTCGCCCAGTGCTTGCCGCCCTTGGTACGACCGCCGTTGGGGTGATCGACCGGGTTCATTGCAATCGAGCGAACCGTCGGGCGACGGCCGAGCCAGCGCGTGCGGCCCGCCTTGCCGACCACGGTGTTCATATGATCAGGGTTCGACACCGCGCCGACTGTCGCCATGCATTCGGCACTGACCTTGCGCGTCTCGCCCGAGTTGAGGCGAAGAACGGCGAAGCCTGAATCACGACCGACGAGCTGCACGAACGAGCCAGCGGAACGCGCGATCTGACCACCCTTGCCGGGCTTCATTTCGACGTTGTGGACGATGGTGCCGATCGGCATTGCGGCCAGCGGCATGGCATTGCCGGGCTTAACGTCGACCTTCGTTCCCGCGACGACCGTGTCGCCAACGCCGAGGCGCTGCGGCGCAAGAATGTAGGCCTGCGTTCCGTCCTGGTACTTGATCAGCGCAATGAATGCGGTCCGGTTCGGATCATACTCGAGGCGCTCGACAGTCGCCGGCGCATCGTATTTGCGACGACGGAAGTCGATCCGGCGATAGGCACGCTTGGCGCCGCCGCCGATGTGGCGCGACGTGATGCGACCATCGCTGTTGCGGCCGCCAGTCTTGGTCAGGCCCTCGACGAGAACCTTGACCGGCTTGCCCTTCCACAGCGTCGACTTGTCGACCTGGATCAGGTGGCGGCGTCCGGGCGACGTCGGGTTGTATGTCTTAAGCGCCATGATGCGTTATCCCTTAGAGCCCTGTCGTCACGTCGATCGAATGACCGCTCTCGAGCGTTACGACGGCCCTCTTCGTATCGCTCAACACGGCCTTGACGCCGCGGAACGCCTTCAGCTTGCCCTTGCGAACGATCGTGTTCACCGACTTGACCTTGACCTTGAACAGGGTCTCGATCGCGTTCTTGATTTCCGTCTTCGTCGCGTCAGGCTTGACCTTGAAGATCACCTGGTTGGCTTCGGACGCAAGCGTTGCCTTTTCGGTGATGACCGGAGCAACGATGACGTCGTAAGCGGAGCGTTTCGTCGTCATTTGAACCGCGCCTCCAGCGCTGCGACGGCGGCGCGGGTCAACACCAGCTTTCTACGACGGAGAATGTCGTAGACGTTGATGCCCTGAACCGGAAGCACGTCGATATTCGGAATGTTGCGCGCCGCGCGTGCGAACGTCGGCTCGAGCTCGGCGCCGTCGATGATCAGTGCGTTGTCAAGCGACAGCTTTGCAAACTGTGCCTTGAGCGTACCTGTCTTACCTTCCGACGTCGCCTTGTCGATGACGACGATCTCGCCGGCCTTCGCCTTCGAAGAGAGAGCGTGGCGGAGAGCGAGCGCGCGCACCTTCTTCGGCATCTCGATGGCATGCGAACGCGGCTTCGGACCGAACGCTTTGCCGCCGCCGCGAAACTGCGGAGCCGACTTGTCGCCGTGACGAGCGCCGCCGGTGCCCTTCTGCTTCGTCATCTTCTTGCCGGTGACGGCAACTTCCGAGCGATCCTGGGCGTGATGCGTGCCAGCCATGCGCTTCAGTGTCTGATAGCGCACCATGCGGTGAATGAGATCGTTGCGGACCTCGAGACCGAAGATCTCGTCGACGAGATCGATGTCGCCAGCCTTGCTGGCATCGAGGTTCGTGACTTCAGCTTTCATCACGCGCCTTCTTTCTTCGCTTCGCCGCGAGCCGTGAATGCGCCGGGTTTCGGCAGGTCGGCCGGAGCCGCCTTCTTCACCGCGTCGCGGACAACGACCCAACCGCCCTTCGAGCCCGGAACCGCTCCGCGCACCATGACGAGACCGCGAGCCTTGTCGATCTTGGCGACGACGAGGTTCTGCGTCGTGACGCGCTCGTCGCCCATATGACCGGCCATCTTCTTGCCCTTGAACACCTTGCCGGGGTCCTGGCGCTGACCGGTCGAACCATGCGCGCGGTGCGTAACCGAGACGCCGTGCGTTGCGCGCAGACCGCCGAAGTTCCAGCGCTTCATGGCGCCCTGAAACCCTTTACCCTGCGTCGTGCCCGTCACGTCCACAAACTGACCCGGAACGAAGTGGTCGGCCGTGATTTCGGCGCCCACATCGATCAGGTTCTCAGGACTGACACGAAACTCTGCGATCTTGCGCTTCGGCTCGACTTCAGCCTTTGCGAAGGTGCCGCGATCGGCTTTCGTCAGCCGCGAAGGCTTACGTGTTCCGCCACCGACCTGAATGGCGGTGTAGCCGTTCTTTTCAACCGTGCGGTGCGAGAGAACCTGCAGGTTCTCAAGTCTCAGCACGGTCACAGGGACATGCTCGCCCGCATCGGTAAAGATGCGGGTCATGCCGACCTTCTGTGCAATTACCCCGGAACGCATGTGCATTCCTTCCTATCGTTGGGGCCATTCGCGTTACCGCCAGAGGGCCCTTAAAAACCTTGGTTTAAAGTTTGATCTCGACGTCGACGCCGGCGGCAAGATCAAGCTTCATCAATGCGTCGACCGTCTGCGGCGTCGGATCGACGATGTCGAGGAGCCGCTTGTGCGTCCGCATTTCGAACTGCTCGCGGCTCTTCTTGTCGATGTGCGGCGAACGGTTGACCGTAAAACGCTCAATGCGGGTCGGTAGCGGAATCGGACCACGAACCTCAGCACCGGTACGTTTAGCCGTATTCACGATCTCACGGGTCGATGCATCGAGAATACGATGATCGAAC
>NZ_JBAYUV010000014.1:0-71013 GCF_041674905.1 Hyphomicrobium sp.
GGTAAAGGATCCATTGGTGGTCCGATGAATACCTTCGCCAACATAGACGCCTACCCTTCCGCCGATATGCGGGCTGTCGTCCGGCCCAATTTCGATACGCTCTATTCGAGCGCGTGGCTCGACTTGACGAAAGAGCCTGTGGTTGTCTCGGTGCCCGATACGCATGGGCGATACTACCTGTTGCCAATGCTCGACATGTGGACGGACGTCTTTGCCTCTCCTGGCTGGCGCACGACCGGAACACAAGCTCATAACTTTGTCATCGTGCCGCCGGGTTGGAAGCCCGGTTTGAACGGCGAGCTTCCTCACGACGCTCAGCGTATCGATGCGCCGACGCCCTACGTCTGGATTATAGGACGCACGAAAACGGATGGCCCGGATGATTATGATGCGGTTCACCAGATCCAGGCAGGTTATAAGGTCACGCCGCTGTCCGAATGGGGAAAAACGCCGACGCCTGTTGAAGCTAAAATTGATTCAAGCGTTGATGTGACAACGCCGCCAAAAACCCTCGTCGACGCAATGCCCGCCGGAAAATTCTTTGCTTATGCCGCCGAACTCCTGAAGCTGCATCCTCCACACATCACCGATCAACCGATCATCGCGCAGATGCAGCGGATTGGCATCGAGCCGGGCAAGAGCTTCGATATCACGACATTGGATCCCGCTATTCAGAAGGCGCTTGAAGCGGTTCCGCAGGACGCGCAGCAGCTCCTAAAATGGAAGCTCCCCACGCTTGCACGTGTGGCCAACGGCTGGTCGATGAACACCGATACGATGGGGGTCTACGGCAACTACTATCTGAAGCGCGCCCTCATTACGCAATATGGTCTCGGTGCGAACCTGCCCGAGGACGCGATTTATCCGGCAAACCTTGCCGACGACACGGGAAAGCCACTCGACGGCGCCAACAAATATACAATCCATTTCGACAAGGCCGTGCTTCCGCCGGTTAATGCCTTCTGGTCCATCACGCTCTATGACGACGAGGGATTCCAGGTTGCCAACAGCCTCAATCGCTTTGCGGTGAGTAGTTGGATGCCCTTCAAGTACAATCCCGATGGCTCGCTCGATCTTTATTTTCAGAACGAGAGTCCTGGTGCCGAGAGCGAAACGAACTGGCTTCCCGCGCCGAAAGGGTCGTTCAATCTGACCATGCGCCTCTACGCCCCGAGATCCGATGCGCTGACTGGCAAATGGAATCCACCGCCGGTCGTGCGACGTTCGGGTATCGCCCCCCTAACTGCACAGTGAAGTCATAATGACGCCCGGCTTTTGCTCGCCGGGCGTTCCGTCATTGGAAAGCGACCGTTGGCTTTTCCAAGCGTGAGCGCCGTGCTGTGTCTCGGGCGACACCGGGACTGAGCGATGTCGCGCGGGGTGGTTGTCCTAGCGCGTGCGCGTGTTATTTATAATATTATAATATTTTTATTGGCGAACGAGGCGATATCGATGAAGCCTGAGAAGGACGGCGCGTGGTTGCTCAAGGCGTATTCTGATCCGGATGCGGTCGCGAATTACGCGGATGGACCGCGCCGCTTCGTGCCGGGCTTGAGCGATCTGCATCGCATGGCGGGTATTCTTCTTGCGGAGCGCGTTCCCGACGATGCGCGCGTGCTGGTTCTGGGTGCGGGCGGAGGGCTCGAACTCAAGGCGCTGGCGGATGCTCACGCGGGATGGACGTTTGTCGGTGTCGATCCGGCAGCGGAAATGCTGAATCTCGCGGAGAGGATGCTTGGGCCGCTCAATGCGCGCGTGACGCTGCGGCAAGGTTATATCGACGATGTTTCCGAGACGGCATTCGATGCTGCCGTTTGTCTTCTCACCTTGCATTTCCTCGATGCTGATGAGCGTCGCCGGACGGAGCGAGAAATTCGGCGGCGGTTGAAGCCGGGCGCGCCGTTCGTGGCCGCGCATTCGAGCTTTCCGCAGGCAGATGGCGCTCGCGCGATGTGGCTGTCGCGCTATGCGGCGTTTGCCGTTGTGTCGGGGGTCGATCCAAAGCTGGCGGGGAGCGCACGCGAAAATGTCGATGCCAAGCTGCTCGCGATCACGCCGGAGCAGGATCAAGCGATCCTGGAAGAAGCCGGGTTCTCGAATGTCGCGCTGTTCTACGCGGCCTTCACGTGGCGGGGGTGGATAGCATACGCCTAGCTTTCGCGAAGCCCGCGACGTCGGACGGCGGGCAATTCGCGAGCAAGGCTCGATCGCGTTCGCTTATTTCTTGCGGAACTGGTCGAGGCTGAGGATTTTGGCGCCTTCGGATGGCGTCGGCGTCGCGTCGGCGTCCTCTTTCGCGTCGGCTTCACCTGCGCGCGTGGCGGGCTCGGGAGACGGAGGAAGAGAGGCTGCAGGATCGCGTGACGCTGCGTCTTTGTCGGCGACGCGGGGCTTCCTCGGTGCGCGCGGCTTCTTCGGTGCCGTGCGAGGAACTTCGGTGCCCGTTTCGCCGATCTGATCGTACGTCGCGTCGGCCGTCAGCGCGTGGCGCGGCTCGTGCATCGGTTCATTGTCGCTGACCTCTTCGTCGAACTGCAGGCCGTAGCGAACGCTCGGGTCGATGAAGACCTTGATCGCGGAGAACGGCACGACGAGCCGTTCCGGAATGCCGTCGAACGTCAGCTTCACTTCGAAGCGATCTTCCGAGACGATGAGATCCCAGAAGCGATGCTGCAGCACGATCGTCATCTCGCTCGGATATTTTTCCTTGAGCCGCTTCGAGACGATGGCGCCCGGCGCCTGGGTCAGGAACGAGATATAGAAATGGTGCTCGCCCGGAAGACCGGATTTCACGATTTGCTGGAGAACCGCGCGAACAACGCCGCGCATCGCCTCTTGCTGCAATTTTGCGTAATCGATCGATGGCTCCGTTGCCATGCTTCCGCCTTCAAGAATGCCGTGCTCTGACCGACCTCTGAAATCAGATTTGCCGCTCAGTCAAGCCCGTTTACCTACACGCCGCGAGAAGTGGAGGGCTTCTGTTGCCCGGTGCCCTCCGAACCGCGCCTTATCCGGCTAAAGATAAGGGCTTCAAGTTCAGGCTATTCGCACTGCATTACGCAGCGAGAGCGGCCTCAGCATAGTTGTCATTGGCAACTATTCTGTATGACCCGATAACGGTGGTATCATGCCGGGCAAAAGCTAAGTCCTTTAGACCTTCGTCGATCCTATTTCGCCCCCGTAATTGCCGGGCCTTGCGGCCGGCTCCCCGAAAGGGAGCCGCAAGGTCCCAACGAGAAAGTGGTGGAGGCGCCGGGTACCGCCCCCGGGTCCGATCGGCTTATTACGACCGCGTTTATCACCATAGCTGGCAAGCCAGCGCTCCAGATATAGTCACTGGCGAGCCAGAACGAAAGCGTTTCGGCGACCTCATTCGCAAGCCCGTGAAAAAGCTGTTACCGGATGGCCGCGTTTGAACGTTGCAAACGCCAAGCAGAAAGGCATGCACGTGGCCGTCTCGGTCGAAGAACAGGCTCCCGCTCCGGACGCGATTTTATCGTGGAAATCAGTGGCGCTCGTGCTGCTGGCCACGGCCGCTATCGTCGTGTCCGGGATGCTGGCCGGATTTGGAGGGACGGCTCTCTTCGATCTCTGGTCGCGGCTCGACGAGCCTCGCGCTTTTGCCGCAGGTGAGACGGAAGCCCTGCTGACGGCGCGCGTTGCCGTCTCGCTTTTCGCGTTTCAGCTCGCGACCGTGCTGCTGGTGCTTCTGGCGAACGCGCTTTTGGCGCGCGGGGGCGGGTCTTTTCTGCGCTTCACTGTTCCTCGGGGCGGGCTCAAAACGTTCGTCCTCGCGACGCTTGGGCTGATCGCGCTCGCCTTGATCTACGGCGCCGCCGTCTTTGCTTTGGACCGGGAGGCGTTCCGCCATGACATCAGCCCATTTGCCGATCTGATGAAGGCGAGGACGTGGTGGCTCGTTCTGATCGCCGCTGGATTGGGCGCGCCGATCGCGGAGGAATGCCTGTTTCGCGGCCTGGTTTATGGGGCGCTGCGGCGGACATCGCTCGGCATTGCGGGGGCCGCGGCGGCATCGGCGATCATGTGGGCGCTTCTGCACGCCCATTACTCCGTCTACGGCATCGCGGCGATCACGCTGATCGGCATTTATCTGGCGCTGGTCCGCGAGAAAACCGGCACGCTCCTGGTGCCGATCGTCTGTCATGGTGTTTACAACTCGATGATCGTGCTGATCCTGGCGTTCGCGCCGGATAGCTCGGTCGTGACGGGATAGTCACGGGTGGGAGCTGAAGGCGAGCCAGAATCGCGTTAGGGCTTTTTCATGCAGCAATATCTCGATTTATTGCGCCGTGTGCGCACCGAAGGCGTGAAGAAAACGGACCGTACCGGGACCGGCACGCTATCCGTGTTCGGGCATCAGATGCGGTTCGACCTGGCGCAAGGGTTCCCACTGGTCACGACGAAGAAGCTGCACGTCAAGTCGATCATCGTCGAGCTTTTGTGGTTTCTCTCCGGGGCGACCAACATTGAGTATCTCAAGGCGCACGACGTTTCGATCTGGGATGAGTGGGCCGATCCCGAAGGCGAGCTCGGTCCGGTTTACGGCAAGCAGTGGCGGGCGTGGAGCGCGCCCGGAGGCGAAACGATCGACCAGATCAAAGAGGTCGTCGAAACGCTGAAGACCAATCCGGACAGCCGGCGCATTATCGTCTCAGCGTGGAATCCAGCCGATATTCCGCGTATGGCGCTGGCTCCGTGTCATTGTCTTGTCCAGTTCTACGTCGCGGACGGTAAGCTCTCGTGCCAGCTTTATCAGCGCTCGGCGGATATTTTTCTCGGCGTGCCGTTCAATATCGCGAGCTATGCGCTGCTGACGATGATGATGGCGCAGGTCACGGGGCTGGAGCCGGGCGATTTCGTGCATACGTTCGGCGATGCGCATCTTTATCTCAATCATCTGGAGCAGGCCGATTTGCAGATCTCGCGCACGCCGCGCGCGCTGTCGACGATGAAGATCAATCCGGCTGTGACATCGATCTTCGATTTCAAGTATGAGGATTTTAGTCTCGAAGGTTACGATCCTTGGCCTCACATCAAAGCGCCGGTGGCGGTGTGAAGTGCGTGAGGGGCGTGAGGCTTCGTGGTCGGGTGACGCGCTAGACCCTTTACCTTCCGTCATGGCCGCGCAGGCGGCCATCTCCGGCAAATTCGCTTCACGGAATTCATTGGTTCCACACCTCAGAGGGTATCGACGGTCGCGTGGATGGCCGCCTTCGCGGCCATGACGATGAGTGTGCGTTGGGCTCGGCCGAGGATGATGGAACGGGAGGGCTAAGCGCGGCGCGAAGATGAGGGCGGATTTGCTTCTCGTTCCGGTCGTTGCTATCGGTCACCTCATGAATGACTTACCCATTTCCCTGATCGTCGCCGTTGCGGAAAACGGCGTCATCGGCCGCGACGGCGCGCTGCCCTGGCGGCTCTCGTCCGATCTCAAGGTGTTCCGCAAGCTGACGATGGGCAAGCCCATGATCATGGGGCGGCGCACGTTCCAGTCGATCGGCAAGGCGCTCGACGGTCGGGACAACATTGTCGTGACGCGCGATCCGGCGTTCGAGGCTGCGGATATCTCGACCTGCGAAAGCGTCACCGAGGCGCTGACGCTCGCGCGCGTCCTCGCAACCACGCGCGGGGCGGATGAGATCATGGTTATCGGCGGGGTCGCCGTTTTCGATGCCGCGCTGCCAGTTGCAGATCGCATCTATCTGACGCGCGTTCATGCGCAGGTTGGTGGCGACCGGTATTTTCCGGCTCTCGAGGACGCCGTTTGGCAGGAAGTGGCGAAAGAACTCTTGCCGAAGGGGCCGCGTGATGAGTTTGCGTCGACGCTCATCGTTTACGAACGCCGGCAAAAGAGTGACCAGGCCGAGCCTGAAAACCCTTGAAGCGCCGCCGCGACGCCCCAAATTGCGATAGTCCAAGGGGTTGGGAATTTGCGATCGAGGGAACCGTACCTTATAAGCTCCCCCGAACCTTGTTTTTCTTTTGCGTTCCCGAGGCTTTCAGCGTGCACGTCTCAATGTCGTCCTGCGACCGACGCCGCACCGAGGAGCCGGGAGACGGGTGCGCAATTTCAATTTCAGCTCAAGATGCGAGAGAGGCCCTGATTTATGCCCTGGAGTAATCAAGGCGGCGGCAAAGGCAGCGGCGGTGGTGGCGGCGGCGGCGGCGGTCCGTGGGGGCAGGGGCCTTGGGGCTCAGGCGGCGGTAAGGAGCCGCCGGATCTCGACGAGATTTTGCGCCGGGGCCAGGACCGAATGCGCCGTGTCATGCGCGGCGGCGGTGGCGGCGGCGCTGGGGGCAACGGCGCGGGCGGCATCGGTGGCGGCGTTCCGAAGACCTTCATTTTTCTCGTCGGGCTTTTGCTGCTCGCGGGCGTGGCGTTCTACGGCTTCTTCTATCGCGTCAATCCGGACGAGCAGGGCATCGTCCTGCGCTTCGGCAAATATGAGCGTTGGGAAGGTCCGGGACTGCATTGGCGGCTGCCCTACCCGATCGAGGAAGTACGGCTTCCGAAAGTCACGCAGCAGCGGACCATCGAAGTCGGCAGCGCTCGCAGCACGCTCGGTGCGCGCGACAGCGGCCTGATGCTGACAGGCGACGGCAGCGTCGTCGATGTTCGCTTCGTCGTGTTCTGGCGCATCAGCCCGGAAAAGAGCGAAAATGGCGATACCGGCGTCGAGCAATTCCTGTTCAATATCGCGCAGCCCGAGACGACGGTGCGCGAGGTTGCCGAAAGCGCGATGCGCGAAGTCGTCGGCCAGTCGGCGTTGCAGCCGCTGTTGACGGGCGGCCGGCAGCAGATTCAGCAAGACGTGCAGAAGCTGATGCAGAAGACGCTCGACTATTATCGGTCGGGCATCAAGATCGATCAGATCCAGCTCAAGGAAGTCGATCCGCCGGAAGAGGTCATCGGCGCGTTCCGCGAAGTCGCGGCGGCGGCGCAAGAGAAAGAAACGCTGGTCAAGCAGGCGCAAACCTACGCCGACCAGGTCACGCCGAGAGCGCGTGGCGAAGCCGATCGCATTGTGGCGGGAGCCGAGGGCTATCGCGACCAGACGGTCGCCGAGGCAACCGGTCAGGCGGCGCGCTTCCTCAAGGTCTATGAGGAATACAGGAAGGCGCCGGACGTCACCCGGCAGCGGCTGTATCTCGAGATGCAGGAGCGCGTGCTCGAGGGTGCCGACAAGATCATCATCGATCAGAAGAGCGGTCAGGGCGTCGTGCCTTATCTGCCCCTAGATCAGCTTCAGAAGCGTGAACCGGCCGAAGGATCGAAATAATATGCGCGCGTTCTTCGCATTCATTCTTACGGTGTTGATCCTTGCGGCAGCGGGTCTCTACGCCTCGGCGTTCATCGTCCACCAGAACGAGCAGGCGATGGTACTGCGCTTCGGCAAGACGCAGCAGATCGTTGAAACGCCCGGCCTGAAGTGGAAGGTTCCGTTCATCGATACGGTCGAGAAATTCGACAAGCGTATTCTCGACCTCGATACGACGGAGCAGGAAGTCACGGCGTCGGATCAGCAGCGTTTGATCGTCGACGCCTATGCGCGTTATCGCATTACCGACCCGCTCAAGTTCTATCAGAACGTGCGCAACGAAGAGCGTGTGCGGGAAGTCGTCGGTCCGCTGATCGAGTCGGAAATTCGCCGCGTGCTTGGATCCGCGACGCTGCAGGAGATCGTCAAGGACAAGCGCGAGTCGCTGATGAAGGAGATCGCGGCGCAGGTGAACAAGGAAGGCCGCGACTATGGCCTTGAAGTCGTTGACGTGCGCATCAAGCGCGCCGATCTGCCGAAAGTGAACCTCGTCAAGGTCTATGATCGCATGCGCGCCGACCGTGTTCGCGAGGCGACGGAATTCCGGGCGCAAGGCGAAGCCGAAAGCAACCGCATCCGCGCCAATGCCGACAAGGCGGTGACGATCATCAAGGCGACCGCCACGCAGAAGTCGGACGAAATCCGCGGCGACGGTGAAGCGCATCGCAGCCGCATCTTCGCGGACGCGTTCGGGCAGGACCCCGACTTCTTCCGTTTCTACCGGTCGATGCAGGCCTACACGACGGCCATCAAGCCCGAGGACACGCGTCTGTTGCTGTCGCCGAGCAGCGATTTCTTCCGCTACTTCGAGGACCCCAACGGCGGCGTGAAGCCGGCTCAGTCGGGTTCTGTAACAGTCACGCCCGAGCGATGAACGACCTTCTGGCCGGCCTCGGAATAGCCCTTGTTCTTGAAGGGCTGCTCTGGGCGCTCGCGCCGGATGCTGCGCGGCGTGTCGTCACGGACATCGCCAGCCGGGGAAACGGCCCGATCCAGGCGGCCGCTTTAGCTGCTGTCGCCTTTGGCGTTTTCCTCGTCTGGCTCGTCCGAGGATAAGCTCCGGAGCCGACTTGTCCCCCCATCCCGGCAATATGCTACGATCGTCACTTTGATGCTTCGATCTTGCGCCACTTAAGCCTCATAGGACCCGCCGAGCGTCGCGTGGGGTCGGACACTGGAGTTCTGCGATGACCGGAAAAGGTTCCGTGCTTATGCCCCGACTGCTGCTCAGCGCGATCATGACGATGGCGCTGTTTTCGTCTCCGGCTCACGCGTTTCAGAACGGCCCGGCATCGGTTGCGCCGGTCGCCAAGAAGCTGGTCGACGCCGTCGTCAACATCGCGACCTCGCAGACCGTCAAGGGGCCGAGCGGCGTGCCGCTTCCGAAGGTGCCGAAGGGTGCGCCGTTCGAAGATTTCTTCGACGACTTTTTCAACAAGCGCGGCGGCATGCCCCATTCGGACCGCAAGATTTCGTCGCTGGGCTCCGGTTTCGTGATCGACGGCAAGGAAGGCCTGATCGTCACCAACAACCACGTCATCGAAGGCGCCGAGGAGATCGAGATCAATTTTCACGACGGCTCGAAGCTCAAGGTCGACAAGGTCATCGGGCGCGATACGAAGGCCGATCTCGCGCTGCTTAAGGTGACGCCGAAGAAGCCGCTCGCCGACGTCAAATTTGGACCGTCCGCGACGCTCGAAGTCGGCGACTGGGTGATGGCGATCGGCAACCCGTTCGGGCTCGGCGGCTCCGTCTCGCTCGGCATCATTTCCGCGAAGAGCCGCGACATCAATTCCGGCCCCTACGACGATTATCTGCAGACCGATGCCGCGATCAACAAGGGCAATTCGGGTGGACCGCTGTTCAACATGGACGGCGAGGTGATCGGCGTGAACACGGCCATCATATCGCCGACCGGCGGCTCGATCGGTATCGGTTTTGCCGTTCCATCCGACACAGTCGCGAACGTCGTCGACCAGTTGAAGCAATTCGGCGAAGTCCGGCGCGGCTGGCTTGGCGTCAAGATCCAGACGGTGACCGACGACATTGCCGAAACGCTCGGCGTACCGGAAAACAGCGGCGCGTTGATCGCGGCCGTGACGCCGGAAAGCCCTGCCGCGAAAGCGGGACTTGAAGCCGGCGACGTCATCCTGAAGTTCGACAACAAGGACGTGACGACGATGCGCGGCCTGCCGAGGATCGTGGCGCAGGCGCCGATCGGCAAAGCCGCCGATGTCGAGCTTCTGCGCAAAGGTCAGCGCAAGACGCTGCAAGTGACCGTCGGACGCCTTGATGACGGCGACGATACCGACAGCGATCTCAAACAGCCGGGCAGCGAGAGTTCGACGCCGGGAGCGGCGATCATCGGTCTCAAGCTTTCGGCGTTGACGCCCGACCTCCGGCGGAAGTACGGCCTCGACGAGAAGATCAAAGGCGTCGTCGTCGAAGGCATCGACCCGCAAAGCGCGGCCGCGAAGAAGGGCATCAAATCCGGCGACGTCATCGTCGAGGCGGCGCAGGAAGCGGTGAGCGATCCGGGCGACGTCGCGGCGAGCGTCGACAAGGTCAGGAAGGCCGGACGCAAGGCCGTGCTGTTCCGGGTCGAAGATGGCAAAGGCGATCTTCGCTTCGTTGCCGTGCCGATCTCGTAATTCAGCGCGATTTTTGCAATTCATCGCGCCGCCAGGAGGCAAACGTGTCCGAACATCACGGCATTCTCGATACCATCTTCGAATCGTTCGCGCCGGTGCATCCGGACGGACACAAGTTCATCGCCATCGGCGCGGCCGTCACGCTGGTCTTCTTTTTGATCTATCCGCCGCTCGGATGGATCGCGGCGGCAATCACGGCGTGGATCGTGTATTTCTTCCGCGATCCGCAGCGCGTCACGCCGTTGCGTCCGGGCCTCGTTGTGTCGGCGGCGGACGGCAAGATTTCGTCGATTGAAAAAATAACGCCGCTGGCGGAACTCGGCATGGGCTCGGAGGAGCGCGTTCGCATCTCGACGTTCCTTTCGGTTTTCGACGTGCACATCAACCGGTCGCCGGTCGCCGGACGCATCGTGCGCTCGCTGTACGTGCCGGGCGCCTTTCTGAACGCGGCGCTCGATAAGGCGAGCGAAGATAATGAACGGCGTATTCTGGTCATCGACACGGCGACCGACGGAGAGATCGGCGTGGTGCAGATCGCCGGGCTCGTCGCGCGCAGGATCGTGACGTTCTCGCAGATCGGGGATACCGTGGGCGCCGGGCAGCGGTTCGGGCTGATCCGGTTCGGGTCGCGCGTCGATGTTTACCTGCCACCCGGTAAGGTCGCTCTTGTGAATGTCGGCCAACGAGCGGTTGCGGGCGAGACGGTTTTCGCCGATCTTCAATCGGCGGAGCCCGAGCGCGAGGCGCGTCTTGCCTGAGGGGTCTCGGGGCTAAACGGTCACGGCTCAAGCGGTTCCAGGGCTAACGGTCTTGGGGCAGAGGGTTGAGCGAAGTAGATCAGGCGGCTGCGTGCGCGCGTCTGGAGGAGGCCTGCCATGGACATGGAAGAGCCACGGATCGAAACCGAAACGCGCCGGCGCCGACGGCGTTCGCTGTTCCGCTATCGACAAGTTCCGGTGCGGATGCTGGTGCCGAATTTCTTCACCCTGCTCGGCCTGTGCGCGGGTTTGACCTCGATCCGCATGGGGATCGAGGGCCGCTACGATCTGGCGCTGGCGGCGATCGTATTCGCGGGGTGTCTCGACGGGATCGACGGGCGCATAGCGCGGCTTCTCAAAGCCTCATCGCGTTTTGGGGCCGAACTCGACAGCCTCGCGGATTTCGTCAACTTCGGCGTTGCGCCGGCGTTTCTCATTTTCAACTGGGGGCTCGGCGATCTCAAAAGTGCGGGTTGGATCTGCGTGATGATTTTCGCGCTCGCGTCGGCGTTGCGGCTGGCGCGGTTCAACTCGGCGATCGATGACGACAAGCCGAAATGGCAGTCGAACTTTTTTATCGGGATGCCGACGCCCGCAGCCGCCATCGTGGTTCTGCTGCCGGTTTACGTCTATCAGTTAGGGTTCGAGGAACTCAAAGCGCATTGGGCGCTGATGGTCGTTCTCGTCTACACGCTTTTCATCGCCTTCATGATGGTATCGACGATCCCGACCTATTCCGGCAAGCTGCTGGGCGAGCGCGTCGGACGGGAATGGGTGCTGCCGATCTTCGTCATCGCGGTTGCGGTGGTCGCGATGCTGTTCACGTATCCCTATCAGACGCTGACTGCGATCACGCTTGGCTATCTGGCATTCATTCCGCTGAGCTGGCGGAATTTCCAAGACAAGATTGCGAAGGGCTACGGCACGGAGCCTGCGGCGGCCGCGGAAACGGAAGCTTCGGAGGCGGGGGCGGGCGCCGCGCCGCAGCCGGATACCGTCGACGAGCCGCCGAAGACGACGGGGCGCATCTTCACGCTGCGAACACCGGATCAGCCGAAGTAGAGCTGCTTATTTCGTTTCTTCCGGTGCGCGGTGATAGATGTCGTCCGTGCGCAGGATGTCGTCTTCGCCGAGATACGAGCCGATCTGAACCTCGATGATCTCGACCGGCACCTTGCCGGGGTTTTCGAGGCGGTGCCATTGCGTGGCGACGATGTAAACGCTCTCGTTCTCGCGTACGAGCTGTTCGCGCTCGCCGATGACGACGCGCGCGGTGCCCTGCACCACGATCCAATGCTCGGAGCGATGATGGTGCATCTGCATGGACAGCACGCCGCCGGGCTTCACATGTAGCAGCTTGACCTGGAAGCGCGGGCCGATGTTCAGAGTCTCGAAGTAGCCCCAGGGGCGGAAGTTCCTGAGATGCTGTTCCTGCTCCTTGCGATTTGAGTTCCGCAAACGCTGGACGATCTTGGAAACGTCCTGCGTCCGGCTCTTGTCCGCGACGAGCAAGGCATCGGGTGTGTCGACGATGACGAGGTCCTTGACGCCGATGGTCGAGACGATGGCTTTTTCGGAGTGAATAAAGCAGTCCGAGGTGTCTTCGAGGATGGCGTCGCCCTTGACGAAATTGCCAGCCTTGTCCCTTGGCGCGATATCCCAGAGCGACGACCAGGACCCGACGTCGTTCCAGCCGACGTCGAGGGGCAGGACGGCGGCGGCTTCGGTTTTTTCCATCACGGCATAGTCGACGGAAATATTCTGCGCCGTTGCGAAGGCGGTCTTGTCGAGGCGTAGAAAGCCAAGGTCTTCCTTGGCGTCTGCGAGGGCGGCGCGCGCGGCTTGCAATATGTCAGGCTGCAGGCGTTCGATTTCGTTCAAGAAGGTTCTGGCATTCAATACGAAAATGCCGCTGTTCCAGAAGCGATCGCCGGCCGCGAGATAGGCTTCGGCCGTGGCGCGATCCGGTTTCTCCGCAAAAGATTCGACGGTGAAGGCCTGACCTTCGAAACCCGGAAGGGCGTTGCCCTTCTTGATATATCCGTAGCCGGTATGCGGCTCGGTCGGCTTGATCCCGAATAGAACGAGTTTGCCGGTGGCCGCGACTTCGGCGGCGCGTTTGACGGCGTCCGCGAATAGCGTGTCATCTTTCACGACATGATCGGACGGCATGACGGCAAGCGTCGCCTTGGGGCTGGCTTCCAGCGCCACGAGGGCCGCGACGGCGATGGCCGGCGCGGTGTTGCGCGCAACGGGCTCGAGGACGATCGCGAGGGGATCAATTCCTAAACGCTCGACTTCCTCGCGAATGAGAAAGCGGTGGTCGTTGTTGCAGAGAAGGATCGGAGCCTTGAAGCCCGACGATTGCTTTAGACGTCCGAGCGCGGCGGAGAGAAAGCTGCCGTTCTGGTTGCTGAAGAACCGGATGAATTGTTTCGGGTACATGGACCGCGAAAGGGGCCACAGGCGTGTGCCGGAGCCACCGGACAAGATCACCGGATAGATGTCGTTCATCGACTGCCCCAACCCAATTTAACCGACCGAGCCGCACGGATGCGCCGATATTACAACGCCGCTGCTGATAGATTTATAAACGCTTCTGGATGCCGCAACGCGGCGGCGCAAGGCTCGATTGCGAAGAGCGATAACGATTAACCGTGCGGGCGGATCAGCCGTTCCCGGAGCGCGCGCAGCGAGCTTGGCGGCTCGGATGGCGTGCGAGCGGGCGCCGGCGACATGGCCGACGGGGTGCCGCGTTCGCCCATCATCGAAGCGGGAGCCGCGCCCCGGACGACGTGGCTTGCCGGCTGGGAAAACTGGGGCGGGGCGGCGTCCCGGCGCGAGGCCGGATGGCCGTTGCCCGGAGGCGGAGGCACGGGGTTGCCGCGAGCCGGGGCGGCTTCACGGCGCGGCGCGGCCTGCGGAGCGGCGCTCGGATTGGTGTTCGGGCTGCCGTTCGGACTACCGTTCGGATTGGCGCTCGCCTCGGCCGAGGGGTTGAGGCTCAGCGCATCCGCCATCATGGTCATGTTGTAGGAGTTGTCGCCCGACGAGGTGCCGGAGAGACGCCAGCGCTCGACGATCTGTTCGAGGAAGCCGTCGTCGCCGAGCGATTTCTGCCATCTCTCAGAGAAGCGCGCGGTCGAAGAACGCGGCAGAGCGTGCGGCGGCAATTCGTCGAACTTGATGCGTACGGGTAGCGCCATGCCGTCGCCGAACGCGATCGCCTCGCGCTGGCCGAGCGAGGGAAGGAATTCGAGCAGGCCGGCTCCGGTATCGGCAACGGCGGACGTCACGATCTCCTGGTCGCGATCGTTCGACATGCGGAGCGCGAAGACGGTGTTGCACTGGGACAGGATCGTCGGATCGATTTCGGCGGGGCGCTGCGTGACGATGCACAACGAAGCGCCGTATTTGCGGCCTTCCTTGGCGATCTTCGCGATGGCACGCTTGCACGGTTCGAAGCCGAGCGCGCTGTTTGCCGGAACGTAGCGATGCGCTTCCTCGCAGACGAGCGTCACGGGGACCTGGCCTTCGCTCCAGAGCGCGAAATCGAACGTCAGCCTGCAAAGCACGGACACGACGACGTTGACGATCTCGGACGGAATACCGGTGAGTTCCAGGATCGTGATCGGCTTGTTGTTGACGGGCACGCGGAATATGCGGCTCAGAATCTGAGTCATGCTGTCGTAGACGGTCAGCGAGCCGAACATGAAGGAATAGCGGATATCCTTCGAGACCGTTTCGATGCGGTGCTTCAGGTTGCGATAGGGCGTCAGATCTCTTTTGTTTTCGAGGCGGCCCATGCGCTCGTCGATCAGGGCGACGAGCTCGGATATGCGGTAAGGCACGGGCGTGTCGACGGTATAGCGGCTGGCGTCGGAGGCGCGGCGCGGCTTCGCGCCTTCGCCGGAGCGGCTGTTGGCGTAGCGGGCTTTGGCGACTGGGATGAGATCCTGGAGGACGTCGGTTTCGGTCTTGCGTTCGCCATCGCCGACGAGCACTTCGACGATTTCCTCAAACGTCAAAAGCCAGTACGGCAGGTGCATGTTCCGCGGCGAGATGACCTCGGCCCATTCGGTGAAGGCCGTCGCGTATTCATTGTGAGGATCGAGCAAGACGATGTGGGCGGCGGGATGTTTTTCGAGGATGGACCGCAGGATCAGGGCTGTGGTGCACGATTTGCCCGTGCCCGTGGTTCCGAGGATCGCGAAATGCTTGCCGAGCAACTCGTCGACGCGCACCATCGCGGGAATAGAACTATCCTGGCGAATGCAGCCGACACGAACCGTTTCACCGGCTTCGCCGCAGAAGGCGCATTGAAGCTCTAATTTCGATGCGAGGCGGGCGCGGTCGCCGAGGGCGGGATAGTTGGTCACGCCGCGATTGAATTTCAGTGGCTTGCCGTCCAGGGATTTGACGAGTTCGCCGACGAGGCCGATCTCGGCAATCCAAACTTCGCCGTCGCCTTCGCGCTGCGAGGGGACCGGAACGCTCAGCGCGGAGACGATCGCCAGAACGAGCGCGCTCGACGTTTCGATGGCGATCAGCGTGCCCATGTCGGGCCCGTTTTTTAGGGCGCGAGACCGCGCGTCGCTGCCGCTATCCAGCAGCACGATCGCCTTCGATCCGTTGACGGAAACGATGCGGCCGATCGATGTGTCGGCGGCCCGTCGCTGTTCGTCGTTCTGGCTGTTCATGGACTGATTTCTTTTTGCATTTTCAGGCAGCCGAGTGTCTAATGTCGTGCATCATTGCCGCGTTCGACGCGGCAACGGTGTCCCGTCCTGGAAAGATGATGACGACTTCCGTGCCTTCATTCTGTTGTGACGCGATGTAGAGCACTCCGCCGTGCAGTTCGACGAGCGCTTTGGCTATCGGAAGCCCGAGGCCCGCGCCTTCGCGCCATCGTGACCGGCCGCCGTCAACCTGGCCGAACGGCGCCATCGCGACGTCGATGTCATCGGGGCTCATGCCGACGCCGCTGTCGCGTATAGCAATGATCGCACCCTGGTCGGCCGTGCGTTGCGCTTTGACGGCAACCGTGCCTTCGGGCGGGGTGAACTTGATCGCGTTCGAGAGAACGTTGGTAAAGATCTGCTTCAGCTTCGCTGCGTCGCCGCGGATCATCGGAAGATCGGCGGCGATCGCCACGTCGATGTCGACTTCACCCGCTTGCGACTGCTGATGGAACGTATCGATGCTGTCGGCGAGGATGTCGTGCAGATTGATCTCGCGGCTGTCGATCGCGAACTTGCCGCTTTGAAGCTTGGAAATGTCGAGGATGTCGTTGATGACGGCAAGCAGATGACCTGCTGCGTCGTGGATCAGCGTCGCGTATTCGACGATCTCCTTGTCCGGGAGGCGGCGATCCTGATGCTGCGTCAACAGTTTCGAAAAGCCGATCACCGTATTGAGCGGTGTTTTCAGCTCATGGCTCATGTTGGCGATGAATTCGGACTTAACTTTGCTTGCGAGCTCGGTTTCGATCCGCGCGGAATGCTCGGCAACGCGGGCGCGATGACGCAAGACGGCATCGCTCAGCAACGACGCGTATTCGGTCATTAGCGAGTTCGTCTTCGGATTTCCTGAGGAGCCGAATTGCATCGTACAGCCTGACGTGGTGCTGATAACAGCAAACAATCTATGGACGGGTGCCTAATCCAAGGTTAAGGCGCGGCGCAGTGGCACTATTAGAACAGCTCTTGAGCCATGGCGATTCACGCCGGAAGGCCACGATTAGCAATCGAGGTGAATAAAGGGTTTATGGAGAGCAATATTTTGTAAATGTTCGTGCGCAGCGGTCGCTCAGCGCATGACGAACTTGAACGGCTGCGTAAACGCCAGCGGCTTGACGCTGACCTGCGGCGGGATCGGCGGGAAAGGCGCGGCCCGATCGAGGGCTGCCGTGGCCGCGTCGTCGAGGACCTTCGATCCGGAACTCTTTGCGACTTCCTTCGAGAGGAGTTTGCCGTCGACGTCGATCGTGTAGCGCACGATGACGGTGCCTGCGATCGACGATCTTGGGTTCACCTTGGCGCGCTGAACGTGGTCATTGATCTGACCGAGATAGAGGCCGAGCATCTTGGCGTTGCCGCCCGACTGCGCCTCGCCCGAGCTTTGCTGCGTGACGACCGCGACTTGCTCCGGCTGCGACTGCGCCTGAATGGCCTCGGGCGGGGGCGGTTCCTCGATCGGCGGAGGTTCCTCCGTCTTGACGACCTCCGTCACAACCGAGCTTTCATCGGACGCAATGACGTCGCGAAGCTCGTCGGGTTTTACTTGTTCCGGAGGTGGCGGCGGGGCGGCCTGCACAGGCACGATTTCCGCCGTCTCGATCGTCTCCATGGCGTCGCCGAGCTTGGAAATGCCCTCTTCGGCGATCCCCTGTTCGACGAGGACGATGTCGGTGCCCGATCCCATGTCGAGGGCTTCGGAATTCGTCTCGTGGAACGCAGGCCACATGGCATAGCAGATTGATCCATGAATGAACACGGACAACACAATCGCAATCAATCGTAGCCAAGGCATTTCGTCGGCTCGCGACTTTTAGTTCGTTTCCGTTTTAGCCGAAGGCGAGGGCTGCGAAAGGAGCGAGACACGGGAGAAACCCGATTCCCCGACCTTGCCCAGCAGCTCCATCACCTCCCCGTAAGCAATCTTTCTGTCAGCGCGAACATACACAACGCCATCGCCCTCGCTGGCTTTGATGTCCATCAGCCGCGACACTAGCGTCTGCGCCGAGACCTCTTCGTCGCGGATGTAGAGCTTGCCGTCGGTCGCCAGCGAAACCACCATCGGCTTCTTGATAGCTCCGAGCTTAGTCGCCGACGTCTTCGGCAGTTCCAGCGGCACGCCCTGTACCATGAGCGGCGCCGCGACCATGAAGATAATCAGCAGCACCAACATGACATCGACGAACGGCGTGACGTTGATTTCGGCAAGCGGCTTGTAGCCGTTGTCGTCATCGCCGGACGAACCGTTTCCGACCGCCATTCCCATCAGTTCGTACCTTCTACGCCGCTGCGCGATAGTGACCGCGCCAAACCGACGATGGCGGGTGCGGCGCGATCGGATGCACGACCGAGTGCAACCGTGATCTGGTTATAGAAAATGACCGCCGGAATTGCGGCCGCGAGGCCAACGGCCGTCGCGAACAGTGCTTCGGCGATACCCGGGGCGACGACCGCGAGGCTCGTGTCCTTCGACTGCGCGATCGCGGTGAACGAGTTCATGATGCCCCAGACGGTGCCGAACAGCCCGATGAACGGAGCCGCCGATCCGAGCGTCGCCAGGAACGGCAGGCCCTGCTCGATGCCTTTCAGCTGGCGTTTCGTGGCGCTGCGCATCGCCAACTCGAGACGGTCGCGAACTTCGCCCGTCGAGCCATCGTGGGCGCCTTCTGTCCATTCGGTGCGGGCGGCATCGATGATGGCACGGATCAGGCCGGAAGATTTCGCCGCCGGAAGGGATCCGGTCTGGCTGCTTTTCTCAAGTTGCTTGATCTCGCGATTGATGAGCCAGACGCGGATCAGCTTTTCGAACGTCATCGCCCAGCAGACCACCGACGCCGAAAGAAGGCCGACGATGATGCATTTAACGACTATGTCGGCATGCTGGAAAAGCCCGAGGATCGTTAAATCACGGCCTGCGATTTCTTCTGCCAATAAGTACAAGACGATCACCGCTTACTTTGAAAGTTCAACTTTTGTGAGTGTCGAGGTGGTCAGGTTTTGAAGACAATTTTCGGCCGGTCCTGACTCGGCTTTGCATTCCAGAACGTCGTTGATCAGCAGCGATCCAATCTTGTCGCAAGAGATCGCATCGATATCGAACAGCTTGACCGATTTCTTTTTCGTGCGGAGCGGTCCGAGCTCCAGCGAGAAACGCTTGCCGATGACGCCGTCCGCCTGGAAGAGCACGAGATCGACCTTGAAGGACTGGTATGATGTGGGCGTCGCATTGTTGACGACGAGATAGGCGCGGCAGCCCTTTTCGACAGGATCGAGCTTGTTCAGTTCGATATTTACAGATGCTGCCGCAGGCTCGTTCGTTTGCGGGTCAGCAACGGCAACCGAAGCGCCAGTTACCGTCGAAGCCAGGAATGCGCATGGCAATAGAACACGCTTCAGATTTCTGATCACGGTCTAACTTTCTGTTCCGGAAATGGGCATGGTTGCCAAAATGCGTGTAGCGATTTTGGGCTCTAGTTGCCAGTATCAAATGCGCAATAATGCGCTCTGTTATGTCGCGGTCCGAGGCTTCATAGCAGTTGATTTAGAACGGTTTTTAGAAAGGCGTACCCCGGCGCGCATCATGCCCTGGCTCGCTGCGCTGCATCGAGAAAAGTTCCCGACACCTTTGGATCAGGTGTCCCGTGGAGGACGATGGATGTTGCCTATCTGCAACCCGAAAACGAAGCGAGCCTTTCGAGAAAACATCCTTCTTAAGCGGAATGATCAAGCTGCGTGCGTCTTGAAGACCGGACGCGGCGCGACCGCCCGCATTTCGTCGAGAACCTCGTAAAGGCTCATGATTATTGGATATTTCTCGTAAGCTATATCGGTCAGCGCGGCGCCTACGATCTTCGGCTGGCAGGCGGCGATCTTGGCCAACGCCTGCTTCGCGAACCGTTTGGGCGTCCTTTGCCAAGCGCTCACGAACACGATGTCGTCGGCAAGCTCGGCGAGAATGCTGGCGTCGTCGGCGGTCAGCAGCGGCGGCGCCGACATGACAATGGTGACGAAGTCCCGTCGCAGAGCCGCGATTACGTCGGCGAACGCCGTCGAGCGCAGAATGTCGCGGACCGGGAGTGGGACCGGTGCCGGTCCGCAGGCGGGCAGAAAATGAAGTCCGGTGGCGCAATCGCGGAGGATGGCGCTGGCGGCCGGTTTGCGGTTTGCCATCTGATCGAGAAGTCCCGACGCGCTAGAACCAGCGAGCTGCCGGGTCAAAGCCCCCATGCGAAGGTCGGCGTCGATGAGCAGCGGAGCGTGGCCTGCGATCGCGTATTGATGTGCGATATTGGAGGCGAGGCATTCGGCGCCTTCTCCGGGAAGCGCCGACACGACGAGCGTCAGGCGCGAGGGCGAGCCGCCGCGGCGCTTTTCAAGCTCGCGGCAGGTTTCGCGCACGGCTTCAGCGTAAGCGCCGCTCGGCTCGGCGAGGACGAACCGGCAGGCGCGCGCCGATGTTTCATCGTGTGCGGGGATCGCCGGCAGCGAGGTCACGTGCGAGCAGGCGAACGCGGATTTAACGCGTGATCCGCGTGTCGACGTTTTGATCTCAAGCAGCAAGGCCATCGCGATCGACGAGATGAGGGCTAACACAAACGCCATCCCGGCGGTGCTCGCGGGCTTCGCGGCTGTTGCTTCATGCGGCGGTGTGGCGATGGCGACGATGCTCGGACCCGGAACTTTGGAATTCTGTCCGTATTGGGCGAGGAAGGACGCGAAGACGCGTTCCGATTGGCTGACGATGCCGTCGCCGTCCAAGTCGTCCTTCAGCCGTTGTCCCAACATCGTCGCAGCGGTTTCGGCGGACGATTTCGCAGCCGACCAGTCTTTGAGATATGCGGCCGCGATGGCGTTAGCGATACGGGCGGATTTGATCGGATCGCTGGATGACATGTGGATGCTGACGAGCAGCGTGTTGCGCAGGCGCGAAACTGAAAGGCGCTTTGAGAGAGCAGTCTCGGTGTTTCGCCCGGGCGCTGCGCCGAGCAAGCGTGAGATCCAGGATGCCGGCGAATATGATCTGAACTCCGGGTCGTCGTCGAGGTGCAGCGCGTCGATGGCGCCACGAAGAACGCGGGCGGATCGGACGGCGCTCAGCTCGGCGTCGATGGTCTCATGCATGGCTTTGGGTTCGGCTGCGGCCGATGTCGCCGATTCCTCCGGCATTGATTTTTGGCGCGGGTCGATTTGGATCGTGGCCGAGGCGTCGTAGCGCTTCGGCAGAGTCATCACGATCGCCGCAGCACAGAGCGCGACGAGGATCGGAAATGCCGCGACGGCCTTCATGCGTTTGTAGAGGGCGACGCGCAGCAATGCGGCGATCGATGCTTCGCCGCTCATTTGCCGTTCAACCTGCCGGTGCTGATGGTCCATAGGTTTGCAGCGCCGATCCGGCGTGGTTGCGCCATTCGAAAAGGCGATGGCTCCTAGCCCGAGCGATGCGCCCAAGTGATTCGCGTCATCATTGTCGCGGGCAAAAGTGAACAGGGCGTTTGTGATGATTAACGCCGTGTTTACGAAATCGTTCGCGTGGCCGCGGAGGCGACGCCGTCTCGCTTCTCACACCACTGCCGGTGCGTTGGCGTGGATGGCCGCCTTCGCGGCCATGACGTCAGGGGGTGCAACTGGATGGTAGCCGCTGCGGCCGGTGACGTGTTTCAGGTAACCGTCGTGGCGACGCCGGATTGAAGGTCGTAGGCCGGAGCCATGGATTTGATGTGGGCGGCCGCCTGCGTGGGCAAGACGTAAAGAAAGAATTCAAGCGGACGCCCTGTTGTCGCGGGTCTTGTGAAGCCGGAGGAAGAACCGGGCTATCCGTCACCCGTCCCATCTTGTCGTCATGGCCGCGAAGGCGGCCATCCACGATGCGATCGACGATCTCTCGCTAGGGTGACAGCGTCGCGACGCCGGCCTGAAGATCGTAGGCGCAGTGCGCGCTGGACTGACCCGTGCCGGTCAGAACGAGATGTGGATTGCGGAAGCGCTGCTGCCAGAGCGGATTCTGAGTATCCCAAACGGCGACGTCGACGTCGGATGCGCCAAGGGTGATTTCTGCGGCTGACGAGACGCTCCAAAGGTCCGAGACGGTGCGCGCGGATGCGACGGGAACCGTCTTCGCCGTTTGCTTGCGGCAAACCTCGATGGCGCGATCACGGTAAGCACCGACGAGGGCTTCTCCGACGACCGAGCGATACATGCGGTCCTGGGTCCAGACCTTGAAGCCCGCGAGCAGCACCAGAATAATGACAACGAAGCGCATGATCGGACCGGGAGGCGGAA
Organism: Hyphomicrobium sp.; assembly: GCF_041674905.1. GTDB lineage: Bacteria > Pseudomonadota > Alphaproteobacteria > Rhizobiales > Hyphomicrobiaceae > Hyphomicrobium_B. The sequence goes on from NZ_JBAYUV010000014.1 coordinate 21,765, forward strand.
ACGTGAGGCTCAAAGGGGCCATTCGGCCCGTTACATTGCGGCAAACGTGATGAAGAAATGGTTTCGCGGCGCGCGTTTGCGGCGCACTCTGCGCACCCGACGGACTTGTCAGGTTCGCTCCGGTCGGGCACAAGCGGTGGAATGCGACTAAAGTTCGAATGCCGGAGATCCTTCCCCAAATGTCCAAAAAGAAAATCCTGATTACGTGGCCTCTGCCTGAAGCTGCCATGGCCCGCGCCCGGGCGACCTATGACGTCATCGCGCACGGCGACAATCCGCAGATCACCATCGACGAATTGCTGGAGACGGCGAAGTCGGTCGACGCGCTGCTGATCACGCTCAACGAGAAGTGCCGCAAGGACGTCATCGACAGGATACCGGACAACATCAAGTGCATCTCGACGTATTCGATCGGCTTCGATCACATCGATCTCGAAGCGTGCAAGGCGCGCGGCATCAAGGTTGGCAACGCTCCACACGGCGTCACCGTCGCGACGGCTGAAATCGCGATGCTGCTTCTGCTCGGTTCGGCGCGCCGCGCGGGGGAAGGCGAAAAGATGATCCGCACGCGGTCGTGGCCGGGCTGGCAGCCGTTGCAGCTCGTCGGGCAGCGTCTCGACGGCAAGACACTCGGCATCTACGGTTTCGGCAAGATCGGGCAGGCCCTCGCGCAGCGTGCGCGCGGCTTCGACATGAATATTCACTACTTCGACCTCTATCGCGCCAAGCCCGAAGTCGAAGCAAAGTACAACGCCACGTATCACGACAGCCTCGACAGCCTGCTGAAGGTCTCGCAGTTCTTCTCGATCAACGCGCCGTCGACGCCCGAGACGCGCTATTTCTTCAACACGGCGACGATCGAAAAACTGCCGGAGGGCGCTATTGTCGTGAACACGGCGCGCGGCGATCTGGTCAAGGACGACGACATGATCGCGGCGCTGAAGTCGGGCCGTCTCGGATATGCCGGTCTCGACGTTTTCGCGGGCGAGCCGAAGATCAACGAAGGCTATTACGACCTGCCGAACACGTTCCTGTTCCCGCATCTCGGGTCTGCCGCGATCGAAGCGCGCAACCAGATGGGCTTCGAAGCGCTCGACAACATCGACGCGTTTTTCGCGGGCAAGGACATGCCGTTCAAGCTGGCCTGATCGGTCCGCATTTGAGCTTCTGCAATGGCCGGGCATGTCCCGGCCATTTTCGTATCAGGCTGCGGGAAGAGTCAGCGCGTTCCCTTGGATGGCCAGGTCAAACGTCATGGCCGCGCAGGCGGCCATCCACGGGTCGGGCAGCAAGTGCTTTGCTTCAGACTTGCTCAGTCCCGATACACTCTTCTTTTCGTCAGGCTTTGGAGACGCCCGCAACAGCTGGCGTATCGCGAATGGCATGGATGGCCGCCTACGCGGCCATGACGTTACTTTCCTAACTCCATGGCCGGGTACGTCCGGGCTATTTTCGTTTTTGCTCTTTCGTGTTGGCCGTGTGCGTTGTGGAAACGTCATCCTCGGCCGAGCACCGCGCAGCGGAGTCGGAGGCCGGGGATCCAGCACAGGACTTGTCGAAGACGCGAAAATGTCGAGCCTTCGGCACTTCTTGCGCTGGATCCCCGAACATCCTCGCTTCGCTCGTAGTTCGAGGATGACGAAAGGTCTCGTCGCCGCTATCCGCGAGGTGCGTGCTCGTGCATCATCCAATCGGCGATGCGGAGGAGATGGGCGTCGTTGCCGCGCGCGCCGATGAGCTGCACGCCAACGGGAAGGCCATCGACCTCGAGCAACGGCAGCGAGATACAGGGCATGCCGAGATAGGTCCATAGCGCGTTGAACATCGGGCTTCCGGTGCCGCCTAATCCGAGCAGTGCCGGGCCAGTAGCGGCGGGCGTCAGGATGGCATCGTAATCGGCGATCGCCGGTTTCAGAATTTCATAGAGGCTGTCCTGATCGGCTCGGGCGGCGGCGTAATCGGCGGCTGAGAACGTGCGGCCCTCAGCGATAATTTCTTTCAGTTTGCCGGAGACGCGATCCGGGTTGGCGTCGGCGATGGGGCCGTAGTTGCGCGCGATGTCGTAGAACTGCACGATCTGCGGCAGTCGCAGGATGCCTTCGAAATCCGCGGGCAATGTCGTTTCGACGATCTCGGCGCGGGCTCCGAAGCTGCCGGCGAAGGCTTCGAAGGCGGCGCGCGTTGCGGCCTCGGCCTGCGGCCAGGCGGGCGTCTTGATGAACGCAAATCTCGGCACGCGTGGGCGAGCTTCGGCAAGGGCGGCGACGAGTGACGGCTTTTCGCCGGGTCGCATGTCGGCGTCGGCGGTATCGAAGGCGCTCATTGCGTCGAACAAAAGTGCGATGTCCTCGATTGAGCGCGCGTATCCGCCGATCGTGTCCAATGGCTGCGATTGCGCGAGCACGCCGGTGCGCGAGGTGTATCCGAATGTCGGCTTGAAGCCGATGACGCCGCAATAGGATGCGGGCCGGATCGTCGAGCCCGCCGTCTGCGTTCCGAGCGCGAGCGGGACCTGACCATCCGCGACGGCGGCCGCCGAGCCCGATGACGATCCGCCAGGCGTGCGTTCGAGATCGTGCGGGTTACGCGTTTTGCCCGGACCGAAGAAGGCAAGCTCGGTGGTGACCGTCTTACCGAGGATGATGGCGCCGGAGGCTTTCAGCTGCGCGACGAGGACGGCATCCGTATCGGGTTGGCGTCCGGCAAAAACCTCCGAGCCGTATTCGGTCGGAAAATCCTTCGTATCGATGATGTCCTTGATGCCGACGGGGATGCCAGACAACGGCGGAAGCGACGCGCCGGAGGCACGCAGCTTGTCGCTTGCGCGGGCGGCATCGAGCGCCTGCTGAGGGTTGACGCTCGTCCATGCGCCGACGGTAGCGTCGCGTTCGGAAATGCGTGCGAGGCACGATGAAACAAGTGCTTCGGACGTCAGCTGGCCCGATTCGAGCTGGCGTTTCGCCTCGCTGGCCGTACGCCCTCCAGATAGTGTATGGTTCATGTGCACCGCTTCCCCATAAACCGGCGGATTTCAGGTCGCAGTTTGATGCGCTAAGGCCAGAAAAGTTGCAAGGTTATGGCCGGGCTTCTTGTCGTGTGCGTGAGAAGAAGCGATTTTTACCGCCATGCGGGCGACCGAGACAAAAAGCGCCGCGCAAGCGGGCAAATGGGCATTTCTGCCAATTGTATCCGGCGGACGGGCGTATTAGGACACCCAGCAACGCATTCCTACTTCTGAGGACGACAATGACGAGAGAGCCTCGCAGCCCCGGCAGACATTTTTTGCAGATTCCCGGGCCAACGCCCGTTCCGGAACGGGTTCTGGCGGCCATGTCGCGCCAGATGCTCGATCATCGCGGGCTTGAGTTTCAGCAGCTCGGCCGCCGCGTGCTGTCGGGCATCAAGAGCCTTTTCAAGACGCAGAACCACGTCATCATCTACCCGTCGTCCGGCACTGGCGCATGGGAAGCGGCGCTGACCAATACGCTGTCGCCCGGCGACAAGGTCTTGATGTGCGAGACGGGACAGTTCGCGGTGCTGTGGGCGGTGATGGCCGCGCGGCTCGGACTTGAACCGGAAGTCATTCCGACCGACTGGCGCATCGGCGCTGACGCGAACCTGATCGAAAAGGCGCTGAAGGCCGACAAGGATCACAAGATCAAGGCCGTCTGCGTCGTGCATAATGAAACGTCGACAGGTTGCCTGACGCGTCTCGACGAAGTGCGCAAGGCCATCGACGCCGTGCAGCATCCGGCGCTGCTGATGACGGACAGCATCTCCGGTCTCGTGTGCGCCGATCTTCGTCATGACGAGTGGGGCATCGACGTCACGGTTTCGGGTTCGCAGAAGGGCATGATGCTGCCGCCGGGACTGTCGTTCACCGCCGTCAGCGCCAAGGCGCTGGAAGCGTCGAAGAAGGCCGGACTTCGCACGTCGTACTTCTCGTGGAGCGATATGCTGGCGAACAACTCGAACGGCTTCTTCCCGTACACGCCCGCGACCGGTCTGCTCTACGGCCTCGCCGAAGCGATCGACATGATCCACGAGGAAGGCCTCGAAAACGTGTTCGTGCGGCATGAGCGTCTCGCGGAAGCGACGCGCCGGGCGGTTAAAGCCTGGGGCTTCGATACGCAGTGCCGGGACGCGAAGTATTATTCGCCTGCCGTGACCACGGTGATCATGCCAGACGGACACAACGCCGATGCCTATCGCAAGATCGTGCTCGACAATTTCAACATGTCGCTTGGCACCGGGCTCAACAGGCTCGCGGGCAAGGCGTTCCGCATCGGCCATCTCGGCGACACCAACGAGCTAACCGTTCTCGGCGCGCTGACGGGCGTCGAAATGGGCTTCGAGCTGGCGGGCGTGCCGTACAAGAAGGGCGGCGTGCAGGCGGCGATGAGCTATATCGCCGAGACGGCCGAGCAGGCCAAGGCCGTCGCGGCCTGACACGGCTTTGTCTTGACGCAGTTTGGCTGCGCGCTGGGGACGTGAGTCACGCCCCAGCGAGGCTTGCGAGCTTGCCGGTTTTTTCGGCGATCAGATAATAGAACGTGACCCGGCTTTTGCGCGTCTCGGCTTTCATCGTGGCGCAGACGTCGGCGATGATCTTGTCGAATTTGGCGTCGTCGTCCGCCAAGCCGAGTTTCTTCTTCAGCCAGCTGTCGCGCACGGTCGCGAGTTCGTCCTTGCTCGAGCATGAGACGAGCGATGCGTCGGCACTCTTGAGTGCAATGCCAAGGTGTTTGACGATGGCCGCAACGGCTTTCTCGTCGACGTTCGGCTGATAGCGCTTGATGTCATCGGCGTAGTTGACGCTCATATCGACTTTCCTCCTGACTGCCCTGTTGAAGGGTAAGCACCAGAGTCCAATAGTCGGAAAAACCAGCCCTCTCAAGCGCTTCGCAACGCCAATGGCGGATGCGGCGTCGAATTTCAGAGATCAGGGCGCGGAGCCGATCAGGTAATTGATCGAATGAAAGAAGTTCTCGGGCCCGATGTATCCGGAGATACGGCCGACTTCGTGCTGGGATTTCACGATGACGAATGTCGGGACGATATCGACAGCCGATTTCAGATCGAGGCGCGCCGTCTCGATGTCGTTGACGTCGAGGAAGCGCACCGGCGCGTCCTTGCCTTGCTTGGAGGCTTCGTAGGCCGGCAGCACGTCGCGCCTGAAAAGCTTACAGTAAATGCAGCCGTCCGCTTCGACGACGACGAGTTCGAACGTGACGTTTGACGGCGTGCTCGCCGTGTCGAGTTCGGCGCGGGAGGCTCCGAGGGGCAAGCTCATCAACAGCGCGAATATAAAGCCAACGAGAATTCTGCGCATGGCGTAATCCGTAATGCGAACCGCGATGCTTCACATTTAAATCTAATCCGGTTGCCCGGCGGCAAAAATTAAAGAGCTAGTTAATCGTTGTTTCAAAATGGAACGGCGGTGCTTTCCGTAATCCGCCAATGAGCAGATAAGCGTTGCGCCGCGCGGAGGTTTCCAGGGTGCCTATGACTTCTTGCAGTTGAGCGCGACAGTTTTGTAAGAGCCGAACCCGATCGCGGACCCGCCGAACTGCTGCGCGATCGCGTCGCCGAGCTTTTTCGATTGCGCGTCGACCTTTTCAGCCTCGGGGTCGATCAGCGTGGCGCTGCAGCCCGGAGGCGCGGCCGCAAGTTTTACCGCGTTGGTTGCTTCCGGCTCGAAGGCGATGAAGTAGGACGGATCGAATACGGCAATCGTCAGCCCCTGCGCATCCGCGAACACCGGCTTCACAAGAGACAGGTGGAAGTGAAGCTTCAGGACTTTGTTGGTGTATTCGAGACGGGCGTTCTCGGGCGGGGAGAATTGGAGTTCTTCATTGCCGAGCTTGGCGACGGTGAAATAATTGAAGTCCTTGAGGCCATCCATGTTGACCTTCAGCAACGGCTCAAGCTCGGCCTGATCGTATTTGCCGTCGTTGTTGGTATCCAAGCCTTCGAGTGCCATGACGGCATAACTGTCGTCGAACGACCAGATGTGGTCGACGCCGGTGACCATGCCTTTATCGTAATCGACCGTCATTTCGTAGGTGATCCACATATGCGGATGGGCCCATGCCGCCGCCGGCGCCATCAGCAACGCGGCAAGAGCGAAGAGAACGGCCATCGGTCTATTCCGCAAAATCACTCGTCGGCTCCGTATGTTTTGACCTACGCGACAGCGCTTCGGCGTCGCCCGTTACCGTCGCATTGTGAACGTGGCGACAATGCGACACGGGCAGTGATCCCCAAAAGGATATCGCGCGGCCGGGGCGAGGGCTTGCGGCCGGCTTATCTGTTTTGTTATATTATATAATCTTTACAATACCGATAGGGTTTCGATGGCAATGTTCAATTCGGCGCGGTTTTGTGCTGGCGCCGTTTTGCTGACGGCGCTTTTTTCCGGTGCGGTGGCGGCCGCCGAGACGCCGACAGTCGTCGTTACGATCAAGCCCATCCATGCTCTCGTAAGCGAGATCATGGCGGGGGTTGGCGCGCCTGTGCTGCTGGTTGACGGGGCAGCGTCACCCCACACCTTCACTCTCAGGCCGTCGACGGCGCGCGCAATCAACGACGCGGATATTTTTATTCGCACGTCGGATACGCTGGAGCCCTTCACGCACAAGATCGTTCAATCGCTACCGCCGCGCGTCCACGTGCTGACGCTCGCGGATGCTCCAGGTATCACGCTTCTCGATCAACGGCAGGGAGGGACGTTCGAACCTCACGTCCATATGCATTCGATCGACGACGAGCATGATGTAAACGCCGGTCACGATGACGATGAGGACGGCAAAGACGGCCATATCTGGCTCGATCCGCAGAACGCCAAGGCGATCGTCGCCAACGTGACCAAGGCGCTCGCGGCGCGTTACCCTGAATATGCCGGCCGGTTCGTGGCGAATGCGGCGGCGCTCGATCGCCGTCTCGACGCGTTGAACCAGGAAATCGCGACGGAGTTGAGCCGTGCGCGAGACAAGCCGTTCATCGTTTTTCACGATGCGACGCAGTACTTCGAAAACCGCTACGGATTGAACGCCGTCGGCTCGATCACCGTCAGCCCGGACATACCGCCAAGCGCGCGACGCCTGACGGAAGTGCGGCGCAAGATCGCCTCGCTCGGCGCCGTCTGCGTGTTCAGCGAGCCGGACTTTCAGCCGAAGCTTATCAGCGCGGTTACCGAGGCGACGGCGGCGCGTTCGGGAACGCTCGATGCTGAGGGGCTGATGCTGACGCCCGGGCCGGAGCTCTATTTCGATCTGATGCACGACCTCGCGCGCAACCTCGCGCGTTGCCTCAATACAGCAAGCTGACTGCCTGCGGCTTCGTGTGACGGACCGTCGAAGGCGAAGGGTTGATGCGAACGGCTATGCCGAGGCTTCGGCTTCGCGGCCGTCAAAGACGTAACCGGCGCCGCGCACCGTGCGGATCGGGTCGCTCTCGTTGCCGCGAATGAGCGATTTCCTGAGACGCCCGATGTGCACGTCGACGGTGCGCTCGTCGACTTCGGACGACTGACCCCAGACGCGATCTAGAAGTTGATTGCGGGAGAGCACGCGGCGCGGGCTTTCCATGAATACTTCGAGCATCCGATATTCGGTAGGCCCGAGCCGCACCTCGCGCACGCCGCGCATGACTTTATGCGCGCCGCGATCCATCGTGATCTCGCCCGAGACGAGGATGTCGCTCATGCGTTCCGGCGCGGCGCGGCGCAGAAGCGCCTTGATCCTCGCCATCAGTTCCTGAACCGAGAACGGCTTGGTGACGTAATCGTCGGCGCCGGTCGTCAGCCCGCGCACGCGATCCGATTCTTCGCCGCGAGCGGTCAGCAGGATAATAGGCAGGTTCTGCGTCTCGGTCCGGTTGCGCAGCCGGCGGCATAGCTCGATCCCGGAGATCTTTGGGATCATCCAATCGAGTATAGCGAGATCGTAGCTCTGCTCGGCCAAGAGCAGTTCGGCTTCCTCGCCGTCCGCCGCGTGCACGACGTCGTAGCCTTCCGACTGCAGATTGTACTTCAGAAGCTCAACGAGAGGCGCTTCATCTTCAACGACGATGATCTTGGCGGCCATGGGATTTCGCTTCAGTTCCTTCGTTTACTGGCGCGGCGTTATCAGGGTCGACGACGTGCGATCGCCCTTGGGCCGGTCGTCCGGGATGGGCACGCCGTGCACCAGATAGTGAATGTTTTCAGCGATGTTGGTGGTGTGGTCGCCGATGCGCTCGATGTTCTTGGCGCCGAACAGGAAGTGCGTGCACAGACCGATGTTGCGCGGATCTTCCATCATGTATGTCAGAAGCTCGCGGAACAGCGAATTGTACATGGCGTCGACCTGCTCGTCGCTGAGCCAGACCTTCATCGCTTTGTCGGCGTCGAGCGTTGCCAGCGCGTCGAGAACGTCGCGAAGCTGCGCCTGCACCATCTCCGTCATGTGGCGCATGCCGGTCATCAGCGGCTTCGGATAAGCTTCGGAAGCAACGGCAAGCGCGCGCTTGGCGATATTCTTGGCGAGGTCGCCGATGCGTTCGAGGTCGCCCGCGACCTTCAGAACCGTCATGATGTGGCGAAGGTCGTTCGCAAGCGGCTGGCGGCGCGCGATCATGAGGATGACCTGCTCCTGCACCTCGCGTTCGAGCTGGTCGAGCATCGCGTCGCTCGAAACAGCCGTCTCGGCAAGGTTCGGGTCGCGACGTTCCAGCGCGTCCATGGCCTGGCCCAAAAGCTTTTCCGCGTAGCCGCCCATCTGGGCGATGCGGCGGTCAAGGAGCTTCAGTTCGTCTTCGTATGACTTGACGGTATGTTCGTTCATTTATGTCAGTCCTAAAATTCGCGGGCCTCTGGAAGCGGTCACTAGCCGAAGCGGCCGGTGATGTAGTCCTGCGTCCGGGAGTCCGTGGGATTGGTGAAAAGCTTCTTGGTATCGCCGAATTCGACCAACTCGCCGAGATACATGAACGCGGTCTTCTGCGAGACGCGGGCGGCCTGCTGCATGTTGTGCGTGACGATGGCGATCGTGAATTCGTTCTTCAATTCGTCGATCAATTCTTCGATGCGCGCGGTCGAGATTGGATCGAGCGCCGAGCACGGTTCGTCGAACAGGATGACCTCGGGACGGATCGCGACGGTTCGCGCGATGCAGAGGCGCTGCTGCTGGCCGCCGGAAAGGCTCAAGCCGCTGCTGTGCAGCTTGTCCTTGACCTCTTTCCAGAGCGCCGCTTTTTCGAGGGCCGACTGGACGCGGGCATCGATGTCCGCCTTCGGCAGGCGTTCGTAGAGGCGGACGCCGAACGCGATATTTTCGTAGATCGACATCGGGAAGGGCGTCGGCTTCTGGAACACCATGCCGATGCGCGAGCGAAGAAGGTTCAGATCCTGGCGCGGATTGAGAATGTTCTCACCGTCGAACAGAACCTCGCCCTCGGCGCGCTGGTTCGGATAGAGATCGTACATCCGGTTCAGAACGCGCAGCAGCGTGGACTTGCCACAGCCGGACGGCCCGATGAACGACGTCACCAGACGCTCGTAGAGCGGCATCGAGATCGTCTTCAGGGCCAGGGAGGACCCATAGAAGAACTTCAGATTGCGAACGGAAATCTTTTCCGTAAGCGCGGAGTCCACATCCTTGGACATGACATTCATTGTGGGGACCTCGAAGAACCTAGCCAACGTGCGAGAATACTCATTGTCAGAACCGCTGCGGTGATCAGAAGCGCGCCCGTCCAGGCGAGACGCTGCCAATCCTCGTAGGGGCTCAGAGCGTATTGGAAGATGACCACCGGCAAGCTCGCGATCGGAGCGTTGAGGTCGGTGGACCAGAACTGGTTGTTCAGGGAGGTGAACAACAGCGGTGCGGTTTCGCCGCTGATGCGGGCGACTGCGAGCAGAACGCCCGTGATCATGCCGGCGCGCGCCGCCTTATAGGCAACTTTCCGAATGACGAGCGACTGCGGGAGACCGAGAGCGGATGAGGCTTCGCGCAGCGTGTTCGGAACCAGCAGCAGCATGTTCTCGGTGGTGCGAACGAGCGTCGGGATGACGAGCGCCGCGAGAGCCGCAGAGCCCGCGATCGCCGAGAAGTGGCCCATCGGCCGCACGAGCAATTCGTAGATGAAGAGGCCCGTCACGATCGATGGCGCGCTCAGCAGGATGTCATTGATGAAGCGGACGACCGACGTGATTTTGCTGTAGCGTCCGTATTCGGCCATGTAGGTGCCGGCGAGAATGCCGATCGGAGTGCCGATGAGCACGCCGATGACCGTCATGATGAGGCTGCCGAAGATGGCGTTCAGCAGGCCGCCGTTGCTTCCTGGCGGCGGTGTCATCTCGGTGAAGACGTTGAGTCCGAGGCCCGCGACGCCCTTGAAGAGCAGGGTTGCGAGGATGATGCCGAGGATCGCCAGGCCCAAGGCGGCCGCCGCCCAGCACAGCCAGACGGTGATCTTGCTTCGGATGCGCCGGCGTTGATACCGGCCACGGTCGAGTGCCATGTTACGCTCCCGCTTTCTTCTCGATGCGCATCAGCATGAGCCGTGCAAGCGCGAGAACGACGAAGGTGATGAAGAACAGGATGAGGCCGAGGGCGATCAGCGACGATGTATAGAGATCGCCGACGGCCTCGGTGAACTCGTTGGCGATCGTCGCCGAGATCGTTGTTCCAGGTGCCAGGATGGAGGCTGAAACGCGGTGTGCGTTGCCGATGACGAACGTCACGGCCATCGTTTCGCCGAGCGCGCGGCCGAGGCCAAGCATGACGCCGCCGATGATGCCGACGCGTGTATAGGGAATGACGACGTTTCTCACGACTTCGCGCGTCGTCCAGCCCATGCCATAGGCGGCTTCCTTGAGCACCGGCGGGACGGTGTCGAAGACGTCGCGGCAAACCGCTGTCACGAACGGAAGCACCATCATCGCGAGAATGAGCGCGGATGTCAGGATGCCGATGCCGTAGGGCGGTCCGGCGAAGAGGCTATTCAGGACGGGGACGTCCTTGAACAGGGCAATAAGCTCGGGCTGGACGTGGCGCTGCAGGAATGGGGCAAAGAAGAACAGGCCCCAGATGCCGTAGATGATGCTCGGAATACCGGCGAGCAGCTCGATCGCGATGCCGATCGGCCGGCGCAGCACCATGGGGCAGAGCTCGGTGAGGAAGACGGCGATGCCGATGCTGATCGGAACGGCGATGAGCATGGCGATCGCGGACGTGACGATCGTTCCATAGATTGGCGCCACGGCGCCGAATTTTTCCGTAACCGGGTTCCAGGACTCAGTCGTCAGGAAGCCAAAACCAAAGGTCGAGAAGGCGAGATATCCGCCCGCGAGCAGAGATCCGAAAATCGCCGTGAGCAGCGCCAGAACAAAATAGGCGGACGACTGTGTCAAATAGCGGAAGAAGACGTCGGCCCTTTGCAGGGAGCCGAGGACGCTGCGCCGTTCCGCCTGAGAGGCTGAGGGCTGAACGTGAAGATCGGTCAGGAAACTCAAAATCTATGCTCCAGGTCCAACCGTAAACGGGCAAGGTGAAGGAGGCGCCGATGACGGCGCCTCCCATATTTCAATGGAGTTAGTTCGTTGCGAAGACGGGCTTGTTGTCTTCGCCGACGATGTCAACCCAGCTCTTCTTGATCTGAGCGATGACGTTTGCGGGCAGCGGAACGTAGTCGAGTTCTTCAGCTGCTGCAGTGCCGTTGGTGTACGCCCAGTCGAAGAACTTGAGAGCGTCCTTCGCGGCGGCGATGTCTTTCGGCTTCTTGTGGATCAAGATGAAGGTCGGGTTGGTGACCGGCCAGGATGCGGCGCCCGGCTCGTCCGTCAGGATGACGCCCATGCCGGGGGCAGAGGCCCAGTCGGCGTTGGCAGCGGCGGCCTGGAAGGCTTCCTTGACCGGCGCAACCGTCTTGCCATCCTTGTTGATCAGCTTCGTATGCGACAGCTTGTTCTGCTTCGCATAGGCGTACTCGACGTAACCGATCGAGCCCTTGGTCTGCATCACGTTGTTGGCGACGCCTTCGTTGCCCTTGGCGCCGATGCCGACCGGGAATTGGACCGACGTGTTGGAGCCGATGTTCGACTTGAAATCGGCGCTGACCTTCGAGAGGTAGTTGGTCCAGACGAACGTCGTGCCCGATCCGTCCGAACGGAAGACGACGGCGATGGCGTCAGAGGGGAGCTTCGCGTCGGGGTTCAGCTTCTTGATGGCCGGGTCATCCCAGGTCTTGATCTCGCCGAGGTAGATCTTGGCGATGGTCGGGCCGTCGAGGACGAGGTCGCCCGGCTTGATGCCGTCGATGTTCACGACCGGAACGATGCCGCCCATGACGGTCGGGAACTGGACGAGACCGTTCTTCTCAAGCTCTTCACCCGAGAGCGGCTTGTCGGAAGCGCCGAAGGTGACCGTGTTGGCGATGATCTGCTTGATGCCGCCGCCGGAACCGATCGACTGATAGTTCAGTCCGATATTGGTTTCCTTTTTGTAGGTGTCGGCCCACTTTGCGTACACGGGGTACGGGAACGTGGCGCCCGCGCCTGAGATGTCGGCTTTGACGGGCGCAGTCGCCGCGGCGGTTGCCGCCAGCGCCGCAAAAAGCGCAACAAAAGACTGTCTCACTCTTAATCTCCTCTTAGCGGGGGCTCGAAGCCTGTCCCCCCATTTGCCGAGCCCCCAGGCCCGGCACGTCATTCTGTAGTCCAGTTAGTTCAAGAGTTTATGAAACGTTAACGCCTTGGTTTTGAACGCTTCCTAGTCGGCGAGCCTGTTGAACACGCGAGCTCTATTCCGACCATCCCCGTGGTTTTGCTCAAAGATAGTCCTTCTTGGATGAGGACTATGCGCAGGAAGGTGAGCGTGACGAGCCGAGCTTTCGAAAGCCGGGTGTTGTCACAATGCTGTCATCCAGCGCCGGGGCTGTTGTAAGCTTTTGATGCTATGTATTTGTGACAGTTCAGGCCATTGATTCAGCTAAATTTTGGAAGAGCGACGTTAAAGGTCGTTCCGCGTCCCACGATCGATTCAACCGACAGTTCGCCTTGGTGGCGGGTGAGGATGTGCTTGGCGATCGCGAGGCCCAGGCCGGTGCCCCCGATGCGGCGGCTGTGCTCGGTACTGACGCGGTAGAACCGTTCCGTCAGCCGGGGCAGATGCTCGGGTGCGATTCCGGGGCCGTCGTCGGTGACGGTGATTGTCACACGCTTTCTGCTCACATCGAGTTCGCTCTCTTTCATGCGAACTTTCACCGAGCCGCCGGGGCGGCCGTATTTGACGGCGTTCTCGATCAAATTGTGAAAGACCTGGAAGAGTTCGTCGCGCTCGCCTTTCGCAAGAAGCGACGACGTTTCGGGCTCGACTGTTATCGTGATCTGGCGCTCCTCCGCGGCGGGCGCGAGAGCGCGTACGACTTCGTTGAGCAATTCACTCAGCCTGACCTGACCTGTCGGGTTGAGGTTGGCCTTTTCCTCGACGCGGCTGAGCAAAAGCAGATCATCAATCAGGCGAGTCATGCGCTCTGCCTGCTCCGCCATGATCTTGAGAAAGCGGTCGTGCGCCACTTCGTCGTGACGGGCCGGGCCTTGCAGCGTTTCGATGAAGCCACGCACAGACGCCAGCGGCGTGCGCAACTCGTGGCTGGCGTTGGCGACGAAATCCGTCCGCATCTCGAGCGCGCGATGCTGTTCCGATTCGTCGTGGATCGTGATGAGCGCGGCGACGGCAGGCTGGCCGGCATCGCCTCCGAATGGCGCGACCGTGGCGATGAAGCGCTGTCCGACGCCACCGCGTGGCAGCAGTTTTGCCTTACGCTTTTCTCCGGTTTCGAAGGCTCCGGTGACGGCGGCGATGAGTTCCGGATCGCGGCTGACATGCTCGAGCGGCCGGCCTTTCGCCAGCCGTTCGAAAATGGAGAGGGCCGCGGCGTTGTAATTCAAAACGACCGATGCACGGTCGAGCACGATCGTCGGATCGGGTATCGCGGCGACGAGGTCCGGCCACGAGAACGGCTTCTCTGCCGCCGCAGAATTTGCAACCGCGTCGGCCATTTCTTTAGGCTTTGAGCGGCCAAACCATGCGAACGTCGCACCGACGCCCGCGAGAAATCCACACAATATTACAAGGATCGAGCGCCAAGGTTCCGTGGCGTAAAGCCATGCCGGGATCAACACCAGCACCGCAATTGCGCTTAATACGGCGAAGCCGGCAGATGCGCTTCCTGGCGTTTCGGAAAACAGAGGATTTCTAATGAGCACCAGTTGCCTCTCCGGCGGCAGCTAGCTCCGTCGCACGGCGCGCGCTGCGGGCTTCTTCGCCCGCGTCTTCGCGCCGCGACCGCTCGCGCCGTCCGATTCGCGGTCTGCGTTTGAAAGCCCGAGCGGCGACTTCTGGGTCGCGAGCTCCGCCAGCGTGTGCTGGTCGAGAACGGAGATGAATGCGCTCAGGGCATCGTCGAACATGGCATTGATCGAGGCCGGATCGTTGTCGACTGTTTTCCGGCCGCGTCCGCCTTCAACCTGCACCCGAGTTACCTCGATCGCTCGCACGACATCCCCGATTTTGATCGACGTTGCCGGTTTCGCGAGGCGAACACCGCCGTTCGGCCCCCTCACGGGCGACAGAAACCCGGCGTGCGACAGGATATGGACAATCTTAAAGACGTTCTGTTTTGTGACGCCAAGCCGTTCGGACACGTCCGCGACCTTTACAAGCTCGTCGTTAGCCAAGGTGCAATCGATCAAGATGCGGATTGCGTGGCCGGTTTGCTTCGTCAAGCGCATATGTGTTTACCCGGTGGCCGCGCGGCCGCAGCTCTAGACTCTGAAGATCGTTTCTTTCAAATTCCCGAGTCCCTGGCAAGTACCGCGCGGCGGAGCGCCGCTGAATACTGCCCTTAACCCGGACGGAGTTCACTTGACACCGTTCCGGGGTGCTAATGTATACTTACGCGGTAAATAATTTGGGCGATCCGCGACTTAGCGCATTTAATCGCCAGACCCAGAAACATGATGGAGAACGCACGATGTCAAAATTGGCGATTGCGATGGCCTGCGCGACGGGGCTGGCGCTCGCAGGGGCGGCGGCGACACGTCCGGCCCTCGCTGACGCGCCGGCGGTCAAGGACATCATAAAGACCTATGGCGACGTCGCCGAGGCGATGTACTCGGACTCGCTCGCCAAGGCAAAAGACCTCGACAAGGCGATTGATGCTTTCCTCGCCGCTCCCGACGCGACGACGCAGAAGGCGGCGCAGGATGCCTGGAAGGCAGCGCGCATTCCCTACATGCAGACCGAAGGTTTTCGCTTCGGAAACAAAATTGTCGACGACTGGGAAGGCAACGTCAACTCGTGGCCGCTCGATGAAGGTCTGATCGATTACGTCGACAAGGCGAGCTACGGCGACGCGAAGGAAGAGAACCCACTTTATACGGCCAACATCATCGCGAACAAGTCCATCCGCCTCGGACCGAAAGTCCTCGATGCGAGCAAGATCGACAAGACGGTGATCGGGCAGCTCAACAGCGCGCTCGAAGTCGAAGCCAACGTCGGCACCGGCTATCATGCCATCGAATTCCTGCTGTGGGGCCAGAACCTCAACGGGACGAAGCCGGGCACGGGCGAACGTCCGGCAAGCGATTACGATCTGAAAAATTGCACACACGACAATTGCGATCGCCGTCGTGATTATCTCAAAGCCGCGAGCTCGCTTCTGATCGACGATCTCGGCGACATGGTTGGCAACTGGAAAGCTGACGGGGCGGCACGTGAAGCGCTCGCCAAGCAGGATGCGAATGCGCAGCTTTCGACGATCCTCACCGGCATTGGATCGCTCTCTTACGGCGAGCTGGCGGGTGAACGCATGAAGCTCGGCGTGCTGCTGCACGATCCGGAAGAAGCGCATGACTGCTTCTCCAACAACACGCAGAACAGCCACTTCTACGACGAAGTCGGCATGATCGAGATCTGGAACGGCAAGTACGACGGCGCGACCGCTATTTCGGGTGCGAGCATCGCCGCGCTTGCGCGTGCCAAGGCTCCGGACGCAGCAAAGCGCGTCGACGAGGCTATGGAGAATACCAAGGCGAAGCTTAACGCCATCAAGGTTAAGGCGGATTCCGGCGAGATGGGCTACAATCAGATGCTGGCAGCCGGAAACGATGCCGGCAACAAGCTGATCCTCGATGGCGTCGATGCGCTTGTCGCGCAGGCTCGCGCGGTCGAGGCGGTTGTTGCGGCGCTAAACCTCAAGATCAAGATCGAAGGTTCCGATAGCCTCGATCATCCGGATCAGGTTGCGACCAAGAAGTGATTGCCAGGGTGCTCTTAAACCGAGACCGTTGCGATCGATAACGGGTGGTGGATAGAGCCCTCATGGTGACACGTCGAGAACTTTTGACAGGCGTCGCGGCATTCTCAGGGAGTGCCGCGGCGTCTTTTGCATTCGGAGGGCGCAAGGCGGCCGCGCGCGCTCCGGTCATCGCGCAGCCGATCGCGAACGACACGAAACAGCTGCTCCTCGATCTCGCGGAGCGTCCGGCGGCGCTGCCGTGCTTTGATGGCAAGACGCTCCCGCTGTGGACCTTCGAAGAGGGATCGCTTTATCCGATCGTGCGCATGAAGCTCGGCGAGCGGCTCGAAACGCATTACAAAAACCATCTGCCGCGGGCCGGTGAATTCGTTTCGCTGCATTGGCACGGGCTCAGGATCCCGAACGATCAGGACGGCGTGCCGTTCATGACGCAGAAGCCGGTCGAGCCGGGTGATGCAGGCACGTACTCGTTCGTGCCGCCGGATACGGGCAGCTTCTTCTTTCACACCCATTGCAATACCGCCGAGCATTTCGGGCGCGGTCTGGTCGGCGCGTTGATCATCGAGGGCGATGAGATCGAGCCGCCGGACGCCGAATACGTCCTGATGATGAAGGACTGGCGGCTTTCGCCCGAGGGCACGTTCCTGCCGTTTTCGACGGATGCGGGCGCTGCGAAAGCCGGCACCTCCGGCACCGTGCGTTCGGTCAACGGCGAGAAGACGGCGGTCTTCAAGGTTCCGTCATCGGCCAACGTTCGCATTCGCTTCTACAATGTTGATCCGACGCGCATTTCCGAAATCGGCTTCGAGGATGGGGAAGCGGCGATCATTGCCATCGACGGAAACGGACTCGATCCGCTGCCGCTCGTGTCGTGGCGCATGGGGCCTGCGATGCGCGTCGACATTCTGCTACGCACAGCGGCGGAGGGCGGCAAAGTTCGTCTCGTGGACTTTTTCGCGAAAGAGCCGATCGTGCTCGCCGAGTTCGTCTCGGAAGGACCGGCGAAGCGAAGCGGCGCATTCGTGCCGACGCCATTGAAGGTCATGCCGTTTGCGAACGTCGACACGAACAATGCGCAGATCATTCCTCTCGTTTTCTCGGCGACGGCGACGGGAGAGGCGCTTGCCGAATTCGCGAAGTCCGATGTCGAAATCGGGTCGCTTTGTCTTACGAAACGGACGTTCTGGGCGATCAACAAGCAGGCCTGGTCCAGCATGGATCACAGGGATCTCGGGCCGCCGCTCGCCGTGCTCAAATCGGGGCAGAGCTATATTTTCGACCTGCAGAATACGACGCCGCACTCGCATCCGATCCATATCCACGGGCACACGTTCGAGGTCATGAGTTCGAGCATGCGCCACCTGCAGCCGCATCGGGCCGATACGATCCTGCTGCGTCCGAACGAGCGCGTGCAGGCGGGGATCGTCGGGGGACAACCGGGGAAGTGGATGTTCCATTGCCACATCATCGATCACCAGGAAACTGGCATGATGGGCTACATTGAGGTCACATGACCTCCGGCTTCCGGCTTTGTCTCAAGATCGCGTTGCTCGCCTTGGCGACGGTGTTGCCGCGTGCGGCCAATGCCGATCCGCTCGATGCCGCAATGGGCAAGGCGCTGTTCGACCGGATGTGGGTGCCGGCCCCTGCGTCGACCGATGCGTCCGACGGGCTCGGGCCGCTGTTCGTGTCGCGTTCGTGCACGGGATGCCATGGTCGCGGCGAAGGTTCTCACGTCGTCACGCGCGAGGACGGATCGCAGGATCTCGCGGGCGCTGTCGTCCGTTTCGGTCATGCCGACGGGACGACCGATCCCTTCTATGGGCTCGAACTGCAAACCAACGCCGTCCCAGGATTGCTGCCGGAGGGGAGCGCGCGCTATCTGCCGAAGCTCGACCTCAAGCTGAACGATCGGGCGTTGGCGGATGGCATCAAGGCAGGTGTGCGGCAAGCTCCGTCGCTGTTCGGCCGAGCGGCGTTCGACAATGTTCCGGACGCCGAAATCCTGAAGCGCGTCGATGCGGACGATCGCGATGGCGACGGCGTCAAGGGGCGCGCCAACGTCATGGACGGCCGCATCGGCCGCTATGGCTGGAAAGCGGCGCAGGTGACGCTCGAAGAGCAGGTCGCGCATGCGTTCGCGTTCGACATGGGGCTGTCGAGCCCGAAGCAGCCGCGCCCCTACGGCGATTGCACAATTCTGGAGACGGCGTGTCTTGCGGCGCCGAACGGCGAAAGCGTCTTGTTCAAAGGGCGCGAACTGTCGGCCGACATTCTGAGAGTCGTCTCGGTTTATCTCGGAACATTGCGGGCGCGACATAGGGCTGTCGATCCGGACGTGCCGGCGCTTTTTGCCAAGACCGGCTGCGCAACGTGTCACGTGCCATCGCTTGCGACGCGGGACGGCGGCTCCGTTCCCGCATTTACCGATCTGTTGCTTCACGATATGGGATCGGCGCTCGATGACGGCGTCGGAGAGCCTGGCGTCAAGCCGCAAGAATGGCGAACCGCGCCGTTGATCGACGGGCACGTTCGCGAGAAAGAACGCAGGTTTCTTCACGACGGCTCGGCGGCCGATGTTGCCGAAGCCGTGGCGAAACACGGCGGTGAAGGCGCGGGGAGCCGGGACTTGTTCAACGCGCTGACGCCTGAAGACAGACAGCGACTGGTCAATTACGTGAGTGGCTTATGATTGCGATGCAGAGACTGAAGTTGTTGCTTTCCTTTATTGTTATGCTGACGCTGACGACGGCGGTTTCCGCCACCGAGCCGCCCAGCCATCTCGCGATGGTGCAGACGGCGCTCGATAAGCACATCATCCCGCATATCGAAGCTCTGAAGACCGCGGCGGAGGCGTTGCCACCTGCCGTCGAGGCCGTCTGCAAGACAGGTTCGCCAGAGGCGCGGCACGCGCTGGACGAGAAATTCGCTGCCACGGTCACGGCGTATGCGGGCGTTGATTTTCTGCGCTTCGGTCCCATGCTCGAAAAGGGGCGGCGCGAACAGATTTCCCTCTGGCCCGATCCGCGCGGCTTCGTCGGGCGGCAGCTTCGCATGCTGCTTCTGAGCAAGGATGAAAAGCTCGCCGAGCCCGGCGCACTTGCGAAGCAAAGCGCGGCGGTGCAGGGGCTGCCGGCGCTCGAATTGCTAATGCGCGACGCCGACGTTCCGCTGGGGCCGACGGAGCCTGCTCAGTTCCGTTGCGTGATGGCGCAGGCGATCGCGCGCAATATTGTGCGCGTGACGAGCAAAGTTTTCGAAGGTTGGACAAAGCCCGGCGGCTGGAAAGACAAGATGCTCAATCCGGGGCCGGACAACGACACCTATAAAAATGCGAGCGAGTCGGCCGTCGAAGTCGTGAAATCGTTTCTCGTCGGCATGTCTCAGACGGCGGATTTGCAATTGAAGCCGCAAGTCGATCCGAAAATCAGGCTGGCGCCGCCCTACAACAAGTCAGGGCTGCAAAAACAGTTTTATGCGGCGAGCATTGCCTCGCTGCATCAGCTCTACGACGCGGTACAGCTGGAAGCTTATCTCAAGCCGGACATGGCGTGGATGAAAGGCTGGTCGCAAGGAACGTGGCGGACGATCGAATCGGTCGACGGCGCGGGCGGGCGGGCGCCTCATGCGAAAAGAGCCGATACGCCGACCTCGCGTGAGGTCTTCGACCGGATGAACGGCATGCGCAACATTGTGGCCAATCGCTTATCGATAGCAGCGGGATTGACGATAGGATTCAATGAGCTTGACGGTGATTGATCGTAGATCGTTGTTGCTGGGCACGCTGGCGTTCGTCGGAGCGGCGTCGCACGGCAAGGCTTTCGCTTCGGTGGCGGATCGCGACATCGCCTATGTCGCGACAGCGCGAAAAGGCATGAAGGACTATTGCGTTCTTCTGCTCCGGGCCGACGGCTCGATCGTGCGCGAAGTTCCACTGACGGCGCGCGGACACGACATCGCCTATGATCACGCGTCAGGAAGGGTCGCCGTGTTCGCGCGGCGGCCAGGCGTGTTCGGCGTGGCGTTCGATATCGACAAGGCGACGCCGCCGCACATCTTCACGCCGGGCAAGGACCGTCATTATTACGGGCACGGCGGGTTCTCGCGAGACGGACGGCTGCTTTACACGTCGGAAGCGGATGTCGAGAGCGAGAGCGGCCTTATCGGAATCTATGATGTCGAGCGGGGATACAAGAAAATCGGCGAGCATCCGAGTTATGGGATCGGGCCGCACGAAATCATGCTGCTTGCCGACGGCAAGACGATCGCGGTCGGAAACGGCGGGCTCGATACGGTGCCCGACGCAGGACGCGAAAACCTGAATGTCGATACGATGGAGCCGTCGCTCGCTTTCGTGGACGCGGAAAGCGGCAAGCTCGTCGCCAAGCACGCGATGACGGGCGATCTCAAGTCGCTGTCGATCCGGCACGTGACGCAGGACAAGACCGGGCTCATCTGGTTCGGCGGACAATGGGAGGGCAGCCCGAGCGAGACGCCGCAGATCGTCGGCAGCGCTGGGCTCGATCGTGCGTTGAAGCTGGTCGACGCGCCGGGCGGCGGCATGGATTTGCGTGGCTATATCGGCGCGATGGCGGTCAGCAACGACGGACGCTTCATCGCGGCGAGCGCACCGAAGGCGGGGCACGTTCTCTACGTCGATTCCGAAACGGGGGCGGTCGTCGGCAAAAGCGATCTCAAGGACGTTTGCGGCCTGTCCTCGGAGGGTGAGCACAATTTCGCCGCGTCATCGGGTTTTGGCGTCATCCGCTACGAGACGGCGCAGGCGCGGGTGATTTCCGAGCATGCGCTTCAGGACATCGCCTTTGACAACCATTTGCGGCGGATTGCTTAAATTTTCAGGGTGGCCGCGCGTGGGCGCGGCGCCTACCGGCGGTTGCTACTCTGTCGCGATTGCGCTTTCGGCGCGTCGAGGCTAGAAGCGCGAAATGGCGAATTCCTCGGTCAATGTAAACGCGAAAGCTGACACGAAAATGCGACGTGCGGCGCATGGCGAAGGCGCGCCTGCGCCGAAGGTCGGCTTTGTGTCGCTCGGCTGCCCGAAGGCGCTGGTCGATAGCGAGCGGATCATCACCAAGCTCCGGGCCGAAGGCTACATGATCGCGCGCGATTATGAGGGCGCGGATGTCGTCGTCGTCAACACATGCGGGTTTCTCGATTCGGCGAAGAAGGAAAGCCTCGACGCGATCGGCGAAGCCATGAACGCGAACGGCCGCGTGATCGTCACCGGCTGCTTCGGCGTTGAGGAAAACCGCATTCGCGACGCGCATCCGGGCGTGCTCGCGGTCACCGGTCCGCATCAATACGAACAGGTGGTCGAGGCGGTTCACGATGCCGTGCCGCCGCTGCACGATCCTTTCCTCGATCTCGTGCCGCCGGAAGGATTACGGCTGACGCCGCGCCATTACGCCTATCTGAAAATTTCGGAAGGCTGCAACAACCGCTGCTCGTTCTGCATCATCCCATCGTTGCGCGGTGATCTCGCGAGCCGGCCGTCGAACCACGTGATGAGTGAGGCGGAGCGCCTCGTGAATGCGGGGGTCAAGGAGCTGCTCGTCATCAGCCAGGATACGAGCGCCTACGGTCTTGATCTCAAATACGCCGAAAGCGCGTGGAAGGGCGCGCCGCTGAAAGCGCGGTTTCTCGATCTGTCGCGGGCGCTGGGGGATCTCGGCGTCTGGGTGCGGATGCATTACGTTTATCCCTATCCGCACGTCGACGACGTCATTCCGCTGATGGCCGATGGCAAGATCTTGCCATATCTCGATATCCCGTTTCAGCACGCGTCGCCCGCAGTGTTGAAGGCGATGCGGCGGCCGGCGGCGCAGGAGAAAACGGCGGAGCGCATCCGCCGCTGGCGCGAGGTCTGTCCCGATCTCGCGATTCGCTCGACGTTCATCGTCGGGTTTCCGGGCGAAACCGAAGAGGATTTCGCGTTTCTGCTCGACTGGCTGAAGGAGGCCGGGATCAATCGCGCCGGATGCTTCAAGTATGAGGCCGTCGAGGGTGCGAAGGCCAACGCCATCGACGGTGCGGTTCCCGATGAGGTGAAAGAGGAACGCTGGCATCGCTTCATGGCGGTGCAGAAGGACGTCAGCAGCGCGCAGCTGGCGCGGAAAGTCGGTCAGACGATCGACGTTCTGGTCGACGAAGTCGACGAAGACGGCGCCATCGGCCGTTCGAAATGGGATGCGCCGGAGATCGACGGCAATGTGTTTCTGAACGGCGAGCGGGACGTCAAAGCTGGCGACGTCGTGCGCGCCAAAGTCGTCGAGGCCGGAGACTACGATCTCTGGGCCGAACGCATTTCAGCAAACGCTTAGCTTCCCTCAAGCGGAAGGGCGCCCGACTCGTCAGGTTTTGCTTTGTCCTCCGGCTCGACGTGGATGACCACTTCCGAGCCTTTGATCGCCGTTTCGATGGCGTTTTCGAGGCGATCGCAGATGGCGTGTGCCTCTTCGACCGTCATCGTTCCCGGGACGATCAGGTGAAATTCGATGAAGAGCGCGCGTCCGGCCTGCCGGGTCCGGATATCATGGGCTTCGAGCGCGCCGCTGCCGTTGGCCTCGATGACCTGACGGATACGATGCTCAATTTCGGGGCTGGCCGCCTCGTCGAGCAAGCCAGACATCGATTTGACCGCGATGCGGTAGCCCATCCATAGAATATTCAGCGCAACGACTGCGGCGATCAGCGGATCGAGAATGTGCCAGCCCGTGAGGATGGCGACAGTCAGGCCGATGACAACGCCTACCGAGGTGATGACGTCAGTATAAAGATGGAGCCCGTCGGCGATGAGCGCGGGGGAGCGCCATAACCGGCCGCGATTGATCAGCAGCCATGCCCAGGCTCCGTTGAGGATCGAGGCAACGATGTTGAGCCCGATGCCAAGGGCCGATTGCTCGAACTTGACGCCTTCAATCAGAGCGCTTCGCGCCTTGAGCAAAATGAGCACCGCCGCGACGGCAATCATAGCGCCCTCGAACATCGCGGCTAGAAACTCTGCCTTGTGGTGGCCGTAGGGGTGATCGGAATCCGGAGGCTTCGCACTCAGGCGGATCGCCGCGAAGGCCGTCACGGCTGTCATGACGTTGACGACGCTTTCGAGCGCGTCGGAGAAGAGCGCAACGGAGCCCGACACCAGATAGGCAAGATATTTTATGACGATGACGACAAGCGCGACGGCGATATTTATCGCTGCGAGGCGTTTGATCTTCGACGCTTGCAAGTCTGTCTCCGAAAACATGCCCATCCGTTTTTCTGCGTGGTGGCCGGGCCGGTTGCCAACCTTTCAGGCCATCGCCATCAAAAATGAGGATGAGCGGGCAAAGACCCGTCTTATCCACATAGCTCAAGGGGCGGCGTCTCGCCCATAGCGGCCGAATCTGTTGCTGACAATAGCGGGGTTAAAGTTTGCCGGGCTGACTGAGCCGGCTTTGAGAGTTTTGGGGGTCGTCATGGCCAATTTTACGACGCACATCGCGGTTGGAACCGTCGTCTCAGGGGCACTTGCGACATTGACGCTCGCGGCCAACGTCGTGGCGCCGGAAAACCTCGTCGCGGTGACAATGGCCGGCGTTCTGGGCTCCGTCCTCCCCGACATCGACCTCAAGGATTCACGGCCGAGCCGGGCCATGTTCGCGGGGCTCGCCATTTTCTTTTCGTTTGCAGTGCTGTTCAACGCGGCGACGAAATTCTCCATCGCGGAGCTTTGGATTCTCTGGCTCGGGACGCTGCTGCTGGTGCGCTACGGGCTGCATTCAGTGTTTCATCGGCTTTCCGTGCATCGCGGCATCTGGCATTCGATCCTTGCCGCCGTTTTTTGCGCGGTCACGACGGCGGTTGTTTTCCAGCATCTGCTGAACAAACCAGAGGGCGTCGCCTGGCTCGGCGGAGCGTTCATGTTCCTCGGCTATCTCACGCATCTGACGCTCGACGAGATGTATTCGGTCGACGTCATGGATACGCGGCTCAAAGCATCGTTCGGCACGGCGCTGAAATTCATCGATCGGCGCCATTTCTATTCGTCGCTTGCGATGGCGGCGGCCACGTTTGGCGCCATCCTCCTTTCACCGTCGACGGCAACGTTCGTCGATGGGCTGGCGTCGCGCAGCCTTTGGAGCGGTCTCGAGCAGCGGCTTTTGCCCCCGCACAAATGGTTCGGTCTCGTCGAGACGCCGCGTTTCGCGCGGCGGCATGACGGCGACACGAGCTCGGGCGTGGTGACGGGCTCCGTCGGCCAAGCTCCGTCGGATGCTTCTCCAGTCGCGGCGTCGCCTGTGGAAGTGCAAGAAAATGCCACCGAAACGGCAGCTCCGGCGCCGGTTCCGGCAACGAGGGTGACGCCGAGCGACGCGGATCAGCCTGCGGCTAGCGTTCCGAGCGCGACCGCAAGCCCCTGACGAAGTTGGACGTCAGTTCCTTGGCATAGACTTGAGCCGTCGCGGGCGTCAGATGCGCGCCTTTTTCGCTTGCCGCCACTGCCGAGATCCCATGCACGCCGGCGAACAAGGCCCGAGCCGTCGTATCAAGTTCCTCGTGTGTGGCTTTGGGCGCAAGCGGAGCCAACGCCTTGCGCACGGTGCATGCAAGGTTATCGAGGTGCTCGTGAAAGGGTGGAGGCACCCTGTTGGGGCCGGTCACGCTGTGCGCGAAAAGCAGGTTCCACATGCGCTTATTCTCGAGCGCAAATTCGATATAGGCATGGGTCAGCGCATCGACGTTCTCTTCGCCGTTCTCTCCAAGCGGCACGGTCTTCAGGTGGTCTGCAATTCGACTGAGGAGTTGCACCTGGAGCGTCAACAGGATGTCGTCGAGGTTCTCGAAGATATTGTACAACGTACCGGGCGAATACCCGATCACGCGCGCGATCTCTCGTGCGGATAGACCCGAAATGCCGTTGGTCTCAACGATTGAACGGGAGGCGTCCAGGATGAGTTGGCGGAGTTCCTCCGGGGAATGAACCGCTCTCCGTCCCACTGCGAGTCCTCGCCTGTGTTCAGTTTATTTTCTGGAATGTCTATCTTCGCGGATGGCGCAGTATAATTCGGTATCCAAATACGGCCGGAAACCTATTCTGAATGGAAGCATATCTATCAAGTGCGGATAGCGCCGTCTACGTTCTCCTATTATAGGAGCCCAGGTTCACAATGCTTGCTGTTATTGGGCTGAGGCGGGAATGATTTTCTATTTTTCCCGCAAGCGCCAATCGATTTTGGCTCAACCTGAACCTGGCGGGCACTTCGTGTTCAGTTTTTCCTGGGCAAAGTAGACCGCTCCCCAGCGTGGGGCGAACGACATCGTATCCGTCCACTCCATCGATTGGTTGATGCCAGGTATAATGTTCAGAAGCGGTTCATAGGCATATTTGGCCTCGATGACGATCGCGGCGTCGCCTTTCGATATCATGTTCTTGTCGGGCATCGATTTTGTATCGCCGCAACTTTTGAGGCCCATGTTGTGATAGGACCATGACCATTCGACCTTGGTCACGCTCGCATCGCTGGGTGACGCTCGGAGTTGAGTGACGGCGATTTGCAACGGCGTCGCGCTAAAGGGGGTCATTGTATGTTCGGCGGAAACCAGCATGCCGTTGAGCGCGATGTTGGCTGAGGACACTGACGATCCGATTTGCTTTTCGCGTGAGACGAGATCGCCGACCATGGCTGTCGCGCGCTGAAAGCGTTTGTGGGCCACCAAAGCGCGCGATACTTCGAACGTGCCGAATGTCATCAAAATCAGAAGCGGCGCGAGAAAAGCGAATTCGACGGCGGCGATAGCGTTCGTGTCGGCTGCGAACGCGCGGATGCAGATTTTAATCCGCGTGCCAAGTATGGTCGGCGACGGCATTGTTTCAGCTTTCGGGATATGGTTCGCTTCGGAATGCTGTTGCCGATTGCAACATCATCGAGCCGTTGGACATATTGCCCAATTTGATGAGCGGCAATTTTGAAGTGAAATTCCAAGTATAGCACGCGGTCACGATGACGACATCGCTAGCGGCACCCGAGTAGATCGCGATCAGGTCGGTTCCAGGTGCTGAGTTTGTCAAAGGCACGCCGTTGGCGTCAACGCAGGGTTTCGGTCTGTACGGTGTGCATTTGCCGCCTCCGTCGGGCGATAACGATTCCCAGCTGTCGCAGTGAACCGTATCGATCTGCAGTTGTTTGCAGTCGATCCATGATCCGGCGCCATCGCAGATGCTTTGCTTGAACTGATTCACCGTCATCCTTTTTGTGACGGCTTCGCCTGTTCGGATCAGCCTGCTGGTCTGATCCATCCCTTTTTCGAGAGAATTCGAGATGAAGAAATAAATCGCGCAGCCAATGAAGCCCAATATGAACATGAGAAAGGGAATGGCAACGCTGGAGAATTCCAGAGCGGTCGATCCCCGGTCGTCCACTTTCCATCGCCGAAGCAGGCGATTGCACAGTAATGGGCGGGGAACAAAACTAACGCTGCGTGTCGTGGGCATATTAATCTCGCGACCGTCGACCCTAACGGTCAATAGATAAATTAGCGCGTATTAAGGCGGTATTTATCGAGCGACTTTTTGTATTTGATGGTTGAACAAAAGTGAAAGCTGACGAATATCTCGCCGGTCTCGGCCTTGGCAGTGACCGGTTTCCAGGCCGGATCGGTCGTTACTGCTGGCCGTTGCCGCTGCTGCCGGAATCGGACGAGCCTTCGGAGAACTTCGTCTTCTGGCTATTGGCCGTCTGGACGGCACTGAAGAAGTCCTTGTCGTCGCCAATCGTCAGTGTTGGCTCGCAGTTCGGTGTGCACGCGTAGGTGAAGCGCGTGCTGCCTTTGTGCAGATTGACAGTTTTGCTGTCGTCGCGTTCGACCATGATACGCTGATCTTGGATGACGTTGTGCGCGGCATCGAGCGCGATGACGTTCGTAATGCCGAACGTCTTGCCGGTGACAATCAGCAAATTTCCATCTTGCAGCGTCACGTCGGCGATCGACGGGTTGCCGACGATGACCTCGCTCGCGGGGCGGGGAAGATGCAGTAGTTGTGATTGATCATAGCGAACGATCAAGTCGGCGGCCGTGGCGCCAACTGTCGAGAGAGCGGACATCGCCGCGACCAACCCGATGCGTATGATGCAGAAGGCGCGCGGCGGCGCGAATTTTTCTATTCCACTGTGCATCCGGCGCAGCCCTTGCAAAATTCACGATCCAATAAAGCTCATCAAATGGTGAAGGAATTGGAAACGGGCGTTCCGATCTGCGGCATCGTCGGGTTGCCGCGTTGGAACAGCGCCCGGTTGGATGGGGCTGGTGGTTAATCCAGACACTGACAAAATCTGTCGCCGAAAGCTCGCTCGGCCAGAGGAGTGAAAACACGGGAAGATATTCCCCGGTCCCAGGGTGGCGACGGGATCGCACGAGCAGGCCATTTTGTTGTTGAAGATTTGTGGATATACTTGCGTAAGTATAGTATTAACTTATATTTCCACGTCTTATTTGTGTGAGTTTGCGAAAGATTATGTAAAATACCAAAATATGCGGCGTTTTATTCTTGGTGACTTGTGTGGTAAACATTGGATAATTTTTGTTTATCCGCCGGTCGTCTGTGTCTGAGCGCGTTTTACCTGACTTTAATTTTTCCGATCTACATTCTGCAATAGTTCAGAGGTGAGGACATCCTCTCCCGAGGAACGGGATCGATAAAAGTATCAGCGTAGATCGGAACAAACCAATGAACATGATTTCGCGTTTCATGAACGATGAGTCGGGTGCAACGGCCATCGAATACGGCTTGATCGCCGCTCTCATCGGCGTCGCCCTTATTACCGTTCTCGGCTCTGTTGCCTCCAGCCTCAGCGGCACCTTCACAAAGGTTTCGACCGAGCTGGATAAAGCCAGCCAATAAGCGCTTTTAGCGCTGGCTTATTGCCAGACTGCATTTAGCGCGCTCGGAGACGAGTTCTTCGAGCGCGCTTTTTTCATAAGGGTCTCTGCAATGCCGCAGTCCAGCCTCCGTGATTTCGCAAACGACGAGAGCGGGGCGACCTCCATCGAATACGCGCTCATCGCGAGTATCGTCAGCCTAGTGATTATTGGCGGGCTAACGGGAGTCAAGGCAGCCCTTATCGGCATCTTCGACTCGGTCGTGGCCGGGTTCGACAAAGCCAAATAATCGAGCGGCGGCGAGTGTCAGCGCCGTTAGGCCGGCCTTTACCGAGTTGCGTCATATTCCGTCAGCGGTCGTACTTCTCGGGCAGGTGAATAATGTCGGTGCTGACTTTTCTTCTCGTGGCGATCTTTCCGATTGCGATGGCGTTTGCCGCGGCAAACGACCTTTTCACGATGAGAATTCCCAATGTTATCTCGATCGCGCTGATCGGTGGCTTCGTCGCGCTGGTGCTCCTGACGCAGATGCCACTCGAGACCTTTGGACTCCACGTCATCTGTGCGCTTGGTGTGCTGCTTCTCACGTTCGCGCTGTTTGCCTTCAATCTGCTTGGCGGCGGCGACGCTAAATTAATGGCGGCTGGCGCGCTCTGGATGGGCTCCGGCCAAATTCTCCCCTTCATTGTCCTTACGACGATGTTCGGCGGCATCCTCTGTCTTGTGATTTTAAGCTATCGCCGTATGGTGCCGGCCGATGTTTGGCCGCTGCCCGGGTGGGCGCAGCGTCTGCACACCGTGGGCGGGCCGGTGCCCTACGGCATCGCGATTGCGGCGTCGGGGCTCATGGTTTTTCCCTCGACGGAATTGTTCCGGATGCTGATGATCTGATGCGGAGTCGTTGCCGGATCGCGTGGTCGATGCCGACGCATTGATGCTGCAACCGTTGCCAGCGAACACCTTTATGAAACGGCAATTAACCTCACATTGACGTTTGTCCGACAGTATCGGCCGGAGTGCGAACTCTAGCTGAAGGATTTGCGGCGCAATGAAGCGGGCACAACTTGTCGGTTTCTCCGTAGCGTTTGCTGCGGCGGCGCTCGCTTACTACATCGCAAGCGCATTTATGACGCCGCCAAAGCCGGTGACGGTCGAGAAGCAGGTCGACAGCACCGAGGTGCTGGTTGCGGCCTCCGACATTTCTGTCGGCCAGATTGTCAGCGATGGCAATTTCCACTGGGTTTCGTGGCCTGACAGCGCGATCACGCCCGATTACGTGGCGAAGACCAATAGCGGCCCTAACAAGATTCACGAGTTTTCGGGATCGGTTGCGCGCTCGGCTATTCTTTCGGGCGAACCCATTACAACGCAGAAGCTGATCAAGGCAGGCCAGGGTGGCGTGCTCGCCGCGATCCTGCCGCAAGGCATGCGCGCCATTTCCACCAAGATCAGGGCCGAGACGGCGGCGGGCAGTCTCATTCTTCCGAACGACCATGTCGACGTTATCCTCATCCGTCATGTCCGCGGCCGCAGCGGGCAGGACGAGACCGTTGCCGACACTCTGTTCCGGAACGTGCGCGTCATGGCCATCGGTCAACAGATCGAAACCAAGGACGGCAAGAAATCGTCTGACGTTTCCGCCTCCACCGCGACGCTGGAGTTGACGCCGAAGCAGGCGGAAATGATGGCGCTCGCGAATTCGATGGGTGAGATCACCCTTTCCTTGCGAAGCGTCGCAGATTTGAGCTCCGATCCCGAGCGGGCAGGCGGTCTTGATTTGCACAAGCCGCAAAGCAATTCGGTGCGTGTTGTTCGTTACGGTGCGAAGTCGCGTGTGTATGGCGTGAACTGAGTTGGTCAGTCAGTGGTCGTCATAAAGGCGGGAAGCTCATGCGATTTGAAATTGGATTTCCATGGCGCGCGGCCGCACGCGCGTTCATGGTTTTCTCTGCCATTATGCTGGCATCTGGTGTGCCAACGTCGGCGCAGCCGCGTTCGGCCGACCGGCTTTCGGCGCGCGCTGACAGAGGTGATCCGGAGCTCAGCAAGAACACGCAATCCATCGTCCGGATTTCGGAAGCCGAAGGCTTGCCGGTTCGCAAGAGCATCAAGATCGGGCTCGGAAAATCCGTCCTCATCGAATTTCCGAACGGCGTGCGCGATGTGATGGCTTCAAATCCGGCCGTTGTCGATGCGGTCGTTCTCAGCTCGAATCGCGTGTTTCTTCTCGGAAAGGCGCCGGGACAATCGAACGCGTTCTTCTTCTCGAACAAAGGTGAGCAGCTCGCACTTATCGAACTCAACGTCGATCAGGAAGGCGACGGGCTGGAATCGCTTTTGCGCCGGGTCATTCCGGGTTCCGATATCAAAGTCGAAACGCTCAATCAGACCGTGATCCTGACCGGGCACGTAAAAAGTCCGTCGGATTCGGCGCGCGCGGCAAGAATATCGGCTCAGTTCATGAGCCAGATGATTGCGAGCTGGGCGTCCAATGTGAGCCTTTCGGCCGGCTCAGGCAGCTCGCAAGCGCCGCGGCAGAGCGACGTCAAGGATGCCGACGACGTCAAATCCGTCATCAATCTTCTGATGGTGGAAGCCGAAGAGCAGGTGATGCTCAAGGTGACGGTCGCCGAGGTCAAGCGCACGCTGTTGAAGCAGCTCGGTGTCAACCTTGGAGGCATGCTGCAATCGGGCAGCTTCTCGACGACGCTGCTAACTGCCAATTCGTTTCCCATAACGGAAGCGCAAAGTCTCGGAACGCTTCCCACCTTTGGTATCGGAACGGCGGCAAGTGCGGCTTGCGCGGTCGGTCAGGTGTGCGCGTTCAATCCGGGTCCGGCAGCGGGCGCGTTCGGTAACAGCGGTTTGGTGTCAGGCTGGGGAAACAGCAAAAATAATATTCAGCAGGCCATTCGTGCGTTAGAGCGCGACGGTCTGATCAAGACCTTGGCGGAACCCAATCTCACTGCAATCTCGGGCGAGCCTGCCGAATTTCTCGCGGGCGGTGAAGTTCCCTACGTCACCGGTATCGATACGCAGACCGGCGTCAGCGCCGTCGCGTTCAAGAAGTTCGGCGTGCAGCTCAGTTTCACGCCGGTTGTTCTGACCGAAGGCCGGATCAGCCTTAAGATCGATACGAGCGTTAGTGACATCGCGGGATATGTATCTAACAATCCGATGTTCGACACGCGGCAAGCGAAGACCGTCGTCGAGCTTCCTTCCGGCGGATCGCTGGCGCTGGCCGGCTTGATCTCCACCAAGACGCAGCAAAACATCGATGGGCTTCCCGGCGCCAAGGATATTCCGATCCTCGGCACGCTGTTCCGCAGCCGCGACTTTCAAAACGACGAGTCCGAGCTGGTGGTCATCGTGACGCCGTATCTCGTGCAGCCCGTCGCGCGCCAGCAGCTCTCGGCACCGACCGATGGGCTCTATCCCGCGACCGATCTCAAAGCGGATTTTCTCGGCCATCTCAATCGCATCTACGGAAAAAGCGAAGTTCAGCCGTCGGGCGGTCTGAAGGGCGACTACGGATTCATCGTCGAATAATCGGTTCCGGAGACAAATTATGCAGATGCCAAAGACTAGCCTCCGCGGACCGGCAAAGACGCGGTGCGGTTTCACCAGACTTCTCATTATCGCCTGTCTGCCAATCGCGATGGCGGGGTGTGAGCATGATCGCGCGGGTCCGCAAGTTGCGGGCTGGCAGTTGATCGATCCCGAGCAGCGCCATCCGATTCTCGTTTCACAGCAGCCGGCCGTTCTCAATCTCCATGTTGCCGCCGGTTCCGAAGGTCTGACACCGTCACAGCGCGGTCGCTTGATGGACTTCATCGATCGTCAGAGAGTGAACGATGCGGGCAATAGCCGCTTCGTCATCTCGGCGCCCGCAGGGTCGGCCAACGAGGGCGCGGCCATGGATGCGGCCAGCGATGCGCGGCGTCTGATGCTTGGCGGCGGATATTCCGAAACCGCGATTTCCAGCGAAGCTTATCATGCGACCGGACGCGATGCGCCCTTGCGCATTTCATATTTGCGCTACGTCGCGGAAGGACCGGAATGCGGGCGTGACTGGTCGGAGAATTTGGCGCGCACGTATCAGAACACGCCTTATCCCAATTTCGGCTGCTCCTCGCAGCGCAATCTGGCGGCGATGGTTTCCAATCCTGCCGATCTTCTTGGTCCTCGCACCATGACGCCGAGCGACGCCAATCGTCGTACCAAGACGTATGAGAAGTACGTGAAGGGCGAGACGATCGGTGCGTCGGCTGAATCAGTGACGATCCTGAAACCTATCAGCAATTGATTTTTTTGGAGACGAAATGTCCCAGCATACTCAAGCTGCGCCTGACTTCGATCCAGGGTTTTCCGAGAATGGAGAACGGCAGGAATTATATTCAAGCGATCGCGCGCGCCCCGTGCCGCGGATTTCGATCCAGGCATTCTGTGACGACGTGAGCGTTGCGAATACCATTCAATATGCCGCCGAGGACCGG
The DNA here is from genome assembly GCF_041674905.1 of Hyphomicrobium sp. GTDB lineage: Bacteria > Pseudomonadota > Alphaproteobacteria > Rhizobiales > Hyphomicrobiaceae > Hyphomicrobium_B. The sequence goes on from NZ_JBAYUV010000014.1 coordinate 54,443, forward strand.
CGCTTGGCCAAGGCGCATGTCAGCGTGCACATGGGCGGTATCGCTGCCGCCATTTCGCATTACGTCGACAGTCCGACGCCGAACCTCATCATTCTCGATTGCGCGCTCGACAGCGGTTCGCTTCTCGCCGACCTCGACAGGTTGGCGGAAAGCTGCGATCCCGGGACCAAGGTTGTCGTCATCGGACGTCAAAACGACGTCATGCTTTATCGCGAGCTGTTGAAGCGGGGCGTCGGCGAGTATCTCGTTGCGCCGGTCGATCCGCTGGCGGTGATGGAGAGCATTTCCAATCTCTACAACAATCCGGACACCGATCCGGTCGGTCATGTCTTTGCCTTTGTCGGCGCCAAGGGCGGCGTCGGCTCGTCGACGATTTGCCACAACGTCGGCTGGACGATGTCGGAGGTCTTGAAGACCGACGTTGCTATCGCCGATCTCGATCTTGCGTTCGGCACAACCGGGCTCGACTTCAACCAGGATCCCGTGCAGGGCATTGCGGAAGCACTTGCCGCGCCGGAGCGTCTCGACGATCAGCTTCTCGATCGCCTGATGACCAAATGCTCCGAGCATCTGTCGATCTTCGCAGCGCCGGTCGTCATCGATCGCGATTACGAGATATCGCCCGAGGCCTGCGACACCGTTCTCGATATCGTGCGCCAGAACGTGCCATTGGTGGCTGTAGACTTGCCGCACGGCTGGTCGCCTTGGTCGAAGCGCGTGCTTCTGCATGCCGATCATGTGGTGATCACGGTTGTGCCGGATCTCGCGAATCTCAGGAACGCCAAGAACATTGTCGATTTGCTGCGGACGTCGCGGAAGAACGACAACAAGCCGATGCTGATTCTCAATATGGCCAACATGCCGAAGCGGCAGGAAATCACGCTCAAGGAGTTTGAGCAGGCGCTTGATGCGAAGGTGATGGCCGTTATCGACTACGATCCCGAAGCATTCAGCCAGGCATCCAACAACGGTCAGATGCTGGAAGAATTCAGTCCCAAAGCGAAGGCGGTGGAGAAATTCCACGACATCGCGATGAAGATCACGGGACGCAAGGAAGCCAAGGCCGAGAAGCGGTCGGCATTGGCCGCAATCGGGCCTCTGATCGAGAAGCTGAAATTAAAGCGCTGAGGACTTCACCATGTTCGGTAGGCGTTCAAATGACCCTGTGCCCCCCAAAAGGAGCGATCCGCAGGCCGTGCCGATGGCGCCGGCTGCCGCCCCGCCGGAGATGAAGGCGCCGCCGCAATCGCGCCAGGCGGCGCCAGCGGCTCCGCGTCCGGAGCCCGCCGTGGAAGTGCAGCGGCGGCATTCCGAAGAATACTACGATGTCAAAACGACAGTCTTCAACGCGCTGATCGATACGATCGACCTGACGCAGCTCGCCAAGCTCGACGCCGTGGCGGCGCGAGAAGAGATCCGCGACATCGTCAGCGAGATCATCCAGGTCAAGAATGTCGTCATGTCGATCGCGGAGCAGGAAGAGCTCCTCGAAGACATCTGCAACGACGTGCTTGGTTACGGACCGCTCGAGCCGCTGTTGGCGCGCGACGACATCGCCGACATCATGGTCAACGGGGCTTCGACGACGTTCATCGAAGTCAACGGCAAGGTGCAGAAGACGAGCGTGCGCTTCGCCGACAATCAGCAGCTGATGAATATCTGTCAGCGCATCGTCAGTCAGGTCGGCCGTCGGGTGGACGAATCGAGTCCGATCTGCGACGCGCGCCTTCCCGACGGTTCGCGCGTCAACGTCATCGCGCCGCCGCTTGCCATCGACGGGCCGGCGCTCACCATCCGAAAGTTCAAGAAGGATCGGCTGAAGCTCGAGCAGCTCGTCAAGTTCGGTTCGATCACGCCGGAAGCGAAGACCGTACTCGAGATCATCGGGCGCGTCCGGTGCAACGTCCTTATTTCCGGAGGTACGGGCTCCGGAAAGACGACGCTGCTCAATTGCCTGACGGGCTCGATCGACAACGATGAGCGCATCATAACGTGCGAAGACTCGGCCGAGCTTCAGCTGCAGCAGCCGCATGTCGTGCGTCTCGAGACGCGTCCGCCGAACATCGAAGGCGAAGGCGAGATCCGGATGCGCGATCTGATCAAGAACTGCCTTCGTATGCGTCCGGAGCGGATCATCGTCGGCGAAGTGCGCGGACCGGAAGCGTTCGATCTTTTGCAGGCGATGAATACAGGCCATGACGGATCGATGGGCACGCTGCACGCCAACAGCCCGCGGGAAGCGCTGAGCCGTCTCGAATCTATGATCATGCAGGGTGGCTATGCCCTGCCGATAAAGACCATTCGCGAAATGATCTGCGGGTCGATCGACGTGATCGTGCAGGCATCGCGTTTGCGCGACGGGTCGCGCAAGATCACGCACATCACCGAAGTGCTCGGTATGGAAGAAGAAACGATCACGCTGCAAAATCTGCTGGTGTTCGAGATCACCGGTGAAGATGCGCACGGAAAAATCGCCGGGCGCCATCGCTCGACGGGCATCGCGCGGCCACGTTTCTGGGAGCGCGCGGAATACTACAACGAGACGGAACGTCTGGCGCTGGCGCTAGCGGCGGCGGAAGTCGACGACGATCTCGGGAATTCGAGTGATCGTCATGGTTGATCATGAGCTATTGAGTTTTATCGTTCCGCTGCTGGCGGCGCTGGCGTTCGCAGGCGGCGTCTACGCGCTCGCATATCCCTATTTCGCCGCCGACCGGCAGAAGGACCGGCGTCTCGAAAGCGTTTCGGGTCGCGGCCGGAAGGGCGGGGGGGCCTTGGCGGAGATTCAAAGCAGCCGCAAGAAGTCCGTCGCCGATACGCTGAAAGAGATGGACGATCGGCAGAAGGCCAAAGAGAAAATCACGATGGGCCTGCGCTTGGAACGCGCAGGCGTGAAGCGGTCGCCGCGCGATTTCTATATTATCAGCGCGACCGTCGGTATCGTGCTTGGCGGGCTTTGCTTCAATTTTCTTGGTTTGCCGATCGCCGCAACCGTCGTTGCACTGTTCGTCGGCGGCTTTGGAATTCCGCGGTGGGTGCTCGCCAAGATGACGAAGCGCCGGCAGGCCAAATTTTCGTCCCACCTTGCGAATGCGATCGACGTTGTCGTGCGCGGCGTTAAATCAGGGCTTCCGCTCAATGAATGCTTGCAGGTCATCGCGCGCGAGAGTCCGGAACCGCTTGCGGGCGAATTCCGCAGCGTCATGGAACAGCAGCGGCTGGGCGTTCCGCTCGGCGATGCGCTGGATCGCATGCACGACCGGATGCCGCTCGCCGAGGTGCGCTTCCTGACGATCGTCATCGCCATCCAGCAGCAGGCCGGTGGCAACTTGTCGGAAGCGCTCGGAAATCTTTCAGGCGTTCTGCGCGATCGCCAGATGCTGGCGCTGAAGGTGAAGGCGTTGTCGGCCGAAGCCAAGGCATCGGCGATGGTGCTTGCGTCCTTGCCGCCGGGGGTCATGTTCATGGTCTACATGTCGTCGCCCGGCTACATGACGCCGTTGTTCACGACGACGCCGGGCCGGTTCATGGTCGCGCTCGGCGCGACGTGGATGACGATCGGAGTCCTTGTCATGAAGAAAATGATCAACTTCAAATTCTAGGCTGAACATTCATTCGGCCAGAGCGCCGGCGGTGATCCAATGACAGCTTTCATCGAAACGGTGATGAACCCGCAGTTCGTGGCGACGATGCTCGCCGCGGTTTGCGTTTTTGCGACCGTGCTGTCCATCGCGCTGCCGATGCTGCAGCGGGATCAGATGAACCGCCGCATGAAAGAAATGGCCGTGGAGCGCAGCAAGATGCGTTCGGCGCGGCTTGCGGAAATGGCGTCCAAGGATCGCGCATCGAGCAAACTACGTCCGACAGCTAAGGGCTTTATGCAGCGCATCGTCGATGAGCTGAAATTGCGCGAACGGTTCGACAACGATGACATACGCGAGAATTTGAAGCGGGCCGGACTGCGCGGGCAAGCGAATATCGTCACGTTCCTGTTTTTCCGGGTGGCGGCGCCGATCATTATTTTCTTCCTGGCGCTGTTCTACGTTTTCGTCATCTACGACACCGGGCATCCGCCGCTCGTCAATTTGGGCATCGCGATCGGGGCGGGTTTTCTTGGCTTCTATCTTCCGAACGTGTTCATTTCCAATCGCGTGCAAAAGCGGCAGACGTCGATTAAGCAAGCGTTTCCGGATGCGCTCGACATGCTTTTGATCTGCGTTCAATCGGGCATGTCGGTGGAAACGGCTTTTGCCAAGGTGGGTAAAGAGATCGCCACCCAGTCGATCGAGCTTGCCGAGGAAATGGCGCTGACGACGGCGGAGCTTTCGTATTTGCAAGACCGCAGGCAGGCGTATGAAAATCTTGCGAAACGCACCGGCCTTCCGGGTGTCAAAGGTGTGACGACGGCGCTCGTGCAGGCCGAGCGCTACGGTACGCCGGTCGGCCAGGCTCTGAGAACAATGGCCAAGGAAAATCGCGAGATCCGGCAGTCGGAAGCCGAGCGCAAGGCGGCAGCGCTGCCGCCGAAGCTGACGGTGCCGATGATCGTTTTCTTCCTGCCGGTGCTTTTTATCGTCATCCTCGGCCCGGCCGGTATCGGCTACATGCAGATGCCGAAATAGCTCCGTGAGCCGGCATTTGGCACAGCCGGCGGCATAGCTGGCGAAAAAAGTTTCGCCCCGACCATGAGACGGGGCGTCAGCTTTTCTGAGATGATTTCAAATGCCGATTTCGCGCTCGCGGCGCATCCGGTGCGCCGCCTCCGCAAATGCTAGTGCGTCATGCCCCTGAGCGATGCCGTCGTCGTCGGCATCGTCGTATCCGTCACGCTCGCCGGTTGCCAGTTGCTTTGGGCTTCAGACATCGGCGCGGCGTTGGCCGCGACGCTTGTCGGGCGGCTTGCCTGAGGCGGCATCGTCGGCTCGACGGAGGTTTGCGCCATGAAGCTGGTTGCATCGGGCATTTCGCTCTTGGGTTCGAGCTTGACCAGCTGCTTCAGATAATTGGTGTTGGATGCGGCCGTGTCAGAATCGACCACGCTCGAAGCAACCGATTTCGATTCGTCATAGCGTCCCTGAAGGCCGAGAACGAGCGCGAGGTTCTCCCGAACCTTGGGCGTCGCACTTGGAGCGGCCGCCGCCTGTCGCAGGATTTGCTCGGCTTTCTTCGGATTGCCCATCATCGCGTGGGCCATCGCCAGATTGTTCATGATGCCGGGATTGTCGGGTGCGAGGGTGAGCGCGCGCTCATAGAACGGGATTGCATCCCCGTATTTGCCTTGCTTGGCCAAAACCGTTCCGCGTGCGGAGACGACGCGCCAATCCGGCTTCGTCGGATCGTCGGCTGCCGCAAGGAGCTGGCCCGCGATGTTGACCTGATTGAGCTCCAGCGCCAGGCGGCCGTATTCGCTGGTCAGCTGCGTGTCATTGGCATGATATACGCTCGCTTGCTCCAAGACGGAGAGCGCTTTCTGCTTTTCGCCGAGTGCTTTCAGATTTTTTGCATAGTTGATCGCGGGCTGCAGGTCCATCGGCTTCTTCGCGTATTCCTTGCCCCAGTAGATGGTCGCTTTCTGAAGCTCGTTCTGCGGAGCGGTGTTCACGCTTGCGGTGTTCTCGGTTTTGTCAGACTTGAGGACGACGTCTTGCAGCAGGCTCGGCGAGGCCGAGCAAGCGCCAAGCAGCAGCGACATGGAAAGCGTGGCGATCACCCCGATGCGTTTGCAGGCGGATGGTTCGTCAAAGCTATGGCGGGGGCGCTCGATGCGCATCATTTCCAGTCTCCGTCTGCCAGCATTCCCGGTCCAATCCCGGCGAATCTGTGTGACGGTCAGTTTCTGGGTCAGGCGTCAATAAACGCTTAAGTTTCACATTTCGTAAGCTATAGCTGATGCAACTCATGAGGGCGCTGGCTTGCGGCAGCGGGCGGACTCTGGTGGATGCTTATTGGATGTGACGTGCTTGCGAGAGGAATGATGGTCGAGACAACAGCCTGGTCGGCAAAAGACGTTTTCGCAGAGGGTTCAGCTGAGGCGAGCGATATTCCCATTTATCTCGCTTCGTCGGCCGAGCCCGGACAGCTCGGCGGGTTCAGCGACCAGCAGAAGGCCTGGCTTGCGGCGCAGAAATTTTCGGGCGCGGCGAAACGACATCTCCTGTTGCCCAACACCGATGGCGGCATCGGCTCTGTCGTGCTCGGAATTGGAGATGGTCAGCAGGGCGAGCCAAGCGGACCTTCCGAAATGCTGACCGGATTGCTGGCGGCTCATCTTCCCGCAGGTACATATCGGCTGGCTTCCGACGCCGGGACGACCGATCTTGCCGAATTGTCGTGGGCGCTCGGAGGCTATTCCTTTTCCCGGTATCGGCGGAAGGAGAAGGCGGGCGAGCGCGCCCGGCTCCGCATGGCAGGTTCTGGCGCCGCGACCATAATTAATACCGCCGAAGCCGTCTGGTTCGGCCGTGACCTCATCAATACGCCGGCGTCCGACATGGGGCCGGGCGATATCGAAGCGGCGGTGCGCGAACTCGCGGCGCGTCACGGAGCGGCGGTTTCTGTCGTCGCGGGTGACGATTTGCTGGCGCAGAATTTTCCCATGATTCATGCCGTGGGACGGGCGAGTCCGCGTCCGCCGCGTCTGATCGACCTGACGTGGGGTCCCGTGGGCGCACCTAAGATTACACTCGTCGGCAAAGGCATCACGTTCGATACGGGCGGTCTCGACATCAAGCCCGCGAGCGGGATGTTGCTTATGAAGAAGGACATGGGCGGCGCTGCAACGGCGCTCTCGCTGGCGCACATGATCATGGGCCAGGGTCTGAAGTGCAGGCTGCGTGTCCTTATTCCCACGGCTGAGAATTCCATCAGCGGAGACGCGTTCCGTCCCGGCGATGTGCTGGCGAGCCGCGCGGGTCTCAGCGTCGAGATTGGCAATACGGATGCGGAGGGCCGTCTCGTTCTTGCCGATGCTTTGGCGCTCGCCGACAGTGACGAGCCCGACAGCATTTTTGTTTTCGCGACCCTGACCGGCGCGGCGCGCAGTGCGCTTGGTCCTGATCTTCCGGCGTTCTTCACGGATGATGAAGATCTCGGGCACAAACTGCCGCCGCTGGCGGCATCGATCGGCGATCCGCTGTGGCGGATGCCGCTGTGGAGCGGGTATCGCCGTCACCTCGATAGCGATATCGCCGACATGAACAACGTCTGGGAGTCGCCTTTTGCCGGAGCCATTACGGCCGCGCTCTTCCTCAAACGCTTCGTCGGTAAAGCCCGCCGTTTCGCCCATTTCGATCTCTATGGCTGGCGCCCGGCCGCGCGGCCGCTTGGGCCGAAAGGCGGAGAGCCGCAAACGGCGCGCGCCGTGATGGACTATCTGAAACGGGAGTTGGCATCGTGACGGCCAAGGTCTCGAGGCTCGCATCGGGCGCTCTCGATCCGCGACGCAATGCATTTCGCAGCGATCTCGCGGCGAAGGCTTTGGAGGGTGTTGTCAAAGCCGATCGATATGTCGCCGGAGAAGCGGCCGTGGTCGCGCGAAGTTCCGTGCCTCTCAGGAAGTTGCCGGACCCTTCTTACGGCTTCGAGACGGAAGCGTTGTTTGGGGAACAGGTCACGATTTTTAACGAGGCGGGCGGATGGGCGTGGATACAGCTCGCTCGTGATGGATACGTCGGATACGTGCCATCCGATGCATTGCGGCGCGGCCTCGCGTGGCCGACGCATAGAATTCATAGCCTCGGCACATTCGTTTACGGCGCGCCCGACATCAAATCGCCGCCGCTGCTTTATCTGGCGATGAATGCGTTATTGACCGTCAGCAGCGGCGATGAACGATTTCTGGAGCTCGAGGGTGGAGCTTACGTTTACGCGCGGCACGCAACGTTTGTGGATCGCCATGCGCGTGATTTCGTAGAGATTGCCGAGCGCTTCATCGGCACGCCCTATCTTTGGGGAGGACGAACGCACATCGGCCTCGACTGCTCGGGTCTCGTCCAGACGTCGCTGCTCGCCGCGGGCATCGTTGCGCCGCGTGACACCGATATGCAGCAAGCGGAACTCGGCGAAAGCGTTTCGATCGATGACGATCTCGAAGGGATGACGCGCGGCGATCTCGTCTTCTGGAAAGGTCACGTCGGTCTCATGATCGACAGCGTGCTGATGGTTCACGCCAACGCACATCACATGCAGGTGGCGCTGGAGCCGCTTCATGAGGCGGCGCAGCGGATCAGGAAAACGTCGGGAGAGATCGTCGCGGTGAAGCGGCTCGGCCGGCTTACGGCTGCCTAACGATCATAGGACAGGAAGCGGCGGGTCTGACGTTCCTCGTTCGCTTCGAGCGGCTGGAGAAAGCGTTTCAGAACTTTGCGGCTTCCGATCCAATCCCAGCCCGGTGCGAGTTCAACGCGCGTCGCGATGTCGATCAGAATTCCGGTTTGCGAATTGCGCGTTTCAATTCTATCGACGCGGCCGGCGGCAATGGCGGCTGCGAGTTTCGGAAACAAGTCGAAGCGCTCGACCGGCCTGTTTTCGTAAACTTCGCCGTCGAGCACGAGATCGAACGTCTGATCGGCTTTGATCAAAAGCTCGAACGAGCAGGCGCTGGGTAGGAAGGGCAAGACCGCCATGCGCCAGTACCGGTCCGAGGCGGTGATCGCGATATCGGCACTGCCGCGCGTGGCATTCGCCCAAGCTTCAAGCTCGACAAGCGTCTTTTCCAGGCGGTCGCGGTATACGTCGTCGGAGAGCATGGGTGCGTTCTCATGCGGAGGAATCGGATGCGCGAAGATAGCCGATCCGGAGCCGGGAAAGTTGTCCGATCGCAAACAAAAAAGGCCGTCGGGTTGGGTGTTGAGTATTCATTTATGATTGCCGTTTGATCATGAGTGACGAATGGCGGGCGAATTTTGAGAGCGGCGCGACTTCGGCTGCGGAGCATGATGGGCTTTATCTCCAAGTTTAAATTCCTGCTCTGCTCGCTGGTCGCGGTTGCTCTGTTCGGAGTCGGACATATGGACGGCAAAATTCAAGGTGGAGTCGCGGGAGCGCAGGCTCAGGACTTCGAGACCGATGTTTCTCCACACCGCTCTGCTTTTTCTGAAGGCGATGGCGTGCGGCTGAACTATCTCGATTGGGGCGGCGATGGGCCACCGCTGATCCTGATCCACGGCATCGCCAACAGTCCGCATGTTTTCGATGATCTGGCGCCTCTGCTGCGCGACCGGTTTCATGTCATCGCCTACGCGCGGCGCGGGCACGGGCAGTCGGAAGCGCCTGCAGGCCCCTACGATTCCAACGCTCTTGTCGGCGACCTGGTGCACCTGCTCGACAACCTTCATATCCAGCGGGCCAATCTTTTGGGCTGGTCGATGGGCGGCAATGAGGTCACGGAATTCGCCGGGCGATATCCGGATCGGGTCGACAAGATTGTTTATCTCGAAGGCGGCTACGACTGGTCGGACCCGGTGTTCTTCAAAGCCTTCACCGATATGCTGGCGGCGAATAGTCCGAAGCCGGAGACGCTGCGCTCGCTCGATGCGTTGAGGACTTGGTATCGTGCAGCCTGGATCGGCCGTGATGTGCCGTGGACGCCAGCGCTCGAAGCGTTTCTTCGCGACGCCGTGCGCATCGCGCCGAATGGACAGGTGGACCCTATTCCATCGATCGAGGTGTTTGGGGCACTTCATCAAACGCTCGGGACGTGGCGGCGGGATTATACGAAAGTCGGCGCACCAGCGTTGGCGATCTATGGCACCTCTTTCTTTCCGCAGGACAACGGTGATACCGATCTCGCGCGCAAGCTGCGTGAGTTCGAGAAAGGAGCGGCGCAGCCCTTCCGGCGCGCGAGTATCGACCGCGTCCGTCGCGAGCTTCGCGATGTTCGGGTCATGGAAATCAACGAGCGAACCCATATGTCGATCGGCGTGATCGCGCCGGACGCGCTGGCGGCGTCGATCAAAGACTTTTTGTCATCGGGATCGAGCACGCGCTAGTCGCCTCGATGCGTCGACCCGTCTCGCGCGCAGGTATTGTCGTGCGGTCCCCGATCGTGATTGATGCGTTCGCGCGCCGCATCGATACTGCGCGACGACTGTTGAGCAAAAGGCATCGAACATGAGCGATTCAGCGAGCTATTCGCCGCCCAAGGTCTGGACGTGGGAACAGCCGAGCGGGGGCGCGTTTGCCAGTATCAATCGGCCGATTTCCGGGGCGACGCACGAGGAAGATTTGCCCGTCGGCAAGCATCCGCTGCAGCTTTACTCGCTGGCGACGCCGAACGGCGTCAAGGTGACGGTGATGCTCGAGGAATTGCTCGCGCGCGGCTACAGCGGCGCTGAGTACGACGCATGGCTGATCCGCATCACAGAGGGGGATCAATTCGGCAGCGGCTTCGTCGAGATCAATCCCAATTCGAAGATTCCGGCGCTTGTCGATCGCAGCGGGAGCGCGCCACGACGTGTTTTCGAATCTGGCTCGATCCTGCTTTATCTGGCGGAGAAGTTCGGTGCATTCCTGCCGAGCGACCCGGCTAAACGCACGGAAGCGCTGAACTGGCTGTTTTGGCAGATGGGGAGTGCGCCTTTCCTCGGCGGAGGCTTCGGTCACTTCTACAGCTATGCTCCGATCAAGATCGAGTATGCGATCAACCGTTTTGCGATGGAGGCGAAGCGGCAATTGGACGTACTCGATCGTCATCTTGCGGCTCATGAGTTCATGGCCGGCGGGGACTATTCCATTGCCGATATGGCGATCTGGCCATGGTATAGTGGGCTTGTACGCAACGAGGTTTATGGCGCCGCCGAGTTTCTGGATGCGCCGTCGTATGTTCATCTTAATCGTTGGGCGAATGCGATTGCAGAGCGTCCGGCGGTCAAACGCGGGAAGATGGTCAACCGAACCTCCGGCGATCCTGCGCGCCAGCTTCGCGAGCGTCACGATGCCAGCGATTTCGACCTCAGGACGGAAGACAAGCTCAAGGTTTGAGCGTGCGCATCGTTGAGCGGACGACGTTCGCGCGTCGCGTTTCTAGGGCTTGGCTTCGCGTTTAAGAAGCGCGCGTTTGCGCTCGACGCCCCAACGGTAGCCGGATAGTGAGCCGTCGTTGCGCACGACCCGGTGACAGGGGATTGCGACGGCGATTTTGTTCGCTGCGCAGGCACTCGCTACCGCCCGGACAGCTTTCGGCATGCCGATGCGTTCGGCGATCTCGCTGTAGGTTGCCGTCGTTCCCGAGGGGATTTCGCGCAGCGCCTGCCAGACGCGATGCTGGAAGGCTGTGCCGCGAACATCAAGCGGCAAATCGAGTCCTTTATCCGGAGCTTCGACCAAGCCCACGACCGTGGCGACGATTGTCTCGAATGTGCTGTCGCCGCCGATCAGGGTCGCCTTGGGAAAGCGGTCTTGCAGATTGCGGACGAGGTTCTCCGGCTCGTCGCCGAGAAAAATCGCGGTTATGCCTTTGGCGCTGGCGGCGACGAGGATCGATCCCAACGAGCATTCGCCAACTGCGAAGCGCATTTCCGCAGCGGTTCCTCCGGCGCGAAAGTCCGTCGGCGTCATGCCTATGAAGTCCGCCGAATTGGCATAAAAACGCCCGCTCGAATTGAAGCCCGAGATGTGGATGGCATCGGTCACGGAAGCGCTCCCTGCAAGGTTTTCGCGAACACGTTTCTGACGGTGCGCGACAGCGTAGGCCTTCGGGGTAAGGCCGATAACCGCCTTGAAGATGCGGTGAAAGTGATAGGAGCTGAGACCGATCGCGCGCGCGAGGTCGCCCAGCTTGGGCGGTTCGTCGGCGCGCTCGATCAGGCGGCACGCTTCGACGACTTTGGCGGCGTATTGGTCTTGAAGGGAGGGTTCATTCGGCTTGCAGCGTTTGCAGGGACGGAACCCCGCCCTTTCCGCGTCTGCGCATGATGTGTGGAACGCCACGTTTTCCCGTCTTGCAAGTCGTGCGGAACACGAGGGCCGACAATAGACGCCCGTGGTGGCGACAGAATAATAGAACTTTTCTTCGAAGGCCGCGTCGCGCGCTTTCACGGCCGCCCATCGGACCGCTTCCATGTCCTGTGCCGAGGCCTTCGGCGCGGACTTCAATTTGCCCTTGGGCGTTTGTGGGGCGGGAAGCATTTTGCGAGCTTTCTGCATCGTTCGTGTTGCTCAGCATAAAGGGGCAATGCCTGGTGTTGCACTCCGATCCTTGCTTTCGAATTCAATTTATCGGGTCTGACGTTCTCTGCCCCGCATTGCCGTGGTGCAAGTTTTTGAAGGTTCTCAGATCTGCGCGGGAGCTATCGTCGCGCTGGGCTGAACCGCGATCCGCTTTCGGCGCTCAGGTGTTCCGTGATCCGGTCGAGCGCATGGCTTTCGTCGAACGTGCCATCGTTCTGCCGGACGATCCAGGACGAAAGCGGTGGGTTGAATGTCGGCTCGTAAAACTTGACGCCTCGATTGATGAGCGCGGCGACGTAGCTGAACGAACTCTTCGCCATGATGAGAACGTCCGATGCGACAAGCTTTTCCATGGTCCATATCGCATCGGAGTCGAGATAGAGTTCGCAGCCTATTTCGGAAAACTCGCGGAAATCGCTGTCGAGACCTTGTGAGTGGACCTGAAACGTCGCTTTTGCTCCCGCTTTTTCAATGATGCCACGAAGAGATTTAATCGTTCGCACGATTGCATCGTTGGGCGTGAAGCGAAGAGAATTGAGCGCGTTTCCGACATCTCCGCGCCGTACGTGAACCGCGACCAGCATCTGGCCGCGCTCGCGAGGCGTTGGCGGCAATCTGAATTTCGATCGCAAGGACTCGGAAATCGCGTTGAGTGAATCGGGATAATGCCTGTTCAGCCAATAGCACTGCTGAAACCGCAATACGGTTCGCTCGTCGATCGGAAGTTTTTTCAGAAGATAGTCGCTGTAATCGACAACGACATAGTTGCCGTCATCGCGGTCCGGTTCACCCTTGCCGAGATTGAGGCAGCTTTCCCAGGCGCTGCACCAATCCTGCTGCTCGTTCGGTGCATGATCGAGACGCGGGAAAGGACTGTCGACGTATGTGGCGCCGAAAGCTTTGGCGAAATTCATGCCTGAGATGCGGGCCATCGCCTGCATTCCCACGCCGTCTCGCCGTCCCGAGCACGTGATGCGTATACCTTGGGGAAGACGCCCTTTGGACAAGCGTACGGCTGCGTGGCCTGCCAGGAAATTCTTGTCGACGCCGATATTCTGACCAAGCAGATATTTGACCTTGAACCAGGCGTAACGAGCCGCCACCTCCACCCGGTGGCGAAAAAGGATTCTTTGCATCGTGCACACTTGATTGGGGATTTCTAGCGTAGCGCAAATCTCATATGGCGATGGGGCGGAGCCGACCTGCGCACCAGCTCGATTCGGAGCCGACGATCCGAGTTTGACCCAAATTGCGGTTTCGAACGCTGGGGGAGCTTAACCGTCCTAGTGGCGGTTTGAAGATCAAACAATCACAAATTCGCAATGACGGTCGCCGCACAGGGGAGTGCGAAATTCTACCATACTGAAATAGCGTTGTTAAATTTAGGCAGCTTAAAATTCTTCCAGCTTGGGAGCCGCCGCAAAGGCCGGGTACCGGCATAAGCTAAGTCGCAATAATTCGTTCTTATCGATCATGACTGTCCCTAGCGTCGCCCTCGGGGAACTTTCGGCATGGGGGTCAGCGTGGGGGGAATTTTCAACGCGGCGTACGCGTTTTTGTGGTCGCCGTCGCAGCAATGGCCGCATCTCCGAATGCGCAAGCGACGGATCGGTATTTCCTGAACGGCATCGGGCGCGTTCCAAGGCGCTGGGCGGCGCGGGTGTCGCCGACGGCAAGGACGCGACGCCGGCTGCGCTGAACCCTTCCAGCAATGGGACGGCTTCGATGATGCCGCCGCAGGTGCGTCGACATTGAATTTGACGCGTCGCATGGAGTCGGCGCTACGTCCTTGGTAGGATCGTGTGGCTGTTATCGGAACGAGCGCGAAGGGCTTCGAAGTTGGCTATTGAGACTGAATTCACGCCTTTGGCGTCGGCCTTTGGCGGCGCGCTGATCGGCATCTCCGCGGTTCTGCTCCTCTATTCCAACGGGCGCATCGCAGGCATCAGCGGCATGGTGAAAAGGCTGATCGCGCCGGCGGCCGACGGCAGGCCTGAGCAGGCCTTGGCATTCATCATCGGCCTCATCGCGACGCCGTTCGTCTGGACTGCCGTCACCGGCAGCGCCGTCGCACAAACGGTATCGGAAAATATACCGCTCGCGGCCATCGCCGGGCTTCTTGTCGGATTTGGCGCCGCTTTCGGTGGCGGTTGCACAAGCGGGCACGGCGTCTGCGGACTTTCGCGTTTCTCGAAACGCTCCCTCGTGGCAACCATTGTCTTCATGGCGGCGGCGGCTCTCACAGTGTTCGTCAGCCGTCACATTGTGGGAGGCGGCGCGTGAGCCTTCTCATCAATCTTGCCGCCGGGCTGATTTTTGGCCTCGGGCTCGTCATTTCCGGGATGGCCAATCCCGCAAAGGTCTTGAATTTTTTGGACGTCGCGGGACATTGGGATCCGAGCTTGGCTTTCGTGATGGCTGGCGCCATCGCGGTCACTGCCACGGGCTATCGGTTTGTGCTCCGGCGGTCAAAGCCGCTTCTCGATGACAGCTTTCATTTGCCGGGCTGGAGCACCATCGATCGACCGCTCGTCATCGGATCCGCGATCTTCGGATTGGGCTGGGGGCTGTTCGGCTTTTGCCCGGGTCCGGCGATTACGTCGCTGGGGCTCGCCGCGACCGGGACGCTCGTGTTTGTGCCAGCAATGCTGATCGGCATCGCCGTCGCCGGGCTCGTCGGCAAGAGCCGATCGTAAATCAACGTCTCACCGGGAGAGCCTACGGGTTGAGGCGCTCGGACCTCGTCGTGCCTCGCCTGCGCCAGGCATACGGCGATGCGTTCGTTCGAATCTGTTCGCAAATGGCGCGCCTCAGCGGAAAATGTTCGAACAATTTGATGGCCGCGCTCGAAGCGCTTGAGCGCGCTTTAGCGGAGGATTGTCAACTGTTTGAGCCCTTACCTACCCTCTAGGTTGTCAGCGAGGCGGGATGAAGTTGGGCTGAAGTGTGAGTTTCGCCGCGTCAGCAATGCCGGCTCTTAATGCAATGGAGCCAAAGCGGACCTGGTGATCAGGGATCTCAACCTCCGCTTCTGACCCACAGCGGGCCTGAGCAGCTACAGCATGCTCGGAGCGTCTGCATCCGCACCGCGGAAGGAGTGGAAGTGGCATCTCGCCCACACAAACCGAATCGGGCACGCTGCCGACCATAGAGGAGTGGAGTTCTGTCACATGGCTAGATGTACAGCACCATCACGGGGCCATCGCTCATCGAGCGCTGCAGCGAACTGCCCTGCATGCAGTGGCCGCTATAGCCGTTACCGCGGCTACAGCAGCTACGAGTCGTGCTCGTACCCATCCTACTCCTCGTCGGGAAGCGGTGGCGGCGGCCGGAGCAGCAGGGGCGGGTCTGGCAGCAGCGCCAAGCCGAGATGGTCGCCAGCGGGTTCGTCCGTGGCCTACACGCATGACGAAGTGCGTGCACTCACGCCGGTCCGTGAAAGCGTCGAAAAGCGAGCGCCCCAGCCTGACATTAGGGACGTCTTCCTCTGCCACGCGTGGGACGACCGAAAAGGAGCCGCGAAGGAGTTGCACGATCTACTCGAGTCGCGCGGCGTCTCGGTATGGTTCAGCGAGAAGGACATCCCCCTTGGCACGCCTTTGCTTCGCGAAATTGACAAAGGCTTGGCAAAGTCGCGAGCCGGGATCGTGCTGGTAACGCCTGCTTTCATCCGCCGCGTTCAGGGAGAGGGCATTGCGGAAAAGGAGCTTTCTGCACTCCTAGCGCTTAACCGGCTCGTTCCTATTGTACACAACACGACGTATGAAGCTCTCCGTGAAGTCAGCCCTCTGCTCGGCTCGCGAACCGGTTTGAACACGGCAGACGACGCAATGGCAGACGTCGCGATCAAGCTCGCTGAACTGGTCACCATCGACCTCTTGCCGCTGTAGTCGGTCCGGATCCATGCAAACGGTACGAGCGCCCGCGCGACGGCACCCAGCAGATGTCCGCTTCGTGTCGACACAATCGTGTGCGGTGCATCACATACTCAGCCGCGTGGTGCCGTTTCCGGCCCTAAGCGGACTGACACCGAGTTCGCTCCGACCGCTGCTATTGGTCGAACAGCAGACTTAGATGCCAACTTCCGCCAAGCGTCGATTTGGATGATGATATGCTGCGGCCTGCAGGCCGAATGGCGCGCCGGACAGGATGAAAGTGCGAACACTTATGTCATTGAAGTGGCGCTACGATTCCCAAGGTCCGCTCCTATACAGAGCAGACTTGCGCACTTGAGAGCCAGGGTGATAGCGATCTGTTGAAGGGAATGTCTGCATTATCCTGTGGCGGTGTGAAAACGCCAAATCAGTCCATGCTTCCTGCGATCCATCAGGGAGGCTTACATGGGCCGATTTGTAGAAGGCGAGGATCGTCGCCAGCAGATGCTGCTGCCCACCTGCCTCGAA